>JAKFBZ010000029.1:0-1888 GCA_036676945.1 Marmoricola sp.
GCGCGCTAGCATCGCGGCATGATCGATCCTACCTTGGCGTTCATGCCCCGTTCCGCCGAACCCACCGCCCCCGCTGGCGTCGCCGACATGTCGGGCGCCTTCGACTATGACGAGAACACCATGCCGATGCTGTGGAAGCCCCACCGCCCGGCGCGGCCGGTCAAGTCGGAGGGCGGCAAGCGGTTCAAGCTGGTCTCGGACTACGAGCCCGCCGGCGACCAGCCGACGGCGATCGCCGAACTCGTCGCGGGCCTCGAAGGCAAGGAGCACGATCAGGTGCTGCTGGGGGTCACCGGCTCCGGCAAGACCTTCACCATGGCCAAGGTCATCGAGCAGACCCAGCGCCCGGCCCTGATCCTGGCGCCCAACAAGACCCTGGCCGCCCAGCTCTATTCCGAGATGAAGAGCTTCTTCCCCGAGAACGCGGTGGAGTTCTTCGTCTCCTATTACGACTACTACCAGCCCGAGGCCTACGTCCCCCGGACCGACACCTACATCGAGAAGGACAGCTCGATTAACGAGCAGATCGACCGGATGCGCCACTCGGCCACCCGGGCGATCCTCGAGCGCGACGACGTGATCGTGGTCGCCTCGGTCTCCTGCATCTACGGCATCGGCTCGGTCGAGACCTATACGGCCATGACCATGACGCTGGAGCCCGGCCAGCGGATCGACGAGAAGCGGCTGATGGGCGACCTGGTGGCCCTGCAGTACAAGCGCAACGACGCGGCCTTCGAGCGCGGCTCGTTCCGCCGCCGGGGCGACACCATCGAGATCTTCCCGGCCCACTACGAGGACCGCGCCTGGCGCATCAGCCTGTTCGGCGACGAGATCGAGACCGTCACCGAGTTCGACCCCCTGACCGGCAAGAAGACCGCCGACCTGGAGGGGATCAAGATCTACGCCAACAGCCACCACGTCACCCCGCGCCCGACGCTCAACCAGGCGGTCATCGCCATCAAGGAAGAGCTGAAGGAGCGCCTCGACTGGCTGGTGGCCAACGGCAAGCTGCTGGAGGCCCAGCGCCTGGAGCAGCGGACCAATTTCGACATCGAGATGATCCAGGCCACCGGCTCCTGCGCTGGGATCGAGAACTACAGCCGCTATCTCTCCGGCCGCCGCACCGGCGAGCCGCCGCCGACCTTCTTCGAATACATCCCGGAGAACGGCCTGCTGTTCGTCGACGAGAGCCACCAGTCGGTGCCCCAGATCGGCGGCATGTACCGCGGCGACTACCGCCGCAAGTTCACCCTGGCGGAATACGGCTTCCGCCTGCCCTCCTGCCTCGACAACCGCCCGCTCAAGTTCGAGGAGTGGGACGCCATGCGGCCGGCGACGGTCCACGTCTCGGCCACCCCGGGCGACTGGGAGATGGAGCGCACCGGCGGAGTCTTCGCCGAGCAGGTGATCCGCCCCACCGGCCTGATCGACCCGCCGGTCGAGGTGCGCCCGGTGACCACCGGCGGCTTCAGCCAGGTGGACGACGTCATCGACATGGTCCGCCAGACCACGGCCAAGGGCTATCGCAGCCTGATCACCGTGCTGACCAAGAAGATGGCCGAGGACCTCACCGAGTACATGCACGAGCAGGGCCTGCGCGTGCGCTACATGCACTCCGACATCGACACCATGGAGCGGATCGAGATCATCCGCGACCTGCGCCTGGGCGCCTTCGACGCCCTGGTGGGGATCAACCTGCTGCGCGAGGGCCTCGACATCCCCGAGTGCGGCCTGGTGGCCATCCTCGACGCCGACAAGGAGGGCTTCCTGCGCTCCGAGACCAGCCTGATCCAGACCATCGGCCGCGCCGCGCGCAACGTCGACGGCCAGGTGATCCTCTATGCCGACCGGATCACCGGCTCCATGGAACGCGCCATGGCCGAGACCA
>JAKFBZ010000030.1:0-55668 GCA_036676945.1 Marmoricola sp.
AGGCAGTCGCCGTACCAGCTCGACTTCAGCGAGCCGCCGCGGCCGAACAGGTCGATCAGCGGCAGGTCGGGGACCTTCATGTCCGGCGTCGGGACTCCGACCAGGACCACCGTCCCGGCGAGGTCGCGGGCATAGAAGGCCTGCTTCCAGGTCTCCGGGCGACCGACCGCCTCGATCACCACATCGGCGCCGAAGCCGCCGGTGAGTGCCTGGATCGCCTCGACCACGTCCTCGCTGCCCGCGTTGACGGTGTGGGTCGCGCCGAGCTTGCGGGCACCCTCGAGCTTCCGGTCGTCGAGATCCACCGCGATGATCGTGCCCGCTCCGGCGAGTGCCGACCCGGCGACCGCCGCGGCGCCGACCCCGCCGCAGCCGATCACCGCGACACTCTTCCCGCGGGTGACTCCCCCGGTGTTGATCGCGGCGCCGATGCCGGCCATCACGCCGCAGCCGAGCAGCCCGACGGCGGCCGGCCGCGCGGAGGGATCCACCTTGGTGCACTGCCCGGCGGCGACCAGGGTCTTCTCCGCGAACGCGCCGATCCCGAGCGCCGGCGAGAGCTCTGTGCCGTCCTCCAGCGTCATCTTCTGGGTGGCGTTGAAGGTCGCGAAGCAGTACCAGGGCTCACCCCGGTCACAGGCCCTGCAGTCACCGCAGACCGCACGCCAGTTCAGGATCACGAAGTCGCCCGGTGCGACCTCGGTGACGTCGGGTCCGACGGCCTCGACCACGCCCGCGGCCTCGTGGCCGAGCAGGAACGGGAAGTCGTCGTTGATGCCGCCCTCGCGGTAGTGCAGGTCGGTGTGGCAGACCCCGCAGGCCTGGACCTTCACCACGGCCTCGCCCGGACCCGGGTCCGGCACGTTGATCGTGACCAGCTCGACCGGCGCGCCCTTGCTGCGCGCCACTACGGCACGGACCTGCTGCATGACTTCTCCTCCACGTCGACGCACCCGGGGACGGGTCCTGACCAGACCTTCTCACCCGCGGGGCGAATCAGTCCCGTCCCCGGTGCAACCTTTTCGCGACACGCCTCGTCTGGAAGTTCGAAGGAGGTGGACGATGCTCACCAGAACCGGAGAGCCTGTGGTCGTGGAACTACGACCCGCACGCTCAGGAACCCGAGGCGACGCGCACACGCGTGCCGACTTCGAGGCATGGATGATCGCCCGGCAGCGACGACTGCTCGCGACGGCGTACCTGCTGACCGGCGACGCGCATGCCGCGGAGGACCTGGTCCAGACGACACTCGCCAAGGTCTACCTGGCCTGGGACCGGGTCTCGGCCGCGCAGTCCGTCGATGCCTACGCCCGCAAGATGCTGGTCAACGAGCACACCTCCGGGTGGCGCCGGCTCTGGCGGCAGCGCGAGGTCGTCACCGACACCCGGGCCCACGACGTCCCGGTCAGCGGCGAGCAGTACGACGGCGTCCGCGAGACCCTGTGGGACGCCGTCCGGGAGCTGCCGGAGCGGCAGCGCGCCGTGATCGTGCTGCGCTACTACGAACAGCTCTCCGAGAAGGAGACCGCCGAGGCCCTCGGGGTCTCCACCGGGACCGTGAAGTCCCAGGCCAGCCGAGCGCTGGCCACCCTGCGTACCCACCTGGGTGACCGCGACGACCTCACTGGATGGGAGGCAGCCCGATGAACACCAAGAACATGGACGACAACGAACTGACCAGCGCGCTGGCCCGGGAGGCCGACCGCTTCTCGGCAGGCCACGGCGCCGATCTCTCGATGGACCGGGTGATGGCGCGGGCCGGCGAGATCCGGCGCGGCCGCCGGATGCGCGCCTCGATGGTGATGGCAGCCGTCGTACTCGCGATCGCGGTGCCGGTCGGGATCACCGTGATCTCCGACGACGGACCGGGTAGCACCAAGGAGCCGTCGCCGGCGGCGCCGGTGAGCGACGAGCCGATCACGATCGAGGGCTTGAAGGCCGGGGCGGAGCCCCAGGACGGCTACGTGCACGCCGGCACGCTGCACGACGGCGACACCGAGATCCCGCTCGGCAAGGGCGGTGAGCCGCGGGCGCTGGCCCGGCTCGACGGCGGCTTCCTGGTGGCGCGCCAGTCGCTGGACGGCTCGGGCAACCTGGAGGCCAGCTTCGTCGGCGAGGACCGCAGCGGCGTCGGGGCCTGGCCGATCGAAGGCGGCTTCGCGGTCTCGGCCGGAGGCAACGTCGGCGCGTTCGCGAAGCCCGACGGCACGGTCGTGGTCATCCAGGACAAGGGCGCCGAGTACCTCGAACCGGGCAGGATCCCGGTCGGCTCCGGGTTCGCGGTCGTCGCCGTACAGGGCGAGGACTGCTCGCCGGACAGCCCGGACGGTGGTTGCACGATCTTCGCCACGAGCAGGGGTGAGGTCCCGGCCAACTGGGAGGTCTCGCCCGGCCGGGAACCGCAGCTGCGCTTCCCGGCCCTGCACAACCTCACCGACCTCAACCCGGACGGCCTCGCCGCAGGGATCACCGAGGTGCACGAGGACCTGACCACCTGCTCCGCGGTCCTCGACAACGGTGACAACCAGCTGTGGAACACGTGCACCGCCGCGAACCGGGCCGGCAAGCGGGTGAGCACCTTCTCCCCCGACGGCGAGCACCTGCTCGCCACCGGCTCGGTGGGCTCGGGGATGGGCGACGCCGAACTGGCGGTCCTGGACGCGAAGACCGGCAAGGTCGTGCTCGACCTGGCCGCCGTCGACCAGGCCGTGATCACCACGATGGTGTGGGAGGACGACGAGCACGTCCTCGCCGTCGTCACCGAGAAGGGCCAGTGGGCGGTGCTGCGCATCGGGCTCGACGGCAACCGCGAGCTCGCGCTGCCGACCGAGACCGGGACCGACGACCTCACCCCGCCGTACCTGCTGCCGGAGGGCTGAGACCCGGTCTGGGTCACCGGCTTGAGACCCCGGCCACACCGCACGCCGCCGCGACCAGTCGCCCCCTCCTCTCGGGGGGAGACTGGTCGCGGAGGTGTGAGGGGATGGTCTGGGTCGACCGCTACCGCAGGCGGGTGCGTGTGGTCGCTCTGCTGTGCGCGGGGATCGCGGTCCTCTCGATCGCGGGAGCCACCCTCGTCGTCTACCGCGAGGAGCCCCCGGCCCAGCGCCTGTCGCTGGACTGCCTGCCCTTCACGCCACCGGCGGACGTGGCCGGCCTGAACTCGATGATCGGGCGCTACCGCGCGGTCCCCGGCTTCGTCGGCGCGGACGTCGGGGCCAGCGCCACCTTGCAGGACGGCAGGTCGCTCTGGGTCTTCGGCGACACCCTGCGCCAGAAGAACTTCGACGGTCAGCGGTTCGTCAGGAACTCGATGCTGATGTTCTCGCCGGGTTGCGCGAGCGCGGTGATGCCGAACGACCACGGCGCAGTGGTACCGGACCGCGCCGACGGCGTCGGCTACTGGCCGATGGACCTGGCCGTCGCGCGCCGCGGCGATCACGACCTGGTCGGGGTGAGCCTGCAGCGGGTCCGGACCACCGGGTCCGGGGTCTTCGACTTCGAGATCCTCGGGCCGGCTTATGCGCTCTTCTCGGTGCGCCCGGGGAAGGCGCCGTCCCTCCTCCTGGTCAGCGACCACGGCCCGGACGACTCCGATCCGCGGCGGCCGCTGTGGGGCGCCGCGATCGAGGAGGCCGGTGGCTGGCTCTACGTCTACGGCACCGCGAACCCCGACCCGGCGACTGTCTTCGGCCGGTCGTTGCGGGTGGCGCGGGTCCGGCCCGAACTGGTCGGTGAACCGGACCGGTGGCAGTTCTGGGACGGACGCACCTGGCAGCGGCGCGAGGACCGGGCCGCCGTGATCGTGCCCGCGGTGCGCGGCGTCTCCCAGGTGCTCTCGGTCTTCCACCGCGGCGAGGACTGGTACGCCGTCAGCAAGCGCGACGAGATGCTGGGGACCGACCTGGTGATCTGGAAGGCTCCCGGGCCGACGGGTCCGTACGTCGCGAGCGCCCCGCTCGCCCAGATCCCGTCCGACTCCGCCGACGGACTGCTCCGCTACATGCCGCTGGCTCATCCGGATCTGCTGCCCAGCGCGGACTCGGTCGTCGTGTCCTACAGCCGCAACGTCGCCGACCTGTCGAAACTGCTCAAGGACCCGCACCTGTACCGGCCGGAGTTCCTGCAGGTGCCGCTGCCGTAGAAGACGCCGCCTCAGAACAGGACGGTGGTGACCGGCATCGACGAATCCGCCGGCAGGTCCAGCGGCGACGGCGTCCGGCCGCGGGCGACCATCTCGGAGCCGAGGGCGGCGACCATCGCGCCGTTGTCGGTGCACAGCCCCGGGCGCGGGACCCGGACCCGGATCCCCTTCGCGGCCGCGCGTTCCTCGGCGAGCACCCGCAGGCGTGAGTTCGCCGCGACTCCGCCGCCGATCAGGATGTCCTCGATCCCCTCGGAGACCGCCGCGTCGACCGCCTTGCGGGTCAGCACGTCGCAGACCGCTTCCTGGAACGACGCCGCGACATCGGCGACCGGGACCGGCTCGCCGGAGCGCTCCCGCGCCTCGACCCAGCGTGCGACCGCGGTCTTGAGGCCCGAGAACGAGTAGTCGAACCGGTGCCGCTCCAGGTCGCGCCGCGAGGTGAGGCCGCGCGGGAAGTCGATCGCGACCGACGACCCGCTGCGAGCTTCCTTGTCGATGTGCGGACCGCCCGGGAAGGGTAGTCCGAGCAGCCGGGCCACCTTGTCGAACGCCTCCCCGGCGGCGTCGTCGATGGTCGAGCCGAGCGAGGTGACACCGACGGTCACGTCGTCGACACGGAGCAACGAGGAGTGCCCGCCGGAGACGAGCATCGCCAGGCAGGGGTCCGGGAGCACGCCGTGTTCGAGCTGGTCGACCGCGACGTGAGCGGCCAGGTGGTTCACGCCGAACAGCGGCTTGTCGAGGGCGAGCGCGAGCGACTTCGCTGCCGCGACGCCGACCAGCAGCGCTCCGGCCAGGCCGGGACCGGCCGTGACGGCGATGGCGTCGACGTCGGCGAGACGGACACCGGCCGTCTGGCAGGCCCGGTCGAGGGTCGGCACCATCGCTTCGAGATGAGCGCGCGAAGCGACCTCGGGCACGACGCCGCCGAAGCGGGCGTGCTCCTCGACGGACGACGCGACCGCATCGGCGAGCAGGGTGTGCCCGCGGACGATCCCGACCCCGGTCTCGTCGCAGGAGGTCTCGATGCCCAGGACCAGGGGCTCGCTCGTCGTCATCGCCGGCTCCCGCCGCAGCCGGAGATCAGCGGCAACCGCATCACCACGGCGTCAGCGCCGTCGCGGTAGTAGCGGGTCCGGCGGTCGATCTCGACGAAGTCGCGGGCGGCGTAGAACGCCAGCGCCCCGCGGTTGTCCGCACGGACCTCGAGGAGCATCCGGTCGGCCCCGGTGCTCGGGGCGTGCGCCACGACCTCGTCGAGCAGCGCCGAGGCGACTCCCTGGCGGCGGGCCGCATCGCTGACCCCGATCCGCTGCAGTTCGGCGATGTCGCCGGCGTACGACGCCACCGCGTAGCCGACGACGGCACCGCCGACCTCGGCCACCAGGTAGTCGATCGTCGGCAGTCCGCCCTCGATGCCGTCACGGACCAGGCCTTCGCTCCAGGCATCGGTCCCCTGGGTGGCGTCCTCGAGAGCGACGACGACGGCGACGTCGGCCGCCGTCGCCGGGCGGATCGTCAGACCGCTGGTCATGACACCTTCTTGGGGGTGTGCGCGGCGACCGCGTCCGGGCGGCGGAGGTACAACGGGTCCGGGTCGAGCAGTTCGAAACGCTCGCGTACGACGACGTCGCAGAGCACCTCCGCGTCGGGGTGCTCCGGCCCGGCCGAGTTCGGGAACGCCTCGGGATAGAGCAGCGCCCCGCGTCCGATCACCAGCCGGTCGGTGGCCACGTCCGCAGGCTTCACCACCTCCGGACCGCTCATCCGCTGCCGGCTCGCGTAGGAGGCCAGGTAGACCTCCTTGCGCCGCGCGTCGGTGGCGATCAGGAAGTCGTCGTGGCCGGCGTCGAACGCCTCGGCGGCCAGGATGTCGAGCGAGCAGACGCCGTACACCGGGATCTCGAGTGCGTGCGCCATCGTGCGCGCCGTGACCAGCCCGACCCGGAGCCCGGTGAACGGTCCGGGGCCGACGCCGACGGCGATCGCGGTGACGTCCCGGCTGGTCGCGCCGGCGTGCTCGAGCACGGTCGCGATCCCCGGGGCCAGCATCTCGCCGTGCCGCATCGACTCGTCCGACGAGTACGTCGCGGCCACCCGCTCGCCGTCGTGGAGTGCGACGGTGACGTGCGGGGTGGCGGTGTCGAACGCGAGCAACATTGGCCCGAGGTTACGCGGGGCTCAGGACCGCGGCGAGGTCGACGTCGACCCAGCGCGTGCCGATCGCGGTCAGCCGGAGTGTGCGGACGTCGTCGGCGGCCCTGGTCAGGGTGAGTTCCAGCCGGTCGCCGGCGAGCGATTCGGCGAGGCCCGAGCCCCACTCGACGACGGTGACGGCCAGGTCGAGATCGGTGTCCAGGTCGAGGTCGTCGAGTTCCAGGGCGTCGCCGAGCCGGTAGGCGTCGACGTGCACCAGCGCCGGACCCTCGGACAGTGACGGGTGCACCCGGGCGATCACGAACGTCGGCGAGGTCACCGGACCACGAACGCCGAGCCCCTCGCCGAGGCCCTGGGTGAACGTCGTCTTCCCGGCCCCGAGGTCACCGGTGAGGATGACCAGGTCTCCCTTGGCGAGCACCGCGCCGAGGCGGCGGCCGACGTCCTGGGTCGACTCGGGGGTGGGGAGCGTCGTACTCAACGGGAGCAGGCGCTGCAGGTGCAGCCGGGGGCCGTCGCGGTCGACCTCGACGTACCCGTGCCGCTCCCAGAACAGCACGGTCTTCGGAAGCTCGGCCCGGGCCTCGAGCACGAGCCCGCGCCTGCCTCGTTGGCCGGCCACCGACTCGGCACGCTCGGCGAGCAGGCTCGCGATGCCGTGGTGACGCGCGTCGGCCAGGACGCCGACACGGCGCAGTCCCAGCAGCGGCCCGGCGTCGGCGAAGATCAGCGCTCCGACCGGCCGGCCGTCGTGCACGGCGAGAAGTCCGCCGTTCGCCTCGAGCGCGGCGCCGACGGAGGCGACGGTCTCCTCGAGCGCGGTCGCGGGCGGATCGAGGACGGGGCGTCCTGCGAAGGCGGCGAGAATGACGGCGAGGACGTCGTCGGCGCGATCGGCGCCGACCTCGAGGAGTTCGGTCATGCGCCGGTCCAGGTCCGGGTCGCGCGGCCGGCCGTGCCGCCGATCCGGGTGACGATCTCGTAGTTGATCGTGCCGCAGGCCTCGGCCCAGTCGTCAGCGGTCGGCTCACCGTCCGTGCCGGGGCCGAAGAGCACCGCGACGTCGCCGGCCTGGACCGACGACGGCACCGAGACCACGAACTGGTCCATGCAGACGGTGCCCAGGATCCGGCAGTGCGCCTCGCCGATCCGGACCTCGGCGCGAGCCGACGCGTGCCGCGGGATGCCGTCGCCGTACCCGAGGGGCACCAGCGCGACGTCCTGCTTCCGGTTGGCGACGTAGGTGTGCCCGTAGGAGACGCCGTCGCCGGGACCGATCGTCTTGGTGATCGCCACAGTGGCACGGACCGTCATCACCGGGACCAGGCCGAGTTCAGCGGCCGTGACCACCCGCGGTGCCGGGCTCAACCCGTACGCCGCGATCCCGATGCGGACCAGGTCGAACCAGGTGTCGGGACGGAGCAGCGCACCGGCCGAGTTGGCCAGATGGCGGACCTCCGGTTCCAGTCCGAGCTCCTCGGCCATCGCGAGGGCGGCGTCGAACGCCTCGATCTGACGATCGTTCGACGGGTGCGCCGGCTCGTCCGCGCAGGCGAGGTGCGACCAGATGCCGACCACGTCGATCCGCCCGGACTCCTCGTGGGCGCGGGCGGACTCGAACAGCTCGGCCCAGGCCGACCGGGGCGCGCCGTTACGGGAGAGCCCGGTGTCGACCTTCAGATGAACCCTGGCGACCGCGCCGGCCGACGTCGCGCCCGCGGCGATCTCGTCGAGCTGCTGCACCGACGACGCGCCCAGGTCGACGTCGGCCGCGACGGCGTCGCGGTAGTCCTCGCCCGGCACGCCGAGCCAGCTGAGCAGCCGGCCGGTGTCGCCGGCGGCACGGAGCGTGAGTGCCTCGGTCTGGGTGGCCACGCCGAGCCAGGGCACCGCAGCTTCACGCGCGGCACGGGCGCACTCCACCATCCCGTGGCCGTAGCCGTCCGCCTTCACGACCACCATCACCGCCGGCCCGTCCGCGCCGGTCGCGACCAGTTCGCCGAGCCGGTCGAGGTTGGAACGGAACGCGTCGAGGTCGATGACGATCTCGGCGCGCGGCGCAGGTTCGGAGGCAGCCATGGTGCCGCTCATCCTTCCAGGTCGGTGACCGCGGCTGCGATCGCCTCGGCGACACCCTCGGGAGTCACCGGACCGCCACGGCCCGCCAACGTCGCCGCGGCGCCGTGGATCCACGACCCCGCCGAGGCGGCGTCGAACGGGTCGAGCCCGACCGCGAGCAGGGATCCGATCACGCCCGCGAGCACGTCTCCGGCTCCCGCGACCGCCAGCCACGGCAGCCCGCTGGTGGTGACCCGGACACGGCCGTCGGGATGCGCGGTCAGCGAATGCCGGCCCTTGAGCAGCACCACGGACCCGAAGTGTTCCGCGGCCCGCCGGGCGTGGCCGAGCTGGTCGGCCTCGACGGCCGCGCGCTCGACGCCGAGCATCGTGGCGAGTTCACCGGCGTGCGGGGTCAGCACCAGATCGGTGCGGCCCGGCTCGACGTGGCGCAGCGCATCGGCATCGACCACGACCGGAACACCGTCGGCGAGGGACCGGGCCAGCGCGTCGGCGGCCTCGTCGTCCCCGCCCGACCCGACGACCCAGGCCTGGACGCGGCCGGCGTTCGCGACGATGCCGGGGTGACGCGCCCGGACGGCGTCGGCCGCGCTGCCGACGTACCGGACCATCCCGGCCAGGCCGGAGGACGCCCCGGACGTGCAGAGCACCGCGGCGCCCGGGTACGCCGCGGAACCGGCGCGGACCCCGACGACACCGCGGGTGTACTTCTGCGCGAACGCGTCCGGTCGCGGGACCAGGGCGGCCACGTCAGCGGCCTGGAGGGCGGTGATCCGCGCGGCGGGAAGGTCGAGCCCGATGTCGACCAGCGTCACCACCCCGGCCGCCTGCGCCGCCGGGTCGATCAGGTGGCAGGCCTTGTGGGTGCCGAAGGTGACGGTCAGATCGGCGGTGACGTGCGGGCCCTCGACCCGGCCGTCGTCCACCCCGACCCCCGAGGGGATGTCGACGGCGACGACCGGCACGCCCGCGAACGCCGCGACCGCGGCGGCAGCCTCGGGTCGCAGTCCCGGCCTGCCCCCGATGCCGACGATCCCGTCGACCACGACGTCGGGACGGTGAGCGGTGGCCAGGTCGGTCACCCGACCGCCGCGGGCCCGGAGTTCGACGAGCCCGGCAGCGTGCACGGTCCCGGAGAGCAGCAGCGCCTCGACCGCGGCACCGCGACGAGCCAGCATCGCGCCGGCGTACAGGGCGTCGCCGCCGTTGTCGCCGGAGCCCACCAGGAGCAGCACCCGGCTTCCGTAGACGCCCCCGAGCAGATCCGCGACAGCCACGGCGAGTCCGGCCGCCGCACGCTGCATCAGTGCACCCTCGGGCAGTGCGGCCAGCAGGCCGGCCTCGGCGGACCGGACTTCGTCGACGGTGTGCGCTGCCCGCATCGAGGCTCCCGGCCTAGGTCAGGACGACGAAGGCGATCGCGGCGCCGCCGTCGTGGGAGAGGGACAGGTGCGAGCCGGTGACACCGAGGTCACGGGCCCGGGCGAGGACGGTGCCGCGCAGTTCCAGGACCGGCTGACCGGACTCGAGCGTGATCACCTCGGCGTCGTGCCATTCCAGGTTGCCGGGGGCGCCGAGCGCCTTGGCCAGGGCCTCTTTGGCAGCGAACCGGGCAGCCATCGACTCGAGGGACAACTGCGCCTCGGCCGGGGTGAGCAGCTTCTCCCGCAGCGCCGGCGTGCGGGACAGCGACGCCTCGAAACGGGTGAGGTCGACGACGTCGACGCCGATCCCGATCATCGTCCGCTCAGCCGTTCACTCGACGGTGACGGACTTGGCCAGGTTGCGCGGCTGGTCGACGTCGTGGCCCATCACCGTGGCGAGCTCGCAGGCGAACAGCTGCAACGGCAGCGTTGCCACGACCGGCTGGAGCAGGGTCGGCACCGTCGGGAGCGGGATCAGTACGTCGGCGTACGGGATGACCTCGTCGTCGTCCGCCTCGGCCAGCACGATCGTCAACGCGCCCCGGGCGCGGATCTCCTGGATCGCGCTGATCATCTTGTCGTGCAACTGGTCGCGGCCCCGCGGCGGCACCACGCAGAAGACCGGGAGTCCCTCCTCGATCAGCGCGATCGGACCGTGCTTGAGCTCGCCGGCGGCGAAGCCCTCGGCGTGGATGTAGGCCAGCTCCTTGAGCTTGAGCGCGCCTTCGAGCGCCACCGGGAAGCCGGCGTGACGGCCGAGGAAGAGCACCGACTTCGCGTCCTTGAACCGCTCGGCCAGCGCGTAGATGGTGTCGGCGTCGGCGAGGACGCGCTCGACGTGCGCGGGCATCTGGGCGAGCTCGCGGACCACCGCGGCGATCTCGTCGCCGTACTTGGTGCCACGGACCTGGGCCAGGTAGAGGCCGAGCAGGTAGCAGGCGATCAGCTGGGTGAGGAAGCCCTTGGTGGAGGCGACCCCGATCTCGGGTCCGGCGTGGGTGTAGATCACCGCGTCGGACTCGCGCGGGATCGTCGAGCCGTTGGTGTTGCAGATCGCCAGCACCTTGGCCTTCTGCTTCACCGCGTGCCGGATCGCCATCAGCGTGTCCGCGGTCTCGCCGGACTGGCTGATCGCGACGACCAGCGTGTTCCGGGTCAGGATCGGGTCGCGGTAGCGGAACTCGTGGGCGAGCTCGACCTCGCACGGGATCCGGGTCCAGTGCTCGATGGCGTACTTGGCGACCATGCCGGCGTAGTTGGCCGTGCCGCAGCCGATGATCACGATCTTGTCGATCTCGCGCAGTTCGTCGTCGCTGATCCGGACCTCGTCGAGCTGGAGCTGCCCCTCCTCGTCGTGGCGGCCGAGGAGGGCGTCGGCGACCGCGTGCGGCTGCTCGAAGATCTCCTTACGCATGAACCAGTCGTAGCCGTCCTTCTCGGCGGCGGCGAGGTCCCAGTCGACGTGGTAGCGCTTGCCCTCGGCGGGGTTGCCGTCGAAGTCGGTGACGCTGACACCCTCACGGGTGATCGTGACCACCTGGTCCTGGCCGAGCTCGAGCGCGTCGCGGGTGTGCTCGATGAAGGCGGCCACGTCGGAGCCGATGAAGTTCTCGCCGTCGCCGAGCCCGACCACCAGGGGCGAGTTGCGGCGTGCGGCGACGACCCGGGACGGGTCCTCGGCGTCGACCGCCACCAGCGTGAAGGCGCCCTCGAGCTTGCGGCAGACGTTCTGCATCGCGGTGGTCAGGTCGGCGCCCGCGGCGACCTCGACCTCGACCAGGTGTGCGGCGATCTCGGTGTCGGTCTCGGAGATCAGGTCGTGACCGTTGCGCTCCAGCTCGTCACGGAGCCGGGCGAAGTTCTCGATGATCCCGTTGTGCACGAGCGCGACCCGGCGCTCGTTGCCGAGGTGCGGGTGCGCGTTGACATCGTTGGGCGCGCCGTGGGTGGCCCAGCGGGTGTGTCCGATCCCGGTGGTCGACGGCGGGAGCGGGGCGTCCGCGATCGCCTTCTCGAGGTTGGCGAGCTTGCCGGCCCGCTTGTCCGAGGCGATGGTGCCCTTGTCGATGAGCGCGATGCCCGCGGAGTCGTAGCCGCGGTACTCCAGACGGCGCAGGCCCTCGATGACGACGTCACGCGCCTGCTGCTCCCCGACGTATCCGACGATTCCGCACATGGGGGGCAGTCTACGGGGATCGGCGCCCCCACCCGCTCCGCGCGAGCGGCGCACGTGACCCCGGACACCCCGCCAGGGCCGCGGTCCGGCTGGTACTGGAACAATCGACCCCATGGCCAACGGCACGCAGGGCGGTGAGGCGTCGCCGTACGTCGAGCTCGACCGCGAGGCCTGGTCCGAGCTGGGGGCCAACACCGACCAGCCGCTCTCCGAGCTCGAGGTCGAACGGGTCCGCGGCCTGGGCGAGCAACTCGACCTCGACGAGGTGCAGCAGATCTACCTGCCGCTGTCGCGTCTGCTCAGCCTGTACGTCGAGGCCGCCGGCACCCTGCACCGCGCGCAGGAGGAGTTCCTGGACCGTCCGACACCGCCGCGCACGCCGTTCGTGATCGGGCTGGCCGGGTCGGTCGCGGTCGGCAAGTCGACCACCGCGCGCGTGCTCCAGCAGATGCTCGCGCACTGGCCGGCGCATCCCCAGGTCGCGCTGGTCACCACCGACGGGTTCCTCTATCCCAACGAGGAGCTGACCCGCCGCGGCATCCTGCACCGCAAGGGCTTCCCGGAGTCCTACGACCGCAAGGCGCTGCTGAAGTTCGTCATCGACATCAAGTCCGGCCGCGACGAGGTCGAGGCCCCGGTGTACTCGCACCTGGTCTACGACGTCACCGACGAGAAGGTCGTCGTCTCCCGCCCGGACATCGTCATCGTCGAGGGCCTGAACGTCCTGCAGCCCCCGCAGAACCGGCCGGACGGGCGTACCGGGCTCGCGGTGAGCGACTTCTTCGACTTCTCCATCTACGTCGACGCCGCCACCAGCGACATCCGCAAGTGGTACACCGAGCGGTTCCTGCGGCTGCGCGAGACCGCGTTCCGGGACCCGGCCTCCTACTTCGCCCAGTACGCCGTGCTCTCCCATGACGACGCGGTCGCCGAGGCCGGCCGGATCTGGGACGAGATCAACGGCCCCAACCTGTCGCAGAACGTCGCGCCCACCAGGTCGCGTGCGACGCTGGTGCTCCGGAAGGACCACGACCACTCCGTGCGCTGGGTGCGTCTACGGAAGCTGTGAGGCGAGGCCGATGAAGGACGTCCCGAAAACCCGCTGGGAGCTGTGGGGGCAGAGCGGTTACAAGGATGAGTTCACCCAGCTCATCGAGACGGGCGCCGACGTCGAGGGCGAGGCCCGGCTCGCGGACACCCTGGCCGCGCGCAACTCCCGCATCCTGGACGCCGGCGCCGGCATCGGCCGGATCGGTGGCGCACTGCAGGCCCGCGGTCACGGCGTCGTCGCGGTCGAGAAGGACCCGGAGCTGGTCTCGCGTGCGGCCCGACTCTTCCCCGATCTCCCGATGATCGAGGCCGACCTCCTGGCGATCTCCGCGGAGTCCCTGGCAGCTGCGGGTCACCCCGACGAGTTCGACCTGATCGTGCTGGTCGGGAACGTGATCGTGTTCGCCGCCCCGGACAC
Source organism: Marmoricola sp. (assembly GCA_036676945.1). GTDB lineage: Bacteria > Actinomycetota > Actinomycetes > Propionibacteriales > Nocardioidaceae > Marmoricola. Next base: position 13,452 of record JAKFBZ010000030.1, read on the forward strand.
CGAGCAGCGCCTGCTCGCGACGTTGCGCGACCTCCTCGCCGACGACGGCCGGATCCTGGTCGGCTTCCACCCGGTGCGCATGCACGGGAACGCCCGGGACTACCCGTTCGACGATTTCGCCGCCGACGTCGAAGCAGCCGGGCTGAAGGTCCAGCACCGGTTCGGCACCTACGAGCTCGCTCCGCCGGCCGACGACTACGTCGTGGCTGTACTGACGCGCCCCTAGCGGGTGTCGCGGAACTTCGCCGGCCGCCCTTCCTTGCGGGCCAGCGTCGCTTCCTCGAAGTTGTCGGTGAGGATCCGCAGGTAGAGCTGGCCCAGCCCCTCGGCCTGCATGTGCCCTTCGAGCGAGGAGGCGTCGAGACCGTTCACCAGGGTCCGCTTGGTGAGCTCGACGCCCGGCTGGGAGAAGGCGGCGATGCGCTGGCCGATCTCGACCGCCCTGCCGACGACGTCATCGACGACCTCGCTGACCAGGCCGATCCGCTGGGCCTCCTCGGCGTGCACGTCGCGGCCGGTCAGCATGATCTCGGCGGCGCGCGAGGACCCGATCGCCCGGGGCAGCAGGTAGGAGAGGCCGAGTTCGCTGGCGGTCAGCCCGTTGTTGATGCCAGCAGCGCGGAAGTACGCCTCCGGCGAAGCCACCCGGATGTCGCAGGCCAGCGACAGGCAGAGCCCACCGCCGATCGCGGCGCCGTTGATCGCGGCGATCACGGGCTGGTGCAGCTTGCGCAGGGTGTGGGTGATGTCGTCGAGCATCTCCATCGAGCGCAGCGCGTACGTCGGTCGGCCCAGGCCCTCGACGTACGGGGGTGTGCCGGCCGACTCCTGGTCGGCGCCCGAGCAGAACCCGCGACCGGCGCCGGTGACCACGATCGCCCGGATGCTGTTGTCGTGGCCGAGGTCCTTCAGCTGCTCGACGAAGGGCACCATCACGTCGAACGCCATCGCGTTCATCCGCTCCGGGCGGTTCAGCGTCACGACGGCTACTTCGGGCACAGGGCGGGAGACAAGGACGAAGCTCACGCGCGGAGCCTATCGAGCGCCCGCCTCACGGGCTGCGTGTCCGACCTGCGACCACTGTGAACACAACGCCAAGTGACTCGCCCGTAACCCGCCCCTGGTGCGAGGCTTGCCAGATGCCCAGGACCGCGACGACCTCCTCGTACTCGATCACCATGCGCCTGCACACCGCGCCCGACCACGGCATCGTCGGCGCGGTGGCGACCGCGATCGCCGAAGCCGGCGGCATCGTGACCGGTATCGACGTCGTCGAGTCGAGCCCGCTTCGACTCCGGCTCGACGTCACCTGTTCAGCTGTCGACGGCGAGCACGCGCTCCGGCTCCAGGAGTCGGTCGCCGCGATCGACGGGGTCGACGTGCACAAGGTCAGCGACCGCACCTTCCTGCTGCACCTCGGTGGCAAGATCGAGGTGACCTCGAAGGTGCCGCTCCGGACCCGCGACGATCTCTCGATGGCGTACACCCCCGGGGTCGGGCGGGTGAGCATGGCGATCGCCGAGAACCCCGAGGACGTCTCCCGTCTCACCATCAAGGGGAACTCGGTCGCCGTGGTCACCGACGGTTCCGCGGTCCTCGGCCTCGGCAACATCGGCCCGGGCGCTGCCCTGCCGGTGATGGAGGGCAAGGCGGCATTGTTCAAGCGCTTCGCCGGCATCGACGCGTGGCCGATCTGCCTGGCGTCCCAGGACACCGACGAGATCGTCCGGGCGGTCGAGATGATCGCCCCCGGCTTCGGCGGCATCAACCTCGAGGACATCGCGGCCCCGCGCTGTTTCGAGATCGAGCAGCGGCTCCGCGCCAGCCTGGACATCCCGGTCTTCCATGACGACCAGCACGGCACCGCGATCGTGGTGATCGCCGCGCTGACCAACGCTCTCCGCGTCGTCGACAAGCAGATCCCGCAGGCACGGGTCGTGGTCTCGGGAGCCGGCGCGGCCGGCACCGCGATCGTCACCTTGCTGCTCGCCGCCGGGTTCGGTGACGTGGTCGTCTACGATCGGGCCGGCTGCCTGGTCCCCGACCTCCCCGGACTGTCACCGTCCCAGCAACTGCTGGCCGAGATCACCAACCCGCGGCGTGTGGCCGGCGGGCTGCACGACGCCCTGCGCGACGCGGACGTCTTCATCGGCGTGAGCGCTCCCGGGATCCTCGACCCGGAATGGATCCGCGACATGGCCCCGCGTTCGATCGTCTTCGCGCTGGCCAACCCCGACCCGGAGGTCGACCCGGTCGAGGCGTCCAAGTACGCCGAGGTGGTGGCGAGCGGTCGCTCCGACTACCCCAACCAGATCAACAACGTGCTCGCCTTCCCCGGCGTCTTCCGAGGGCTGCTCGACGCACGGGCGCACGAGATCACCGTCGACATGCTGCTCCGGGCCGCCGGGGCGATCGCGGACGCGGTCCACGCGGACGAGCTGAACCCGAGCTACATCATCCCGTCGGTGTTCGACCCCGAGGTGCCCGGAGCAGTCGCGGCCGCCGTACGCGGCGACTGAACGACCGGGTCAGACCGCGAGGCCGTCCAGCAGGGCGAGCAGCACCTGCTCGGCGCGCCGGTGCGCGGCCTCTCGGTCGTCGGCCCGCGAGACCGAGAGAGCGGACTCGATCAGCGCGCCGAGGAGCGCGTTGGCGAGGTCCGCACTCGGCAGCGGCCTGACCTGACCGGCAGCGATGGCCGCGTCCAGGCCGGCCTGGATGAGCCCGAGCCCGTGCTGGGCCTCGATCTCCTGCCATCGTGACCAGCCGAGGACGGCGGGTCCGTCGATCAGCGCGATCTGCTGGACCTCCGACTCGAGGCTGAGTTCGAGGAAGCGTCCGACTCCCGAGCGCAGCGCCGCCATCGGGTCCGAGCCGACGAGTTCGTCGAGCGGGAAGTTAGCGACCACCTCACCCTCGATCTCGACGAAGACAGCCTCGAAGAGACCGGCCTTGCCGTCGAAGTGGTGATAGAGCGCGCCGCGGGTGACGCCCGCCTCGGCCACGATCTGCTCCGCGGCGACGGCGTCGTAGCCCGCCGTGGCGAAGAGACGACGTCCCGCGACCATCAGCGCCGAGCGCGTGAACTCACTGCGCTCGGCCTGGGTCTTGCGTGCAGGTGCCACAGAACGATCTTGACATACATACAGGCTGTATGTACATACTCTCTGTATGGAACAGAGCATCGACCTCCCCGCGGGCACCATCCGCTTCACCGAGTACGGCGCGGGCGAGCCCGTCGTCTTCGTCCACGGCTTCGCGGTCGACGGCCGCCTCTGGGAGCCGACCGCCCGCCTTCTCGCCGAGCGGGGGCTGCGCTGCATCGTGCCGACCTGGCCGTTCGGGTCGCACCGGACCCCGATGCGCCCGGACGCCGATCTCGCTCCCCCGGCCGCGGCGCTGATCGTGCGCGACTTCCTGGCCGCGCTCGACCTCGAGGGCGTGACCATCGTCGGCAACGACTCCGGCGGTGCGGTCACCCAGATGCTGGTCACCACCGACGCCTCCCGGATCGGCCGCCTGGTGCTGACCGACTGCGATTCCTTCGAGAACTTCCCGCCGGGCATCTTCAAGCTGCTGGGCAAGGCCGCGCACATCCCCGGAGCCGGGTTCGCGCTGGCCCAGTCGATGCGGTTCGAGCCGTTCATCCGGTCCCCCTTCGGCTTCGGCTCCCTGAACGCGGAGCGCCAGCCGATCGAGCTGCTCCGCTCCTTCCTGGAGCCGCTGATCGCCGACAAGCGCATCCGAGCGGACGCGATGAAGTTCTTCGCCGCGGCGGACTCGCGGGACACGCTCGCCGCTGCCGAGAAGCTGCCCGACCTCGACGTGCCGGCACTTCTGATCTGGGGCGAGGAGGACACCTTGTTCCCGATGGCGGACGCCGAGCGGCTCCAGCGCACGCTGCGCGACGCGACCTTGGTCCGGGTGCCTGGCGCGAAGACGTTCGTCCCCCTGGACCGGCCCGACGCGGTGGCGGACGCCATCGCGTCGTTCGTCGACGCACGGCCCGCTGCCGGCGCCCGCTGACATGAACGCGGCAGCAGCCGTCGTCGCGGCCTTCTTCGCGGGCATGGGCCTCGTGGCCCTGGTCCGGCCGGCATTCATCTGGGCGCCGTTCGGCGTGGCGCCGACGACCCCGGCGGCACGCAGCGAGGTCCGCGCGGTGTACGGCGGCTTCGGACTCGCGATCGCCGCCCTGCTCGTTCTCTCCGACGACGCTGCGGCGGACTTCCGGGACGGCGTCCTGGTCGCTGTCGCGGTCAGCCTGTTCGGCATGGCGGCGGGCCGGCTCGCCAGCGCCTGCGTCGAGCCTCGGACCCTGCTCGGCAGTCCCGGGTTCTTCTTCCTCGTCGAAGCGGCGCTCGGCGGCCTCACGCTGCTCGCCCGCTGACCTGGGGCGGCATGACCTAGCTCACGCTCGTCACGGCTTACTGGACAGGTGTCCAGCCAATAGGATGAGCGCATGTTTGCTGCCCTGGGTCGTTTCGTAACTCGCTTTCCCTGGTACGTCGTCGGCGCCTGGGTGCTGCTCGCCGTGGTGGTCGTCTCGTTGGCTCCGGCGCTGACGTCGACCAGCGACGAGGCCGAATTCCTGCCGAAGCACTACGAGTCGATCCGGGCGCTGGACGTCCAGGACAAGGAGTTCCCGGGCCAGACCCAGCCGGGCGCGATCCTCGTCTTCGACCGCACGGACGGCGAGAAGCTCACCGAAGCCGACTCCAGGACGATCACCGAGATCGTCACCGAGCTCAACCCGTTGCTCGACACGGACGTGTTCGCCGGCGCCGCGGCCCAGCCGCCCTCGGAGAACAGGCTGGTCCAGCTCGCCGTCGTCGGGCTCGCCAAGGACTCCAGCGGGTTCGACCCGGCCGCCGTCGACGCGGCCAGGGACCTCCGCAAGGACGCCCAGCCTCTCGTCGAGGGCACCGGCCTGCGCCTGCAGACGACCGGCGCCGCGCCGCAGCAGCTGGACAGCCAGGAGTCCGGCGACACGGCACTGCTGATCGTCTCCATCGCGACCGTGCTGCTGATCGTGATCCTGCTCGGCCTGATCTTCCGGAGCGTGCTGATCTGCCTGATGCCCGTCGTGGTCGTCGGCCTGGTCAGCCAGGTCGCGACCGGCTTGATCGCGATGGCCAACGAGGTGTTCAACCTCAAGGCCGACAGTTCGATCGAGCAGATCCTGGTCGTGGTGCTCTTCGGCATCGGCACCGACTACATCCTCTTCCTGCTGTTCCGGTACCGCGAGCAGCTCCGTCTCGGCTACGACGTGAAGAACTCGGTGGTCAACGCGATGGAGAAGGCCGGCGAGGCGATCGCGTCGGCCGGCGGAGCCGTGATCGTCGCGTTCATGGCACTCGTGCTCTCGTCGCTGAGCATCTTCAAGTCGATCGGGCCCGCCCTCTCGATCGCGGTCGCGGTCACGCTGGTCGCGTCTCTGACCCTGGTGCCGGCGATCATCACCCTGCTCGGCAAGGCACTGTTCTGGCCCTCGAAGAAGTGGGGCCAGGAGCCGGAGGGGGCCAAGTTCGGCGCGATCGGCGTCAGCCTCGGCAAGCGCCCGGGCACGTACGCCGCGGCCTCGGGCCTGCTGCTGAGCATCCTGACCCTGTTCGCACTGGGCTTCAACCCGACCTTCGACTTCAACTCCAGCCTGCCGAAGGGCGCCGAGTCGACCGAGGCCCTGCAGACGCTGAAGTCCGGCCTGCCGCCGGGCGCGACCGATCCCTCCACGGTGATGCTCAAGTCCACCGACGGGGAGGAGATCACCCAGGCGGAGTCCACCCGGTTCCAGCAGGACCTCTCCGAGGCCGACGGTGTTGCCTTCGTGTCCCCGGGAGTGATCGCCGAGAGCGGCAAGGCGGCAGCGTTCGGCCTGGTCCTCGAGGACGACCCCGGCTCGGACGCGGCGATCGCGAACGTCAAGGGTTCGATCCGCACCACGGCGCACCAGTCCGCACCGGAGGGCACCCGCGCGTACGTCGGCGGCACCACGTCGATCTTCGTGGACATGAACAAGGCGATGATCCGCGACTACAAGGTCGTCTTCTCCGTCGCCGCGATCCTGATCATGGTGATCCTGGCCATCCTGCTGCGCAGCCTCGTCGCTCCGCTCTACCTGATGGCCTCGGTCGCCCTCGGGTTCGGTGCGACGCTCGGCGCCACGGTGATCGTGATCCAGCACTTCAAGGGCGACCCCGGCCTGATCTTCCTGCTGCCGATCTACATCTACCTGTTCGTGGTCGCCCTCGGCACCGACTACAACATCCTGATGATCGCGCGACTGCGTGAGGAAGCCCGTTCCGGCAAGAGCTCTCGCGACGCCGCCGCGGTGGCGCTCAAGCACGCCGGGCCGACGATCGCCGCGGCGGGCGTCATCCTGTCGGGCACGTTCGCGTCACTCATGCTCGGCGGCAACTCGCTCATCGTCTCGATGGGCTTCGCGTTGTCGTTCGGCATCTTCGTGGCCGCCTTCGTGATGGCGATGTTCTTCACGCCGGCGATCACCGCACTGATCGGGCACGCCGCATGGTGGCCCGGTCACGGCGACGAGACCGCCGAGGAGCACGAAGCCCGCGTCGGCCACCACTGATCGAGGGTTTCGGCAGGCTCAACCTCCCGGAGGCTGAGCCTGGCGGATCCTCGGTGGTTCAGAGCGCCAGGCGCTCGCGGACCACGTCGGCCAGTCGCTCGGCGACGGCGCGGGCCTGGTCGGCGGTGGCCGCCTCGACCATGACCCGGACCAGCGGCTCGGTGCCGCTGGGGCGGAGCAGGATCCGGCCGGTGTCGCCCAGTTCGGCCTCGGCCTCACCGACGGCGGCGGCCAGCGCCTCGTCGGCGTGCGTCCGGGCCTTGTCCACGCCGGGCACGTTCACGAGCACCTGCGGGAGCCGCGTCATCACGCCCGCCAGATCCGCCATCGACGAACCGGTCACGGCCATCCGGCGCAGGACCTGCAACGCGGTCAGGATGCCGTCCCCGGTCGTGGCGTACTCGCTCATGATCACGTGGCCGGACTGCTCGCCGCCGAGGCTGTAGCCGCCGGCCTTCATCTCCTCGAGCACGTAGCGGTCGCCGACCGCGGTCTGCCGGACCTCGACACCCGCAGCCGTCAGCGCCTGGACGAAGCCGAGGTTCGACATCACAGTCGCGACCACCGTGTCGTCCACGAGGTGGCCCTGCTCGCGCAACGAGAGCGCCAGGATCGCGAGGATCTGGTCACCGTCGACCACATTGCCGGCGGCGTCGACCGCCAGGCAGCGGTCAGCGTCGCCGTCGAGCGCGAAGCCGACGTCGGCGCTGTGCTCGATGACGGCCTTCTGCAGCACGTCGAGATGGGTGGACCCGCAGCCGTCGTTGATGTTGAGCCCGTCAGGCTCGGCACAGATCGCGACCACCTCGGCGCCCGCGTCGCGCAGCGCCTTCGGACCGGCGACCGAGGCCGCACCGTGGGCGCAGTCGAGGACGACCTTCAGCCCGGTGAGCGGCAACCCGACGGTGCCGACGAGGTGTGCGGCGTACTCGTCGATCGCGGTGGTGTGCGGCCGTACCCGCCCGACGTCACTGCCGATCGGCCGGTCCCACGGCTCTTCGAGGCGCGCCTCGATGGCCGCCTCGATCGCGTCGTCCAGCTTGATGCCGCCGCGGGAGAGGAACTTGATCCCGTTGTCGGGCATCGCGTTGTGGGAGGCCGAGAGCATCACGCCCAGGTCGGCCTGGAGCGCCGCGGTCAGGTAGGCGACTCCCGGGGTCGGCAGTTCGCCGAGCAGCAGGACGTCGACACCGGCCGACGCCAGGCCGGCGACCACGGCCGCCTCCAGGAACTGGCCGGAGATCCGGGTGTCCCTGCCGACGACCGCCACCGGCCGGTGCCCGGCGAAGGTGCCGCGCTCGGCCAGGACGTGGGCAGCGGAAACGGAAAGGTCCAGGGCCAGCTCCGCGGTCAGATGACCGTTCGCCAGACCCCGGACCCCGTCCGTGCCGAAAAGCTTCGCCATAAAGGTGAAGAGCCGATCAGCGCTTGCTGAACTGCGGTGCCTTACGGGCCTTCTTGAGACCGGCCTTCTTCCGCTCGATGACGCGGGCGTCACGCGTGAGCAGCCCGGCCTTCTTGAGCGACGGGCGGTTGGCCTCGACGTCGATCTCGTTGAGGCAGCGGGCCACGCCGAGACGCAGCGCGCCGGCCTGACCGGTGATGCCGCCGCCGTGGATGCGGGCGATGACGTCGAAGCGACCCTCGAGCTGCAGGGTGGCGAACGGCTCGTTCACGACCTGCTGGTGCAGCTTGTTCGGGAAGTAGTTCTCCAGGCTGCGGCCGTTGACGGTCCACTGGCCGGTGCCCGGGACGATCCGGACACGGGCGACGGCTTCCTTGCGACGACCGGTGGCGCCGGCGGGCGCGATGGTCGCCGGGCGGGCCGGGGTCTCCAGGTTGGGGGCCGACTCCGAGGAGTAGGCGACGCCCTCTTCGTTGGCGACGAAGGTCTCTTCGACCTCGGTCTCGTTCTCGATCACGTTCTCAGTCACGACTGTTCCTCAATCTCGCTTCGAAAGACTTACTGGGAGATCTGCGTGATCTCGAACGGCGTGGCCTTCTGGGCCGTGTGCGGGTGCTCCGGGCCGGCGTACACCTTGAGCTTCTTCAGGATCTGGCGGCCGAGGCGGTTCTTGGGGAGCATGCCCCAGACCGCGTTCTCGATGGCCTTGCGAGCGTCCTTCTCCAGGAGCTCACCCATCGGGATCGAGCTCAGACCGCCCGGGTAGCCCGAGTGGCGGTAGGACATCTTCTTGGTCGCCTTGTCGCCGGTGAGCGCAACCTTCGAGGCGTTCACGATGATGACGAAGTCACCGGTGTCGACGTGAGGGGCGAAAATGGTCTTGTGCTTGCCGCGGAGCAGCGTCGCGGCCTGGACCGCGAGCCGGCCAAGGACGACGTCGGTGGCGTCGATGACGTGCCACTCGCGCTGGATGTCCGCGGGCTTGGGGCTGTACGTACGCACGTGTATGCCTTACTTCCTCGTTCGTGTCCGCGCGGGGAAATCCCCCGGGCGGCGGTGGTGCTGCGGCTTCTGACGAACACTGCCCGGTTCAGTTTCGTCCGGGTCTGCGCCGAGCCCCGTGCGGGGGCATGACGCGGCAGGAGTCGCGACCGGTAAGACTACCGGGACGCCTCGGTTCGGGTCAAAACGGCGTCGGGCGGCAGCCGCCCTCAGTCGTGCGTGGCTCAGAACCAGAGACGGGTTGGCGGCCCCTGCGCAGGGGGGAATAGGTTTACCCCGGGATCTGCGCGCGCCGGCACCCCGGAAGCGCGCCTCGACCGAGTGCGAAGGAGCCCTTGTGTCTGACGAAGTCACCAAGGACAACAACACCCTGACGATCCGGGACAACCGGACCGGCAAGGAGTACGACATCCCGATCGCCGACGGCACCATCAAGGCCGCCGACCTGGGAGCGATCAAGCTGGACGACGACGAGCCGGGCCTGGCGACGTACGACCCCGGCTTCGTGAACACGGCATCGTGCAAGAGCTCGGTCACGTACATCGACGGCGACAGGGGCATCCTCGAGTACCGCGGGTACCCGATCGAGCAGCTCGCGGAGAAGTCGAACTTCCTCGAGGTCGCCTACCTGCTCGTCCACGGGGAGCTGCCCACCAAGGAGCAGTACGACCGCTGGGTGCACGAGATCACCTACCACACGTTCGTGCACGAGAACGTCAAGGGCTTCATGCAGGGCTTCCGGTACGACGCCCACCCGATGGGCATGCTGATGGCCTCCGTCGGCGCGCTGTCGACGTTCTACCCGGAGGCCGGCAACATCTCCGACGCCGACAACCGGCACATCCAGATCGTCCGGATGATCTCGAAGATGCCGACCTTGGGCGCCTGGGCGTTCCGGCACGCGCAGGGCAAGCCGTACGTCTACCCGGACAACGAGCTGTCCTACACCGAGAACTTCCTCTCGATGCTCTTCAAGATGAGCGAGCACCGCTTCGAGGCGGACCCTCGGCTGGTGAAGGCCCTCGACGTGCTCTTCATCCTGCACGCCGACCACGAGCAGAACTGCTCGACGAACGCGGTCCGCTCGGTCGGCTCCTCCCAGGTCGACCCGTACTCGGCCGTCGCGGCCGGCGTCGGCGCCCTCTACGGCCCGCTGCACGGCGGTGCCAACGAAGCGGTGCTGCGGATGCTGCGCCGGATCGGCACGAAGGAGAACATCCCCGCCTTCATCGAGGGCGTGAAGAACGGCAACGAGAAGCTCATGGGCTTCGGGCACCGGGTCTACAAGAACTACGACCCGCGGGCCAAGATCATCAAGAAGGCCTGCGACGACGTGTTCGAGGTCACCGGGGTCAACCCGCTCCTCGAGATCGCCCAGGAACTCGAGAAGATCGCGCTCAACGACGAGTACTTCGTCAAGCGCCGGCTCTACCCGAACGTGGACTTCTACTCGGGTCTCATCTACGAGGCGTTCCAGTTCCCGCCGGAGATGTTCACCGTGCTGTTCGCGATCGGCCGCACCCCGGGCTGGCTGGCCCAGTGGCTGGAGCTGACCACGGACAAGGAGCAGAAGATCGCCCGCCCCAAGCAGATCTACACCGGCGACCGGAACCTGGACTTCGTCCCCGCCTCCGAGCGCTGGAAGTGACCCGCGCCGGGTGCTGATCCGGACCGAGCAAGCAGCCGACCTCGCCGCCATCCGCGCGGTGACGTCGGCTGCTTTCGTCTCCGCCGAGCACTCCGCTCCGCCTGTGGACGCCTCCGGCGAGCCGGGCGAGGCGACCCTGGTCGGCTGGCTGCGCGAGGATCCGGGCTGGCTGCCGGACCTGTCACTGGTCGCGGTGCTCGACGGCTCGGTCGTCGGCCATGCCGTCGCGACCCGCGGGTACGTCGACGACTCGGCCGCGCTGGGCGTCGGACCGGTCAGCGTTCTGCCGGCGTACCAGAGCAGCGGGGTCGGCTCGGCGCTCATGACCGCCCTGATCGACGCGGCGACCACCCGCGGCGAGACCCTGATGGCCCTGCTGGGCAGCCCCGACTACTACGCCCGCTTCGGTTTCAGGCCGGCTGCCGAGCTCGGTGTGGACGCCCCGGACCCGACCTGGGGCGACTTCTTCCAGGCGCTCGCTCTCGGCGCCCGGCCGCACGCCCGTGGCACCTTCCGCTACGCCGCTCCCTTCGACCGTCTCTGACTCGCAACGGGACGGCCCCCGCGGGGCTACCCTCGATGGATGGCAGCACAGCACGCCGAGCCCGACGGCGTTGAGCCCGAACCCGAGCTGATCAAGCCCGAGGATTTCCTGCCGCGCGACCCGTTCCCGCCAGACGCCCGCCACCTCGGCTTCGACCGCTACAGCGGCGGCGATGCCGCCTGGATCGCGCTGGCGGCATCGCTCGACGGGCGCAAGCGGTCCCACCGGATGGTCGCGATGACCCTGCTCGCCGTCTTCCTCTTCCCGGTCGGGCTGACCGTGCTCAGCCTGTTCCGCTAGCCCGCGGTGTCGTCGCCGATCGCGCCGTCGATCGCAGTAGCCTCGCGAGCATGCGCCGTGTTCCCGCTCTCGCCACCCTGATCACCGTGGTCGCGCTGACCGCCTCCTCGCTCGCCCCGGCCTCGGCGCGGTCGATCAGCGGGACCCCGGGCAACGACAACCTGACCGGCACGCCGGTCCGGGACGTCATCTCCGCCCTGGCCGGCAACGACCTGGTGAACGCCGCCGGCGGCACCGACACCGTCAAGGGCGGGCCCGGGTCCGACCTGCTGTACGGCGGTAGCGGCCCCGACAAGGTGTACGGCGGGAAGGCGGGCGACCGTCTCTTCGGGCAGTCCGGCGCCGATCTTCTCGACGACGCTCGCGGGACTGCCCGCGACGTGATCACCGGCGGACCCGGAGCGGACCGGATCTTCGCGAACTACCGCGACCGGGTCGTCGCAGGTTCCGAGGACGACGACATCGTGGTGGTGTACTCCGACCCGTCGATGTCGATCAACTGCGGCACCGGGCAGGACCGGGTCACCTTCAACCAGAAGCACCCAGGCGTCGAACTGGTCTCGTGCGAGAAGGTCCGGATCGTCTCGGCGGGATGAGCCGGTCCCGCCCTCAGCCTCGGGTGTAGCTGCCGAGGTGCTTCTCGTACTCCACCTCGAGCCGGTAGTCGAACCCGTCGAGCAGCGGCTCCCATCGCTCCGCGGTCTCGCGGTCGGAGTCGCGGGTCATGTCGTCGATCAGGATCAGGCAGCGGTCCGCGAAGCGGTCCCGCAACAGCGGAACAGCGGGGTAGCGCGCCTGCGGACCGGTCGCCGTCGGCGGTCCGTCGATCAGCAGCATGCCGATCTCGTGCAGGCCCTCGAGCGCGGACGCCTGGTACCAGGGTGTCGGGTGATCGGGCAGCCCGGTCGGCATCAAGGGGGCGATCCGGACCTCTGCGTGCCGCGCAACGCCGTGGCGTTCGAGGAGCGCGCACGTCCGTGCTCCGAAGGTCGCCTCGTGCTCCAGGGCGATCACCTTGGTCGGCAGGTCGTACTGCTCGATCGCGAGCGAGAGGATCAGCGTGCTCAGGCCGCTCCCACACTCCACGACGTACGCCGGGCGACGGGCCAGCATCTCGTCGACGCATCGGAGCAGGAAGTCGGGTGAGGCAGCCCAGCCACCGGCCGGAGGGACCGCGGCATCGAGCTTGACGAGTGCCTGCAGGTTCGCCCAGGCCTGACCCTGGCGCTGGGTGGCCAGGTGCCGGCCGGCCTCCACCTGGCGGGCCCAGACCTGCTCGGCCGCGTGCTTCTTGACGAGCTCGCCGACCTTCTCGACCTTCTGCCTGGTGAGCCGGTCGCGTCGGCGGCCGTCGGCGTTCTGTTCCTTGATCCGCGTCGTCTGACCCACGAGGAGCGCCTGGAAGTCCTGGTCGCCGACTGCCTTGCGACGCAGCAGCCGGATCGCGTACGCGATCCCGGCGAGGACCAGGCCCTGCAACCCGATGACCACGATCGCGAGCCAGATCAGGACACCTTCAGCACCGGCATCCCCGGTTCCGAGAAGCACGGCGACCAGGAGAACCGCGACTGCGCCGAGGACGGCCGCCACTGCGAGACGGGAGAGGAGGGACATAGGTGCTGAGTTTGCCACCAAGGACGACGCCGTGCTCCCCCGACCCGGCCCGCCCAGGAGGCCGGGTGTTCACCGGGCGGCGAGCAGTCGCTCCTCCTGCTCGGCGCTGAGCCCCAGGTCGCCCTCGCGTCCCGCCGGCCGCGGAGGGATCCCTTCACTCTGCAACCACGCCCAGGTGTCGGCGACCGTGTCGGCGATCGGGCGGCAGACCAGGCCTGCTGCGTGCGCGGCCCTGGTATCGGCGGCGTGCAGCCCGGCCAGCTCCCCCGTCGGCGGCGTCCAGATCGGGAAGTCGGTCCACCCGCTCACCCCGGCGGCCTCGATCTGCTCCGGCGTCAGCCAAGCCAGCTCGGCGTCCGACCCGGTCACGTCGAGGCAGGCGGCCAGCAGCTCGGCCATCGTCGTGTGCCCGGCACGGCTGACCGTGTCGAACGTGCCGGCGATCCCGGCTTCGCCGCAGCGCAGCCCCCAGTCGGCGAGGTCACGGGCGTCGATGTACTGCAGTCCGCGATCCGGCGGCCCCGGGGCCGGCACGACACCGCCGCGCTCGACCCGCTTGAGCCACCACGGCATCCGTCCGACGATCTCGTAGGGCCCGAGGATCAGCCCCGCGCGGGCGAGCAGCGTCTCGCCGGTGAACTCCCCCAGCACCGCCAGTTCGCCGCCGCGCTTGGCGAGCGGGTAGTCGTCCCGGTCCGTCCCGGCCGGGTCAGCGTCGACGACCGGCGCCGTCTCGTCGGCACCCGGCGCGATCGGCCAGGTGTAGACCGACCGGCTGGACACGTAGGTGAAGTGCCGGACCCGCCCGTCGAGCAGTCGGGCTGCCTCCTGCACCACCACCGGCTCCTGGGCCCAGGTGTCCCAGACGGCGTCCCAGGTGTCCCCGGCCAGCGCGTCGGCGAGCGAACCGGGCTCGCGGCGGTCGGCGTACCGGGAATCGACGTCGGGCCGGGCCGGGATGCTGCCCCGGTTCACCGTGGTGACCTCGTCGCCGCGCGCCAGCGCCGCCTCGACGACCGAGCGTCCGACGTGATGGGTTCCTCCGAGCACCAGCAGTCTCATCTGCTGATGGTGGTCATCAGGCGGCCCACCCACAAGGACGTTCTCTGTGAGCGCAACGCCTCAACGAGCTCGCTGGACCCGGCCCTCGTCCCAGACCGGGTCGTCCGATTCGTAGACCGAGCCGTCCGAGCCGAAGACGAGGAAGCGGTCGAAGCCGCGCGCGAACCAGCGGTCGTGGGTGACGGCGAGAACCGTTCCCTCGAACCGTTCCAGACCCTCCTCGAGCGCCTCAGCGGACTCCACGTCGAGGTTGTCCGTCGGCTCGTCGAGGAGCAGCAGGGTCGCGCCGGAGAGCTCGAGGAGAAGGATCTGGAACCTGGCCTGCTGCCCGCCCGAGAGCGACTCGAAGCGCTGCTCGGAGGCGTGCGCCAGCTCGTAGCGATCGAGCGCCCTGGCCGCCTGTTCCCGGCCCATCCCCTCGCGCCCGATCCCCTTCTGTCCCGTGTCACCACGGTGCAGGATCTCCAGCAGGGTGCGGCCGAGAAGCTCGGGGTGCTCGTGCGTCTGCACGAACCAGCCCGGGCGCACGCGCGCGCCCAGCTTGACCTTGCCGGCGTGCCGGACCGGCGCGATCACCGCGTCGCCGACCGGACGGTGCTCGACATCCGGGTCGGACCCGCCGATCGCGAGCAACCGCAGGAAGTGCGACTTCCCCGACCCGTTCGAGCCGAGGACGGCCACTCGTTCGCCGTACCAGACCTCGAGGTCGAACGGCTTCATCAGACCGAGTAGTTCGAGATCCTCCGCGACCACCGCACGCTTCCCGGTGCGGCCTCCGGTCAGGCGCATCGTGACCGACTGCTCCCGCGGGATCGCCTGCGGCGGCCCGGCTTCCTCGAACTTCCGCAACCGGGTCTGCGCCGCCTTGTACTGGGCGGCGAGACCGTCGTTGTACTCCGCCTTGATCTTGTAGCGCAGCACGAGCGCTTTCAGCTTGGCGTGCTCCTCGTCCCAGCGGCGTTGCAGTTCCTCGAACCGGAGGAAGCGGTCCCGGCGCGCGTCGTGGTAGGAGGCAAAGCCTCCTGGATGAGTCCAGGCGGTGTTGCCGGCGCTGTGCCCCCCATGGGCGAGCTCGACCGTGATGATCCGGGTCGCCGTGTTCGCGAGCAGTTCCCGGTCGTGGCTGATGAACAGGATCGTCTTGGGCGACTCCCGGATCCGGCCCTCGAGCCAGAGCTTGCCCGGCACGTCGAGGTAGTTGTCCGGCTCGTCGAGGAGGAGCACCTGGTCCGGCCCGGCGAGCAGGTACTCCAGGACGAGCCGCTTCTGCTCTCCACCGGACAGCGTGCTCAGCGTGCGGTACTTGGCCTTGTCGAAGCCGATCCCGAGTGCAGCGGTGCAACAGGTGTCCCAGACGACCTCGATGTCGTAGCCACCGGCGTCCGCGAAGTCCGAGAGCGCGGTCGCGTACCGCATCTGGGTCGCCTCGTCGTCGACCTCCATCAGGCGCAGCTCGAGGCGATCGACCTCGGCGGCGGCGGCGCGGACCCGGTCCGGTGAGACCGAGAGCAGCAGATCCGCGACCGTCGGGTCGTCGCCGAGCCCGCGGCCGACGGCCTGACGCATGATCCCCAGTCCGCCCGACCGGGTCACCGCACCCGCGTGCGGGTCCAGCTCACCGGTGATGATCCGCAGCAGCGTGGTCTTCCCGGCGCCGTTCGCGCCGACCAGCGCAGCCTTGGCACCCTCGCCGACGCGGAAACCGACGTCGTCGAGCAGCACCCGGCCGTCCGGGAGCTCGTAGCGCACTCCGGCGACCTCGACATGACCCACCTGCGCATTGTGCGGGTTGGCGGCGTCCGAGCAAAACAGGTTTAGCCGGCTCGGTCCTGGTGAGAGGTCAGGACGCCTGGGCGTAGAAGTCGTAGATCTGACCCACGGTCTCGGCGAAGTCACCGGCGCTGAACGGGTCGGATCCGAACTCGTCCTCGAGCAGCGCGGACAACTCGGCCGCTTCCAGCGAGTCGAGGCCCAGGCCCTCGCCGAAGATCGGCGTCTCGGGGGTGAACTCGACGAGCTTCTCGGCCCGCTCGAGGAACGACTTGATGGTCGCCTCGACGGCTGCTGTGTCGGCCATGGTGGTTGGTGCCTTCCGCCTTCGATGGAATCAGACCCGGGTCGTCGGACCTGCGGGTCGAGGCGAGATTACCGTCTCCGGCGCGACCGCCGGGTCACAACCGTGAAGCCCGGACAAGGTCCGGTGTCACGCGTCACGCGCGGCCAGAGCGGCACGGCCGGCCTCGAGGCGAGCCACCGGGACCCGGTACGGCGAGCAGGACACGTAGTCCAGGCCGACCTCGTCGAAGAAGTGGATCGAGGCCGGGTCACCCCCGTGCTCACCGCAGACGCCGAGATGCAGCTCCGGCCGGGCGGCGCGGCCGGCCTCGACCGCCGTGCGGACCAGCGCGCCGACACCCTCGGTGTCCAGCGACTCGAACGGCGAGACCGGGAAGATCCCGTGTTCCAGGTAGGTCGAGAAGAACGAAGCCTCGACGTCGTCGCGCGAGAAGCCCCAGGTCATCTGGGTCAGGTCGTTGGTGCCGAAGGAGAAGAACTCCGCCGGGCCTGCGATCTCGGCCGCGGTCAGCGCGGCCCGGGGCAGTTCGATCATCGTCCCGACGGAGAACCGCAGCTTCACCCCGAGCTCGGTCTCCACGTCACGGGCGACCGAGATGATCCCCTTCTTGACGAGCTCCAGCTCCTTGACCGAGGCCACCAGCGGGATCATGATCTCCGGCCGTGGGTCGCCGCCCGCGCGGGTGCGTGCGGCCGCCGCCTCGAGGATCGCGCGAGTCTGCATCCGGAACAGTCCGGGGATCACGATCCCGAGCCGGACTCCCCGCAGTCCGAGCATCGGGTTCTGCTCGTGGAGCCGCCGCACGGCGTCCAGCAGGCGCAGGTCCCGGGTGCTGCCGCCGTCCTCGACCGCGACCTGGACGGAGAGCTCGGTGAGGTCGGGCAGGAACTCGTGCAACGGCGGATCGATCAGCCGGATGGTGACCGGCAGGCCGTCCATCGCCTCCAGGATGCCGGTGAAGTCCTCGCGCTGCAGTGGCAGGAGTTCGGCCAGAGCGGCGTCCTGATCCGCACTGCCTTCGGCGACGATCAGGTCCTCGACCAGGCGTCTGCGGTCCCCGAGGAACATGTGCTCGGTCCGGCACAGCCCGATCCCCTGGGCGCCGAAGCGGCGGGCCCGGGCGGCGTCGTCCGGGGTGTCCGCGTTGGTCCGTACGGCGAGCCGGCGGGCAGCGTCCGCGGTCGCCATCACCCGCTCGATCGCCGGCAGCAGAGTGTCGTCGCCTTCGTGCAGCGTTCCCTCGAAGTAGCGCATCACCGCCGAGTCCTCGACCCGGACCTCGCCGAGGAAGACCTCGCCGCTGGTGCCGTCGATCGAGATCACATCGCCCTCGGAGACGACCTTCCCCCCGCGCACGGTGAAACGCTTCGCGTCCACGTCGACGTCCAGCGACTCGGCGCCGCAGACGCAGGTGCGCCCCATGCCACGGGCGACGACGGCGGCGTGCGAGGTCTTGCCGCCCCGGCTGGTCAGGATGCCGCGGGCGACGACCATGCCGTGCAGATCGTCGGGGTTGGTCTCCTTCCGGACCAGGATGACGTCCTCGCCGCGCTCGACCCACTCCACGGCGGTGTCGGAGTCGAAGACCACGCGACCGACCGCGGCGCCCGGTGAGGCGCCGATCCCCGCACCGAGCAGGTCCCGCGGCGCGGCCGCGTCGAACCGCGGGAACATCAGCTGCGCGAGCTGCTCACCGGTCACCCGGCGCAGTGCCTCGTCGTCGTCGATGAGGCCCTCCTCGGCCATGTGCAGGCCGATCCGGAACGCCGCCTCCGCCGTGCGCTTGCCGACCCGGGTCTGCAGCATCCAGAGCTTGCCGCGCTCGATGGTGAACTCGATGTCGCACATGTCCCGGTAGTGCTTCTCGAGCGTCTCCATGATCCGCAGCAGCTCGTCGTAGGAGCGCTTGTCGATGCCTTCGAGATCGGCGAGGGCCAACGTGTTGCGCACTCCGGCGACGACGTCCTCCCCCTGTGCGTTCTCGAGGTAGTCGCCGTACACGCCCTGCGCCCCGCTCGCCGGGTCCCGGGTGAAGGCCACGCCGGTGCCCGATCCGGCGCCGCGGTTGCCGAAGACCATCGCGATCACGGTCACGGCGGTCCCGAGGTCGTCCGGGATCCGTTCCTGCCGCCGGTACAACCGGGCCCGGTCGGTGTTCCACGACGCGAAGACCGCGGTCGTGGCCAGGTCGAGCTGCTCGCGGGGGTCCTGCGGGAACGGCCGGCCGGCGTGGGCCGCGATCAGCTCCTGGAAGGTGGCGACCACACCACGGAGGTCCTCGGCGGTCAGGTCGGTGTCCGACTCGGAGCCGCGCTCGGTCTTGGCCTCGTCGAACGCGGTCCCGAAGATCGCAGCATCGATGCCGAGGACGGTGCTGCCGAACATCTGCAACAGCCGCCGGTACGAATCCCAGGCGAACCGTTCGTCGCCCGAGGTCGCGGCGAGCCCGTGCACCGACTCGTCGTTCAGGCCGACGTTGAGCACGGTCTCCATCATCCCGGGCATCGAGAATTTCGCCCCTGAGCGGACCGCCACCAGCAACGGGTCGTCGGCCTGTCCCAGGCGCTTGCCCATCCGCTCCTCGAGCGCGCTCAGGTGGGCGGTGACCTCCTCGGCGAGGCCGTCCGGGATCCGGTCGTCGGCGAGGTAGGCACGGCACGCGTCGGTGCTGATCACGAAGCCCGGCGGGACCGGCAGGCCGAGGTTGGTCATCTCGGCGAGGTTGGCGCCCTTGCCGCCGAGCAGGTCCTTCTGATCCTTGTCACCGTCGGCGAAGTCGTAGACGAATGTGACCATGTCGCGATCATGCCCCACATCCGGCGGCGGGGTCAGGGGCGGACCCGGACTGGTCAGTCCTGTGAACGGCGGGACTCGAGCACCCGGAAGCCCTTGGCGCTGCCGACCTTGACGGTCGGGAACCCCTGCTCGGTCAGCCAGCCGGCGAGTGAGTCGGCACCGAGGTTCTTGCCGACGACCATCCGGGCGCGGCCGTCGGGATTGAGGCGCGGCAGCCAGGTCAGCAGCAGTTCGTGCAGTGCGTCCTTGCCGATCCGGATCGGCGGGTTCGACCAGATCTCGTCGTACGTCTCCCCGGGGCCGACGGCCTCGGGGACCGAGGCGGTGAACCGGTCGGCCACGCCGATCTGCTCGGCGTTCTCGTTCGCCAGCAGCACCGCCCGCTCGTTGACGTCGACGGCCGTCACCGTGCACTCGGGCACGGCGACCGCGATCGCCAGGCCGATCACCCCGTACCCGCAGCCGAGGTCGAGGATCGACCGCGCCTGTTGCGGCGGGGACTGCTCACGAAGCAGCACACCGGTACCGATGTCGAGCCGCCCTTGGGCGAACACCCCGGAGCCGGTGGTCAGTTCGAGCCAGTGGCCCCAGACGTCGGCCCGGACCGGGACCCGCTTGAAAGGCGCCTTCGGGTCGGCGGTGAAGTAGTGCTCCTCGTCGGCCATGGGCTCCATCTTGCCGGGAAACTGGTTGGCGCCGCTGTTCTAGGCTCAGGACGTGAGCGAGACCCCCCGCCTGCCACTGATCGTCCTCTGTGCCCCGGAGCACGCCGACGCGCTCACCGACGAGTTCGGCCGCTACCGACGCGACTACGACATCCGCACCACCCGCTGGGCCGAGGAGGCGTCGGACGTGCTCTCCAGAGCCCGTGCCGACGGTGTGCCGGTGGCTCTGCTGGTCAGCGAATCACGGCTGCCGGACAGCGAGACGTACCCGGCTCTCGCCGCCTGGCGCAGCATCATCCCGACCGCGCGCCGGATCATCGCCGCCCACTGGGAGCACTTCATGGCCGACGCCGAACCGCTCCGTGCGGGCCTGGCCACCGGCAAGTACGACGCCTACCTGTTGATGCCGCGCGGAGTGCGCGACGAGGAGTTCCACACCGCCGTCACCGAACTGCTCTCCGACTGGGGGTCGACCGTCGCCGCACCAGAGGTCGCCGCCGCGGAGATCGTCAGCCCGCCGGGCGACGCGCTGGTGACCGCGATCCGCGACTACCTGGACCGGATGGGGATGCCGACCGCCGTGGTCGACCCCGGGTCCGACCGCGGACGCGAGCTGATCGCCGAGCTCGACGGGCCGCCGCAGTTCCCGCTCTTCTTCCGGATCGGGCGACCGCCGTTCCGGGTCACCTCCGTCCGGGACGTGGCCTCGATGATCTACGGAACCCCGGGCGACATCGAAGTGGAGACCGTCGTCGACCTCGTCGTCCTCGGCGCCGGGCCGGCAGGCCTGGCCGCGGCCGTCTACGGCTCGTCGGAGGGACTGTCGACGGTGGTCATCGAGTCCGAGGCGATCGGCGGTCAGGCCGGCACCAGCTCGATGATCCGCAACTACCTCGGTTTCCCCCGCGGCATCTCCGGGATGCGGCTGGCCCAGCGCGCCCGCAACCAGGCGATCCGGTTCGGCACCCGCTTCTTCACGGGCTGGCCGGTGACCGCACTGGTCCCGGGCACCGACGGTGAGCCGCACCTGGTGCGGACCGAGGGCGGCGACGTGCGGGCGCGCGCGGTGGTCATCTCGACCGGTGTGGACTACCGCCGCCTCGACGTCACCGCCCTGGAGGACCTGGTCGGCAACGGAGTCCACTACGGGGCCGCGGTGAGTGCGGCGCGCGAACTCGAGGGGTACGACGTGGTCGTCGTCGGCGGCGGCAACTCCGCGGGTCAGGCAGCGATCCACCTGGCCAGGTTCGCCCGTTCGGTGACGATCATGGTCCGGCGTCCCGATCTGACCGAGACGATGTCGGACTACCTGATCCGCGAGATCCAGTACAACAACGTGATCCGGATCCAGCCGTGCGCGCAGGTGGTCGACGGCGGCGGCGAGGGCCGGTTGCAGTGGATCGCCGTGCGCGACCTGAACAGCGGGGAGGAGACCCGTCGCGAGGTCGGCGGACTGTTCCTGCTGCTCGGGGCGGACCCCGGCTGCGGCTGGCTCCCCGACGCGATCTGCCGCGACGACCGCGGCTTCGTGCTCACCGGCCGGGACATCCCCAAGCACCTCTGGATCGGCGGTACCCCGCCGGCCAACCTGGAGACCGCGGTTCCCGGGATCTTCGCCGCCGGCGACGTGCGCGGAGGCTCGATGAAGCGGGTCGCGGCTGCCTCCGGCGAAGGCGCCTCGGTGGTCCCGTTGGTGCACGCCTACCTGGACGGGAACTGACCGGGTCCGGCGACGCCCCTCGCCGTGAGCACCACGCAGGTGGATGATCGGCACGTGGAGTCCGAAGCGCTCGTCGAAGTGGGGCGGGCTGCGTTGCGAGTCGGCGACGCGGCGGCGGCCCGGACGGCGTTCGAGGAGGCCGGCGGATCACCCGGCGTCCTCGAAGGGCTGGCCGCGGCGTCGTACGTGCTGATGGAGTACCCGCGGGCCATCGACGAGTTCGAACGGGCCTACGCCGGCTACCAGCGCGACGGCGACGGCGTCGGTGCTGCCCGGGCCGCCCGGACGATCGCCTACCTGTACGGCAGCACGGCCGGCGACTGGGCGGTGGCGAGCGGCTGGCTGGCGCGTGCGAAGACGCTGCTGAGCGATCTGCCGGAGTCCAGCGAACGCGGCTGGGTGGCACTCACCGAGGGGATGTTCGAGGGCAACCGGATCAAGAAGGACGCGGCCTACCAGGTCGCGATCGAGATCGGACGCGCGACCGGAGACGCCGACCTGACCTTCGCGACGCTCTCCTACCTCGGTGCCAGCCTGGTCCACGGCGACCGGGTCGAGGAGGGGATGGTGCTCCTCGACGAGGCGCTGGCCGCGGTCGCGGGTGGCGAGGTCGAGGACTTCATCATCGTGGAGGAGATCTTCTGCCAGCTGTTCTCCGCATGCGAGCACGCGCAGGACGTGCACCGCGCCGAGCAGTGGATCCGCGTGGGTGAGCAGCTGGCCGAGCGGCGGAACCTGCCGGCGGTCAGCGCGTACTGCCGCACCCACTACGGCGGCATCCTCACGGCTGCCGGTCGCTGGCCGGAGGCGGATGTCACCCTCACCGAAGCGGTGCGGCTGTGGGCGTTGGGCCGGCGGACGTTGAAGGCGGGCGCACTGATCAGGCTCGCCGACCTGCGGGTGAAGCAGGGCCGGTACGACGAAGCCGCCGAACTGCTCGCGGACCAGACCGACGGCGAGGCGCTGCGACCGCGGGCGGCACTCCATCTCGCGCGCGGCGAGAACGAGGTGGCCCGGGCGATGCTCGAGCACGCCGTGGCCGAGGCGGACCCGTCGAGCAGCGCCTGCATCCCGCTGCTCGCTCTCCTGGTCGACGCCCAGCTCGCCTGCGGGAAGGATCCGGCCACGGCCCTCCAGGCGCTGGCAGCCTGTGCGGACGCGCATCCGACGCCGTACTCGACCGCCGTGCTCGCCCTGGCGCGGGGCCGGGCCGGAGACGGCGACCCGGCCAGGTGCCTCCGCCAGGCGATCGACGGGTTCGCCCAGGCACAGCTCCCCTGGGAGGCGTCACTGTGCCGGCTCGACCTGGCGCGCGCCTCGTCCGAGTCCCATCCAGCCGTCGCCGTCGACGAGGCGCGGCGTGCGCTGCAGACCTTCGAGATGCTCCGGGCTGCTCGCCACGTCGACGCCGCGACCTCGGTGCTCCGCCAACTCGGGGAGAAGGTGGCACCGCCACGCTCGTCCGGGAATCTCCTCAGCAAGCGCGAGCACGAGGTCCTGGTGCTGCTCGGAGAAGGGCTCTCGAACCCCGAGATCTCCGAGCGCCTGTTCATCAGCCGCAAGACAGTCGAGCACCACGTCGGCAACGTGCTCGCCAAGCTCGGGCTCCGCAACCGCGCCGAGGCGGCCGCGTTCGCCGCCCGCCAGGAACCCGCCTCCGGATAGGGGAGCTCCCCGATACGGGATCGAGCCGACCGCAGCACGCTCGACCCATGACCACCTATGACGCCATCGTGATCGGAGCCCGTTGCGCCGGCTCACCCACTGCCATGCTGCTGGCCCGCCAGGGGTACAGCGTGCTCGCCGTCGACCGCGCGACCTTCCCGAGCGACACCCTGTCCACCCACATGCTGCACGCTCCCGGCGTGGCCGCCCTGAAGCGCTGGGGGCTGCTCGACGAACTGGTCGCCAGCGGCTGTCCGCCGATCGACCGGTACACCTTCGACTTCGGCCCGATCGCGATCACCGGGACCAGCCGGGCCGTCGAGGGCAACCGCACGGCGTACTGCCCGCGCCGGACGGTGCTCGACGAGATCCTGGTGACGGGCGCTCGTGCGGCCGGGGTCGAGGTACGCGAGGGCTACAACGTCGACGAGGTACTGGTCGAGGACGGCCGCGTCGTCGGCATCCGCGGCGGCGACCGCGAGGACCGGGCCCGGATCGTCATCGGCGCCGACGGGCGCAACAGCCATGTCGCCAAGACCGTCGGGGTGGAGGAGTACAACACCAAGCCGCGGCTGCAGTACAGCTACTTCGCGTACTTCAGCAATCTGCCGGTGACCGGGATGGAGAATTACATCCGGCCCGACCGGGGGTTCGGCGTCGCCGAGACCCACGACGGGCTGACGATGGTCGTCGCCGGCTGGCCGTACGCCGAGGCCGCGGCGTACAAGGCGGACGTGGAGGGCAACTTCCACAAGACCCTAGGGCTCGTGCCCGAGTTCGCGGACCGGATGCGGACCGCCAGGCGGGAGTCGCCGTTCCTCGGCGGTGCGGTGCCGTCCTGGTTCCGCAAGCCGTACGGGGACGGCTGGGCACTGGTCGGCGACGCCGGCTACAACAAGGACCCGATCACGGCTCAGGGGATGACCGACGCGTTCCTCGATGCCGAGCGCTGCGCGCAGGCGATCGGCCAGTGGCTCGGCGCCGGCACGGCCTTCGACGAGTCGATGGGCGCCTGGCACGCGGAACGCGACGCCAAGGCGATGCCGATCTACGAGTTCACCTCCCAGCTGGCCACTCTGGAGGAACCGCCTCCGGAGATGCTGCAACTCCTGGGCGCGGTGTGCGGCAACCAGGACGCGATGGACGGCTTCGTCAGCGTCGTCTCCGGAGCCGTCTCACCGGCCGAGTTCTTCTCGGAGGAGAACGTGGGCCGGATCTTCGGCGCCACCCGCCAGCCGGCGTAGCGCTCAGTCTTTGGTCTGGTCGGCCCAGAGGTTCACTCCCGAGTCCACCGCGTGCTGATCGATCGCCTTCAGCTCGTCCTCGGTCAGCGGAGGTGCGGCCAGCGCGTCGAGGTTGGTGTCGAGCTGCTCGACCGAGGACGCCCCGATCACCGCCGAGGTCACCCGCGTGTCCCGCAGCACCCACTGCAGGGCGAGCTGGGCCAGCTTCTGTCCGCGGCCCGCCGCGATCTCGTTGAGGGCGCGCACCCGGGTCAGGACGTCGTCGTCGAGGCCGGTGAGGGTCGAGTCGTCACGGGCGGCCCGGGAGTCCGTGGGAACGCCGTCGAGGTAGCGGTCGGTGAGCAGGCCCTGGGCCAGCGCGGTGAAGACGATGCAGCCCATCCCCTGTGCGTCCAGCTCGTCGAGCAGGTCTTCTTCGATCCAGCGGTTCAGCATCGAGTACGACGGCTGGTGGATGAGCAGCGGCGTGCCGAGATCGCGCGCGATCGCGGCCGCCTCCGCGGTCCGGGTCGCTGAGTACGACGAGATCCCGGCGTACAGGGCGCGGCCGGAGCGGACCGCGCGATCCAGCGCCATCATCGTCTCCTCGACGGGCGTCTCCGGGTCGAAGCGGTGGCTGTAGAAGATGTCGACGTACTCCAGTCCCATCCGCTTCAGGGACTGGTCGAGCGAGGCGAGCACGTACTTCCGGGAGCCGCCGCCCTGGCCGTAGGGTCCCGGCCACATGTCCCAGCCGGCCTTGGTCGAGATGATCAGTTCGTCGCGGTACGGCGCGAAGTCCTCGCGCAGGTAGCGTCCGAAGTTCTCCTCCGCGCGCCCGTACGGCGGCCCGTAATTGTTGGCCAGGTCGAAATGGGTGACCCCGCGGTCGAAGGCCCGGCGCAGGATCGCCCGCTGGGTCTCCTCGGGGCGGTCGTCCCCGAAGTTCTGCCAGAGACCGAGGGAGAGCGCGGGCAGCTTGAGCCCGCTGCGTCCCGTGAACCGGTACTCCATGTCGTCATAACGGCCCGAGGCGGCAACGTAAGTCATGCCTCCACCCTGCACCCAGCTGCCCTGCCCGTCGACTCCGGGTCACGAAGCCCGCAGCCTCACTCGTCGTCGTCGTCGTGCGCGTCGACCGGCAGCTTCCGCTTCGTGCGCGACGCCGCGGCCTGCGCTGCGAGCTCGTCGTCGGGCGGGTAGCCGACCTCCTCGAGGGTGAGCCCGTGCGCGTACGCGACGGTGATGCCCGGGTGGCGCGTCCGTGCGGTCATCACCTCGCGGGCCCAGCCGGGCTCCTCACGGCCCTCCCCCACGACGGCCAGGCAGCCGACCAGCGACCGGACCATGCTGTGGCAGAACGCGTCGGCGCGGACGGTCGCGACCAGGATCCCGTCGACCCGCTCCCAGCGCAGGTCCTGGAGCGTCCTGATCGTGGTGGCACCCTCGCGTCGCTTGCAGAACGATGCGAAGTCGTTGAGCCCGACCAGCTGGTCGGCCGCGGCGTTCATCGCGTCGACGTCGAGCGTGCGCGGCCAGGCGACGACGTGGCTGCGCCGCAACGGGTCGACCATCGTCGGGTCGTCGGCGATCCGGTAGGCGTACCGACGCCAGATCGCGCTGAAACGCGCGTCGAACCCTTCCGGGGCGTGGGTGATCCGGTGGATCCGGACGTCTCGCCCGGCGACTCCGTTGACCCGTCGCAGGAGAGCGTCCGTGGGTGTCTGCGAGCCGCGGCCCGGCGCCTGGGAGAGGACATCCTCATCGAGGTCCACGTGCACCACCTGGCCGCGGGCATGCACTCCCCGGTCCGTGCGACCGGCGACCGTCAGCCGGGTGCCGGTCGTCCTCAGCACGGTGTCGATCGCGCCCTCGAGCTCGCCCTGGACGGTACGTCGGCCGGGCTGGATCGCCCAGCCGTTGAAGTCTGTCCCGTCGTAGGAGAGGTCGATCCGCAGGCGCACGCCGACATCCTCTCAGCCCCGATCCGAAACCCGCGCGACGCCCGCCCGGACGCTCTGCGACCCTGGAGCAGTGAGCCGCTACCGCCCGACCCGCCTGCTGCTACTGCTGATCGGGTGCATGGTCCTCGGCATCGGCGTCGGGTTGCTCCTGACCGCGGACCTGGGATCAGACGGCTACTCGACGCTGGTCAACGGGATCGCCCTGTCCACCGGCATCCCGTTCGTTCTGGCCAACATCGCGGTCAGCATCGTCTTCCTGCTCGTCGCCGCCTCCCGCCGGCTGCTGCCCGACGTCGGCACCCTGGTCCAGATCGTCCTCGTCGGGCTGGTCGTCTCCATGGTGCTCGACGCACTGGAGACCCCCGGGCCGCTGACCGCCCAGGTCGTGCTGATGGTGGCCGCGCTCCCGGTGCTCGCCCTCGGGGTCGCGGCGTACCTGGGCAGCAACCTGGGCGCCGGCCCTGCTGAGGGTGCCGCGCTCGCCTGGGATCCCCCGCTGCCGTTCAAGTGGAGCTACAGCATCCTCCAGGGCGGCGGTGCGCTCGTGGGCTGGCTGCTCGGCGCCGCTGTCGGGCCCGGGACGATCGTGGTGATCTTCTTCCTCGGCCCGATGGTCGACCTGGCCGCCCGGCTGATCCGGGTCGACATCAGCCAGGAACGCGCCGGCGGCACCCCGGACGAACGAGAGCCCGCCACCCCCAGGGGGTGACGGGCTCTCGCTGCGTTCAGTGGTGAAGCGCGGGGCTCAGGCCTCGGGCTTCTCCTCGGTCTCCTCGGCGTCGGCGGCGGGCGCCTCGTCGGCGACCTCCTCGACGACCTCGGTGGCCTCAGCGGTCTCGGTCTCCTCGACGGGAGCCTCCTCCGCGGCCTCGTCGACGACGTCAGTCGTCTCCTCGACCGGGGCCTCTTCGACCTTCTCGGCCTTCGGGGCCGGCGCGGCCTTCTTCGGCTTCGCGGCCTTCGGCGCGTACGCCTCGGTCACGAGCTCGATGACGGCCATCGGCGCGTTGTCGCCCTTGCGGGGACCGATCTTGGTGATCCGGGTGTAGCCGCCCGGACGCTCCGCGAACGTCGGCGCGATGTCGGTGAACAGGGTGTGCACGACGGACTTGTCGCGGACGGTCTTGAGGACCTCGCGGCGGTTGTGCAGGTCACCCTTCTTGGCCTTGGTGATCAGCTTCTCCGCGAGCGGGCGCAGCGTGCGCGCCTTGGCCTCGGTGGTGGTGATCCGACCGTGCTCGAACAGGGCGGTGGCCAGGTTCGACAGGATCAGGCGCTGGTGGGCCGGGCTGCCGCCGAGGCGGGCGCCCTTCTTGGGAGCGGGCATTTCTTCTCTCGATTCTCCCCGGCCGTATCAGGTACCGGAGTAGAGGGAGTGGTTCCCCGGGCTCACGCCCGGGTCACCCTCCGCGATTTTCTTAGTACTGCTCGTCTTCGACGAACGAGTCGTCGTCATCGTCGTACGCCGCCAGGGCGGTGGCCGGGTCGAAGCCGGGCGCGCTGTCCTTGAGGGCCAGGCCCATCTCGACCAGCTTGGCCTTGACCTCGTCGATCGACTTCGCACCGAAGTTGCGGATGTCGAGCAGGTCCTGCTCCGAGCGAGCGACGAGTTCACCCACGGTGTGGATGCCCTCACGCTTGAGGCAGTTGTACGAGCGAACCGTCAGGCTCAGGTCCTCGACCGGCATGGCGAGGTCCTGGGCCAGCTGCTCGTCGACCGGCGACGGGCCGATGTCGATGCCCTCGGCCTCGACATTGAGCTCACGAGCCAGGCCGAAGAGCTCGACCAGCGTCTTGCCGGCCGACGCGATCGCGTCGCGGGGACGGATCGAGGACTTGGTCTCGACGTCGATGACGAGCTTGTCGAAGTCCGTGCGCTGCTCGACACGGGTCGCCTCGACCTTGTAGGTCACCTTGAGAACGGGCGAGTAGATCGAGTCGACCGGCATCCGGCCGATCTCGTTGTCCGCACCCTTGTTCTGCACCGAGCTGACGTAACCGCGACCGCGCTCGACGACCAGCTCCATCTCGAGCTTGCCCTTGTCGTTCAGGGTGGCGATCTTCAGGTCGGGGTTGTGGACCTCGACACCGGCCGGCGGCGCGATGTCGGCGGCGGTGATGTCACCGGCACCCTGCTTGCGCAGGTACATGGTGACCGGCTCGTCGTGCTCCGAGGAGACGACGAGGCCCTTGAGGTTGAGGATGATCTCGGTGACGTCTTCCTTGACGCCCTCGATGGTGGAGAACTCGTGAAGCGCGGTGTCCACCTTGATGCTGGTGACCGAGGCACCCGGGATCGAGGAGAGCAGGGTACGACGCAGCGAGTTGCCGAGCGTGTAGCCGAAGCCGGGCTCCAGCGGTTCGATCACGAACCGCGAACGGAACTCGTCTACGACATCTTCCGACAGGGTCGGGCGCTGTGCGATGAGCACTGGTGATTTCCTTTCCGAGCCCACCCTCTATTTGACGGGCTCGAACTCACTGTGGGTGTTGGCCGAAAAAATGAAAACTACTTCTTGGAGTAGAACTCGACGATGAGCTGTTCCTGGACCGGGAGCTCGATCTGGGCACGCACCGGGAGCGAGTGCACCAGGATCCGCATCCGGCTCGGGATCGCCTCGAGCCAGGCCGGGACGATCCGCTCGCCGTGGGTCTCGCGAGCCACGATGAACGGGGTCATCTCGAGGCTCTTCTCCCGGACGTCGATGACGTCGTGGGCAGCGACCTGGTACGACGGGATGTCGACCTTGATCCCGTTGACCCGGAAGTGGCCGTGAACGACCAGCTGGCGGGCGTGGCGGCGGGTCCGGGCGAACCCGGCGCGGTAGACCACGTTGTCGAGGCGGCTCTCGAGCAGCACCAACAGGTTGTCACCCGTCTTGCCGGCGCGACGCGAGGCTTCCTTGTAGTAGTTGTGGAACTGCTTCTCCATGATGCCGTAGGTGAAGCGGGCCTTCTGCTTCTCCTGCAGCTGGTTGCGGTACTCGCTCTCCTTGATCCGCGCGCGGCCGTGCTGGCCGGGAGCGTAGGGGCGCTTCTCGAAGGCGGCGTCGCCGCCGACCAGGTCGACACCGAGACGGCGCGACTTCTTGGTCATGGGGCCGGTGTAACGGGCCATGTCAGTCTCTCTTTCTCAGGTCTCGGGTCAGACGCGCCGGCGCTTGGGCGGGCGGCAACCGTTGTGGGGGGTGGGGGTGACGTCCTGGATGGTGCCGACCTCGAGGCCGATCGCACCGAGCGAACGGATCGCGGTCTCGCGGCCGGAGCCCGGGCCCTTCACGAAGACGTCGATCTTCTTCATGCCGTGGTCCATCGCACGGCGACCAGCGGCCTCAGCGGCCATCTGCGCGGCGTACGGGGTGGACTTGCGCGAACCCTTGAAGCCGACGGTGCCGGCAGAGGCCCACGAGATGACCGCCCCGGTGGGGTCGGTGATCGTGACGATGGTGTTGTTGAACGTGCTCTTGATGTGGGCTTCGCCCTGAGCGACGTTCTTCTTCTCCTTGCGGCGCACCTTCTTGGCGCCGGCCGCAGTGCGGCTCTTGGGAGGCATTCAGTACTCCTGGTGGTTGCTGGAAGCTTGGGTTCGAGAGGGAAGAGGCGAGCGACCGAGGGTCACTTGGCCTTCTTCTTGCCGGCGACAGTCCGCTTCGGGCCCTTGCGGGTACGAGCGTTGGTCTTGGTGCGCTGACCGCGGACCGGAAGGCCCTGGCGGTGGCGGCGACCCTGGTAGCTGCCGATCTCGATCTTCCGGCGGATGTCTGCCTGGACCTCGCGACGGAGGTCACCCTCGATCTTGAGGCCCGTGGCGTCGATCGCGTCACGGAGCTTGACCAGCTCTTCGTCACCCAGTGTGTGGACGCGCGCGTTCGGGTCGACCCCGGTCACGGCGAGCAGCTTCTGAGCTTGGGTACGGCCGATGCCGTAGATGTAAGTGAGTGCGATCTCGATGCGCTTGTCACGCGGGAGGTCCACACCAACGAGGCGTGCCATTGTCTGGCTGTTCCCTTCGGTTGATTCACGGTGGTCTGGTCGTGTCGCGTCCAGGGTGGGAACCCCAGCTCCGGCCATCCGCTCCGGAGGTGATTCGGTCTCAGCCCGTTGACCGAGCTTGTCGAGACCTAGCGATCACGTTTTCTGTTGGTTGTTCAGTTGTGTGCGCCGTAGCGCCGGGGCTCAGCCCTGGCGCTGCTTGTGACGCGGGTTCTCGCAGATCACCATGACGCGGCCGTGGCGACGAATCACCTTGCACTTGTCACAGATCGGCTTGACGCTCGGGTTGACCTTCATGTCAGCCCTTTCTATCTCGGCTGGATTTACTTGTACCGGTAGACGATCCGACCCCTGGTGAGGTCGTACGGGGAGAGCTCCACCACGACCCGGTCCTCAGGGAGGATCCGGATGTAGTGCTGGCGCATCTTCCCGCTGATGTGGGCGAGAACCTTGTGTCCGTTGGTCAGCTCGACCCGGAACATGGCATTCGGAAGGGCCTCCACGACGGAGCCCTCCATCTCGATCACGCCTTCTTTCTTCGGCATGTCCTCCACAATCTGTTGGGTTGGTGTCTACCGTTGGCCCGGGAACCGCCTGAGCCCCTCGCGGAGCGCAGTGGACCTCGTGGGACTGTCGTGTGGACCTCATTCCCCGCACCCGGGCGCACGCCGCAGCGCGACGCATGAACAGGTGTCAGGGCAGCCGTCAGGCACCACAAAACAGACCCACGTTGGGCCGACGAACAAGTCTACGGGAGAGGACCCCGAAATCACCAATCGAGCAGCGCTGCTCGCCCTGGGCCCGGTTCTGGGTCCCCTGGTGGGCCTGACGCTCGTCCTGGGCGCCTGCGGAGGCTCGCAGGTGCCGGCCGCGGACGCGCCGACCGCCCCCGCGACCGATTCGCCGGGCCCGCCCAGCGCCGGCACGACCGCCGGCAACCCCCAGGCGACCCCCTCGGCGCCCGCGACCCCCACGCGGCCCTCGCAGGCGACGCCGGGCGCCGGGCGGCACGTCGTGCTGATCTCGGTCGACGGCCTGAACCCGGACGCGATCGGCCTGTTGCGCCGCGCCGGACGACTGCCGGTCCTCGACCGCCTGCTCCGCGAGGGCGCCGGCACGCTGAACGCCCGCACCTCGCTCGAGGAGACCCGCACCCTTCCCAACCACACCGGGATGCTGACCGGTCTCCGCGTGCTCGGCCCGCGCGGCACCCACGTGACGTTCAACGATGACAACGGCGGGACCCTCGCGAGCCTCAACGGCCACTACATTCCCGGGGCGTTCGACGTCGTCCACGACCACGGCCTCCGGACCACCCTGTTGGCCGAGAAGGACAAGTTCGACTTCTTGATCCGCTCGTGGGACGACACCCACGGCGCACCTGACCGGACCGGGCCCGACAACGGACGCGACAAGGTCGACACGGCCCGGATCGCCTCCGCCGCCACCCTGACCACGATCCTGACCGCGCAACTGGCCGGGGACGCGGCGGCGCTGAGCTTCCTGCACATCGCGGCACCGGACGCCGCCGGGCACGCACACGGGTTCATGAGCCGTCCCTACCTCGACGCGGTCCGGAGAGCGGACCGCGAGATCGGCCAGGTGCTCGGGGCGATCAGTCGTCGACCCGCACTCCGGGCGCGGACCACGGTGATCGTCACGGCCGATCACGGGGGTCGGGGTGCCAACCACGGTGACGCGGCCAGGCCGGACAACTACCGGATCCCGTTCATCGTCTGGGGCCGCTCCGTCGCCCGCGGCGCGGACCTGTACGTCGTCAACCCGGGCCGCCGGGACCCCGGGTCGGCTCGCCCGGGATACACCGGACCTCAGCCGATCCGGAACATCGACGCCGCCGGCCTGGCGTTGAAGCTGCTCGGCCTGCCGCCGCTCCCGCTCACGCAGCCCGACAGACTCTCGGCGCTGCGGGTCCGCTGAGGGACGACGCGTCAGGAGCCGCCGTACGGGACCCCGAGCTCGGCCAGCTTCGCCCTGCCCCCGTCCAGCGCGGTCAGGATCCAGGCACCGTCGGGCGTGAGCGTGAACGTGTGTTCGAAGTGCGCGGCCCAGCTGCCGTCGTTCGTCACGATCGTCCAGTCGTCGGAGTCCACCGACGTGTGCTTGGTGCCCAGGGTGATCATCGGCTCCACCGCCAGCGCGAGGCCCCGGACGAGCTTCTCGCCCCGGCCCGGGCGCCCGTAGTTGGGGACGTTCGGCGGCTGGTGCATCGCGGTGCCGATGCCGTGGCCGGTGTAGTCCTCGAGGATGCCGTAGTCGCCTCTCTCGCGGACGTGGGTCTCCACGGCGTGCGAGATGTCCCCGACACGCCCGCCGAGCCGCGCAGCGGCGAAGCCGGCCCACATCGACCCCTCGGTGACGTCCATCAGCGCCTGGACCTCCGGCGCGATCTCGCCGACCGCGACCGTGATCGCCGCGTCGCCGTGCCAGCCGTCCACGATCGCGCCGCAGTCGATGGAGATGACATCGCCCTCGGCGAGGACCCGGTCCCCCGGGATCCCGTGGACGACCTCGTCGTTGACCGACGCGCAGATGCTCGCGGGGAACGGCGGGTGCCCGTAGCCCTTGAACGACGGGATGCCGCCGTTGCCGCGGATGTTCTCCTCGGCCAGCGCGTCCAGTTCCCCGGTGGTCACACCCGGTCGGACGGCGGCGCGCAGCAGTTCGAGCGTCTCACCGACCAGCAGGCCGGCGACCCGCATCTTGGCGATCTGGTCCGGCGTCTTGATCTCGACGCCGCGGTTCAGGAAACCCACGGCACGGCCTGTGGCTTCAGCTCTGCGCGACCGGGGTGAGCGCCGAGAAGATCCGGTCGGTCACCTCGTCGATCTCGCCGAGTCCGTCGACCTCGATGAGAAGGCCGCGGTCGCGGTAGACCTCGATCAGCGGTTCGGTCTGCTCCGCGTACACCTCCTGGCGGCGGCGGATGACCTCCTCGGTGTCGTCGGCGCGACCCTCGGTCTTGGCGCGCTGCAGCAAGCGCTGGACGAGCTCCTCCGGGTTCACCGTGAGGACCACGACCGCGTCGAGCACGTGGCCGGTGAACTTGATCATCCCGTCGAGTTCCTCGACCTGCGCGAGCGTCCGCGGGTAGCCGTCGAGCAGGAAGCCGGGCTGGGCGTCCTCCTCGTCGATCCGGTTGCGCACCATCTTGTTGGTGACCTCGTCCGGGACGTACTCGCCGGCGTCCATGTAGCGCTTGGCCTCGAGACCGAGCTCGGTGCCCTGGGAGACGTTGGCGCGGAAGATGTCACCGGTGGAGATCGCCGGGATCCCGAACTTGGCGGCGACGTACTTCGCCTGGGTGCCCTTACCGGCCCCGGGGGGACCCATCAGGATCATTCTCATCGCAGGAAGCCTTCGTAGTTGCGCTGCTGGAGCTGGCTCTCGATCTGCTTCACCGTGTCGAGCGCGACGCCGACCATGATGAGCAGGGAGGTGCCACCGAACGGGAAGTTCTGGTTGGCGTTGACCAGCACGAGCGCAATCAGAGGAATCAAGGCGATCGCAGCGAGATAGAGCGCTCCGGGCAGCGTGATGCGGGAAAGGACGTAACTGAGGTATTCCTCGGTCGGCTTGCCCGCCCGGATCCCGGGGATGAAGCCTCCGTACTGCTTCATGTTGTCGGCGACCTCTTGGGGGTTGAAAGTGATCGCGACGTAGAAGTACGTGAAGAAGATGATCAGCAGTGCGTACACCGCCATGTAGATCGGGTGGTCGCCCGTGACGAAGTGGGTGGCGATCCATTCGTAGAAGGCGTTGTCGGAGCCCTGGTTGAACTGGACCATCATCGACGGCAGGTAGAGCAGGCTCGAGGCGAAGATGACCGGGATGATGCCGGCCTGGTTCACCTTCAGCGGGATGTAGGTCGAGGAGCCGCCGAACATCTTGCGGCCGACCATCCGGCGGGCGTACTGCACCGGGATCCGTCGCTGGGCCTGTTCGATGAACACGACCGCGGCGACGACCACGAGGCCGAGGATGACGACGCCGGCGAAGACCCACGGGCCCTTCGCCTTCTGGACGCCCCACAGGGCGGCCGGGAAGGTCGCGACGACCTGGGTGAAGATCAGGATCGACATGCCGTTGCCGATGCCGCGGTCGGTGATCAGCTCACCGAGCCACATGATCACGGCGGTGCCGGCCGTCATGGTGATCACCATGATCGCGGCGGTCCGGAAGTCGTCGTGGTAGAGCAGGTCCTTGTCGCAGCCCTGGATCAGGTTGCCGGAGCGCGCCAGCGCGACGATGCCGGTGGCCTGCAGGATCGCGAGCGCCAGGGTGACGTAACGGGTGTACTGGGTGATCTTGGCCTGACCGGCCTGACCTTCCTTCTTCAGCGCCTCGAGCCGCGGGATCACCACGACGAGGAGCTGGAGGATGATGCTCGCGGTGATGTACGGCATGATGCCGAGCGCGAAGATCGTCAGCTGGAGCAGCGCACCGCCCGAGAACAGGTTGATCAGGCCGTAGATGCTGTTGTCGCCGATCTGGTCGAAACAGCTCTGCACGTTGGCGACGTGCACGCCCGGTGCGGGGATCTGGGATCCAAGTCGGAAGACGGCGATGATCAGAAGCACGAACAGCAGCTTCTTGCGCAGGTCCGGAGTGCGGAATGCGTTGGCGAATGCCCCTAGCACGAGCTCCTCTTTCGCTCTCTTCGGTAATCGGTCGCGACTCGACGCGGTACCACTGACCGGGGTCGGACCCAGCCGTGGAAGCCTAACAGGGCAGAGGCACCGCCACCCCTGAGAGGTGGCAGATCGCCTCTGCCCTGATCAGCGTTCGCTTGCCGTTCGTGCGGCGTACGGCTCAGAGTTCGGTCGCGGTGCCACCGGCAGCCGCGATCTTCTCCTTGGCCGAGGCCGAGAACTTGTCCGCGGTGACCTGGACGGCGACCGTGATCTCGCCCGATCCGAGGACCTTGACCGGCTGACCCTTGCGGACCGCGCCCTTGGCCACGAGGTCCGCGACCGAGATCTCGCCGCCGTCGGGGAAAAGCGCCCCGAGACGGTCGAGGTTCACGACCTGGAACTCGACCTTGAACGGGTTCCGGAAGCCCTTGAGCTTCGGGAGCCGCATGTGGATCGGCATCTGGCCACCTTCGAAGGCGACCGGGACCTGGTAACGCGCCTTGGTGCCCTTGGTACCGCGGCCGGCGGTCTTACCCTTCGAGCCCTCACCACGACCCACACGGGTCTTGGCGGTCTTGGCACCCGGCGCGGGACGCAGGTGGTGCAGTTTGAGAGACATCAGTCAACCTCCTCGACCGTCACCAGGTGACGGACGGTGTGGACCATGCCGCGGATCTCCGGGCGGTCCTCCTTGACGACCACATCGTTGATCCGCTTGAGACCCAGCGAACGCAATGTGTCGCGCTGGTTCTGCTTGAGACCGATGAGGCCCTTCTTCTGCGTGACCTTGAGCTGAGCCATCAGTGAGCCACCTCCGCCGCTGCCGCGATGCCCTCGGCGCGCGCACGGAGCAGCGCAGCGGGAGCAACCTGCTCGACGGTCAGGCCACGACGGGCCGCAACGGCCTCCGGCTCCTCCAGCATCCGCAGCGCCTCGACGGTCGCGTGCACGATGTTGATCTGGTTCGACGAGCCGAGCGACTTGCTCAGGACGTCGTGGATGCCGGCGCACTCGAGCACCGCACGCACCGGGCCACCGGCGATCACACCGGTACCGGGAGCGGCGGGACGCAGCAGCACGACGCCTGCGGCCTTCTCGCCCTGGACCGGGTGCGGGATGGTGCCCTGGACGCGGGGGACCTTGAAGAAGTGCTTCTTGGCCTCTTCGACGCCCTTGGCGATGGCCGCGGGAACTTCCTTGGCCTTGCCGTAGCCGACGCCGACCATGCCGTCGCCGTCACCGACGATCACCAGGGCGGTGAAGCTGAAGCGACGACCACCCTTGACGACCTTGGCGACACGGTTGATCGCGACGACCCGCTCGATGTACTGGCTCTTCTCCTGCTGGCCACCACGACCACCGTCGCGGCCGCCGCGGCCGCCACCGGCGCGCTGACCGCGCTGCTGGGATCCGCTCATCAGATAACTCCCTTGAATGTCATGTCTGCCATCAGAAGGTCAGGCCGCCCTCGCGGGCGCCATCAGCAAGGGCCGCAACGCGACCGTGGTACTTGTTGCCGGCGCGGTCGAAAACGACCTCGCCCACGCCCGCTGCCTTCGCACGCTCTGCCACGAGCTCGCCGACCTTGCGCGCCTTGGCGGTCTTGTCGCCCGTGGTCGACCGCAGGTCGGCCTCCATGGTCGACGCCGACGCCAGCGTCTTGCCGACCAGGTCGTCGACGACCTGGACGGTGATGTGCTTCGGAGAACGGGTCACGACCAGGCGCGGACGCTCGGAGGTGCCGTTGATCTTCTTGCGACCGCGCATCTGCCGACGCAGACGCGACGACGTACGAGCTGCGGTGTGCTTGTTGTGCTTCAGAGAGATCGCCATGATCACTTACCGGCCTTTCCGACCTTGCGGCGGATGTGCTCGCCTGCGTAGCGAACGCCCTTGCCCTTGTACGGCTCCGGCTTGCGCAGCTTGCGAATGTTGGCAGCGACCTCGCCGACCAGCTGCTTGTCGATCCCCTGGACGCCCAGCTTCGTCTGCGATTCCACAGCGAAGGTGATGCCCTCGGGGGCCTTGAAGTTGATCACGTGCGAGTAGCCGAGCTGGAACTCCAGCTCCGTCGGGCCCTTGGAGAGGACCCTGTAGCCGACCCCGACGATCTCGAGCTTCTTCTCGTAGCCCTCGGTGACGCCGACGACCATGTTGTTGATGAGCGTGCGGGTCAGGCCGTGGAGGGCCTTGCTCTTGCGCTCGTCGTTCGGACGCTGGACCTCGAGCGTGCCGTCCTCAGCACGGGCGACCGTGATGGGCTCGGCGACCGTGTGGCTCAGGGTGCCCTTGGGACCCTTGACCGTCACGACGCTCTGGTCGAGCGCGATGTCCACCCCGGAAGGAACCGGGACGGGAAGCTTGCCAATGCGCGACATTGCTTACTCCTATTCCTGGTTTCCGGTTACCAGACGTAGGCGAGGACTTCCCCACCCACGCCCTTCTTGTTGGCCTGGCGGTCGGTGAGCAACCCCTGGCTGGTCGAGATGATCGCCACGCCGAGGCCGCCGAGGACCTTGGGCAGGCCGGTGCTCTTGGCGTAGACGCGCAGACCGGGCTTGCTGATCCGGCGGACACCGGCGATCGAGCGCTCACGGCTACGGCCGTACTTGAGCTCGATCTCGAGGGTCTTGCCGACAGCGGGCTCGCCCTTGTCGTCGGTGTTGTCCGAGACCTTCCAGGAGGTGATGTAGCCCTCCTGGACGAGGATGTCGGCGACGCCTGCCTTGAGCTTGCTGTAAGGCATGGCGACCGAGTCGTGGTACGCCTGGTTGGCGTTCCGCAGACGCGTCAGCATGTCTGCGATCGGGTCAGTCATTGTCATGGCCGTTTCGGCCCTTTCTCGTTGTGGTTTCCAGCCGGCTCTGCGGCTGGACCTTCAGCGTCTTGTTTGAAGTAGTGGTCGATTACCAAGAGGACTTGGTGACGCCGGGCAGTTCACCGCGGTGAGCCATCTCGCGCAGGCAGATCCGGCACAGGCCGAACTTCCTGTAGACGGCCTTGGGGCGGCCGCAGCGCTGGCAGCGGGTGTAACCGCGCACCTTGAACTTCGGGGTGCGGGCAGCCTTGACCTTGAGTCCAGTCTTCGCCATGTCAGTTCTCCTTGAACGGGAAGCCGAGGTGCTTCAGCAGCGCCCGGCCCTCGTCGTCGTTGGTGGCGGTGGTCACGACGGTGATGTCCATGCCGCGGGACCGGTCGATCTTGTCCTGGTCGATCTCGTGGAACATGACCTGCTCGGTGAGACCGAAGGTGTAGTTGCCGCGACCGTCGAACTGACCCGGGTTCAGGCCACGGAAGTCACGGATGCGCGGGAGGGCGAGCGCCAGCAGGCGGTCGAGGAACTCCCACATCCGGTCACCGCGGAGCGTGACGTGCGCGCCGATCGGCATGCCCTCACGCAGCTTGAACTGGGCGATGGACTTGCGGGCCTTGGTGACCTGCGGCTTCTGACCGGTGATCGCGGTGAGGTCCTTGACCGCACCCTCGATCAGCTTGGAGTCACGAGCCGCCTCGCCGACACCCATGTTGACCACGATCTTGGTCAGCCCGGGCACCTGCATCACGTTGGCGTAGTTGAACTCCTCGCGCAGGGCGGGGAGGATCTCGGCGCGGTAACGCGCCTTCATCCGGGGCCCGGCGTACTCGGTGGTCGCCGTGTCGGTGTTGGTCTCAGTCATCTCAGTCATCAGATCTCGTCTCCGGACTTCCGCGAGATGCGGACGCTCCGGCTGGCCTTGTACGTCGAGCCGTCGGGGCGACGCTTGTCGACCTCGACGCGCTTGAAGCCCACGCGGGTGGTGCCCTTGCCCTCGATCAGCATCACGTTGGACACGTGGATCGCGGCCTCGGTGGTGATGATCCCGCCGGTGTTGCCGGCGCGGCCACCCTGGTTGACCACCTTGGTGTGCTTCTTGATCCGGTTGACGCCTTCGACGATGACGCGGTCCTCGTCACGGAGCACGGAGATGACCTTGCCCTCGACGCCCTTGTCCTTGCCGGCGATGACGCGGACGGTGTCGCCCTTCTTGATGTTCACACTCATCTCAGAGCACCTCCGGAGCCAACGAAATGATCTTCATGAACTTCTTCTCGCGCAGCTCCCGGCCCACGGGGCCGAAGATGCGGGTGCCTCGCGGCTCGCCATCGGCCTTGAGGATCACGGCGGCGTTCTCGTCGAAGCGGATGTAGGAGCCGTCGGCACGACGGCGTTCCTTCACGGTCCGGACGATGACGGCCTTGACGACGTCACCCTTCTTGACGTTGCCGCCGGGGATCGCGTCCTTGACGGTGGCAACGATGACGTCGCCGATACCGGCGTAGCGCCGACCCGAGCCGCCGAGGACACGGATGCAAAGAATTTCCTTCGCACCTGTGTTGTCGGCGACCTTGAGTCGCGACTCCTGCTGGATCATCGGTTTTTCTCCTGGTTGTCGTGCCGGTTCTCACGCGCTCGCGGCGGGTGAGCCTTGCCGAACTGGTGTTGGGTGCGAGGGCCAGGAAGCTCCTGGCCTTCGACGATTACTTGGCCTTCTCGACGATCTGGACGACGCGCCAGCGCTTGGTGGCGGACAGCGGACGGGTCTCCATGATCTGGACCCGGTCGCCGATGCCGCACTCGTTGTTCTCGTCGTGAGCCTTGAGCTTCGACGTGCGGCGCAGAACCTTGCCGTACAGCGCGTGCTTGACCCGGTCCTCGACCGAGACCACGACGGTCTTGTCCATCTTGTCGCTGACGACCAGGCCCTCACGGACCTTGCGACGCGTACGGTCCTCGGTCACGGTTTCCTCACTCATGCAGCACCATCCTTAGCGGCGCCCGGGGCGGTCCGGATGCCGAGCTCGCGCTCACGCACCACGGTGTAGATCCGGGCGATGTCCTTCTTGACCGAGCGAAGCCGGCCGTGGCTCTCGAGCTGACCGGTGGCCGACTGGAAGCGCAGGTTGAACAGCTCTTCCTTGGCCTCGCGGAGCTTGTTCTCGAGGTCGACGTCGTTGAGCTCATCGAGCTCGGGTGCGGTAGCCATCAGAAATCACCCATCTCGCGGCTCACGAACCGGCACTTCATGGGGAGCTTGTGCATCGCGCGACGCATGGCCTCGCGAGCGATGTCCTCATCAACACCGGACAGTTCGAACATGACGCGGCCGGGCTTGACGTTCGCCACCCACCACTCGGGGGAACCCTTACCGGAACCCATCCGGGTCTCGGCAGGCTTCTTGGTCAGCGGGCGGTCGGGGTAGATGTTGATCCAGACCTTTCCACCACGCTTGATGTGACGAGTCATCGCGATACGCGCCGACTCGATCTGTCGGTTGGTCACGTAGTGACCCTCGACCGCCTGGATGCCGAAGTCGCCGAAAGCGAGCTTCGTGCCACCCTTCGCAGCACCCGACCGCTTCGGGTGGTGCTGCTTGCGGTGCTTGACCCTGCGGGGCATCAACATGGTCAGGCCTCCCCGGTGGTTGCTGCGGGAGCCTCGACCGCGACAGCGGCCTCGGCGACGGGAGCCTCGGCGGCAGGCGCCTCGGCACGGTCGGCACGCGCCGGGCGGTCAGCCGCTCCGCGCGAGCCACGGTTGGGGCGTTCGCCGCCACGGGCGCCACCGCGAGCATCGCGGCCACGACCGGGGGCACCGGCACGGGCAGCAGCCTGCGCCTCGCGCTCGGCACGGGTGCCGGCGACCTCGCCCTTGTAGATCCAGACCTTCACGCCGATGCGGCCGAAGGTGGTCTTGGCCTCGTAGAAGCCGTAGTCGATGTCGGCGCGCAGCGTGTGCAGCGGCACCCGACCCTCGCGGTAGAACTCCGAGCGCGACATCTCGGCGCCGTTCAGACGACCCGAGCACTGGATCCGGATGCCCTTGGCACCCGAGCGCATCGAGGTCTGCATGGCCTTCTTCATCGCACGACGGAACTGCACGCGACCGGCGAGCTGCTCGGCGACACCCTGGGCGACCAGCTGCGCGTCGATCTCGGGCTGCTTCACCTCGAGGATGTTCAGCTGCACCTGCTTGCCGGTGAGACGCTCCAGCTCCGTGCGCAGGCGGTCGGCCTCGGCGCCACGGCGACCGATGACGATGCCGGGACGGGCGGTGTGGATGTCCACGCGGACCCGGTCACGGGTGCGCTCGATCTCGACCTTGGAGATGCCGGCCCGCTCCATGCCCTTGGAGAGCAGCTTGCGGATGGCGACGTCCTCGCCCACGTAGGCCTTGTACAGCTTGTCGGCGTACCAGCGGCTCTTGTGGTCCGTGGAGATGCCGAGGCGGAATCCGTTCGGGTTGATCTTCTGGCCCATTACTTCTGACCCGCCTTCCGGTCGTTGTTCTCGACCGCAGGCTGCACGACGAGGGTGATGTGGCTGGTGCGCTTGTTGATCCG
Source organism: Marmoricola sp. (assembly GCA_036676945.1). Classification (GTDB taxonomy): domain Bacteria; phylum Actinomycetota; class Actinomycetes; order Propionibacteriales; family Nocardioidaceae; genus Marmoricola. The sequence continues at coordinate 54,755 of JAKFBZ010000030.1, forward strand.
GGTTGCCCGGCCCTGCGCACGCGGACGCCAACGCTTCATCGTCGGACCTTCGTCGACCATCGCCTTGCTCACCACGAGGGTGTTCCGGTCCAGGCTCTCGGTGGTCTCCGCGTTCGCGACAGCGCTCTCGAGGACCTTGAAGACGGTCTCGCTCGCGGCCTGCGGTGCGAACCGCAGCAGTGCGAGGGCATCGTCCACAGGAAGACCACGGACCATGTCGACAACGCGACGGGCCTTCATCGGGGTGATCCGGACGAAGCGCGCGCTGGCGAACGAACCCGGCTCGTCGCCGAGCAGCGAGTCACGGCGGGCGCTTGTGCGCCTACGCTCAGTAACACTCATTGTTCAATCTCTCCTTGGCGCCCCGCGTCAGCGGCGACGGCTCTTCCGGTCGTCCTTGACGTGCCCGCGGTAGGTGCGGGTCGGCGCGAACTCGCCGAGCTTGTGGCCGACCATCGAGTCGGTCACGAACACGGGGACGTGCTTGCGTCCGTCGTGCACGGCGAGCGTGTGGCCGATCATGGCCGGCACGATCATCGAGCGACGAGACCACGTCTTGATCACGTTGTGGGTCCCGGCTTCGTTCTGTGCGTCCACCTTCTTGCTCAGGTGGCCGTCGATGAAGGGGCCCTTCTTCAGGCTGCGAGGCATGTCTGTTCTTCCCTACTCAGCGCTTGTTCTTGCCGGTCTTGCGGCGGCGGACGATCATGGCGTCGCTGGCCTTGCGCTTGCGCGTACGGCCCTCGGGCTTGCCCCACGGGGAGACCGGGTGACGACCACCGGACGTCTTACCCTCACCACCACCGTGCGGGTGGTCGACCGGGTTCATGACGACACCACGGACGGTCGGGCGCTTGCCCTTCCAGCGCATGCGGCCGGCCTTGCCCCAGTTGATGTTGGACTGCTCGGCGTTG
>JAKFBZ010000031.1:0-21719 GCA_036676945.1 Marmoricola sp.
TACGCGGAGAACCCGCCGAAGAAGTACCAGGACATCTACCCGGTCAACTTCGACAACGACCCGGACGGCATCTACGCCGAAGTGCTCCGGGTCGTGCGGCACTGGATGAAGCACGGCGTGCGGATCTTCCGGGTCGACAATCCGCACACCAAGCCGCTCGCCTTCTGGGAGCGGCTCCTCGACGAGGTCCGCCGCACCGACCCCGACGTGCTGTTCCTCTCCGAGGCGTTCACCAAGCCGCCGATGATGCGTGCGCTGGGCGAGATCGGCTACCACCAGAGCTACACGTACTTCACCTGGCGCAACACCAAGCCCGAGATCGAGTCCTACCTGCTCGAGGTGGCCCACGAGACCGCGCACGTGATGCGCCCGAACTTCTTCGTGAACACCCCGGACATCCTGCACGAGTACCTGCAGTACGGCGGCCCGGCGGCGTTCCGGATCCGGGCGACCCTCGCGGCGACCGGGTCACCGAGCTGGGGCGTGTACGCCGGCTTCGAGCTCTACGAGCGGATGGCGGTGCGGCCGGGCAGCGAGGAGTACCTGGACTCGGAGAAATACCAGATCCGGATCCGGGACTGGGCCGGCGCAGAGGCTGACGGACGGTCGCTGGCGCCGTACCTGACCAGGCTCAACGAGATCCGGCGCGCGCACCCGGCGCTGCAGCAACTGCGCGACCTGGCGGTGCACCGCAGCGACGACGAGAACATCGTGGTGTTCAGCAAGACCGCGACGACTCCGACCGGGGAACAGGACATCGTCATCGTCGCGCTGAACATCGATCCGCACGCGACGCACGAGACGATGGTGCACCTGGACCTTCCAGCGCTCGGCGTCGAGCAGGACGCGACGCTCGAGGTCTACGACGAACTGACCGGTGACGTGTGGTTCTGGGGTGCGGAGAACTATGTGCGCCTCGACCCGGCCGGCGAAGTGGCGCACGTACTCACGGTGAAGGGGATCAGGTGACGGTCGTGGACAGGCAGGGCGAGTCGGACGTGGTCGTACAGGCGGGCACGTCGAGCGAGCTCGCGGCGGAAGTCGCCCTGCACCCGGAATGGTTCAAGACCGCCGTCTTCTACGAGGTCCTGGTCCGTTCCTTCAACGACTCCGACGGTGACGGTGTCGGCGACTTCCGGGGCCTGACCGAGAAGCTCGACTACTTGCAGTGGCTCGGCGTCGACTGCCTGTGGGTGCCGCCGTTCTTCACCTCGCCGCTGCGCGACGGCGGGTACGACGTCGCCGACTACACCGACATCCTTCCCGAGTGCGGCACCGTCGAGGACTTCGGTGCCTTCCTGGACGCGGCGCACAAGCGCGGCATCCGGGTGATCATCGACTTCGTCATGAACCACACCAGTGACGCGCACCCGTGGTTCCAGGCGAGCCGCGAGGACCCCGACGGCCCGTACGGCGACTTCTACGTCTGGTCCGACACCGACGAGCTCTACGAAGAGGCGCGGATCATCTTCGTCGACACCGAGCCGTCGAACTGGACCTGGGACCCGGTCCGGGGCCAGTACTTCTGGCACCGGTTCTTCTCCCACCAGCCGGACCTGAACTTCGACAACCCGAAGGTCCACGAGGCGATGCTCGAGGCGATGTCCTTCTGGCTGGACATGGGCCTCGACGGCTTCCGGCTCGACGCCGTCCCCTACCTCTACGAGCGCCCCGGCACCAACGGCGAGAACCTTCCCGAGACGCACGAGTTCCTGCGGATGGTGCGCCGGTTCGTCGACGACAACTACCCGGGCCGGGTGCTGCTCTGCGAAGCCAACCAGTGGCCTTCGGACGTCGTCGAGTACTTCGGCGACGCGTCGGTCGGAGGCGACGAGTGCCACATGGCCTTCCACTTCCCGGTGATGCCGCGCATCTTCATGGCCGTGCGCCGGGAGTCGCGCTACCCGATCTCGGAGATCATGGAGCAGACCCCGGCGATCCCGTCGAACTGCCAGTGGGGCATCTTCCTGCGCAACCACGACGAGCTGACCCTGGAGATGGTCACCGACGAGGACCGCGACTACATGTGGTCGGAGTACGCCACCGACCCGCGGATGAAGGCCAACATCGGCATCCGCCGCCGGCTGGCCCCGCTGCTGGACAACGACACCAACCGGATGGAGCTCTTCACCGCGCTGCTGCTCTCGCTGCCCGGTTCGCCGGTGCTCTACTACGGCGACGAGATCGGGATGGGCGACAACATCTGGCTCGGCGACCGGGACGGCGTACGGACCCCGATGCAGTGGACCTCGGACCGCAACGCCGGTTTCTCGGTCTCCAACCCGGGCAGGTTGCACCTGCCCCTGGTCCAGGACCCGATCTACGGGTACCAGTCGGTCAACGTCGAAGCCGAGCTGGAGAACTCCTCCTCGCTGCTGCACTGGACCCGCCGGATGATCCACGCCCGCAAACAGCACCCCTGTTTCGGCCTCGGCGACTGGCTCGATCTGGGCGGGAGCAACGCGTCCGTGCTCTCCTACATCCGTGAGCACCGCTGGACCGACGCGGACGGGGTCGCGCACGCCGACACCGTGCTCTGCGTGAACAACCTGTCCCGGTTCCCGCAGCCGGTCGAACTGGACCTGCGCCGCTGGGAGGGCGTGGTGCCGGTCGAACTGCTCGGCGGCGTCCGTTTCCCACAGATCGGTGAACTGCCGTATCTCCTGACGCTCGGTGGGTACGGGTTCTACTGGATCCGCCTACCGGAGGCGGACTCCGCGGAGGAGTTGCAGGCATGAACGACACAGCGCTGAACCATGACCAGCTCAGCGCGTTCCTGGCCGACCAGCGCTGGTTCGCGGGCAAAGGCCGGACGTTCGAGGTCGTCGACGTCGAGGTACTGGCGCGCCTGGACGACCCGCTGCGTATCGAACTCGTCCGGGTCGAGTACGCCGACGGCGAGCCGCGCACCGAGACGTACCAGATGCCGGTCTCGGCCTACCCCGCGCACGAGGAGCGCCTCGCGCACGCGCTGGTCCGTCACGGCGCCGGCGAGGCCGGCGACGAGGAGTGGATCTACGACGCGCTCCACGACCGGGACGCGATGGCCGTGATCTACCAGGCGTTCGCCGACGGATCGGTGAGTGACGGGGCTTCGGCTCTGGAGGTGCACCGCGTCGCCGAAGCCGGTCTCGAGGCCGACGTCCACTCGACGTTCCTCCCGGCCGAGCAGAGCAACTCCTCCGCCGTCTTCGGCGAGACCGCGATCCTGAAGGTCTTCCGCAAGCTGACCTCCGGCCACAACCCGGACATCGAGATCCACCGGGCGCTGACCCTGGCCGGCGACACTCACGTCGCGCACCTGTACGGCTGGCTCAGCGCGGAGACTCCGGACGGCACCCACGACCTCGCGATGCTGCAGCAGTTCCTGCGCACTGCCAGCGACGGCTGGGAACTCGCGAAGACCAGTGTCCGGAACCTGCTCATCGAGGGTGACCTGCACGCCGACGAGGTCGGCGGCGACTTCGGCGGCGAGGCCCGCCGTCTGGGCGTCGCGGTGGCCGCGGTGCACGCCGTGCTCGACGAAGCCTTCGGCGGCACCGCTCTCGACCCGGCCGCGCTGTCCGCGACGATGACCGCGCGGTTGCACGCCGCCACCGGCGTGGTCCCCGAACTCGTCGCGTACGTCGACCGGCTGGATGCGATCTTCGGCGCGGTGGCCGGCACGGCCACGGCATCCGCCCAGCGGGTGCACGGCGACCTGCACCTGGGCCAGACCCTGCGCACCTCCCTGGGGTGGAAGCTCGTCGACTTCGAGGGCGAGCCCGCCAAGCACCTCGCCGAACGCCAGGTCCCCGACTCGCCCTGGCGCGACGTCGCCGGCATGGTGCGCTCGTTCCACTACGCCGCCGCCTCGACGGTCCACGACCTGCAGCCGGACGCGGACGGCGCTGCCCAGGCCGACTACCGCACCCGCGAATGGGTGGCCCACAACGTGACCGAGTTCCTCGCCGGGTACACCGAGGAACGCGGCACTCCGATCTCCAGCGCTGAACAGGTCCTTCTCGACGCCTACATCGCCGACAAGGCCGTGTACGAGGCGGCGTACGAGGCCCGCAACCGGCCGGACTGGCTGCCGATCCCGCTGGGCGCGATCGCGTCGCTGGCCGAAGGCTCCGGATGACCGACCATCTGGAAGCACGTCTGGGCGACCTCGATCTGCACCTGATCGGCGAGGGCACCCACCACAGGCTCTGGGAGGCGCTCGGCGCGCACGTGCAGCCCGCCGGCGGTGTCCGCTTCTCGGTCTGGGCGCCGCACGCCCGCGAGGTCCGGCTGGTCGGCGACTTCAACGGCTGGGACCGGGCATCGATGCCGATGACGAAGCTGTCCGGCTCCGGTGTCTGGGAGTTGCACGTCGCCGGAGCCGGTCCCGGCCAGCGCTACAAGTTCCTGATCTGCGGAGCGGACGGGGAATGGCGCGACAAGGCCGACCCGATGGCGGTGCACACCGCGGTCCCGCCGGAGACGCACTCGGTGGTCTTCGCGACCAGCCACTCCTGGACCGACGGTGAATGGATGGCCGCGCGCCAGACAGGTCCGCCGGTCGCGGAGCGTCCGATGTCGGTCTACGAGGTGCACCTCGGGTCCTGGCGCAAGGGCTGCTCGTACGACGACCTGGCCGAGCAATTGACCGCGTACGTCGTCGAGGCCGGGTTCACGCACGTCGAGTTCATGCCGGTGATGGAGCACCCGTACGGCGGCTCCTGGGGCTACCAGGTCACGTCGTACTACGCCCCGACGTCCCGGTTCGGGGATCCGGACGGCTTCCGCCGGCTGGTCGACGCACTGCACCGGGCCGGCATCGGGGTGATCCTGGACTGGGTGCCGGCGCACTTCCCGAAGGACGACTTCGCGCTGGCCCGCTTCGACGGCACCCCGCTTTACGAGGATCCCAACCCGAGCCGCGGCGAACACCCCGACTGGGGCACCCTCGTCTTCGACTTCGGCCGGCTGGAGGTGCGCAACTTCCTGGTCGCCAACGCGCTCTACTGGCTCGAGGAGTTCCACGTGGACGGTCTGCGCGTGGACGCGGTCGCCTCGATGCTCTATCTCGACTACTCGCGCGAGGCCGGGACCTGGACCCCGAACGTCCACGGCGGCCGGGAGAACCTGGAGGCGGTCGCGTTCGTCCGAGCGCTGAACGAGGCTGTCGCCCAGCACGCGCCCGGCACCACCGTCATCGCCGAGGAGTCGACCTCCTGGCCGGGGGTCACCACGCCGACGACGGACGACGGCCTGGGCTTCGGGTTCAAATGGAACATGGGCTGGATGCACGACACCCTCGGCTACGTGCAGCGCGACCCGATGTACCGAACGCACCATCACGACCAGCTCACGTTCAGCCTGGTCTACGCGTTCTCCGAGCGGTACGTGCTGCCGATCAGCCACGACGAAGTGGTGCACGGCAAGGGGTCGCTGCTTCGCAAGATGCCCGGCGACCGCTGGAAGCAGTTCGCCGGGGTGCGCAGCTTCCTGGCCTACCAGTGGGCGCACCCGGGCAAGCAACTGCTGTTCATGGGCTCCGAGTTCGCCCAGGACAACGAGTGGGCGGAGTCCGGCGAGCTGGACTGGTGGCTGCTCGAGCACGGGGACGACGCCCGTGCGCACTTCGGGGTGCACAGTCTGGTGCGCGACCTGAACCGGACCTACGTCGAGAGCCCGGCGTTGTGGGAGCAGGACGCCACCGGCGCCGGGTTCACCTGGCTGGCCGCCGACGACCGGGGTGCCAACGTGATCGCGTTCGTCCGGTGGAGCCGCAGCGGCCAGGCGCTGGTCTGCGTCTGCAACTTCTCCGGCCGTCCGCAGGAGGACTACCGGGTGCCGCTGCCGTTCGCCGGAGACTGGCACGAGGTGATCAACACCGACGCCGAGGCCTACGGCGGATCCGGGGTCGGCAACCTCGGGGTCGTCGTCGCCGAGCCGCAGCCGTACGGCGACCAACCGGCCAGCGCCCGGCTCCGGCTGCCTCCGCTGGGCGTCCTCTGGCTGGCACCTCCGCGCTGATCCGGACGTCGAGCCTGTCGAGACGCCGCGACCGCCACACCCCGTTCCCCTAGGCTTACTGCGTGTCCGCTGAACTGAACCCGGTGAGCCCCGGGGTGGTGCGTCTGACCTGGTCGGCCGCTCTCCAGGCCGAGGGGCTCGGGCCGACCGTCGAGGCGGTCCGGGTCGTGATCGACGAGGGTTTCGCGGCCGGCCACCAGCGGATCGAGACCCTGGTGGACCCGACCGACGAGGCCGCCCAGCGGATCGCCACTTTCTCCGGTCTGATGCGTGAAGGCGTCGCGCGCCGAATCGTCGACGGTGCCGACCGGATCGTCTACGCCCGGCTCGCCGACGACACCCCTGTGGAGGAACCGATGGGCTTCCGGCGGCTGCTCAACTCGTTCCTGCCGCGCAAGCGCGCGATCAGCCAGATGCTGATCCGCTCGACCGACGGCAGGGTGCTGCTCTGCCAGCTGACCTACAAGAAGGACTGGGACCTTCCCGGCGGGGTCGTCGAGGTGAGCGAGTCCCCGATGCTGGCCGTGGCCCGGGAGGTCGAGGAGGAGCTCGGTCTCGCCATCGTGCCGGGCCCGCTGGTCCTCACCGACTGGCTGCCGCCCTGGGGCGGCTGGGACGACGCCGTCTGCCTGGTCTTCGACGGCGGCGAGCACGACGCGACCCTGGTCGACGGCATCGTGCGCCAGCAGCGCGAGATCAGGTCGGCGAAGTTCTGCACGCCCGAGGAGGTGCAGGAGCTCTGCGCGGACTTCACCGCCCGCCGGGTCGTCGCGGCACTGCGGAACCTGTCGGACGACCCCGGCCCGTCGTACACGGAAAGCGGTCGCTGACCTGACGGCGGTACGTTCCGGGGTTCGCGCGAAGGCTCGGAATCTGACGAGAAGTGCGAGTTAGGACACCCTCACCCGGGGTCCGAACGGAACGCCCGAGGCCTGTAACGTGACGCGTAGCAGACACAACGGAGGAACCATGAGCCAACAGGCGATCGAGCGCCTTGACGTCGACGACTTCTGGACCAAGGGCTACACCGTCCTTCCCGGGATGTTCACTGCGGACGAGATCAAGAGGTTCCGGGAGGGTGCCTACGCGACCAAGGACGCCGGCGGCGACCTGCTCGCCAACGAGAGGCTGAGCAGCATCCTCACCGACGGCCGGCTGGTCGCGGTGGCACGGAAGCTCCTCGACGTCGACGTCGTCCACTACGGCGGTGACAGCTCCTTCACGATCAACGGGACCCAGAAGGGTTTCCACAAGGACAACACCGACCGGCAGGACGAGAACGGTCCGGACTGGACCCAGGGCCGCTACACCCAGCTCCGGTTCGGCATCTACTGCCAGGACCACACCAAGCACACCGGTGGGCTGAACCTGCGCGAGGGTTCGCACGAGTGGGTCGACCACAAGAAGGGCCCGAACCGCTACGTCAAGGTGAAGCCCGGCGACCTGGCCGTGTGGAGCATGCGGATCACCCACTCGGGCAACGGCATGCTGCTGCGCTGGCCGTTCAAAGAGGTCCCGCTGCCCAACGAGCACGACAAGTACCCGTCATGGAAGGTCACCAAGCCCGACGGCGACCGGATCGCGATCTTCGCGCACCTCGGCGCCGACGACGCGCACGCCAAGCGCTACGGCGACTATCTGAAGACCCGGGCCTACATGGTCAACCGCTGGCGCAAGGCGCCGTACGACGCCGCGACGCTCGCCGCAGCCGAGGCGGCCGGGCTCAAGGTCCGCGACATGCCCGCCGAGGTCATGGACGACCCGAACGCCGGTCTCCTCGAGAAGTGGGAGCCGTACCCCTACTGAGGCGTACGGTCACTCCGCAGCAGCTCCGACGAGGACCCCGGGCGATTCGCCCGGGGTCCTGTCGTTCCCGGCGGCGGCCGGAGCGGGCCGTCCGCGCCCGCCTACGACCGCGAGGAGCACCCCGCCGAGCGCGACCAGGCCGCCGACGGTCTCGGCGAGGTTCGGCACCTGGCCGAGGAACAGCCAGGCACTGGCCATCGCGACCGGGGGCGCGATCAGGACGAACGGGGTCACCGACGACGCCGGGTAGCGGGCCAGCAGGCCGTTGAAGATCGAGTAGCCGACGAGCGAGGCCAGACCGGCGGTGTAGAGCGTCGACAGACCGGCCTCCCAGCCGAAGGCGTCCACCGCACTACCGAGCACGTCGGGGCCGTCGAGGACGACCGCGAGCAGGGTCAGCGGCACCGGGACCACCAGCGAGGACCACACCGCCATCGACAGGCCCGAGCCCGCTGACCGGGGGTAGCGCGAGGCGCGGCGGGCGATCACGTTGCCGACCCCCCACGACAGCGCCGCGGCGAGGCAGAGGAACAGAGCACCGAGCGGGACATGCCCGCCGCGGCCGACGCCGACCAGTCCCAGCCCGGCCGCCCCCACGACCACCCCCAGCAGCTGCACGCGACCGGGTCGTTCGCGCAGCCAGAGTGCGGCGATCAGCACCGTGAAGAGCACCTGCGCCTGGAGGACCAGGGCAGCGAGCCCCGGGGGCATCCCGGCGTGCATGGCGCTGTACAACAGGCCGAACTGCCCCAGGGACATGAAGACCCCGACTCCGACGACGGTCGGCCAGGGAACCTGCGGGCGCGGTACGAAGAACGCCGCCGGCACCAGGACGGCGAGGAACCGGACTGCCACGAAGAGCAGCGGCGGGACGCCGTCCATCCCCCACTCGATGACGACGAAGTTCACGCCCCAGATCGTGGCGACCAGGACGGCGAGGAGGGAATGACGCAGGCTCACCCGTCGATTCTGTGAGCAAACATCATGAAGCACCAGCGATTTGATCTGCACAGATTCGTGTAATCTGTCTACATGATTGATCTGGCCGCTCTGCGTTCCCTCGAGGCCGTCCACGACCACGGCTCGGTCATCGCCGCCGCTCAGGCGCTCGGCTACACGCCCTCCGCCGTCTCCCAGCAGATCAAGCGTCTCGAGCGCCAGTCGGGCGTCGCGCTGCTGGAACGCGTCGGACGCGGAGTCATCCTCAGCGGCCCGGGCCGGATCCTCGTCGGCGAAGGTGCCCGCATCGCCGCGGACCTCGAGCGGCTCGAGACCGATCTGCACGCCCACGCCGGCGGCATCACCGGAGAGTTCGGACTGGTCGGCTTCTCGACCGCCATGCGCGGCCTGATCGGGCCCGCGGTGGCAGATCTGATGAACGAGCACGCCGGCCTCCGGATCCGGATGGAGGAGGTCGAGCCCTGGGACGCCGTCGACCGGGTGGCCGGCGGGCATGCCGACCTGGCCGTCGTGCACCGCTGGGGTGACGTCCCGATCGCGATCCCCGACCACCTGGACCGGGCCGTCATCCACCGGGACGTGGCCGAGGTGATCGTCCGGGAGGACCATCGACTGGCCCGTCGTCGGACCGTCACCCCGGGCGACCTCGTCGACGAGCACTGGATCGCGACGCCCGAGGGGACCATCTGTCGCGAATGGTTGCTGCGGATGTACGCCGGCACCGGGCGGGTGCCGGCGATCGAGCACACCTCGATGGAGTTCGCCTCGCACCTGGCGCTGGTCTCGGCCGGACTGGGCATCGCCCTGGTACCCCGGCTGGGCCGCTCTGCCCTGCCGGCGAACACCCGGGCGATCACCGTCAAGGACCCCGTCCCGGAGCGGGAGGTGATCGCGGTCTGGCGCAGCAGTCAGGGCCGCTCCCCCGCGATCGGTGCGCTGGTGGAAGCCCTGGAGCGGGCCGGCGCTAGGCGGTCTGGAGGACGTAGCCCCGCTTGATCACGGTGCGCACCAATGGGTACGACCCGGCGTGCGCGGCGAGCGACTCACGCAGACGTGCGACCGCGACCTCGGCGGTGTGCGGATCAGCGGAGTCACCGGGCAGCACCTCAAGCAGGCGGTCGCGACTGACCACCTCGCCCGGACGGTGCGCGAGGCAGCGCAGGATCGCCAGGCCGTTGGGCGAGAGCGGGAGCACGTCGTGGTCCAGGGTGGCGGCGGACGCGCGCACGTGCAGGACGCCGGACGGCGTCCGGACGCTGTGCGCCTCGTCACCGAGGGTCAGGATGATCAGCCGGACCAACGCACCCATCCGGGACCGGTCCGGGTAGACGGCGGCCATCCCGGCGTTCTGCAGCGGCTCGGCCGTGACCGGACCCACCGCGGCGAGGAGGACCCGGCCGTTCCGCGACAGGTCGCGGACGATCTCGGTGAGGCCCTGCGACTCGAGTTCGGCCAGCCAGGCCGAGGCGGCCGGTGCGCTGGTGAACATCACCGCGTCGTAACCGCCGGCAGCGACCGCCAGCGCGGTCTCGGCAACGGCCGCCGGGTCGGTGGCCGGCCCCCAGCGGTAGACCTCCAACGGGATCACGCTCGCTCCGCCACCGGTCAGCATCGACTCCAGGTGCGGGTCGCCGGCGCCGTGGTGCTGGACCGCGATCCGCAGGCCGTCGACCCCTTCGGCGAGCAGGAACTCGACGATCTCCGCCGAGGTCTCGGACTCGGCCACCCAGTCCGCCCGCAGGCCGATCGCCTGGAGCGCGCCGCGCGCCTTGGGCCCGCGGGCGACCAGCCTGATGTCCGCGAGGGCAGTCAGCAGTTCGTCGTACACCCCTGCTGCCTCGGCGGCGTCCATCCAGCCCCGGAAGCCGATCCCGGTGGTCACCACCAGGGTGTCGACGCCGTCGGCCAGCACCTCATGGGTACGGCGCAGCAGCGTCTCCTCGTCGATGTGCGGCACCACGCCGAGGGTCGGCGCGACGGTGACCTCGGCACCGCGCCGCATCAGCGCTCCGGCGAGTTCGTCGGATCGCCGCTGCGCGGTGACCAGGATCCGTGTGCCTGCGAGGACCGGGGTGAGTTCGGTCATCAGACTCCTCAGGCCACCAGGGCCGGTGGTGCGATGGGGACCGGATGGATGTAGACGACCCCGCCGGCGATCCAGGTCCGGTAGACCGGAAGCCGGCCGGCCGGATCGGTCAGGCACTCGCCGGTCGCCAGATCGAAGACGTGCTTGTACATCGGCGACGCGACGGTGTCCCGCAGCTCCTCGCCGGCGCCGACCGAGCCGACGATCCCGCGGGCGATCACGTTGGCATCGGAGAACGGGTCCTTGTGGCCGACGGCGTAGACGAAGTCGGAGCCGTCCGGCGCGGTCACCCGGAAGAGCGCGACCTGCTGGTCCTTGACCAGGACCGCCACCCCTCGCTCCGGGATCAGCTGACGTTTCGTGCAGACGGCGACCCAGGCGTTGGGCGGTTGCTGGCCCTGTTCGACGGTCTCGGTCATGAGTGCACCATCCCTTCGGTCGCGTCGCTCTCCCAGGTCCTCGTCGCGAGTCGCGGACCGGCGATGATCGGCGCCCCGGACTCCCGCTCCTCCGCCGTGGCCGGACGACGCTGTCCGCGCTCCTCGACGTAGGTCAGGTCGGGGTCCCCTGCGTCGGGGGCGTTGATGAACGAGACGAACTGGGAGAGCTTCGCGGGATCGGCGAGCGTCGCCGCCCATTCGTCGCGGTAGTTGTCGACGTGCGACTCCATCGCCGCGTCCAGGTCGGCGCAGATCCCCAGGGAGTCCTCCATGATGACTTCCCGGATCGCGTCGATCCCGCCTTCGTGCGCCTCGACCCACGGCGCGGTCCGCTGCAGCCGGTCGGCGGTGCGGACGTAGTACATGAGGAACCGGTCGATGGTCCGGACCAGGGTCTCGGTGTCGAGGTCCTCGGCGAAGAGCTGTGCGTGCCGCGGGGTGAACCCGCCGTTGCCGCCGACGTAGAGGTTCCAGCCGTTGTCGGTGGCGATCACCCCGACGTCCTTGCCGCGCGCCTCGGCGCACTCGCGGGCACAGCCGGAGACACCGAGCTTGAGCTTGTGCGGCGAGCGCAGCCCGCGGTACCGCAGTTCGAGGTCGATCGCCATGCCCACCGAGTCCTGGACGCCGTACCGGCACCAGGTCGAGCCGACGCACGACTTCACCGTCCGCAGCGACTTGCCGTAGGCGTGGCCGGACTCGAAACCGGCTTCGACGAGCCGCTTCCAGATCTCGGGCAGCTGCTCGAGCCGGGCACCGAAGAGGTCGATCCGCTGACCGCCGGTGATCTTGGTGTAGAGCCCGAAGTCCGCGGCGACCTGTCCGATCGCGATCAGGCCGGCCGGGGTGATCTCGCCGGCCGGCACCCGCGGCACCACCGAGTAGGTGCCGTCCTTCTGCAGGTTGGCCATCACGTGGTCGTTGGTGTCCTGGAGCCGGGCCAGGTCGGTGTCCATCACGTGACCGGTGCCCAGCGAGGACAGGATCGAGGCGACCACCGGCCGGCAGATGTCGCAGCCGCGACCGGTCCCGTGCGAGGAGATGATCTCGCTGAAGTTGCGCAGGCCGGTGACCGAGATGATGTCGAAGAGCTGGGCCCGGCTGAACTCGAAGTGCTCGCAGAGCGCGTTGCTGACCGTGACGCCGGCCTTCTCCAGCTCGGTGGTCATCAGCTTCTTCACCAGCGGCAGGCACGACCCGCAGGAGGTGCCGGCCTTGGTGCAGGCCTTCACACCGGCCAGGTCGGTGCAGCCCTCGTCGGTCACCGAGCACCGGATCGTGCCGGCGGTGACGTTGTTGCAGGAGCAGACGTTCGCGGCGTCGGGAAGGTCTCCCATAACCGGCGCCCCGCTGCCCTCGGGCAGCAGCCACGCGTTCGGGTCGGACCCGAGTTCGGCGCCGAGCATCGGCCGCAGCGAGGCGTAGGCGCTCGCGTCACCGACGAGGACACCGCCGAGCAGCGTCTTCGCGTCGTCGGACATCACCAGCTTCTTGTAGACCCCGGCGACCGGGTCGGCGTAGGTGACCTCCAGGCTCCCGGGCGCCTCGGCGAACGCGTCGCCGAAGGACGCCACGTCGACGCCGAGGAGCTTCAGCTTCGTACTGGTGTCGGCACCGGGGAACGTGGCCCCGCCGCCGAGCAGCCGGTCCACGACGACCTCGGCCATCGTGTTCCCGGGCCCGACCAGGCCCCACGTCCGGCCCTGGATGCAGGCGACCTCGCCGACGGCGTACACGTCCTCAGCGACCGTCAGGCAGCTGTCGTCCACGACGACACCGCCACGCTCCCCGATCACCAGACCGGCGGCCCGGGCGAGCTCGTCGCGAGGCCGCACGCCGGTCGCGAAGACGACCACGTCGGCGTCGACGATCGAGCCGTCCGCGAACTCCATCGACCGGACCGCGCCCGATTCGCCGGCGTGCAGCGCCGCCGAGGCCGTCGACGTCAGGACCTGGACGCCCATGCCCTCGACGATCCTGCGCAGGGACGCGCCACCGCCCTCGTCGACCTGCAGCGGCATCAGCCGGTCGGCGAACTCGACGACCGTGGTGGCGACGCCCATCCCGTGCAGCGCGCCGGCGGCCTCCAGCCCGAGCAGGCCGCCGCCGACGACCACGCCGGTGACCGGCCGCACGTCACGACCGCCCTCGAAGACCGCTGCGCCTTCCTGGAGCCGCTCGACCCACGCCTCCAGGTCACGCACGTCCTGCACCGTCCGGTAGACGAACGCCCCCGGCAGGTCGCAGCCGGTGACCGGAGGAACGAACGCCGAGGAGCCGGTGGCGAGCACGAGTGCGTCCCACGCGGTGACCCCCTCCTCGGTCGTCACCTTGCGCCCGGCCGGGTCGATCGCCGTCACGGTGCTACCCAGATGCACCGAGACCCGAGGATCGGCTGCCAGGTCCTCGTCGCCGAGGACCAGGTCGGCCGGGGTCTTGCCGGAGAAGTACGAGGTGAGCGCGACCCGGTCGTACGGAGCCATCGGCTCCTCGCAGAACAGGTCCACCTCCCACGCCTTGTCGGTGTCGCGGTCGAGCAGCGCCTCCACGAGGCGGTGCGCGACCATTCCTCCGCCGACGACGCAGAGGCGTCGCGGGGCGGACTGGCTTCCCAGCGGGTGAGTACTGGACATGGCGGGCACCTTAATTCGTCGATTCAACGGTCATGTTTCGTGGTGTTACAGGCATGTCAACGGATGCGCGATCCGGTTGCGTGCCGGCCTCGGCCGGCATCGCCGGATCACTGGCGTTGAGCCAGTCGACGAGGCCGCAGACGACCTCCGAACAGCCACCGCATCCGGTGGTCGCCCTCGTCGCCCCGGCGACCGCCTCGGTGCTGCGGGCGCCGTCCTCCCAGGCCGAGACGATCTCCTTCTTGGTGACGCCGTTGCAGCGGCAGACCGTCGTCGAACCCGGCATCCGCATCGGCGAGGGCGAAGCCTCCACCGCGTTGCCGGCACCGAGCAGCAGCGCCAGCGGGTCCACCGGGAGCGGGGTCCGGCGGTCGTAGGCGAGCGTGAGGCCGGCCGAGACATCGGGGAAACCGAGGCAGGTGAGGCCGACGAGCTCTCCGCTGCGGATGACCAGGTCGACGTACCGGCTGCCGGTGGGGTCGCTCACGGTGAGCACCCGGTCGCTGTCGCCCGCGTCGCTGCCGCGGACACCCATCGTGACCAGATCGACGCCGGCCGCCTTGAGCTTCACCGGCTCCGGGCGCTGGTCCTCGACCGGTTCCAGGACGCTCGCGTCGGCCGGCACCAGACGGGCGACCAGCTCCTCGGCCTGCCGCCAGCCGGGGGCCAGCAGGCCGGTCATCCCGGACGGCGGCTGCGCGCAGTCGCCGATCGCGTGCACCCGCGGGTCGTCGGTGGTGTGGTCGTCGTCGGTGACGATGCCGCGGTCCACGGCCAGCCCGGACCCGGCCGCGAGTGCGCTGTTCGCCCGGATGCCGCACGAGACGAGCATCAGGTCAGCGGCCAGCAGACGGCCGTCGGTGAGGCGGACGGCCACGATCTCGTCGTAGGCGCTGATCACCTCGGCGACGCTCGTCCCGGTCACGACGTCGACGCCGAGCGCTCGCAGTGTGGCCGCGAGGACGCGCGCCGGCCCGGGGTCGAGCTGGGTCGCCATCAGGTGCGCGTCGAGGTCGACCACGGTCACCGGCACGCCTCGTCGGCGAAGACCGCACGCCGCCTCGAGGCCGAGCAGGCCGCCACCGAGGACCACCGCGTGCTTGGCGTTCATCGCCCGGGCGGCGATGTTGCGGCAGTCGTCGAGGGTGCGAAGGACGTGGACGTGCCGCGGGTTCGACTCCTGGCCGGGACCGGCCAGGCCGGCGATCGGAGGCACGAACGCCTGCGCCCCGGTGGCCAGGACCAGACGGTCGTACGGCGTCCGGCTGCCGTCGGAGAGCAGCACCTCACCGGCATCGCGGTCGATCGCCGCGACGCCGACGCCGCGGCGGAAGACCACCCGGTCGGCGTCGGGCAGCGGCAGGGTGAGCGCCCGGAGGTCAGCGCGCCCTGCCAGTACCTCGGAGAGCAGGATCCGGTTGTACGGCTCGTACTCCTCCTCGCCGATCAACTCGACCGCGTAGCGCCCGGCCCGGTCGGCACGGACGAGTTCGTCGACGAAGCGGTGGCCGACCATCCCGGCTCCGACCACGACGATCTTCTCGGCAGGCTTGGTCATGCGAGGGCCTCCTCGGGACTGGTGTTGCTCTCACGGGTGACCAGCAGGTCGGCACGGGTGACGGAGACCGCGCACACCTTGAACTCGGGCATCCCCGAGATCGGGTCGCAGGCGTCGTTGGTGACGGCGTTGGCCATCCCGTCACCGGGCCAGTGGAACGGCATGAAGACGGTGTCCGGCCGGATCGTGGCGGTGATCCGGGCCCGGGCGATCGCGGTGCCGCGGACCGAGGTGACCGCGACGTCGTCGCCGTCGTCGATCGCGTGCAGCCGGGCCAGGTGCGGGTGCAGTTCCACGAACGACGCCGGCGCCACCGCGGTGAGAGCGTCGACCCTGCGGGTCTGGGCCCCCGACTGGTACTGCGCCAGGACCCGGCCGGTGACCAGGTAGACCGGCGCGTCCGGGCGCAGGTCGTCCTCGGGCGCGCCCGGGGAGACCGCCACCATCCGTGCCCGGCCGTCGGAGTGGCCGAACCTCCGGGCGAACAGTCGCGGCGTACCGGCCGAGCCGACCGGCACCGGCCAGAAGTAGGCCGTGTCGTCGGCGTCGAGGACGGCGTGCGAGAGGCCGGAGTAGTCGGCCACCCCGCCGGCACTGGCCCGGGCGAGTTCGTCGAAGACGACCGCGGGCTCGGTGTCGAACCGGACTCCCGACCCGAGCGCGCGGGCCAGGTCGGCCAGGATCCGCAGTTCGCTGCGCGCCTCACCCGGCGGCTCGATCGCCTTGCGGCGACGCAGCACCCGGCCCTCCAACGACGTCATCGTGCCCTCCTCCTCGGCCCACTGCGTGACCGGGAGGACCACGTCGGCGAGCTGCGCGGTCTCGCTCGGCACGAAGTCGCAGACCACCAGCAGGTCGAGCGCCGCGAGCCGTCGCCGTACGGCGGTGGCGTCCGGCGCGCTGACCAAGACATTGGCGCCGTGCACGAAGAGCGCGCGCACCTCGGTGCCGAGCTTGCCGAGGAGCTGGACCGCCGGCACGCCCTTGCCGGGCAATGACTCGGGATCGACTCCCCAGACCGCCGCCACGTGCGCACGGGCGGCCGGGTCCTCGATCGAGCGGTAGCCCGGGAGCTGGTCGGCCTTCTGGCCGTGCTCGCGCCCGCCCTGGCCGTTGCCCTGGCCGGTCAGGCAGCCGTAGCCGCTGGCCGGCCGGCCGGGCAGCCCGAGCGCGAGGGCGAGGTTGATGGCGGCGGTCACCGTGTCGGTGCCGTCGGTGTGCTGTTCGGCTCCGCGGCCGCTGAGCACCATCGCGCCGCGGCCGCCGCGCGACGGGGAAGCGGCGGCCAGGATCTCGACGGTACGGCGCAGCGTCGCCTCCGGGACACCGGTGGCGGTGGCCACCCGACCGGGCCACCACAGTGCGACCGAACGCCGCACCTCGTCCCAGCCGGTCACCCGGGCGGCGAGGTAGGACTCGTCGGCCAGGCCTTCGGCGACGACGAGGTGCAGCAGGCCGAGCAGGAGCGTCTGGTCGGTGCCGGGCAGCGGCTGGAGGTGCACCCCGGCGCCGTCGTCGGTCAGTGCGGCCGTCGCGGAGCGCCGCGGGTCCACGACGAGCAGGCCGCCGCGCTCACGCACGCCGCCGAGGTGCTGGACCAGTGGCGGCATCGTGTCGGCGACGTTGCTGCCGAGCAGCAGGAGCGCCCCGGTCGAGCCCACGTCGGCCAGCGGGAACGGCAGCCCGCGATCGATGCCGAAGGCCCTGTTGCCGGCGGCCGCCGCCGAGGACATGCAGAACCGGCCGTTGTAGTCGATGTGCCGCGTCCGCAGCACGGTCCGTGCGAACTTGCCGAGCTGGTAGGCCTTCTCGTTGGTCAGCCCGCCGCCGCCGAAGACCCCGATCGTGTCCGCGCCGTGCGCCGCGCTCAACGAGGTCACCCGATCGGCGATGTACGTCAGCGCGTGCTCCCAGCTCACCGGCTCCAGCACGCCCGCCGCGGAGCGGACCAGGGGCTGGGTGATCCGGTCACCGAGGCGCAGGACCGCGGCGCTCGTCCACCCCTTCTGGCACAGCCCGCCCCGGTTGGTCGGGAAGTCCCGGGGCGTGACAGTGACGCCGGCCCCCTCCCCGGTGTTCTCCGGGGAGGGGGTCAGCGTCATCGCGCACTGGAGTGCGCAATAGGGGCAGTGGGTGTCGGTCATCCGGTGCTCAGACCTTCGCCTTCGCCATCTGGGCCGACGGACGCAGGTAGAAGAACCAGGTCACCGCGAGGCAGACCACGTAGAAGCCTGCGAAGACCACGAAGGCGCTCTTCACCGCCTCGACCGGGTCGGCCACCCACGGCGCCCCGAAGGTGATCGGGATCAGGAAGCCGCCCAGAGCGCCGATCGCACCGGCGAAGCCGATCACGGCCGAGGACTCCTTGGTCGCCTTCGCGTCCGCGTCGGTCCGGGGCTGGGTGCCGACCGGGCCCGCCGAGGCAGCGTAGGTCTTCCAGATCGCCGGGATCATCCGGTACGTCGAGCCGTTGCCGATACCGGTCGCGGCGAAGACGAACAGGAAGGCGACCAGGAAGAACGGGAAGATGTCGGAGTTGTGGTTCACCGCGTCCACGACCGCCGGCGGGAAGCCGGGGAAGCTCGACGGGTCCTTGGCCCAGGCCGCCAGCTTCTCCGGCGGCGCGACCGGGACCGTCCGGAGCTGGGTCAGTGTGTAGATGACCGTCAGGGTGCCGAGCAGCATCGCGATGAAGGCGCCGAGGGTGACCTTCGCGCCGCCGTACTTGTCGGACAGCCAGCCGCCGAACGGACGGGCGATCGAGCCGACGAGCGCACCGAGGAAGGCGTAGTAGGCGAAGTTGATGCCGATGGACTCGGTCGGGATCGGCGAGCGGAAGAAGTTGATCTTGATCAGCAGCGGCATCGCGGCGGAGTAGCCGATGAACGAGCCGAAGGTGCCGATGTACAGGAACGACATCACCCAGGTGTGCTTGTACTTGACCACCGCCATCTGCTCGCGCGGCCGTGAGTACGCCGCCCGCAGGTTGTTCATGAAGAAGTAGGCGGTCAGCGCGGCGACCACGGCCAGTGCGGCGTACAGGTAGCCCGCCCGCTCGAGGACGATGCCGTTCTCACTGGCCTTGACCAGGCCGAAGATGCCGGCACCGCCGACGATGATCGGCAGGAAGAACTGGATGAAGGCCACGCCGAGGTTGCCGCCCGCGGCGTTCAGCCCGAGGGCCGCGCCCTTCTTGTCGGCCGGGAAGAAGAAGTTGATGCTCGCCATCGAGGAGGCGAAGTTGCCGCCGCCGACGCCGGCGGTCGCGGCCACCAGGATGAAGACCCAGTACGGCGTGTCCGGCCGCTGCACGAAGTAGGCGAAGAGCAGCGTCGGGATCACCAGCAGGAGCGCGCTGACCACGGTCCAGTTGCGCCCGCCGAACTTCGGCACGGCGAACGTGTACGGCAGCCGGAGCAGCGAGCCGACCAGGTTCGGGACCGCCAGCAGCCAGAACAGCTGCTGGGGCGTGAAGTCGAACCCGACCTTGGCGAGCATCGCGGCGCTGACGCTCCACAGCAGCCAGACCGAGAAGCCGAGGTGCTCGGCGAAGATCGAGAAGATCAGGTTGCGCTTGGCGACCTTCTTACCGGTGCTCTCCCAGAAAGCCGGGTCCTCAGGCTCCCAGTGGTCGATCCAGCCGTTGCGCGGCGCCGGGGCAGGCGCGACGGCAACGTCTGCGGCAGCTGCCGTCGTGGTCTCGGTGGTGGACATCGGGACTCCTTCACGTTCACAGATCCGGGTGGATCGTGAACCAGAAGGTGTCACCGCGATGTTTCGTGCCGATCACGCGAGCGATGTCTCGGAAGTAAACCGTTTCTCGCGTGAGCCTGCGGACCACTGTGAGAAGCGTGAGGCCGCTCACACACCCCACGGGACGGGGGTGAGAGAACCGTTACAGGCGGCGCGTTCGCGTCACCCGCGCTCAGAACAGGGCGGAGGCGAGGTCCCGACGCGCCCGCTGCACCCGCGGGTCCGCGTTCCCGACGGCTCCGAAGAGTCCGATCAGGTGGTCACGAGCGGCGTCACGGTCGTCGTCGGAGGAGCGCCGGACCAGCTCGATCAGCCGGTTGAAGGCGTCGTCGACGTGCCCGCCGAGCAGGTCCAGGTCGGCGACCAGGGTCTGGGCGGCGACGTCGTCCGGGTTCTCGGCCGCCGCCGCACGGGCTGCGTTGAGGTCGACGCCGTCGGTGCGGTGCAGCACCTGCGCCATCGCCAGGCCGGCGACCGCTTCGGCGTCCGCCGGGTTCGCGTCGACCAGTTTCTGGTACTCCGCGACAGCGGCGGCGATGTCGCCTCGCTCGAGCGCGTCCTGGGCCGGGGCGTAGCGCGGGTCGAGGATCTCCTCGCCGGTCTCGGCGTCCACCTCTGTGCCGGTGCGGGGCTGATGACGCCCGGCGAACCCGCCTCCGGCGAGCTGCTGGAGCACCTGGGTGATCGCGGCGCGGAGGTCGTCGAGCGGGGCTGCGTCCTGGAGCAGCGGCATCGGCCGGCCCTGGGCGACCAGCACCACCAGCGGCACCGACGGGATCTGCATCGCCTGGGCGATCTGCGGGTTGGCCTCGATGTCGACGCGACCGAGCAGGAACCTGCCCTCGAACTCGTTGGAGAGCGCCTGCAGGTCGTCCGCGAGCTGCACGCTCTCGGGCGAACGGGTGCTGCTGTAGAAGGCGAGCAGCACCGCCGCGCTCATCGAGCTCTCCAGGACGCTCTGGAAGTTCTGCTCGTCGACCGCGACCGTGTAGGCCCCGCTGACACCGGGCTGGCCGGAGGGCACGCCGGGACCACCCGGCGCGGCGGGGGCGCCGGCGGGACCCGAGAGCCCGGAGAGGTCGACGGCGCCGGGACGGGAGAACGGTTGTTGCGTCATGCCCCCATTCTGGCCGACGACCGGGGCCGGCCGTCAGGTGGTCCGCCCGCAGAGCCGGACACGGAGCCCGGGACCTTGGTCCGTGGGGAGTCACCAGATGGTTGAGATGACAACTTCTGCTCAACTCCTGCTCGTGCCGGCCGATGAGGAGATCGTGGCGGGGGTGGACTCAGGCACGGCAGCACCGACGTGGGGACGCCGGGCGCTTCGTCTCGCGCTCGCCGGATCGACCTTCGTCGCTGTCGGTTACCTCGGCCGGGCCACCATCGTCGACAAACAGGGGCTGAGCCTGATCTGGCCCGCGCTCGGCGTCGCGGGACTGTGGATCGGTAGCGGGAACCAGCGCACCCGGCGCACCGACCTGCTCGCACTCTCGGCCGCGACCCTGCTGGTCACGCTGACCACCGGGGCGACCCCCGGGCGCGCCCTGGTCTTCCTGGCCATCAACCTGACCCAGGTGATCGTCTTCGTCGGGCTCGTCCGGAGATGGATCCCCGACTTGTGGGGGTTCGGCGGCACGCGACCGATAGGCCGCCTCGGCGACCTCGGCCGGCTGGTCTGCGCCGCAGCCTGTTCAGGGATCGTCGGGCTCACCGTCGGTGCCGTCGCCTCTGCCCTCTTCGTCGGCGTGCCGAACCCCGCGATGCTCGCCGTCTCATGGGGCCGCAACTGCCTGGCCCTGACCGTGATCACGACGTGCGGCCTGCTCGTCGGACATCCGTTGCTCACCAGTGGCGGCCCGCGCGCGGCCGGGCGCACCCTGCTGCGCGGGATGAAGCCGGCCGGGCCGCGGCGGGCGCTGGAGACGGCCGGCTTGCTCGTGACCACGACCGCGCTGACCTACCTCGTCTTCATCGAGACCGCCGCCCGGCCCCTCGCCTTCCTGCTCCTGGTCACTTCGGTCTGGGCCGGGCTCCGGTTCGCACCCGTGATCGTGACCCTGCACGGCGTCGTCATGGGCGCGTTCGGGATCGCGTGCACTCTGGCCGGGCACGGTCCGTTCGCTGTGATCGACTCGGTCTACTACCGGGCCCTGACCGCTCAGGCGTTCGTCGCGATGGCCGTGCTGACCGGGCTCGCGCTTGCCTTCAGCCGCGACGAGCGCGACCGCGCCATCGCCCGCCTCGCCGAGGCCGAACGGATCACCGCCGACCGGGCCCGGCTCCTCGACGCGGTCCTCGAATCGATGAACGAAGGGGTCGTCGTCCTCGAGGAAGGCGGCAGGGTCGTGGTCCGGAACACGGCCGCGCGCCACCTGGTCGGGCTCGACGAGAACGCCTCGCCGCACCTCCAGCCTGCCGCCGGATACGGCCTGTTCCGAGGCGACGGCGTCCAGGTCGCCGACGAGGAACTGCCCGGG
>JAKFBZ010000032.1:0-1860 GCA_036676945.1 Marmoricola sp.
GTGCCCCGGGTGGGGGTCGAACCCACACTGAACGGTTTTTAAGACCGCTTCCTCTGCCGATTGGGATACCGGGGCGCAGCGACGACCCTAGGTCATCTGGGCCGAACCGAGCTCTCGCCCGGACTAGTGACGGACCGTCCGCCGAGTCCTACCGTGGATGGGTGAGGCGAACCTGGCTCCTCGTCGTCGCCCTGCTCGTGATCCTGTCACTGAGCGGGTGCGACCTTGCTCCCCAGAAGGGCGACGACTGCGTCGGTGAGCCGGGTGAGGCCGGCGGCGGGGTGAGCGTCTGCACCCGGCCACCGCCGACCCAGTTCAACCAGCCCGGCTACTGAGCGCCGCGCAGCCGGCTCATAAGTAGGTCTTGCGGGGATGGATCGCGTGCGCGCCGGCGGCACGGTCCAGGAAGAGCAGTCCGTCGCAGTGGTCGATCTCGTGCTGCAGCGCCCGGGCCTCGAACGCGTCGGTCTCGACCACGACGTCGATGCCTGTCCCCGGCGCCTGTCCGATCACGACGATGCGCGTCGGCCGCTTCACGTCGCCGGTGAGATCGGGGACGGACATGCAGCCCTCGCGGGCCTTCTCGTTCCGCGAGGCCGTCACGACCTCCGCGTTGCAGAGGACGAACGTGCCGTGGCTGGTGCGGGTCTTCGGATGGGCCGAGACATCGACGCAGAACACCTTCACGCCGATGCCGACCTGGGGAGCGGCGAGGCCTACACAACCCGGCGAGACCCGCATCGTCGCCACCAGGTCAGCCGCCAGCTGCGTGATGGCCGGATCCGTCGGATCGACCTTCTCCCCCACCCGGGACAGCACCGGATCGGGAGCGCGTACGACGTCGAGCACCCGCCCCTCGGGGAGAGCTTCGAGGGTGCCCAGGTCAGCCGAGAAATCAGGCTGGGTCACAGGTCGTCGCTCTCCAACGGGAGCAGTGAGACCTCGACCCCGAGCCGGTTCGCCGCGGTCCGGAGCGATTCGCCCAGCGCCGCCACGTCGATCCCCGCCGGGATGTCGACCTCGGCGGCCAGGACGTAGAGGTCGCCGACCAGTCGGGTGGTCAGGTCGGTGATGTTGCCGCCGACCCGGGCCACCTCGGCGACCAGGCTGGAGACGATCCCCGGCCGGTCACCGCCGTGGACACTCAGCAGGTACGTCGTCCCGGCCGGCGTACTCGACTCGGTCGGGATCTCGCGCACGGAGACCGACAGCGACCCGTCTGCGGTCAGCACCGCGAGCCCTTCCTCGACGGTCCCGGCGTCCGCCGGTCCGTCGGTGATCAGCATCATCGCGAAGTGACCCCGCAGCAGGGTCATCGTCGAGTCCTCGATGTTCAGACCCAGATCGGCGAGCACGCCGGTCGTGTCAGCGATGATCCCGGGACGGTCGTGACCCAGCACGGTGACGGCGAGGAGCGGCATGGGGGAAGTGTTCCATTGCGGCCCTGCATCGGTCACGGCATCTCGACGGGCTCGATGAACGAGAGGCTAGTCGGCCAACTCCTGGGCTCGGGTGAACACGGCGTCGAGCATGTCGGGGGTGAGGCGGCCGGTGAACGTGTTGTGCTGGGAGGGGTGGTAGCAGCCCAACAGGGTCACGTCGCCGTGCGGGCCGCTCAACGGGACCTCGGCGGCGTGGCCGAACTTCGGCTGCGGCTTCGGGATCGAGAAGCCGGCATCGCGCAGTGATCGCAGCGCCGCCGCCCAGCCGAAGGCGCCGAGCGTGACCACGACCCGCAGCGTCGGCGCGACGAGTTCCACCTCGCGGGCGATCCACGGGGCACAGGCGTCGCGCTCCGCCGGCGTCGGCTTGTTCTCGGGCGGCGCGCACCGCACCGCGGCCGCCATCCGGGCTCCGATC
>JAKFBZ010000033.1:0-65557 GCA_036676945.1 Marmoricola sp.
GCGAGCACCTCGGCCGCGATGCCGACGGCACGTTCGTCGACGCGCAGGTCGCCCTGGTGCAGGTCGTAGGTCGGACCCCCCGGGGTGCGCGTGCCGAGCCGCGCCATCGCGCCGGGCACCTGCTCGAGGAACCAGGCGAAGTCCTCACCGCCGAGGCTCTGGGTGGTGCTCAGATGACCTGCGGGACCCACGACGGTCTCGATGGCCCGGCCCAGCAACTCGGTGGACTCGTGCTCGTTGACCACGGGCGGCACGCCACGGACGTAGATCACCTCGGTGGTCACGCCGTACGGCTCCACGATCTGCTGGATCGTCTCCCGGACGAGCTGCTCGGCGTCGGCCCACGCGACCGCGTCCAGCATCCGCACGGTCCCCGCCGCGCGGCCCACGCCCGGGATCACGTTCATCGCGGAGCCGGCGCGGACCAGGCCCCAGACGACGCTGACGCCGGCCCGCGGGTCGAGGCGCCGCGACAGCACCGCGGGCAGTTCGGTGACCAGCTTGCCGAGCGCGAAGGTGAGGTCCTCGGTCAGGTGCGGGCGCGAGGTGTGACCGCCCTTCCCGGTGAGGCGAACGTCGAGCGAGTCGGCGGCACCGGTGAGCGGACCCTCGCGCAGGCCGAGCGATCCGACGTCGACGCCCGGGTCGCAGTGCAGCCCGAAGATACGGCTGACGCCGTCGAGCGCCCCGGCGCCGATCGAGGTCAGCGCTCCCCCGGGCATGATCTCCTCGGCCGGCTGGAAGACCAGCCGCACCCGTCCCGGCAGGTCGTCGCCGATCGAGGCGAGGGCCAGGCCGGCTCCGAGCAGCCCCGCGGTGTGCACGTCGTGTCCACAGGCGTGCGCGACGCCGGCGATCTCCGATCGCCACGGATCCTCGGTCAGGTCCGGGACCGGGAGCGCGTCGAGGTCGGCGCGCAGCGCGACCACGGGACCCTCTCCCGAACCGATGTCGACCATCAGGCCGGTCGAGCCGAGCGGCTGGGCGACCAGACCGACGTCGGCCAGGCGCTTGGCGACCAGGCCCGTCGTGCGTTCTTCGTGCCAGGAGAGCTCCGGGTGCGCGTGCAGGTCGCGACGGAACTCCACCAGTTCACCGGCGAGCTCGTCGACGCAGGCGGCGACGCGCGCGGTCAGGGACGGGGTGCTCACGCCTCGAGGTTACCGGCCCGGTGCTCCCTTGGGTCGGCACTGTCCGGGTCCGCCCGGCTCAGTCCGCGTCGTAGGCGGCGAGGAGCCGGTCGGCTGCGACCGGTGCGGTCAGCTCGCCGGCCAGGACCGCGGCCCGGATCTCCGCACGGATCGCCGCCACACCGGGCGAGCGGCGCAGCCGCTGCGCGAGCTCGTCGCGGACCAGTGCCCAGGTGAACTCCAGCTGCTGCTCGGACCTCTTGGCGGCCAGGCCGTCGGCGCCGAGGTGCGAACGATGGTCGAGGATCCGCTGCCAGACGTGGTCGACCTCGCGGCCCTCCAGGCCCGAGCAGGTGAGCACCGGCGGGACCCAGGCGTCGCCACCGGCGTACACCAGGCGCAACGCACCGGCGAGCTCGCGCGCTGCCGACTTCGCCTCGGTCTCCCGGTCGCCGTCGGCCTTGTTCACCGCGATCACGTCGGCGATCTCGAGGATGCCCTTCTTGATCCCCTGGAGCTGGTCGCCGGTCCGGGCGAGCGTCAGGAACAGGAAGGTGTCGACCATCCCGGCCACGGTCACCTCGGACTGGCCGACCCCCACGGTCTCGATCAGCACCACGTCGTACCCCGCCGCCTCGAGGACGAGCATCGCCTGGGTGGTCGCTCGGGCGACGCCGCCGAGGGTGCCGGCCGACGGCGAGGGGCGGATGTAGGCGTCCGGGTCCGCCGAGAGCCGCGCCATCCGGGTCTTGTCGCCGAGGACCGAGCCGCCGGTGCGGACGCTGGACGGGTCCACCGCCAGCACCCCGACCCGGTGACCGGCCTCGGTCAGGTGCGTGCCGAGCGCTTCGATGAAGGTGGACTTGCCCACGCCGGGGACGCCGGAGATGCCCACCCGCACCGCCGTCGGCGCGCTCGTCCCGAGCTCGGTCAGCAACTCCCGGGCGGCGTCACGGTGGTCGGCCCGTGAGCTCTCCACCAGGGTGATCGCCCGGCTGACGTCGGTCCGGCGCCCCGCGCGGACGCCCGCGACGAGAGCGGTGACGTCCGCAGAAGTCGCCACTGTCAGTGCCCGAGCCGCGCCGAGAGCTTCTCGAGCAACTCCAGTGCGGACTCCGCGATGACAGTGCCCGGAGGGAACACCGCCGCGGCACCCATCCCGAGCAGCGTCGGTACGTCGTCGGGCGGGATCACGCCGCCCACCACGACCATGATGTCGTCGCGACCGAGGTCGGCCAGGGCCTGCTTCAGCGCCGGGACCAGGGTCAGGTGCCCGGCCGCCAGCGAGTTGACCCCGACGACGTGCACGTCGGCGTCGACCGCCTGCTGGGCGACCTCCTCCGGGGTGCTGAACAGCGGCCCCACGTCCACGTCGAAGCCGAGGTCGGCGAAGGCGGTGACGATCACCTTCTGGCCGCGGTCGTGCCCGTCCTGGCCCATCTTGGCGACCAGGATCCGCGGCCGGCGGCCCTCGTCCTCGGCGAACCGGTCGGTCGCCGCGAGCACCGCGGCGACGCCCTCATCGGTTCCCGACTCGCGCTTGTACACACCGGAGATCGTACGGATCACGGCCTGGTGCCGGCCGTAGACCTTCTCCAGGGCGTCGGAGATCTCGCCGACGGTGGCCTTGGCGCGGGCCGCGTCGACCGCGAGGGCGAGCAGGTTGCCGTCCAGCGAGCTCTTGGCGGCGCCGCGCTCCGCCGAGGCGGTCAGGGCGTCGAGGGCGCGCTGGACGTCCTCGGCGTTGCGCTCGGCGCGGAGCCGGTCGAGCTTCGCGAGCTGCTGCTTGTAGACCTCGTTGTTGTCGATCGAGAGGACGTCGAGCTTGTCCTCGTCGGCGAGGCGGTAGGTGTTGACGCCGATCACCTTCTGCTGACCGGAGTCGATCCGGGCCTGGGTGCGGGCCGCGGCCTCCTCGATGCGCATCTTCGGGATGCCCTGCTCGATCGCCTTCGCCATCCCGCCGGCCTGCTCGGCCTCCAGGATGTGGCCCCACGCGCGGGTGGCCAGGTCGTGGGTGAGCTTCTCGACGTAGTACGAGCCGGCCCACGGGTCGATCGTGCCGGTGGTGCCCGACTCCTGCTGAAGGAGCAGCTGGGTGTTGCGCGCGATCCGGGCCGAGAAGTCGGTCGGCAGCGCGATCGCCTCGTCGAGTGCGTTCGTGTGCAGCGACTGGGTGTGGCCCTGGGTCGCGGCCATCGCCTCGATGCAGGTGCGCTGGACGTTGTTGAAGACGTCCTGCGCGGTCAGCGACCAGCCCGAGGTCTGGCTGTGCGTGCGCAGCGAGAGCGACTTGGGGTTCTTCGGGTCGAAGTCGGCCACCAGTCGCGCCCAGAGCGCACGGGCGGCGCGCATCTTGGCGATCTCCATGAAGAAGTTCGTCCCGATCGCCCAGAAGAAGCTCAGCCGCGGGGCGAAGGCGTCGATGTCGATCCCGGCGTCGAGGCCCGCGCGGATGTACTCGACACCGTCGGCGAGCGTGTACGCGAGCTCGAGGTCGTTCGTCGCCCCGGCCTCCTGGATGTGGTACCCGGAGATCGAGATCGAGTTGAAGCGCGGCATCTTCGCGGAGGTGTAGGCGAAGATGTCGGAGATGATCCGCATGCTCGGAGCCGGCGGGTAGATGTAGGTGTTGCGGACCATGAACTCCTTGAGGATGTCGTTCTGGATCGTCCCCGCGAGCTGTTCCGGCTTCACCCCCTGCTCCTCGGCCGCGGCGATGTAGAGCGCGAGCACCGGGAGCACCGCGCCGTTCATCGTCATCGAGACGGACATCTCGTCGAGCGGGATGCCCTCGAAGAGCACCCGGGTGTCGTAGATCGAGTCGATCGCCACACCGGCCATGCCGACGTCACCGCGCACCCGCGGGTGGTCGGAGTCGTAGCCGCGGTGCGTGGCCAGGTCGAAGGCGACCGAGAGGCCCTTCTGGCCGGCCGCGAGGTTGCGACGGTAGAAGGCGTTCGACTCCTCGGCGGTGGAGAAGCCGGCGTACTGCCGGACCGTCCAGGGCTGGGTGGTGTACATCGTCGGGTACGGCCCGCGCAGGAACGGGGACAGGCCCGGGTAGGTGTCGAGCGCGTCCAGGCCCTCGAGGTGCTCGGGCCCGTACGTCGGCAGCACCGGGATGCCCTCGGGGCTGTCCCAGGGTGCGGAGCCGTTCGTGCCGGCGGGTGCCGGGCTGCCGCCGCTCAGCGGAAGGCCGGCGAAGCTGCTGGGGATGGTCATGCGAGCTTCTCCCTCGTGCGGTTCAAGAAGTCGAGGGCGTCGAGGCCCATCGCGCAGGTGTCGTCGACGACGACTCCTTCAGGCGTCTTGCCGGCCAGGATGACCCAGCGGGCACCGGCCTCACGCAGCGCGGCGACCAGGTCGGCGCCCCAGGCCGCGTAGGCCTTGTCGGCACCCACGAGGCAGACCACCGGCTGGCCGCCGTCCGGGCCCCGGTACGCCGCCAGGACGGCGTCGACGTCGTCGGCACGGCCGGGGTTGACCACGTCGATGCCGCCGGCCGCGAACAGGTTGCTCGCGAACGTCGCCCGCGCGGTGTGCGCGGCGACGGTGCCCATCGTGGCCAGGAAGACCTTGCCGGTGGCGGGCTCGTCGCGCAGTGCTTCGAAGGCGTGACCGTAGGGACGGACGACCCGGGCACCGGCGGCGTACGGGCGACGTTCGGGGAGCGTCTCGGCCAGGTTCGGGAACTCCGTGAGCCCGGTGATCGGACGCTTGCGGAAGGCGATCTGGGCCTCACGCTCGACGACGACCGCGCCGATGCGGCCGATCAGGGACCCGTCGGCGAGGGCCGCGACGGCGCCGCCGGCGGCCTCGATCGTGCCGAACTCCGCCCACGCGGCCACGGCCAGGTCATCGGTCAGCTTCTCGACGGCGAACGCGCCGCCGGCCGGGTCGGCGACCTTGCCGAGGTGGGACTCGTGGATGAGCAGCGCCGAGGTGTTCCGGGCGATCCGCCGGCTGAACGCGTCCGGAAGGCCGATGTGCGCGTCGAACGGCAGCACCGTGACGCTGTCGGCTCCTCCGACGCCGGCGGAGAACGCCGCCACACAGGTGCGCAGCATGTTCACCCACGGGTCGTACTTGCTCATCATCGGGCGCGAGGTGACCACGTGCTGGTGCTGGTGGCGCCGGTCCGCGGCGACACCGCTGAGTTCGAGGACCCGGTCCCACAGCCGGCGCGCGGCGCGGAGTTTGGCGATCGTCGGGAACTGCTCGTCGGTCGCGGCGTACCGGAAGCCGATCAGGCCGGCCGCGGTGGTGACGTCGTACCCGGCGGCGACCAGCGAGCGCAGGTAGGCAGCACCGACCGCGAGGCTCCAGCCGAGTTCCTGGACGTCGGAGGCGCCGAGGTCGTGCACCTCGGTGCCGTCGACGACGAGGGCGGCGCAGCCAAGGTCGGTCGCGATCCGGGCGACTGCGGCGACGACTCCGTCGATGTCGTCGACCGGCGGCTCGGTGGTCGAGCCGACGCGCGATCCGATCGGGTCGGCCCCGAGGTTGGTGCCCTCAGCGAGGGCCCGTCCTTCGGAAACCTGTCCGGCGGCGACGGCGGCGAAGGCCTCGGCGGCGGCCACCGGGTCGGAGGCCTCCAGCGTCACCGGGGCCACGTCGAGGAGGACACCGGACAGCGCCGCGGCCAGGGACTCGGCCGCCAGCCCGCCGGTGCCGACCTGGAGCCACAGCGAGGTGACGCCGTTGGAGAGGTCGGTCTGGATGTCGGCCGCGGTGAGGGCCGCGTCGGGGTCGGCGAAGTAGCCGCAGACGTCCCACTCACCGACCCGGCCCGGCCGGCCCGAGGTCTCGATCTCCTCGAGGAGGTCCGGGGTGCCGAGCGGGGTGATCGCGATGCCGTCGAGCGTCGTCCGGGTGAGCTTGGTCCACACGTCCGCGTCCGCGTCGTCCGGGCCGAGGCGGCCCGCCTTGCGCAGCACCGTGGCGGTGATGGCCTCCCAGTCGGCTCTGGTGTGGCCTTCTCCGGCCTCGAGCGCGACCTGGGCAGGCGTGATGTCGGCCGGTGAGGTCATGGTTCGCAGGATAAAGGCCGTGCTCGGGCACCCTCTACGCCCCCGTCGTGTGTGAGATGTCTCAGTGGTCGGCGGGGCCGGTTCACACGACACTCACACGCCGTTCACCAACACGTGACGTGCCCGGGCCACTCTCGACCCATGAGGCAGCGCCGATGAAGATCGCGATCGTCACCGACACCTTCGCACCCGCCAACGACGGCGCCGCGGAGACGGCCGGGCACATCGCCGACGCCCTGATCGCTGCCGGCCACGAGGTCCTGGTGGTGACCACGACCGCCGGCAACGAGACCTACCGCGGAGCCCGGGTCCAGCGGGCCCGCGCGCTGTTCTCGGTCGCGGCCCTGCGCCGCGCGGTCGCCGAGTTCGCACCGGACGTGGTGCAGTTCCTCACCCCGCGGGCGCTCGGCGGGGCCGCGATGCGTGCTCTCGAGAACGCCGGGGTGCCCCTGGTCGTCCTCGACCCGACCCCGCTGCACCCGCGGGTCGGCACCGTCCTCGCCAGCAGCGACGCGGGCGCCCGCGTCCTCGGAACCGGAGGCGTGCGGGCCCGGGTCTGGCGGCCGGGAGTGCGCACCGACGAGCACCACCCGGGACTGCGTTCACAGGAGCTCCACGACGCCTGGGCCCGGGCGGCCGGTCCCGACGGTCCGCTCTGCGCGGTCGGGTACGTCGGGCCGGTCGGCCTCGCGACGACCCGGGTCACCCGTCGGCTGGCGCAGATCGCCTCGCTCGACGGTGTCCGTCTGGTCGTCCTCGGCTGCGGGCCGGGGACCGCGCACCTCAAGGCCGCCGGCGCCAAGATCGTCGGCGAGGCCCACGGCCTCGAACAGGCGCGAGCGATCGCCTCCCTCGACCTGCTGGTGCAGCCCCGCAAGCACGAGACCAGCCTGACCTCGGTGCGCAAGGCACTGTCGAGCGGCGTCCCGGTGGTCGCGTTCGAGAGCGGAGTGGCGGCCGAGGTCGTGCACGACGGCGAGAACGGCGTCCTGGTCGGGGCCGAGGCCGGTCCGACCGGCCTCGCCGACGCGGTGGCCCGGCTGGCCGCCCGGCCCTCCGAGCGGCTGGCCCTGGCCGGCAACGCGCGCGCCTCGGTCAGCGACCGCACCTGGGCCGATGCGGTCGCCGAACTGGTGACGATCTACGAGCCGCGACGCAGAGCGGTCTGAGGAACCCTCAGACTTCAGTGCGGCCGTCGTCGTCCTTGTTGCGCAGGCCGATCTTGGCGCCCAGCCAGACCAGCGGGTCGAACTTGCGGTCGGCGACGCGTTCCTTCATCGGAATGATCGCGTTGTCGGTGATCTTGATGCCTTCGGGGCAGACCTCGGTGCAGCACTTGGTGATGTTGCACATCCCCAGGCCCGCGGCGTCCTGGGACAGCTTGCGGCGGTCATTGGTGTCCAGCGGGTGCATGTCGAGTTCGGCGTACCGGAGGAAGAAGCGAGGACCGGCGAAGGCCTCCTTGTTCTCCTCGTGGTCGCGCACGACGTGGCAGGTGTTCTGGCACAGGAAGCACTCGATGCACTTGCGGAACTCCTGGCCGCGCTCGACGTCGACCTGCTGCATCCGGCGCTTGCCGTCAGCGTCGCGAGGCGGCGGCGAGAAGCTCGGCAGCTCCTTCGCCTTCTCGTAGTTGAAGGAGACGTCGGTGACCAGGTCCCGGATCACCGGGAACGTGCGCATCGGCGTGACCGTGATGGTCTCGTCCTGGTCGTAGTCGGAGAGCCGGCACATGCACATCAGCCGCGGCTTCCCGTTCACCTCGGCGCTGCAGGACCCGCACTTGCCGGCCTTGCAGTTCCAGCGGACCGCGAGGTCGCCGGCCTGGGTGCCCTGGACCCGGTGGATCGCGTCGAGCACGACCTCACCCTCGGAGACCTCGACCGGGTAGTCCTTGATCTCGCCGCCGTCCTTGTCGCCGCGCCAGATCCGCAGTTGGAGCTTGTACGCCATCTCAGGACTCCTTCTTCGTCTCGGCAGGCTGGATCGGGGCGGGCGGGTCGAAGTACTTCTTGAGCTCGTCCGGCATCACCGGCAACGGCTTCTCGTGCAGCTCGACCGACTCGTGCCCGGTGTCGTCCTTCACCAGGTTGACCACGAGGTTCTTCGTGCCCCACTCCGGGTTCGGGCCCGGGAAGTCGTCCCTGGTGTGTCCGCCGCGGGACTCCTCACGGGCCAGCGCCGCCTTGGCGATGCACTCGCTGACGATCAGCATGTTGCGCAGGTCCAGGGCGAGGTGCCAGCCCGGGTTGTACTGCCGGTGACCCTCGACGACCATCGTCTTCGCGCGCTCCTTGAACGCCTCGATCTCGGCCAGGGACTGCTCCAGCTCCGGGGCCGTCCGGATGATCCCGACCAGGTCGTTCATCGACTGCTGCAGATCGGACTGGATCGTGTACGGGTTCTCCCCGCCCTCGACCTCGAACGGCGCCAGCGCGCTGTGCTTCGCGGCTTCGACATCGGCCTCGTCGACCTTCGGGCGGGCTCCGCCCAGAGCCTTCGCATAGGCAGTCGCCGCTTCGCCGGCCCGCTTGCCGAAGACCAGCAGGTCACCCAGCGAGTTGCCACCGAGCCGGTTGGAGCCGTGCATGCCGCCGGAGCACTCGCCGACCGCGTAGAGACCGGTCACCGCGCTCTCCTGGGTGTCGGCATCGACCTCGACGCCGCCCATCACGTAGTGACAGGTCGGGCCGATCTCCATCGGCTCGGCGGTGATGTCGACGTCGGCCAGCTCCTTGAACTGGTGGTACATCGACGGGAGGCGC
This sequence comes from Marmoricola sp., assembly GCA_036676945.1. Lineage (GTDB taxonomy): Bacteria > Actinomycetota > Actinomycetes > Propionibacteriales > Nocardioidaceae > Marmoricola. The sequence continues at coordinate 8,929 of JAKFBZ010000033.1, forward strand.
TTGCGGATGAACTCCGGCGTACGGCGTGAGGCGATGTCGAGGTAGATGCCGCCGTGCGGCGTACCCCGGCCTGCCTTGATCTCGGAGTTGATCGCCCGTGCGACCTCGTCGCGCGGAAGCAGCTCGGGTGGCCGCCGGTTGTTCTTCTTGTCGTCGTACCAGCGGTCCGCCTCTTCGATGGTGTCCGCGGTCTCGGCTTTGAAGAAGTCCGGGATGTAATCGAACATGAAGCGCTTGCCTTCGGAGTTCTTCAGGATGCCGCCGTCGCCACGCACCGACTCGGTGACGAGCAGACCCTTCACCGAGGGCGGCCAGACCATCCCGGTCGGGTGGAACTGGACGAACTCCATGTTGATCAGCGAGGCACCGGCGCGCATCGCCAGCGCGTGCCCGTCGCCGGTGTACTCCCAGGAGTTGGAGGTCACCTTGAACGACTTGCCGATGCCGCCGGTGGCGAGGATGACGGTCGGCGAGTCGAAGACGATGAACCGGCCGGACTCGCGCCAGTAGCCGAAGGCACCGGAGATGGCTTCGCCGTCTTTCATCACGTCCGTGATCGTGCATTCCATGAAGACGTCGATGCCCAGTTCGACGGCGCGCTGCTGCAGCGTCCGGATCATCTCCAGGCCGGTGCGGTCACCGACGTGGGCGAGCCGCGCGTACTTGTGGCCGCCGAAGTCGCGTTGGCTGATCAGGCCGTCATCGGTGCGGTCGAAGAGCGCTCCCCAGTCCTCGAGCTCCATCACCCGCTCGGGGGCCTCCTGGGCGTGCAGCTGCGCCATCCGCCAGTTGTTCAGCATCTTGCCGCCGCGCATGGTGTCCCGGAAGTGCACCTCCCAGTTGTCGTCCGGGTAGACGTTGCCCATCGAGGCGGCGATACCGCCCTCGGCCATGACCGTGTGCGCCTTGCCGAGCAGCGACTTGCAGACGATGGCCGTCTTCGCGCCCGAGTCGTGCGCGGCGATCGCGGCCCGGAGGCCGGCCCCGCCGGCGCCGACCACGACGACGTCGTACTGGTGCCGCTCCATGCCGCCCTCGGCGTTGCCGTCCATCTGGTTGCCGGTCATCGGGTGACGGGACTCTGACATCAGAAGAACCTCGTCTCGGTGATCGTGCCGTTCGCCAGCAGCATCACGTAGAGGTCGGCGAACGCGACCGAGAACAGGGAGTACCAGGCGAACTTCGCGTGGTGGACGTTCAGTTTCGACACCCAGGTCCACAGCCGGTACCGGACCGGGTGCTTGGAGAAGTGCCGCAGCCGGCCGCCGACCGTGTGCCGGCAGGAATGGCAGGAGAGCGTGTAGAGCCAGATGAAGATGACGTTGACCGCGAGGATCAGCGTGCCGAGCCCGACGTGGCCGCCGTTGACGTCCTCGAGGCTGAGGAACACGTCGTAGGTGAGGATCAGGCCGACCAGGATCGCGGCGTACCAGAAGTAGCGGTGGATGTTGTTCAGGATCAGGGGCAGCCGGGTCTCGCCGCTGTACGTGGTGTGCGGCTCGGCGACCGCGCAGGCCGGCGGGCTCAACCAGAAGGACCGGTAGTAGGCCTTGCGGTAGTAGTAACAGGTCAGCCGGAACCCGAGCGGGAAGATCAGGATGATCAGCGCCGCCGAGAACGGGAACCAGCCGAACGGCTGACCGAAGTCGGAGGAACCGCGCACGCAGTCGCCCAGGCACGGCGAGTAGAACGGCGAGAGGTACGGCTCGGCGTAGTAGTTCGTGTTGGCGAAAGCTCGCCAGGTCGCGTAGACGATGAACGCGGAGAACACCGTGAAGGTCGCCAGCGGTGCGAGCCACCAGCGGTCCTCCCGCAGAGTCCTGACGCCGATCGCGGCCCGACCGGGACCGTGCACACCTGTTGTCGCGGGTGCCTTGGTCGACGCCATCGCCACCTCCGTGATCTGTTCGTTCGGACCTGAGCGGACTGCTCGATCGGGTGACACCGGACTGTGGTCCGGGTCACGCCGGGACCGACTATGGCTGTAAAGCGGGCCCGTGTGAAGGGGGCACGACGAACGGCGGGACGGGAAGGTTCCCCGGAATCTGCTGCGTGGGATTGATCACGCGACCAGATGTCAGCGGGCGCCGTCGCTGGCGGTAGCGTGCTGCCGTGGCAATTCAGAATTCCGGGACGACTCTGGTCAAGGGCGCCCGCGCAACGCAGAGCACGATCTTCCTCAAGATATTGATGGCCGTCAGCGGCTTCGTCTTCATCGGGTTCGTGCTGCTGCACATGTACGGAAACCTCAAGGCCTTCAGCGGCCACGACGCCTTCAACGAGTACGCGCACCACCTGCGCATCCTCGGTGAGCCGATGCTCCCGGAGAACGGCGCCCTGTGGATCATCCGCACGGTGCTGCTGCTCTCGCTCGTGGTGCACGTCTACTGCGCCGCGACCCTGTGGCGCCGCGCCCGCCGCGCGCGGACGATCCGCTACCAGGTGAAGAAGCACACCGGCGCGATCCCGGCGAGCCGGTTGATGCGCTGGGGCGGCGTCACGCTGCTGCTGTTCATCATCTGGCACCTGCTGAACTTCACGATCGGCAAGGTCAACGTCACCGGCGGGGCGACCAACGACCCGTACAACCTGCTCGTCGACAGCTTCGACACCTGGTGGCTGACGCTGATCTACCTGGTCGCGATGGCCATGCTCGGCGCCCACCTGCACCACGGCATCTGGAGCGCCACGCAGACCCTCGGCCTGACCGGGAGCGAGCGGACCCGCAAGCTCGCCAAGCGATCGGCCTTCGGCCTCGCGGTGCTCATCTCGGGCGGGTTCTCGCTCGTTCCGCTCGCCGTGCTCACCGGCATCATCGAGAAGTAAGGGCAGCGCCAGATGACCGACATGCCGGACACCACCCTCACGTCCGACCCCTCGCACGACGCGCCGCTGCACGTCGACACCGACGACGCCGTCGACTACTACACCCCGGGCTCCCCGATCGCCGACACCAAGGCCCCGACCGGCCCGATCGACGAGCGCTGGCAGACCCGCAAGTTCGAGGCCCGCCTGGTCAACCCGGCGAACCGCCGCAAGCTCTCGATCATCATCGTCGGCACCGGCCTGGCCGGCGCCTCGGCGGCCGCGACCCTCGGCGAGGCCGGCTACGTGGTGAAGTCCTTCTGCTACCAGGACTCCCCCCGCCGGGCGCACTCGATCGCGGCCCAGGGCGGCATCAACGCGGCCAAGAACTACAAGGAGGACGGCGACTCGGTCCACCGTCTCTTCTACGACACCGTCAAGGGTGGCGACTACCGCTCGCGGGAGTCGAACGTCTACCGCCTGGCCGAGGTGAGCACGAACATCATCGACCAGTGCGTGGCACAGGGTGTCCCGTTCGCCCGCGAGTACGGCGGCCTCCTGGACAACCGTTCCTTCGGTGGCGTGCAGGTCTCGCGCACCTTCTACGCCCGCGGGCAGACCGGTCAGCAGCTGCTGATCGGCGCCTACCAGGCCCTCGAGCGCCAGGTGGCCGCCGGGACCGTCACGACGTACACCCGGCACGAGATGCTCGAGGTCATCGTCGCCGACGGCAAGGCGCGCGGGATCATCGCCCGGGACATGGTCACCGGCGAGATCCAGACCCACCTGGCCGATGTGGTCGTGCTGGCCTCCGGCGGCTACGGCAACGTCTTCTACCTCTCCACCAACGCGATGGGTTGCAACGTCACCGCGGCCTGGCGGGCGCACCGCAAGGGCGCCTACATGGCGAACCCCTGCTACACGCAGATCCACCCGACCTGCATCCCGGTCTCCGGCTCCCACCAGTCGAAGCTGACGCTGATGAGTGAGTCCCTGCGCAACGACGGCCGGATCTGGGTGCCGAAGAACAAGGCCGACTGCGCCAAGGACCCCCGGGAGATCCCGGAGGCCGACCGTGACTACTACCTGGAGCGGATCTACCCGAGCTTCGGCAACCTGGTCCCCCGCGACATCGCGTCGCGTGCCGCCAAGTACCAGTGCGACGACGGTCGTGGTGTCGGCCCCGAGGTGGACGGCGTCCGCCGCGGCGTCTACCTCGACTTCGCCGACGCGATCGCCCGGCTGGGCCGCGACGCCGTCGAGGAGAAGTACGGCAACCTCTTCGACATGTACGCCCGGATCACCGGGGAGAACCCGTACGAGGTGCCGATGCGCATCTACCCGGCGGTGCACTACGTGATGGGCGGCCTGTGGGTCGACTACGACCTGCAGTCGAGCATCCCCGGCCTCTTCGTGACCGGCGAGGCGAATTTCTCCGACCACGGCGCCAACCGTCTCGGCGCCTCGGCCCTGATGCAGGGCCTGGCGGACGGCTACTTCGTCCTCCCGCACACCATCCGCGACTACCTCGCGGACGGACCGTTCGAGCAGGTCGCCGACGACCACCCGGCGGTCGTCGAGGCGCGTGCGTCGGTGGAGCAGCGGATCGAGCACTACCTGACCGTGAACGGCACCCGGAGCGTCGACTCCTACCACCGCGAGCTCGGCCACATCATGTGGGAGTACTGCGGCATGGAGCGGACCGAGGAGGGCCTGAAGAAGGCGATCGACCTGATCCGCTCGCTCAAGGACGACTTCAACCGGAACGTGAAGGTGCTCGGCACCGCGGACAGCCTGAACCAGAGCCTGGAGAAGGCCGGCCGCGTCGCCGACTTCTTCGAGCTCGGTGAGCTGATGTGCATCGACGCGCTGAACCGCCGCGAATCCTGCGGCGGCCACTTCCGCGCCGAGTCCCAGACCGAGGACGGCGAGGCGCTGCGCCACGACGACCAGTACGCGTACGTCGCGGCCTGGGAGTTCGCGGGCGACGGCGAGAAGCCGGTCCTGCACAAGGAAGACCTGGTCTACACGGCCATCGAGATGAAGCAGCGGAGCTACAAGTGAAACTGACCCTGAAGATCTGGCGCCAGCCCGACGCTGCGACCGACGGCTCGATGCACACCTACGACGTCGACGACGTCTCCGAGGACATGTCCTTCCTGGAGATGCTCGACGTGCTCAACGAGCAGCTCAACGCCAAGGGCGAGGACCCGATCGCGTTCGACTCCGACTGCCGCGAGGGCATCTGCGGCATGTGCGGCCTGATGATCAACGGCGAGGCCCACGGACCGGTCACGACCACGACCTGCCAGCTGCACATGCGCTCGTTCACCGACGGCGAGACGATCACCATCGAGCCGTGGCGCTCGGACGCCTTCCCGGTCCTCAAGGACCTGGTCGTCGACCGGGGCGCGTTCGACCGGATCATCCAGCAGGGCGGCTACATCTCGGTCAACACCGGCTCGGCGCCCGAGGCGCACTCGATCCAGGTCCCGAAGGACGCCGCCGACCGTGCGTTCGACGTGGCCACCTGCATCGGCTGTGGCGCGTGCGTGGCGGCCTGCCCGAACGGGTCCGCGTCGCTGTTCATGGGTGCCAAGATCACCCACCTCGGTGAGCTCCCGCAGGGCCAGGCCGAGCGCGACTCCCGGGTGGTGAACATGGTCGCCCAGCACGACCACGAGGGCTTCGGCGGCTGCACCAACATCGGCGAGTGCACCGCGGCGTGCCCCAAGGAGATCCCGCTCGACGTCATCTCCCAGCTCAACCGCGACCTGCGAACCGCGCTGAAGCACGGCCACTGATACGCTAAGAATCGGTTGAAAGATCACTAAGCGTTACAAACTAGGCAAAACGGACATTTAGGGCATACAGTTCTCTCCATGAGGGAGAACAAGAAGCGCTGGAGCGTCGGCCTCGCCGGCGTGACCGTGATCGCGACGGTGGTGCTGGGGCTCGTGCTCGAGGCCACGCCCGCCGTCGCACAGACGACGACCGACTCGTCCGGCCAGCGGATCGCTGCCGGCACCCGGACCACCGCCCGCTGGGTCGGGGCCGTGAACACGAGCAGCCGCGAGGCGGTCAACCGTGCCTACTGGTCCCAGTTCGCACCGAAGCTGTCGCTGCCGGTTCTCTGGCTCGGCGGAAGCATCCTCGGCTGCCTGCCCGGCCTCTCCGCACTGAGCAGCAACGCGGCCACCCTGAGCGCGCTCAACTACGTCCGCTCACTCTCCGGCCTGGCGCCGGTCGCGTTCTCGCCGGCGATGAACGCCAACGCACAACGGGCCGCGCTCATCATGGACGCGAACAACGCCCTCGACCACACGCCGAGCAGCAGCTGGCGCTGCTGGTCCCAGACCGGTGCCACCACGGCGAACAGGTCGAACCTCGCGCTGGCGTGGCCCGAGCTGAAGTCGGGCCAGATCATCGACATGTACATGGACGACCGCGGCGACTCCAACAAGGCAGTCGGCCACCGCCGCTGGATCCTGAACCCGTTCTCCACGGTGATGGGCACCGGCAGCACGAGCACCGCCAACGCGCTCACCGTCATCGGGCCCACGAACAGCAGCCGCCCGAACCCGCGCTACGTCGGCTGGCCGACGGCCGGCTGGTTCCCGAACACCATGGAGCCGGCAGGGCGCTGGTCGCTGAGCGCGGGTCTGCGCAGCGTGATCTTCCGTGACGCACGCGTCCGGGTCTACCGCAACGGCGTCCGGGTCCCGGCGACCAAGTACGCCGTCCACGGCGGCTACGCCCAGCCGACCCTGGTGTGGCAGCTCGGGACCTCCGTCCCGCGGACCGGCAACTTCAAGGTCGTCGTCACGAACATCAAGCGCCGCGGCCTCAGCCGGACGCTGTCCTACACCTACGGCGTCAACCTGTTCACGCCGTACAAATGAGCGGTTCACAGAGCCGCTGACCGAGCCGGCTGGAGGGTGGGTTCCTCCCTCGTACCCATCCTCCAGCTGTTCGTTTCCAGCTCAGGTCAGGTCGAAAGCCCGGGTGGGCTGCCACCCGAGAGCCTCGTCGTGGACGTAGAGCCAGAACTCGGTCACGTCGAACCCGGACTCGTAGCCGGACAGTTCGCTGAAGGCCTGGTCCAGCTTCTCCTCCGACAGGTGGTGCGCCACCGTCACGTGCGGGTGGTACGGGAAGTCCACGTCGACCGCGAGCGGTCCTGAACGGACCGCCGAGGCGAGCAGTTCGCACCCGGAGATCCCCTCGACGACCCCGATGAACACAACCGGTGAGACCGGCCGGAAGGTCCCGGTCCCGCGCAGCCTGACCCGGAAGCTCGCACTCCCGGCCGCTGCCTGCTCCAGGTGGGCACTGATCGCGGCCAGTGCGCCGTCGTCGACCTCCGTCGGCGGCACCAGCGTGATGTGCGTCGGGATGTAGCGCGCGGTGTCGTCGCCGAGGCGGAGCCGGTAGTCCTGGAGCGCTGCGCCCTCCGGGTCCGGGACCGCGATCGAGACGCCGATGGTGGGCACCCTGGTCGTCCTCTCAGGCCGGCAGGAAGCCGACGCGGTCGTAGACGTCGGCGAGGGTGGCCGCGGCGACCTCACGGGCCCGCTCGGCCCCCCGGCGCAGGATCGCGTCCAGTTCGGCACGGTCGGACAGGAGCTCGCTGGTGCGGTCGCGGAACGGGGTCACGAAGTCGACGACCACGTCGGCGAGATCGCCCTTGAAGTCGCCGTACCCCTTGCCTTCGTACGACGAGACCAGGTCCTCGACGCTGCGGCCGGTGAGCGCGGAGTAGATCGTCAGCAGGTTCGAGACGCCCGGCTTCTCCTCGACGTCGAACCGCACCTCGGTCTCGGAGTCGGTCACCGCCGACCGGATCTTCTTCGCCGACACCTTCGGGTCCTCGAGCAGGTCGATGATCCCGCTCGGCGAGGACGCCGACTTCGACATCTTCTTGGTCGGCTGCTGGAGGTCCAGGATCTTGGCCGTCTCCTTGAGGATGTACGGCTCCGGGACCCGGAAGGTCTTCTTGTAGCGGGTGTTGAAGCGCTGGGCCAGATCGCGGGTCAGCTCCAGGTGCTGGCGCTGGTCCTCCCCCACCGGCACGTACTGCGGCCGGTAGAGCAGGATGTCGGCGGCCTGCAGGATCGGGTAGGTGAACAGGCCGACCGAGGCCGCGCCCTCACCGCCCTTGGCCGACTTGTCCTTGAACTGGGTCATCCGCCGCGCCTCGCCGAAGCCGGTCAGCGAGTTCATCACCCAGGCCAGCTCGGCGTGCTCGTGCACCTGGGACTGGACGAAGAGGGTCGATCGCTCCGGGTCGATGCCGGCGGCGATCAGCTGGGCGGCCGAGACCAGGGTCCGGTCGCGCAGCTTCTTCGGGTCGTGCTCCATCGTGATCGAGTGCAGGTCGGCGATGAAGAAGAAGGGTTCGAAGTCTTCCTGCAACGCCACCCACTGCCGCAGCGCACCCAGGTAGTTGCCGAAGTGGAACGAGTCCGCGGTCGGCTGGATGCCGGAGAGGACGCGCGGGAGCGCAGCGGGGGCGGTGGACATGCGCGCCATTGTTCCAGTTCCGAAACGGGTCGCCCCGCCCGGGTCAGTCGTGTCAGGGTGCCGCCATGTCAGTTCCCTCCTCGCCGGTTTCCCCACCGGCCGGCCGGGTGCCCGTCCTGAGCGACGGCGTGGTGACGCTGCGCGCCCACAGCGAGGACGACGTCGCGTCGGTCCTCGAGCAGAGCACCGACCCGCTGAGCGTCCGCTGGACGCGGGTCCCGGTGCCGTACGGCCTCGACGATGCCCGCCGCTTCGTGCGCCAGGCGATGCCCGGCGGCTGGGCGAGCGACCAGGAGTGGGCCTTCGCCGTCGAGGTCGAGGGCAGGTACGCCGGCACGGTCTCGCTGCGCAACGAGGGCCCGGGTCGCGCAGAGATCGCCTACGGCGCGCACCCCTGGGTCCGCGGCACCGGGCACGTCGACCGCGCGCTGCGGCTGCTGCTCGACTGGGGGTTCGCCCCGGTCGAGGAAGGCGGGCGCGGACTGCAGTCGGTGCTCTGGTGGGCCGAGGTCGGCAACTGGGCCTCGCGGAAAGCGGCGTGGCGGCTCGGGTTCTCCTTCGACGGCACCCTGCGCTCGTGGATGGAGCACCGGGACGGCCTGGTCGACGGCTGGGTCGGCATCCTGACCCGCGACGACGAACGGGCCCCGCGCAACGCTTGGCTGGAGGCACCGCGGATCCAGGGCGACTCCGTGGTCCTGCGGCCGCACCGCGACGAGGACCTCGACCGGATCCTGGAGGCCTGCCGCGACGAGCGCTCGGTCTACTGGCTCGGGCAGCTGCCGCACCCGTACACCGAGGCGGACGGGCGCAGCTGGCTGCTCAGCCGGGTGGACACGATGGCGCAGGGCACCGCGGTCAACTGGGCGATCGCCGATCCGGAGTCCGACGCCCTGCTCGGCACGATCTCGCTGATGGCCCTGGACGGACCCGCCGGGCCGGAGATCGGCTACTGGACCCACCCGGACGCGCGCGGCCGCGGCGCGATGACCGAGGCGGTCCGGCTGGCCGCCAGGCACGCGTTCGTGCCCACCGAGGACGGCGGGCTCGGCCACAGCAAGGTGCGCCTCGTCTCGGCGGTCGACAACACCGCGTCACGCCGGGTGGCCGAGGCCAACGGGTTCCGCGAAGGCGGTGTCGAGCGCGCCGGCACGATCTGCCGCGACGGTGCGCACGACACCGTCACCTACGACCTGCTGGCCTCCGACCTCAACTGAGCCAGCGGCCCTCAGAGCGTGGCGAGCGCCTCGTTCAGCGTCGTCGACGGGCGCATCACGGCTTCGGCCTTGGCCGGGTCCGGACGGTAGTAGCCCCCGATGTCGGCCGGCGAACCCTGGACGGCGAGGAGCTCGTCCACGATCGTCTGCTCGTTCTCGGCGAGCCGGGCGGCGAACGTCTCGAACGCGGCAGCCAGGTCGGCGTCGTCGGCCTGCGCGGCCAGCTCCTGGGCCCAGTACAGACCCAGGTAGAAGTGACTGCCGCGGTTGTCGATCGTGCCCAGCTTGCGACCCGGCGAGCGGTTCTCGTTGAGGAACGTGCCGGTGGCCCGGTCGAGGGTGTCGGCGAGGATCTGCGCCCGCTTGTTGTCCGTCGTGGTGGCCAGGTGCTCGAAGCTCGCAGCCAGCGCGAAGAACTCACCGAGGCTGTCCCAGCGCAGGTAGTTCTCCTTGACCAGCTGCTGCACGTGCTTCGGTGCGGAGCCGCCGGCGCCGGTCTCGAAGAGGCCCCCGCCGTTCATCAGCGGCACGACCGAGAGCATCTTGGCCGAGGTGCCCAGCTCCAGGATCGGGAACAGGTCGGTGTTGTAGTCGCGCAGCACGTTGCCGGTCACCGAGATGGTGTCCTCGCCGCGCCGGATCCGCTCGAGCGAGAACGCGGTGGCCTCGGCCGGGGTCATGATCCGGATGTCCAGGCCCTCGGTGTCGTGCTCGGGCAGGTACTCGTTGATCTTGGCGATCAGGTTGGCGTCGTGGGCGCGGTCCGCGTCGAGCCAGAAGATCGCCGGGGCGCCGCTGGCGCGGGCCCGGGTCACGGCGAGCTTCACCCAGTCGCGGATCGGGGCGTCCTTGGTCTGGCAGGCACGCCAGACGTCACCGGCGGCGACCTCGTGGCTGAGCAGGGCCTCACCGGCCTTGTTGACCACCCGGACGGTGCCCGGAGCGGTCATCTCGAAGGTCTTGTCGTGGGAGCCGTACTCCTCGGCCGCCTGCGCCATCAGGCCGACGTTGGGGACCGAGCCCATCGTCGAGGGGTCGAACGCGCCGTTGGCCCGGCAGTCGTCGATCACCGTCTGGTAGACCGCGGCGTAGCAGCTGTCCGGGATCACCGCGAGGGTGTCGGCCTCCTTGCCGTCCGGTCCCCACATGTGGCCCGAGGTGCGGATCATCGCCGGCATCGAGGCGTCGATGATCACGTCGCTGGGGACGTGCAGGTTGGTGATCCCCTTGTCGGAGTCCACCATCGCCAGCGCGGGACCCTCGGCGAAGCCCTTGTTGATCGCGGCCTCGATCTCGGCACGCTGCGGCAGGTCCTTGATCTTCTCCAGCACGGTGCCGAGCCCGTCGTTCGCGGAGATCCCGGCGTCGTCGAGGACGGCGCCGAACTCGTCGAACACGGCCGGGAAGAACGACTCCACCACGTGGCCGAAGATGATCGGGTCGGAGACCTTCATCATCGTGGCCTTGAGGTGCGCCGAGAACAGGACGCCCTCGTTCTTGGCCCGGGCGACCTGCTCGACCAGGAAGGTGCGCAGCGCGGCGACGTTCATGAAGGTGCCGTCGACGACCTCGCCGGCGAGCACCGGGATCGACTCCTTGAGCACGGTCACGGTGCCGTCGGCGGCCACGTGCTCGATCCGCAGGGTGTCGTCGGCCGCGAGGACGACGGACTTCTCGTTGGAGCGGAAGTCGTCGACGCCCATGGTCGCGACGTTGGTCCGCGAGTCCGGGCTCCAGGCGCCCATCGAGTGCGGGTGGGTCTTGGCGTAGTTCTTGACCGAGGCCGGGGCGCGGCGGTCGGAGTTGCCCTCGCGGAGCACCGGGTTCACGGCGCTGCCCTTGACCTTGTCGTACCGGGCGCGGGCGTCGCGCTCCTCGTCGGTCTGCGGGTTCTCGGGGTAGTCCGGCAGCGCGTAGCCCTGCGACTGGAGCTCGGTGACCGCGGCGATCAGCTGCGGGATCGAGGCGCTCACGTTGGGGAGCTTGATGATGTTGGCCTCGGGGGTCTTCGCGAGGGCGCCGAGCTCGGCGAGCGCGTCCTCGATGCGCTGGTCCTCGGTCAGGGCCTCCGGGAAGCTCGCGATGATCCGGCCGGCGAGCGAGATGTCGCGGGTCTCGACGTCGACGCCGGCGAGCCGGGCGTAGGCGGAGATGATCGGGAGGAACGAGTAGGTCGCCAGCAGCGGCGCCTCATCGGTGTGGGTGTAGATGATGCTGGCCATCGGGCACTTTCCTTCTGCGGACGACGATTCGTTCTCTTGACGTCAAGATATCTCACGGCGCGTGCGGGCGCGACACCACCCTCGCAGTCAGGCCCGAGGTCACACAACCACGGGCCGTTTGGGTCTAACGTCCGAAAAGGCCGGCCCACGGCCGGCTGTCAGGCGACGAAAGGTGCGGATCATGGAACCCACGACGTCCAAGAAGGCTGCCGCCGAGTTCCTCGGCACCTTCGTGCTGGTCTTCGGCGGCTGCGGCACGGCCGTCATGGCCGGGTCCGAGGTCGGCTGGCTCGGCGTTGCGCTCGCCTTCGGACTCACCGTGGTCGCGATGGCGTACGCCGTCGGCCACGTCTCCGGCGGCCACTTCAACCCCGCCGTCACGGTGGGCGCGGCGGTCTCCGGCCGGGTGGCCTGGAAGGACACCCCGGTGTACTTCGTCTCCCAGCTCGTCGGCGGCATCGCGGCCGGCGCCGTCCTGCTGCTGGTCGCCTCCGGGCGCGACGGGTTCGACGCGGTCGAGTCCGGCTTCGCCTCCAACGGGTACGACGACCGCTCGCCGATGGGCTACTCGCTCCTCGCCTGCCTGGTGATCGAGGTGCTGCTCACCGCGGTCTTCCTCTGGGTGATCCTCGGCGTCACCGACGTCCGGGCCCCGAAGGGCCTCGCCCCGCTGGCGATCGGCCTCTCCCTGACGCTGATCCACCTGATCTCCATCCCGGTGACCAACACCTCGGTGAACCCGGCACGCTCGATCGGGGTCGGGATCTTCGCCGGGGGCGACGCGATCGAGCAGTTGTGGCTGTTCATCGTCGCGCCGCTCCTCGGCGCGATCATCGCCGGGGCGACGTACAAGGTCCTGCTCGAGGACCCGGCCGCGAGCGGCGACCTGGCCGCGGCTGCCGAAGGCTGAGCCTCCGGCCCCGTCTCAAGCACAACCCGGGCGAACCGACGCCGGCAGACCGCTGCTAGCGTCGGTTCGTCGTATCCGACCCACTCTCTCCTGGAGTTTGACGTGACCGCACCCCTCAAGGTGGCCGTGACCGGCGCCGCCGGCCAGATCGGCTACAGCCTGCTCTTCCGCCTGGCGAGCGGTTCGCTCCTCGGCGCCGACCGCCCCATCGAGCTCCGTCTGCTCGAGATCGAGCCCGCCCTGAAGGCGCTCGAGGGTGTCGTCATGGAACTCGACGACTGCGCCTTCCCGACGCTGGCCGGTGTCGAGATCGGTGCCGACGCCGAGACCATCTTCGACGGCGTGAACCTCGCCCTGCTCGTCGGCGCCCGCCCCCGCGGCCCCGGCATGGAGCGCGGTGACCTGCTGTCGGCCAACGGCGCGATCTTCACCGCCCAGGGCAAGGCCCTGAACAAGGTTGCCGCGTCCGACGTACGGATCGGCGTCACCGGCAACCCGGCGAACACCAACGCGCTGATCGCGATGACCAACGCCCCCGACATCCCCACCGAGCGGTTCTCGGCGCTGACCCGCCTGGACCACAACCGGGCGATCTCGCAGCTCGCCGCCAAGACCGGCGCCGCGGTGACCGACATCAAGAAGATGACCATCTGGGGCAACCACTCGGCCACCCAGTACCCGGACATCTTCCACGCCGAGGTCGCGGGCAGGAACGCCGCCGAAGTCGTCGGCGACCAGGCCTGGATCGAGAACGACTTCATCCCGACCGTCGCCAAGCGCGGAGCCGCGATCATCGACGCCCGGGGCTCGTCCTCGGCCGCCTCGGCCGCTTCGGCGACCGTCGACGCCGCCCGTGACTGGCTGCTCGGTTCCGCCGACGGCGACTGGGTGTCGATGGCGGTCCGGTCCGACGGCTCCTACGGCGTCCCGGAGGGCCTGATCTCCTCGTTCCCGGTCACCACCAAGGACGGCAACTGGGAGATCGTCCAGGGCCTGGAGATCGACGAGTTCTCCCGCGGCCGCATCGACGCCTCGACCGCCGAACTGGCCGACGAGCGCGCGGCGGTCACCGAGCTCGGCCTCATCTGAGCCACAGCACGTCAACGAAGGGGTCGGCCCACGAGGCCGGCCCCTTCGTCGATCCCCCGAATCGGCGGCGGGAACGCCGCCTCAAGAGTCGGTCAGGCCGAGCCTGATCCTGATCCCCGGGTGGTCGCTGCGCACCATCGGGAACGCGGTCGCCTTCCCGAGCTTGACCTTGGCGAACGCCCCGTCGACGCCGGCGACACCCAGGATCCCGTCCATCGCGTAACGGACCCTGCGACCGCCGACCTCTTCCCCCAGGAAGCCGGCGTGCTGGTTCCAGTCACCGAGGAGCAGGACCGGGTGCTGCCGGCGCCGCAGGAAGTCCTCGAGCCGGGCGTTGGCGACATCGCGGGCTGCAGCCGCGTCGCGAACCTCCCGACGTCCCTTCTTGGTCGCGGTCGGGGCCGGGTGGCCCGATCCGACGACGATCACGCGCCCGCTCTCCTGGTGCTCGAGCCGCGCCCACGCCAGCTCCCGGACGTCGCAGACGTTGCGCACCGATCCGTGCAGCTCCAGGACGCCGCGTCCGAGCTCGCGCCACACGTCGCTGCGCCAGGCCAGCATCGTGGAGGTGCCGCGCTTGCCGTTGGGCTTGGTCGGCATGTGGTGCTTCCACGGCGGGTGCTCGAGCACTTTCCGCGCCTCGCCGCGCGCGCGTGCCGACCAGGCCTCACAGCTGGCGACCAGGGTCGGGTGCTGCCCCTCGACGTCGCGGAAGTCCCGGTTGTACGAAGCGCGCGGCTGGGTGGGGACGCCGTTGACGTTCGCGACCACTGCCGTGGTCATGAACAGCGCCGGGCTCACCGGACCGGTCCGATCGTGGATCCCCACATGGGGCCGAAGGTAGCGGTGATCGGTGCACTGACGCCGCGGGTGAACTAGACCAGATCACGGGGCGGGCCGAGGACCGCCTCGCACCGTTCCAGCACCGCGACCACGTCGCGGGCGAACCGGACGTCGCACCGGTGCCGGGTCTCGCCGGAACGGACGTTCTCGACCAGGTCGCCCAGGGCGCGCGCATAGGCCTGGGCCATGTCGCGCGGGTCGTCGGGCTGCACCCTCCAGCCGCCGTCGGCGTAGAACTCGATGCCGACCCGGATCGTGCCCGGGGGCATCGTCAGGCTCAGCGACATCCGGCTGGTGGCCCCGCCCTCGTGGGTGAGCACCAGGTGGACCAGGTCGCCGTGGCCGCGCGCACCCGCCACGTCGGTCACCGGACCCAGCGCCGGGATCAGCTGCGACAGCATGTGCGGGCCCACGTCCCACAGCGCTCCGCGCTCGCGGCGCCACACCGAGCCGGCGTACGGGCTGCCCTCGGGCTGCCGGGAGAGCCAGTCCGCGCGTCCCCCGGCCGGGGCGGCCGCGATGGTCTCGGTCAGCCAGCTCTCCCAGGCGGGTACGAACCGCTGGGTGAAGAAGACCACGGTGGCCAGGTCCCGCTCCTCGACGGCCGCGACGATGCGATCGGCGGCGGCGAGGTCGAGGGCGATCGGCTTCTCCAGGAACAGGTGCTTCCCGGCACGGGCGGCCCGTAGCGCCAGGTCGGCCTGCAGCTGAGGTGGTACGGCGAACGCCAGCGCGTCCACCTGCTCGATCAGCGCGTCCAGGTCGTCGTACCCGGCGACGCCGAAAGGCTCGGCCGCTGCCCGTGCCTTCTCCAGGTCACGGCCCCAGACCCCGGCGAACTCGACCCCGTCGTGCGCGGCCAGGCCGGGGGCGTGCACGGTCCGCGCCCAGTGCCCGTAGCCGACCAGTCCGACGCGGAGCACGGCTCAGAGCCCGGGCTGGTCAGGGATGTTCGTGGCCAGCGCGATCATCGCGACCCCGACGCCGGCGAGCGCCGCCACGTCGAAGACCCGCCCACGGACGCGCAGCATCCCGGCCTCCCCCTCGTTGATCACCAGTCGCATCCCGGCGGCGAACAGGAACGCGACCCCGATCAGGGCGATGCCCCGTCGCCACGGGCCGAACGCGACCAGCGCGAACCCGACGCACGTGACGGCGACCACGACCAGGTAGATCAACCCTCCGAAGGTCGACGGCACCCGCCGCTTCGGGGCGGGATCGGCGGCCGGGTCGGGGGCCTGGTCGGGGACGGTCACTTCGCGGCGTTGCCTTCCGCGATGGAGACCACATTGGCCAGCAGCATCGCGCGGGTCATCGGACCGACGCCACCGGGGTTGGGCGAGACCCAGCCGGCGACGTCCCAGACGTCGTCGGCCACGTCGCCGGCGATCTTGCCGTCGACCCGGGAGACGCCGACGTCGAGCACGGCGGCGCCGGGCTTGACCATGTCCGCGGTGATTATCCCGGGCACGCCGGCCGCGGCCACGACGATGTCGGCCTTGCGGACGTGCGCGGCCAGGTCGACCGTGCCGGTGTGGCAGAGCGTGACGGTCGCGTTCTCGGAGCGGCGGGTCAGCAGCAGCCCGAGCGGGCGGCCGACGGTGATCCCGCGACCGACCACGACCACCTCCGCGCCGGCGATGGCGACGTCGTGGCGGCGGAGCAGTTCGACGATGCCGAACGGCGTGCACGGCAGCGGGGCTTCCTTGCCCAGGACCAGCCAGCCCAGGTTGGTCGGGTGCAGGCCGTCGGCGTCCTTGCCCGGGTCGATCAGGCCCAGGACCCGGTTCTCGTCACGCCCGCGGGGCAGCGGGAGTTGCACGATGTAGCCGGTGCAGGCCGGGTTCGCGTTGAGCTCGGCGACCGCAGCCTCGATCTCCTCCTGGCTCGCGGTCTCGGGCAGGTCGACCCGGAGGGACTCGATGCCGACCTCGGCGCAGTCCTTGTGCTTGCCGTTGACGTACCAGCGCGAGCCCGGGTCGTCGCCGACCAGCACGGTGCCGAGCCCGGGCACGATGCCTTGGTCCCGGAGTGCGCCGATCCGGGACTTGAGTTCGTCCTTGATCGCCGCGGCGGTGGCGGATCCGTCGAGCTTCTCTGCGGTCACGCAGGACATTCTAAGGAGCCGACGGGTCGCTTCCTTCCACCGGGCGCTCCGGCGGGACGTCCGTGGTCAGCGTGACCGACTGCTTCGGCCGGCTGTCGACGTGCAGGGTGAGCACGTCGGGTCGCCCGTAGTGACCGGTGGGGTCGAACATCCCCCGCGCCTGGGCGACCAGGTCGGTGTCGATGGTGGCCGTCACCAGCCCCTCCTCCTCGACCAGCGGCCCGGCCAGGATCTCCCCGCCCGGCGCGACGATCGTCGACAGGCCCCGGGCCAGCCACTCCCCGTCCTTCCAGAGTTCGTCGCGGGCCGGGAGGTCCGCCGGCAGGTCCGCGACCCGGATCGCCTGGCAGACGCCGATCACGAAGCAGCGGCCCTCCTTCGCGATGTGCTGGAGGGTCGGCACCCAGACGTCGCTGGTGTCCCAGGTCGGCGCCACGTAGACCTCGACCCCCTGGCCGTAGAGGGCGGCCCGGGCGAGCGGCATGTAGTTCTCCCAGCAGATCAGCCCTCCCAGGCGGCCGACCGGCGTGTCCAGCACCGTGAGGCTCGAACCGTCGCCGTACCCCCAGACGAGGCGCTCGCCCCCGGTCGGCATCAGTTTGCGATGCCGGTGCGCCAGCGTCCCGTCCGGGGCGAACCAGAGCATCGAGTTGTAGAGCGTCGACCCCGCCCGCTCGGTGACCCCGATCGAGAGCCACAGTCCGTTCTCCCGGGCGATCGCGCCCAGCCGGTCCGCCGCCGGTCCGGGGATCTCGACCGCGGCGGCTGCGAACCGTGCGTACAGGCGCTGCGAGTCGCCGTCCCAGGGCCGTGCCCGCCAGACCCAGTCCGGGTAGCCCGGTACGAAGGTCTCCGGGAACGCGAGCAGGCCGACTCCCTGGGACGCTGCGTCCTGGCTGATCTTCTCGACCCGGTCGAGCGTGGCGTCCCGGTCCAGCAGGACCGGGGCGAACTGGGCAGCGGCGACGGTCAGGGTGGCCATGGACCGACCCTAGGGGTCTTCGCTCAGTGGAAGAAGTGGCGCGTGCCGGTGAAGTACATGGTCACGCCGGCCGCCTTGCAGGCTTCGATGGTCAGCTCGTCGCGGACCGAGCCGCCCGGCTGCACGATCGCCTTCACGCCGGCCTCGATCAGGATCTGCGGTCCGTCCTCGAACGGGAAGAAGGCGTCGGAGGCCGCCACCGCGCCGCGAGCGCGCTCGGCCCCCTCGACGAGGCCGTTGGCCCGCTCGACGGCGAGCTTGCAGGAGTCGACCCGGTTGACCTGGCCCATGCCGATGCCGACCGAGCCGCCGTTGCTGGCCAGCAGGATCGCGTTCGACTTGGCCGAGCGGCAGGCCTTCCAGGCGAAGGCGAGGTCGGCGAGGGTCTGCTCGTCGGCGGCCTCGCCGGTGGCCAGCGTCCAGGTCGAGACGTCGTCGCCCCCACCATCGACGACAGCGTCGACGTGGTCGACGGTCTGCATCAGCAGGCCGCCGGAGATCGGGCGGGTCTCCACCGGCGAACCGGCGCCGGCCGCAGCGACCAGGATCCGGATGTTCTTCTTGCCCTGGAGGATCTCGACCGCGCCGTCCTCGTAACCCGGAGCCACGATCACCTCGGTGAAGACCTCGGCGACCTGCTGGGCCATCTCGACCGAGACCGGCCGGTTGGAGGCGATCACGCCGCCGAACGCCGAGACCGGGTCGCACTCGTGCGCCCGGCGGTGCGCCTCGGCGATGTCAGCCCCGACGGCGATGCCGCACGGGTTGGCGTGCTTGATGATCGCCACGGCGGGCTCGGAGAAGTCGTTGGCGGCGCGGCGGGCGGCGTCGGTGTCGACGTAGTTGTTGTACGACATCTCCTTGCCGTGCAGCTGCTCGGCCTGGGCGAGACCGGCCGGGCCGAAGCCGTTGAGGTACAGCGCCGCCTTCTGGTGCGGGTTCTCGCCGTAGCGGAGGACCGCGGCCTTGTCGTAGGTGCCGCCGATCCAGGCCGGGAAACCGGTGCCGTCGGTCGAGTCGGTGAGCACAGAGCCCATCCAGCTCGCGACGTGGACGTCGTACGTCGCCGTGTGCACGAAGGCCTGCGCGGCGAGAGCCTTGCGCTGCTCCAGCGTGAAGCCGCCGGCCGCGACGGCGGCGAGGGTCTCGGCGTACGCGTCCGGCGAGGTCACGATCGCGACGGACGGATGGTTCTTGGCGGCGGCGCGGACCATCGAGGGGCCGCCGATGTCGATCTGCTCGACGCACTCGTCGGGGCTGGCGCCGGAGGCCACGGTCTGGGTGAACGGGTACAGGTTGGAGACGACCAGGTCGAACGGCTCGACCTCGAGGTCGGCCAGCTGCGCGACGTGGGACTCCAGGCGGCGGTCGGCCAGGATGCCCGCGTGCACCCGCGGGTGCAGCGTCTTGACCCGGCCGTCGAGGCACTCGGGGAAACCGGTCAGGTCCTCGACCTTGGTGACCGGCAGGCCCAGGCCCTCGATCAGGGCGGCCGATCCGCCCGTCGACACCAGCGTCACACCGGCGTCGTGCAGACCGCGGACGAGCTCCTCCAGCCCGGTCTTGTCGTAGACCGAGACCAGTGCCCGCTTGACGGGGATCTGGTCGAGGGACGTCTTCGGGCCGGTGGGCGCGCTCATGCGGGTACTCCTGGGGTCGCGGGATGTTGCTGCTTGAGGGCACCCAGGCGTTCGATGCGGCCTCGACTCACTCCCTGCTGGTGTCCCAGCTGCGCCAGTCGTGTGCGGCCGATCTTATGCGTTATCGGCGGCCGAATCGAACGCGGCGGTTCTGGACGGTGACGCCCTCGCGCGCCATCCGGCCGACGTTGTCGACCAGCATCGTCCGCTCGGCTTCCTTGATCCGGTCGTGCAGCGACTCGACGTCGTCATCGTCCTCGACCGGCACCACCGTCTGGGCGATGATCGGGCCGGTGTCCACGCCCGCGTCGACGACGAACAGGGTCGCGCCGGTGACCTTCACGCCGTACGCGAGCGCGTCGGCCGGCCCGGTGGTGCCCGGGAAGGACGGGCAGAGCGCGGGATGGGTGTTGACCACCTTGTCGGCGAACCGGCCCAGGAACTCGGCGCCGACCAGCTTCATGAACCCGGCCAGGACGACGACGTCCGGCTCGAAGGCGGCGACGGTGTCGGTCAGGGTCGCGTCCCAGTGCCCCCGCGAGGTGAAGTCGCCGACCTTCCGCACGAACGTCGGGATCCCGGCGCGCTCGGCACGGGCCAGGCCTTCGATGTCCTCGCGGTCGGCGCCCACCGCGACCACCCGGGCCCCGTAGGCGGGGTCCGCGCAGGCGTCGATCAGGGCCTGCAGGTTCGTCCCGGCACCGGACACGAGGACGACCAGGCGCGCCGGGCTCTCAGGAATCACGGGAGCAGGTTATCGGTGCCGCTTCGCGCCTCGACGCTGCCACCAGGTGCAGGCGAGACCACCGATCAGGCCGCCCACGCTCATCAACCCGGTGGCGAACACCAGCACCTCGGCCGCCGGGGCGCCGATCTCGCTGAGCCGGCCGGTGCCCATCGGGCCCCCGGCCAGGGCGATCGCGATCGTGATCAGGACACCGCTGACGAAGCCGGAGCCCGCACCGCGGGCCAGGGCGATGTCGTAGGGCACCGGGTCGCCACCACGGCGGGAGAGACCGACGCCGACGGCCGCGGCGAGGGCCGGGACGGCCAGCAGACCGACGAGCCAACCCGGGGTCGGGCCCTCGTCCGGCAGCGCGGCGAGCATCGGGAAGGCCGGGACGACGCCGAGCGAGACCGCGGTCGGCGAGACCGTGGTGCCGACGCCGACGGAGAAGCCCGGTCCGAGCAGGTACGCCGACGAGAAGAGCACCGCGTTCGGCGCCAGCAGCGCCGCGACCGCGGTGTAGGCGACGGCGTCCGCGGTACTCAGGTGCAGCTCGGAGAGCGCGGTCGCCGCCTCGTTGAAGGAGAGCAGCAGCGAGACCGCCACCAGGACGGAGGAGGCGAAGAGGAGCCCGAGGGCACCCGCGATGCCGCCGGCGGCGACCTCCCGGACCCAGGCCGGGACGCCGTCGAGCCAGGCGTCGAAGCGGCCGCTGCCGACCGCGAGACCGGTGCCGCCCCCGAGACCGGCGATGCAGACCGCCCCGAGCACCGCTCGCGGCAGGCTCGTCGTCGTCCCCGACTGCGACGAGAGCACCGCGACCAGGACGACCAGGACCAGGTAGGAGCAGACGAAGGTGGCGACGCCGACGGCCCAGGACTTGTCGTCGGTGACCGGCGCCGCTCCGCGCGCGCACCAGCGGCCGGCGCGGAAGGCGGCGAGGACCAGGATCATCGTGATCGCGAGCGGGATCATCCCCAGCGGGGTGCCGGCGACGACGATCCGCGAGCCGTGGCCGACCAGCCACCCGTCGGCGCCGACACGGAGCGCGTCGGTGGTGTCCCCGTGCCCGCCGGCGTCGGCGAGGAACCATCCGGTCAGCGCCAGCGACATGCAGATCACCAGGGTGACCCCGGCGGCGACGGCCCCGCCGAGGGCGGCCGCGGCGCTCAACGGGCGCGGCGCGGCCTGCGGGGACGGCCCCGCGGAGGAACCTCGGCCGCCGCCTGGACGCGTCGGCCGGTTGATCAGATCCGTCATGGTGCAGCCATCCTCACCCACGGGCAGCGCCGAAAGGCTTCACACACGCAGGTAACCTCGACCTGTCATGCCCAATGCCGAGGATTTCGACGACTTCTACGTCTCCAGCCGCCGCCGACTCGTCCTACAGACGTTCGCGCTCACCGGCGACCTCGGCGCATCCCGGTCGGCGGTCCGCGACGCCTACGTCGCCGCCCGGCACCACTGGAACAAGATCGGCCGCTCCGCGGACCCCGAGAGCTGGGTCCGGCCGCGTGCGTGGGCGACCGCGCAGCGCCGGCACACCGTCCGCCGCTGGCACAAGGAACGCGGGATCACGCCCGACCAGGCGGCGGTCCTCGAAGGCCTGCACGACCTCACCGACGTCCAGCGCCGGGTGCTGGTCCTGGATCACCTCTCCGACCTGTCCCGGACCGACATCGGCCGCGAACTCGGCATCACCGCCGACCGGGTCGACGCCGCCCTGGCCGAGGGCACCGCGGCGCTCGCCGACCATCTGGACTGCGACCCCGACGGGTTGCAGGCCAGGCTCGACGACCTGGACGCGGTCGCCGGCGAGGTCAAGCTCCCCCGCCCGCCGATCATCCGGCGCAGCGGGCTGCGCCGGCGGCGCAACCACGCGATCGTCGGCTCGGTGATGGTCGTCGCGATCACGGTCGGCGCCGGGGCCTTCGTGGCCGTCGCTGCGCCCGAGAAGCCGCTCCCCCGCGCGGGGGAACTGGTCAGCAAGCGGATGCTGCTCACGACCGACGCGCTCGGCCCGGTGACCACCAAGCAGCCCTGGCGGATGCTCTCCACGACCGACAACACCCGGGGCGACGGCATCAACACCACCTGCCAGGGCAGCGCCTTCGCCGATGACGCCGGGCTGGGCACCTGGGTACGGACCTTCGCCAGCGACAACCCGATGGGGCGCCTGGTGCAGACGGTGGAGATCTCCAACTCGCCCGGTGCCGCGCAGGCGGCGTACGACACCACGCTCGGCTGGTACGCCGGCTGCCGGGAGGCCCGGATCCAACTGGTCGACGCCTACGACGTGACCGGGGTCGGCGACGAGGCCAAGATCCTGCGGATGCGGATCCCGGCCGCGAAGAACCGGTCGTTCGTGGTCGGTGTGGCCCGCACGGGCGCCCTGACCACCTCGACCGTGCTGGAGACGGCCACCTCGGAGCCGAGCGGCGCGGCGACACTGGCCAACGTGCTGGCGGCCTCGGTGCGCGACCTGTGCGAGTCCCGGGTGGCCGGCGACTGCGTCGACGACGCCGTCGGGGTGCGGGAGACGCTGCCGCCCCCGTCCGGCGAGACCCCGGGCATGCTCGCGATCGCCGACCTGCCCGCGATCGCCCGGGTGAACCGGCCGTGGGTGGGCACCGATCCGGCCCCGGCCACCACGAACCCGGCCGCGACCACCTGCGACAACGCGAACTTCGTCAAGGCCGGCGCACCCGGGGCGACCACCCGCACCTACCTGATCCCGCAGGCCCGGCTGCCGAAGCGGTTCGGGCTGACCGAGACGATCGGCCGGTTCCGCACTCCCAAGGCGGCGGCCCGCTTCATGGCCCAGGTCACCGGCCGGATGAAGGCCTGCCCGGACAAGGAGCTCGGCAGCACGATCGAGCACGCCGTGCTGCAGCAGAAGGGCTACCGCGGCTCGTCGTTCGGGCTGTGGCGGCTGGAGAGCCAGGTCAACAAGCAGCGCGAGCTGATCGCGTACTGGACCGGCATCATCCGCAACGGCCGCAACGTGGCCCAGGTGACCCTGACCCCCGTCGACCAGTACGACGTCAGCCCGGAGACCTTCCGGGCGCTGATCGCCCGCGCCCGGGACCGCATCTTCGAGGCCGGCTGATGACCGGCCCCGGGGAGTCCGAGCGCGACCATGCGGCGCGGCTCGACGCACTCTCCGACCTCGCCCACACCCGGGACCGGTTCTCGGTCCCCGAGGGCGTGATCTACCTCGACGGCAACTCTCTGGGGGCGCTCCCGATCGGGGTGGCCGGGCGCCTTCACGACGTGGTGGAGCGCGAGTGGGGCGAGAGCCTGATCCGTTCCTGGAACGCCCTGCCGGAGGGCGGCGGCAGCTGGATGGAGCTCGTCGGGCGGATCGGCGCCCGGCTCGCCCCGCTGGTGGGGGTCGCACCCGACGACCTGCACGTCGGCGACTCCACCAGCGTGTCCCTGTTCAAGACGATGGTCGCCGCCGCCCGGCTCCGCCCCGGACGGAAGGTCCTGGTCGTCGAACCGTCGACCTTCCCGACCGACGGCTACATCGCCTCCGGTGTCGCCGACCTGCTGGGCCTGGAACTGCGCTGGTGCGATCCGGCCGACCCTGCGGCCGCTCTCGACGAGGACGTCGCACTGCTGTCGCTGACCCACGTCGACTTCCGCACCGGCGCGATGTACGACATGCCCGGGATCACCGCCGCCGCGCACGAGACCGGCACGCTGATGCAGTGGGACCTGTGCCATTCGGCGGGCGCCGTACCGGTGGACCTGACCGCGGCCGACGCCGACCTGGCGGTCGGCTGCACCTACAAGTACCTCAACGGCGGGCCCGGGTCGCCGGCCTTCACCTGGGTCTCGCCGCGGCTGCAGGCCGAGGCCCGGCAGCCGATCACCGGCTGGATGGGTCATGCGGAGCCGTTCGCGATGGCGCGCGACTACGCGCGCGGCGAGGGGATGGTCGGCTGGGCGTCGGGCACCCACCAGGTGCTCGCCCTGTCGGCGCTGGAGACCGCGCTGGACGCCTTCGACGGGGTCACCGTCGACGAGCTCCGGCACGTGTCGCTCTCCCTGACTGACCTGTTCATCGCCCTGCTCGACGAGCGTCTCCCCGACCTGGAGATCGTCACCCCTCGCGACCACGCCCGCCGCGGCAGCCAGGTGTCGTTCCGGCACCCGCACGCGTACGCCGTCGTCCAGGCACTGATCGCCCGCGGGGTGATCGGCGACTACCGCGACGACGGCCAGGAGCACGGCATCGCCCGCTTCGGCTTCGCCCCGCTCTACGTGCGCCACATCGACGTGTACGACGCCGTGGAGCACCTCGTCGGCGTCCTCGCCGGCGACGAGCACCTGCGCCCTGAGCATCAGATCCGCAACACGGTGACGTAGAACCTTGCGCGCGGGGTTCTGTTGGCGGACGATCGAAGACCAACTCAGGTAACGGGAGGCTGCCTCATGGTCTGGACCATCGTCGTGATCACCATCGTCGTTCTGATGGTGCTCGCGTACTTCCTGGACCGTCGCCGTCGCGGGCTCGGCGATCGCGACGTGCACGAGGAGACCCAGATCGCGCGCCAGCGCGACGACCTGCGCAACGAGGGCCACGGCGGTCCCGGCGGCATCGGCGGTCCCGGCGGGGTCGGCTGACCCGGATGGTCTTCTTGGTCTGTGCAGGCGTCGCGGTCACGGCCGTCCTGATCGGTGCCTGGGTGATGGATCGTCGCCGCCGTCACGCGGGCGACCTCGCACCCGAACCGAACGCCGACTCCGAGACAGCCCGCGGTGAGGCGTACATCCAGCACCAGCAGAACGGCCTGTACAGCAACGGCTTCGGCGGCCCCGGGGGCTTGGGCTGACCTAGAGGCCGAGGTGCTCGCGTACGGCCGGGGCGAACGGGCTCCACGCGAACCAGTGCGGCAGCTCACGGGTGAGCCGCGGCTGCCCGGTCACTGTGAGGGTGCCGTCCGCGAGAGCCTCTGGATAGGTGACGATGCCCGAGAAGACCCGCATCAGCGCCACCGGCTCGGTGCTGATCACGAGGTCCGTCTCGAAGCCCGGAGGATCGGTGCACACCGAGGTCTCCCGGCGTTCGATGACCATCCAGATCCGGGTCGGGTCGTCGCCTGTGTAGTCGAACTGGAGGACCGTCCGCTGTTCTGGCAGGGCGTCCGCGACGAGGCGCCTCGACATCCACCAGGTCAGCGTCACGGGATCCACCTCGCGCGGCTCGGGTTCGCTGAACATCCAGCGCACCGCCCACTCCCCGACCGCCATGATCACGCCCTCGAGGTCGCGCCCCGCGGGCGTCAGCTGGTACTCGTGCCCGGTCGCGACGGCCACCCGCTCGACCACGCCCTTGCGTTCGAGGTGATCCAGCCGCTGCTTGAGCAGTGAGCGGGAGATCCCCGGGAGCCCGCGGTCGATCTCGTTGAACCGACGCCCACCGATCACGAGTTCCCGGATGATCAGCGGCGTCCAGCGCTCCGCGATCACGGAACTCGCCAGCGCGACCGGACAGTACTGGGCGTAGTCCTTCATCCGTCGATTGTGGGCGCCCAGCTGGTCCAAGTCCAGAATCTGTCCCACCCAGGTCCAGTTCTCGACCTAGTGGCGCCTGGTCCGCCCGGGGCACGCTCGTTCCACACCCGATGCCAGGAGGAACCATGACCACCACCTTCGACCCCGTCGCCTTCAAGTCGACCACCCGTGCCCAGTGGGAGACCGCCGCCGAGGCGTGGAACCGCTGGGGCCCGGCCATCGAGACCTGGCTCGGCGCCGCCACCGAGCTGATGCTCGACGACGTGCGCCTCACCCCGGGCTCCCGCGTCCTCGACGTCGCCGCGGGGGCGGGCGGGCAGACCTTCGCGGCCGCGCGTCGCGTCGGCCCGACCGGCCACGTCCTGGCCACCGACATCTCGCCGGCGATCCTCGAGTTCGCGGCCGACGCCGCGGCGGCCGCCGGCCTGACGAACGTCGCCACCCTGGAGGCCGACGGCGAGGACCTCGCCTCGATCCCGACCGGCACCTTCGACGCGGCGATCTCCCGGGTCGGCCTGATCTACTTCCCGGACCAGCACGGCGCACTCACCGAGATCTGCCGGGCCGTGCGACCGGGCGGACGGGTGTCGTCCATCGTGTACTCGACGCCCGACCGCAACGGGTTCTTCTCGATCCCGGTCGGCATCATCCGCCGGATCGCCGGCCTCCCGGCGCCGGCGCCCGGGCTCCCGGGGCCGTTCAGCCTCGGCTCACCCGGGGTGGCCGAGGCGGCGTACGAGGCGGCCGGGATCACCGACGTGACCGTCACCGCCGTCCCCGCGCCGGTACGCCTGGCGAACGCGGCCGAGTGCGTCCGGTTCGAGCAGGAGTCGTTCGGCGCTCTGCACCAGATGCTCTCCGGCGTCGACGAGGCCGCCCGCGCCGGTGCGTGGCGCGAGATCGAGGAGGCGCTGGCCCAGTTCGACGGGCCGGACGGGTTCGTCGGGCCCTGCGAGATGCTCGTGGTCAGCGGGACACGGCCCTGACCCCCGCCGAGGCGTCGCTTCCTTCACGCGCAGATGCACCGAGGCGTCACTCCTCCGGAGAGAAGTGACGCCTCGGTGTGTTCTGGGCTGAAAGAACTGACGCCTCAGAGGTTCTGCATGATCTCCCGCATCAGGGCGGCGGTCTCGGACGGCGTCTTGCCGACCTTGACCCCGGCGGCCTCGAGGGCCTCCTTCTTCGCCTGGGCGGTGCCCGAGGAGCCGGAGACGATGGCGCCGGCGTGGCCCATGGTCTTGCCCTCCGGGGCGGTGAAGCCCGCCACGTAGCCGACGACCGGCTTGGTGACGTGCGCCTTGATGTACTCGGCGGCACGCTCTTCGGCGTCGCCGCCGATCTCGCCGATCATCACGATCGCCTTGGTGTCGGGGTCGTTCTCGAACGCCTCGAGCGCGTCGATGTGCGTGGTGCCGATGACCGGGTCGCCGCCGATGCCGATGGCGGTGGTGAAGCCGAAGTCACGCAGCTCGAACATCATCTGGTAGGTCAGCGTGCCCGACTTCGAGACCAGGCCGATCGGACCGGCGCCCGCGATGGTGTGCGGGGTGATGCCGGCCAGCGACTGCTCGGGGCTGATGATGCCGGGGCAGTTCGGCCCGATCATCCGGGTGTTCTTGCCCTCCAGGTACGCCACGACCTCAGCGCTGTCCTGGACCGGCACACCCTCGGTGATGACCACCAGCAGCGGGATCTCGGCGTCGATCGCCTCGAGGCACGCGTCCTTGGTGAACGCCGGCGGGACGAACGCGACCGACACGTCGGCGCCGGTCTCCTTCATCGCCTGCGCCACGTCGGCGAAGACCGGGAGGTCCTTGCCGCCGAGGTTGACCGTGGTGCCGGCCTTACGGGCGTTCACGCCGCCCACGATGTTCGCACCGGACTCGACCATCAGGGTGGTGTGCTTGGCACCCATCCCGCCGGTCATGCCCTGGACGATGATCTTGCTGTCCTTGTTCAGGTAGATCGCCATTGTTTTTCAGTCTCCTCAGGCGTTCGCCAGCTCGGCGGCCTTGTCGGCCGCACCGTCCATGGTGTCGACCTGGGTCACGAGCGGGTGGTTCAGCTCGTTCAGGATCGCGCGCCCCTTGTCCACGTTGTTGCCGTCGAGGCGGACGACGAGCGGCTTGGTGGCCGCGTCGCCCAGGATCTCGAGGGCACCCTTGATGCCGTTGGCGACCTCGTCGCAGGCGGTGATGCCGCCGAAGACGTTCACGAACACCGACTTGACCTGCGGGTCGTTGAGGATGACGTCCAGACCGTCGGCCATCACCTGTGCGTTCGCGCCGCCACCGATGTCGAGGAAGTTCGCCGGCTTCACGCCGCCGTGGTTCTCACCGGCGTACGCGACGACGTCGAGGGTCGACATGACCAGGCCCGCGCCGTTGCCGATGATGCCGATCTGGCCGTCGAGCTTGACGTAGTTGAGGCCCTTGTCCTTGGCCTTCGCCTCGAGCGGGTCGGCCTCGTCGCGGATCTCGAACGCCTCGTGCTCCTCGTGACGCACCTCGGAGGCGTTGTCGTCGAGCGAGATCTTGCCGTCGAGCGCCTCGAGCTTGTCGCCCTCCAGGCGGGCCAGCGGGTTCACCTCGACCAGGGTGGCGTCCTCCTCGACGAAGACCTCCCAGAGCTTCTGGACCATCTCGATGGCCTGGTCGCGCAGCGGGGCCGGGAACTTGGCCTCGTCGACGATCGCGGCGGCCTTCGCGGCGTCCACGCCGGTGAGCGCGTTGACCGGGATCTTCTTGACGGCGTCCGGGTTGGTCTTCGCGACCTCTTCGATCTCGACACCGCCCTCGACGCTCGCGATGCAGAGGTAGGAGCGGTTGGCGCGGTCGAGCAGGAACGAGAAGTAGTACTCCTCCACCGGCGGGGTGGCCGGAGTGACCAGGACCCGGTTGACCGTGAGCCCCTTGATCTCCATCCCGAGGATGTTGGAGGCGTGCTCGAAGGCCTCGTCAGCGGTCTTGGCCAGCTTGACGCCGCCGGCCTTGCCGCGGCCGCCGGCCTTGACCTGCGCCTTGACGACCGTGACGCCGCCGAGCTGCTCGGCCGCTGCCTTCGCGTCGTCGGCGGTCTCGACGACGATGCCGAGAGTCGTGGTCACGCCGTGCTTGGCGAAGAGCTCCTTCGCCTGGTACTCCATCAGATCCACGGGTTTCACCCAATCCTGTTAAGTGCGCTGCCTGTTGATACTGCTTGCTGATGCACGTTGCGGGGGCTCCGGAAACTCTCAGGAACCACAGGCGAGCGTAATCCTGTTGACGCGGGACCAGTGAACCGGGTCAGGGGATGGAACGCCCCGGCCGATCAGCCGAAAGGCTGCGGCTCAGTCGGCGTCGCCGAAGCGCGAGACCACCCAGTCGGTGATCTCGGTGGTCGTCGCGCCGGGCGTGAAGATCTTCGCGACCCCCATCTCGGCGAGGATCGGGAGATCCTCGTCGGGCACGATCCCGCCGCCGAAGACGACGATGTCGGTCGCGTCCCGCTCCGCGAGGAGCTCGAGCAGGCGACGGAACTGGGTCATGTGCGCGCCGGAGAGAACCGAGAGGCCGATCAGGTCGGCGTCCTCCTGGATCGCGGTCTCGACGATCTGCTCCGGCGTCTGGTGCAGACCCGTGTAGATGACCTCGTGGCCCGCGTCCCGCAGAGCGCGCGCCACCACCTTCGCGCCCCGGTCGTGACCGTCCAGACCGGGCTTGGCGACAACGATGCGCAACATGCCCGCAGGTTACCCGTGCGTGCGCCCGATCTGATCGGAGCCCCGGTCAGATACGGGTGTGACTGCTGTTTCGTTCGGGCGCGAGCCGTACCCCGAGCCGGTCTCATGCGTTGGACACCGAGGACACGCTCAAAACACGGAAATGTCTAGTGCCGGATTTCACCCTGCTGTGACCGTTCCGTTACTGTTCGGCTGGTCAGCTGGACCGGGTCAGCACTACCTGGACTGCGTCAGAGCAACATTGGGGAAGCAATTGGGAAACCACCGGGCAGATCGTCACGGCCATAAGGCCGTCGGTCGCCCGACCCCTGCCGCAGGCGCACGCGCCGCGGGAGGGCGCCGGAAGGCGACCCGTCGCGACTCCCAGGCGAACCTCTTCCGGAAGATCCCCGCGATCCCCACGGTGGTCGGCGCGGTCGCCATCGCCGTGGCCGCCGGCGGTGCCATCGGCATCGGTGGCGGGCAGCTCCCCGGCAGCCAGAGCCTGCAGCTCTCGGCGGGCGATTCGTTCAGCGGCACCGACGCGTTCAACTTCACCGGCAACGACTCGCGCTCGCAGGCCATCAGCCGCGACTCGCAGCGCCAGGCCGAGGCCGAGACCGCCGACCAGCAGCTGAAGGCCGCGGTCGAGGAGCAGAACCAGCAGCGCAACGCCGCGCTCGCCTCGCTGGCGGCGTCCGCCCAGAAGCGGGCCGACGAGATCGCCAAGAACCTCTGGGTGCTGCCGACGATCGGCTTCCACCTGACCGCTCGCTTCGGCCAGTCCAGCGGACTGTGGTCGCGCAACCACACCGGCCTCGACTTCGCGGCTCCCAGCGGCACCCCGATCTTCGCGATCGCCAACGGCGTGATCACCGACGCCGGGTACGACGGCTCCTACGGCTACAAGACGGTCCAGACGCTGCCCGACGGCACCGAGATCTGGTACTGCCACCAGGCCGAGGTCGGTGTGAACGTCGGTGACAAGGTCATCCAGAGCAC
This sequence comes from Marmoricola sp., assembly GCA_036676945.1. Taxonomy (GTDB): domain Bacteria; phylum Actinomycetota; class Actinomycetes; order Propionibacteriales; family Nocardioidaceae; genus Marmoricola. Next base: position 39,219 of record JAKFBZ010000033.1, read on the forward strand.
GCAGATCGGCCGCGTCGGGAGCACCGGCAACGTGACCGGCCCGCACCTGCACCTCGAGGTCCGCCCCGGCGGCGGCGACCCGGTGGACCCGTACTCCGCGTTCCTGTTCCACGGCGTGACGCCGTAACTCAGCTCAGAGCTTCTCCACCGGCGCATACCTGAGCAGCAGCCGCTTCACGCCCTCGCTGCCGAAGTCGATGCTCGCCACGGCCTTGTCGCCGACGCCCTCGACGGTGATCACGGTGCCGAGGCCGAAGGAGTCGTGCTGGACCCGGTCCCCGGGATCGAGTGAGGGGATGTCCCTGCCCGCGACGGCCTTCTTGGAGGCGTCCGCGCTGGCCGTGGCCGAGCTGAACCGGCTCGCCATCTGCTGCCGCCCGCGCCCGGTCAGGCTGCCGGACGCGTAGCGGCCGCCGACGTCAGGGCGCGACCAGGACGTCTGCTCGGCCTGGGTGCGCTTCCAGTCCATCAGGTCGACCGGGAGCTCGTCGAGGAAGCGGGACGCGGGGTTGTGGGCCGGTGCACCCCACGCGGAGCGGACCACCGCCCGGGAGACGTAGAGCCGCTCGCGGGCCCGGGTCACGCCGACGTACGCGAGCCGGCGCTCCTCCTCGAGCTCCGGCTTGTCGCCCAGCGAGCGCAGGTGCGGGAAGACGCCGTCCTCGAGTCCGGTCAGGAAGACGACCGGGAACTCCAGGCCCTTGGCGGTGTGCAGGGTCATCATCGTGACCACCCCGGGAGCGTCCTCGCCCTCGGGCGCGTCCGGGATCTGGTCGGAGTCGGCGACCAGGGCGACCCGCTCCAGGAAATCGGTGAGGCCCGGCGGCGGCGCATCCGGGTCAGGCTCGTCAGCAGGGTCGGCGCTCGGCCCGACCTGCGGGTCCTCGGCGAACTCCCGGGCCACCGCGACCAGCTCCGCGAGGTTCTCCACCCGGGTCTCGTCCTGCGGGTCGTCGGACTCCTCGAGCTCCTTGAGGTAGCCGCTGCGGGTGAGCGTCGCCTCCAGGATCACGTCGACCCGCTCCCCCGCGACCACCATCGACTGCAGCTGCTCGATCAGTTCGACGAAGGCGTTGATCGCGTTGAGCGAGCGGCTGGCGATCCCGGGCGCCTCGTCCGCGCGTTGCAGCGCCTCCCAGAACGTGATCCGCTCCCGGGTCGCGAACGCGTCGACGAACTGCTCTGCCCGGTCTCCGATGCCGCGCTTCGGGGTGTTCAGGACGCGCCGCAGCGAGACCAGGTCGGACGGGTTGGCCAGGGTCCGCAGGTAGGCCAGCGCGTCCTTGACCTCGCGACGCTCGTAGAAGCGGGTGCCGCCGACGACCCGGTACGGCATCCCGACCCGGATGAAGACTTCCTCGAAGACCCGGGACTGGGCGTTGGTCCGGTAGAACACCGCGACGTCACCGGCCCGGGCCTTGCCCTCGTCGGTGAGCCGGTCGATCTCCTCGGCCACGAACCGGGCCTCGTCGCGTTCGTCGTCACCGACGTACCCGATGATCTTGGCTCCGTCGCCCGAATCGCTCCACAACCGCTTCGGCTTGCGGCTCTCGTTGTTGCCGATCACCGCGTTGGCCGCGGTCAGGATCGTCTGCGTCGAGCGGTAGTTCTGCTCCAGCATCACCGTCGTCGCGTCCGGGAAGTCCTGCTCGAAGTCCATGATGTTGCGGATGTTGGCGCCCCGGAACGCGTAGATCGACTGGTCCGCGTCGCCGACGACCATCAGCTCGGCAGGCGGCACTCCCTGCTGGTTCTCACTCGTCTCGACGAGCTCGACGTCCGGGGCGCAGAGCTCGTGGATCAGCGCGTACTGGGCATGGTTCGTGTCCTGGTACTCGTCGACCAGCACGTGCCGGAAGCGGCGCCGCCAGGTCTCCCGGACCGCGGGGAACGCCCGGAACAGGTGCACGGTCATCATCAGCAGGTCGTCGAAGTCCATCGCGTTGGCCTGGCGCAGCCGCTCGGCGTAGACCCGGTAGGCCTCGGCGTAGGTCCGCTCCTGGTCGTTGCGCGCGTCCTTCGTCGCCTCCTCGACGTCCTGGAGCTCGTTCTTGGCGTTGGAGATCCAATTCAGGATGGCCCGCGGCTGGTAGCGCTTGACGTCGAGGTCGAGGTCGCGGCAGACCAGCGTCATCAGCCGCTTGGAGTCGGCGGCGTCGTAGATCGTGAAGTTGGACTTGAAGCCGAGCTTGTCGGACTCCTTGCGCAGGATCCGCACGCACGCGGAGTGGAAGGTGCTGACCCACATGATCCGGGCCCGGCCGCCGACCAGTTCCTCGACCCGCTCGCGCATCTCCGCAGCAGCCTTGTTGGTGAACGTGATCGCCAGGATCGACCCGGGGTGGGCGTTGCGCTGCGAGATCAGCCAGGCGATCCGCCGGGTCAGCACCCGGGTCTTGCCGGAGCCGGCGCCGGCGACGACCAGGAGCGGCGCGCCTTCGTGGACGACGGCTTCGCGCTGCGGCTCGTTGAGGCCGGCGAGCAGCTCGTCCCGGGACGGGCGGCGGCCCTTCGCGGGTGTCTCCGGCGCATCGACGGACGGGAGGCCGGGGATCGGGAACTGCATGCTCATGTCCGGCTCAGCCTACGGGGGAACGCCGACAGCCGCCGACCGGACTCGAGGTCCGATCGACGGCTGCGTGGGTTCGGATTCAGCCCTGGGCGCCCTGGGAGCGCCAGTAGTCGTTGAGCGCGCCGTTCGTCTTCACGAACCAGATGATCGTGCCGATGATCGGCAGCAGGATCCAGAGCCCGGTCACCCCGGAGACGGTCTTCTGCCGGCCGCCGAGCTCCTGCATCTGGCCGACCTCGGCCGAGTTGAAGAACGGCATCACGAAGCCGACGAACAGCCACAGGATCACCGCGACCAGGCCGCCGAGTCCGCGACCGGTGTGCCGCTTCATCTCCTCCTGGGTGTTGTACATCCAGAAGAAGGTGTAGATCCCGAGCGTGACGATCGTGAGCAGGAAGCACATGCCGGTCGAGCGCACCTGGCCGACAGGGCCAGGACCCATCATCGGGGCGCCGTACGCGGGCGGCGGCGGTGGCGTGGTCGGCGCGACGGCTGTCGGCGGCGCCGGGTCGAACGCCGGAGGCGGTGGCGGCGGCACGTCGTCGGAGGCCGGAACGGGCGGAGGCGTCTGATCGGTCATGCCCAGCAACCTAGCGGTGGGCCGAGCGGTTGGCCACGGACGATCAGCTCGCGCGGCTGCCGTTCCGCTCTGCGGACACAGCCGTCCACCAGTCCTGCTGCGGGAGCTGCCCGGCCACCTCGAAGCGCTCGCCCGGACGCGGCAGCGCCAGCTGTACGTCGTGCTCGGCCGCCTCCTCGACGAGCCATTCGACCGGGGCCGACCAGGTGTGGAAGGCCAGGTCGAAGGTCGCCCAGTGGATCGGGAGCAGGACGCCGCCGGAGACGTCGAGGTGCGTCCGGACGGCTTCGGCCGGGTTCATGTGGATGTCGGACCAGCGGTCGTCGTACGCGCCGATCGGCAGCACGGTGAGGTCGAACGGTCCGTACATCGCGCCGACGTCGGTGAACGCCGGCGTGTAGCCCGAGTCGCCGCCGAAGAAGACCTTGCGCTGGTCGGAGCGGAGCGCCCAGGACGACCACAGCGTGTTGTTCCGGGTGAACCCGCGGCCGGAGAAGTGCCGGGCCTCGGTGCAGATCAGGGTGAGGTCGCCGCGCTCGTCCCCCGCCGCGCTGACGATGGTGTGCGACTCGTCCCAGTCGAGTTCGACGATCCGGGCCTCAGGCACTCCCCACCGGCGCAGGTGCGCCCCGATGCCGAGCGGGACCACGAAGACCAGCTGCGGCTGCTGCACGGTGAGCGCGTCGATGGTCGCGGTGTCGAGGTGGTCGTAGTGGTCGTGCGAGATGAGCACGGCCGAGATCGGCGGCAGGTCGGTCAGTGCCAGCGGCACCGGATGGCTGCGCTTGGGGCCGACGGTCGGGGACGGCGAGACCCGGTCGCTCCAGACCGGGTCGACCAGGACCCAGTGGCCGGCGATCTCGATCAGCACGGTGGCGTGGCCCAGCCAGGTCGCGGCCAGGTCCCCCGCGACGGCGGGAAGGTCCGGGGTCACCAGCGGGACCTGGCCCGCGGGCCGGCCGCGGTCGCCCTTGCGGGCGAAGTCGACGGCCATCGAGCCCTGGTTGCCGGTGGCGACGACGTCGGAGGGCAGGCGGTTGTGGAACACCCCGTCGTGGAACTGCGGGGAGCCACTGATCCTCGGGTCCCGGCGTGCGTCCGGGCGCACGCCCATCGCACGGCGCAGGCCCTTCGTGGCACCCGTCAGCGGGCCTGCGAGCGCGACGGCGGAGGCCGCCAGCGTGGCGACGACGGGGATCTTGAACGAGGCACGGTTGCTGCTCACCCCTCCATTGTGCGACCACCCCGGTAGCGCGAGCGGCGTTCTGCGCGGAACGACACGTGAAGTCGGGGGGAACGTCACCAGTCCGGGGCGTGGCAGGCTCAGGACATGACCGAACGAAACGTCCTCGGTGGTGACCTGCAGCCGTGCGGGACCGACCCGGTGACCGGCTTCCACCGCGACGGCACCTGCACCTGCGGCCCGCAGGACATCGGGCTGCACGCGGTCTGCGCTGTGATGACCGCCGAGTTCCTCCAGCAGCAGGTGTCGATCGGCAACGACCTCTCCACGCCGCGACCGGAGTGGAACTTCCCCGGCCTGGTTCCCGGGGACCGCTGGTGCGTCGTGGCCGCCCGGTGGGAACAGGCCTACGAGGCCGGCGTCGCGGCCCCGGTCGTGCTCGCCTCGACCAGTGAGCGCGCCCTCGAACTCGTCCCGATCGAGCACCTGCGCGAACACGCGGTCGACGTACCGGACGACCTCAGCGACCTGGGCTGAGCCGGACGATCACTCGGACGACCGCTCAGACGACCGCCTGCACCGACCACGCCGAGGCGCTCACCGCGAACGGAGCCTCCGGCAGGAGCTCGCGGCACCGTTCCCGGAGCGCGTCCTGCCCGGCCGCGTCCTGGGCCGCCACGTAGGTCCCCGCCGGTCCCACGCCGAGCAGGTACGGCTCCCACCATTCCTCGAAGCTCCCGAACGGGACCGAGACCGTCAGGTAGCCCTGGATGCCGCGCAACCCGGCCGCCGCGAAGAGCTCGGCCAGGTGCCCTTCGCGAGCCCCGGCCAGGCCGGACTCGGTCAACGCACCCGGATCGCTCTCGGTCACCACCTGCCAGAAGAGCGAGAGCGGGCTCGCCCCGCCGGCGAAGTCCCAGACACAGGCCGCGACCGTGCCGCCCGGACGGGTCACCCGCGCCATCTCCCGCAGGCCGGCAACCGGATCGGTCATGAAGTGCACGACCAGCTCCGCCAGCGCCGCGTCGAAGGAGTCGTCGTCGTACGGGAGCTGCTCCGCGGCAGCCTCGCGAACGTCGAGTCCCGGGAAGCGCTGGCGCGCTGCGCCGACGAACGGCGTCGACGGGTCGACGGCCGCGACGGCCTCGGTGCCGAGCCTGTCGACCAGCTGCGCGGTCAGGGCACCCGGCCCGCAGCCGACGTCGAGGGCGCGCTGCCCACGTTGCACTCCGACCGCCTCGGCGAAGACCGCTGCGAGGGGTTCGGAGAAACGGCCCATGAACAGGCCGTACGACTCAGCGGCGACATCGAACATCACGAGATCACTGTAGGACCGCCGGGGCACCTCTAGATTGCCTGCGTGACCACGAAGCTCATCGCTGCCCTGCACGGTCCCGACCTCGGGCCGACCCTGCACGACCCCGCCCTGCACCGGCGCCTGGCCGGGGCGGGTGTGACCGCGCTCCAGACCAACGTCGACGACGCCGATGTCGCCCCGGCGATGAGGTTCGGTCCGGGCGACGGCAACGGGCGGGCTATCACCGCGTTCGTCACGGCCTGGACCGACGATCCCGAGGCGACGCTCACCGTCCTGACGGCGGTCGAGGAGGGCGTGCACGTCTACCGGGTCACCGAGCGGCGTCCGGTCGAGCCTCCGGCGGTGGCAGCGGGCGAGCGCGCGGACGCCCTGGCCAACATCGCGGTGCTGCGCCGACCCGAGTCGATGACCCGTGAGGAGTACCTGGAGATCTGGCTCGGCAGCCACACGCCGATCGCCTCGGAGACCCAGCACACCTTCGGCTACATCCAGAACATCGTCGAGGAGTCCCTGACCCCGGGAGCCCCGGAGATCTCCGCGATCGTCGAGGAGCTCTTCCTGATGGCCGGCATGACCGACATCCACGCGTTCTACGGCAGCGGCGGTGACGACGAGGAGCTGAACCGCCGGATCACCCGGCTGATGGCCAGCGTCGCCCGCTTCGGGGCGGACAAAGGACTGGACCTGGTGCCGACCAGCCGGTACCTCTGGAGCCTGTAGAAAAAACTTCTCGGGCGATGTCGAAAGCCCGGCCACCCGTTCGACGCAGGGGTGAGTCGGTCACCGAACAGCGGTGGACCACCCCAGGACAAGGAGCGAGACGATGCCGCGATTCATGGGATTCGTGAAGATGGAAGAGGGCCAGGGAGCGCCGCCGCAGGCGCTGTTCGACGCCATGGACACCTACATCGGCGAACAGGCCGCGAAGGGCGTTTTCCTCGACGGTGGCGGTCTCTACGGCACCGAGGACGCGGTGAACTTCGTCGTCCGCAAGGGTGAGACCACCCGTGTCGACGGCCCGTACGCCGAGGTGAAGGAAGTCGTCGGTGGCTTCGCGATCCTCCAGTACGACACCCTCGAAGAGGCGATCGTCGGCCAGCAGGAGTTCGCCGACCTGCACGCCAAGTACTGGCCCGAGTGCTCGATGGTCGCCACCCTGCGCCAGATCTCTGAAGCCCCCGAGGATTCCTGAGCATCCCCGGACGTCGGGCCGACTCGGCCCGACGTCCGGAGGCACGCCTAGGCTGGCTCCGTGCCAGCCACCACCACCGCCGAGGCGATCACGAGCGCTTGGCGTGCCGAGTCGGCGAAGCTGATCGCCGCGCTGACCCGGATGACCCGGGACGTCTCGCTCGCCGAGGACCTCGCCCAGGACGCGTTGGTCGCTGCCCTGGAGCAGTGGCCCGACCAGGGCATCCCGGCCAATACCGGCGCCTGGTTGATGACGACCGCGAAGCGTCGCGGCATCGACCATTTCCGTCGCACCGACAACCTGCGACGCAAGACCGAACAACTCGGCCACGCCCTGCTGGCCGACGAGCGCTGGGAGGAGGACGGCATGCCGGATCTCGACTCCCAGGTGGACTACATCGAGGACGACGTCCTGCGGCTGATCTTCCTGTCCTGCCACCCGGCCCTGACGCCGGAGTCCCGCGCGGCACTCACCCTGCGGCTCGTCGGCGGCCTCTCCACCGCCGAGATCGCGCGCGGCTTCCTGAGCACCGAATCGACCATGGGCCAGCGCATCTCGCGGGCGAAGAAGACCCTCGCCGAGGCGAAGGCGGAGTTCGAACTGCCGACCGGCGAGGACCGCGCCCGGCGCCTCGACGACGTGATGGCCGTGATCTACCTGGTCTTCAACGAGGGCTACACCGCCACGGCGGGCGAGGACTGGATGCGCCCGGAGCTGACCTCCGAGGCGATGCGCCTCTCCCGGATGCTGGCCGAGCTGATGCCCGAGGAGCCGGAGGTGCACGGGCTCCAGGCGCTGCTGGAACTGCAGGCCTCCCGCGGCACCGCCCGCAGCGATGCGGACGGCAAGCCGGTCCTGCTCGAGGACCAGGACCGCAGCCTGTGGGACCAGCTCCTGATCCGCCGCGGGCTGGCCGCGCTGGAGAAGGCGGAGATCCTCGCCGCCCGCGGCAAGCCGGTCGGGCGCTACTACCTGCAGGCCGCGATCGCCTCCCGGCACGCGCGTGCCCGCACGCCCGAGGAGACGGACTGGCGCAGCATCGCGAGCCTGTACGACGTCCTCGCCGAGGCCGCCCCGGGGCCGATCGTCGAGGTCAACCGGGCCGTCGCGCACGGGCGTGCCTTCGACCCGGGCGCCGGACTGGCGGTGCTCGAGGACCTGCCGGCCGGCGCGCTCGCCGGTTCGCATCTCGTCCCGACCGTCCGCGGCGACCTGCTCGCTCGCGCCGGGCGCCATGCCGAAGCGGCCGCCGCCTTCACCGAGGCCGCCGAACTGACCCGCAACGAGTCCGAGCGCGAGCTCCTGCTGGGCCGCGCCGAGCAGAGCCGCGGCGCCGCCGCTCCCTGAGGGGTCGCGACTGCTGGGGAAAGAACCCACCGCGGTGATGTCGAAACCGGTCACGCCCGTTCGACGCAGGGATGACGACCACCCCACCCGAGGAGACATCATGACGACCATGACCACCACTGCGACCCGATTCGCCACCTCGGCGGACGGCACCGCGATCGCCTACGACGTGACCGGCACCGGCCCGGCGCTGGTGATCGTCGAGGGCGCGCTGTGCCAGCGTTCGATGGGCACCGCCCAGGTGCTCAAGGACTCCCTGAGCTCCGATTTCTCCGTCGTCGCCTACGACCGCCGCGGGCGCGGCGAGAGCGGGCCCGGCGCGTCGTCGTACGACGTCCAGCGTGAGGTCGAGGACCTGATCGCCGTGCTGACCGCCGCCGGCGGGGACGCCTACGTCCTGGGCACTTCCTCGGGCGGGGCACTGGCGCTCGAAACCGCCCGCCAGGGCGTGCCGATGCGGGCGCTGGCCGTCTACGAGGCTCCGTTCATCGTCGACGACACCCACGCGCCGAACGACCCCGACCTGGGCGAGAAGATCCAGGCGATGGTCGACGAGGGGCGACGGGCGGACGCGGTGAAGACGTTCATGAAGGTCGTCGGCGCGCCGGCTCCGATGGTCGCGATCATGCCGCTGTTCCCGGTGTGGAAGAAGATCACCGCCGTCGCGCACACGCTCCCCCATGACTTCGCGATCGTGCTGCCTCATCAGCAGGGCCGGCCGCTCCCGACCGGCCACTACGCGTCGGTCGCGGTGCCGACGCTGGTGATCGCGGGTGGCAAGAGCCCCGAGTACATGCGCAACGCGCAGGCGGCGATCGCCGAGCAGGTCCCCGGCGCCCGGCTGGTCACGCTGAAGGGCCAGACCCACATGGTCAAGGCCAAGGCGACGACACCGGTGCTCAAGGAGTTCTTCGGCTGAGCACCGGTGCCTGCGTCAGTGGGTGAGCTTGAGGCCGATCACGCAGCCGAGCAGACCGAGGACGAGCAGGATCCGGAGCGGGGACGCGGCTTCGGCTCCGGACGCGATCGCCCAGGCGACCGTCGTACCGGCGCCGATGCCGACCCAGACCGCGTACGCCGTCCCGACCGGCAGGGTCCGCAGCGCATAGGCCAGGCCGCCCATGCTGGCCGCGCACGCGACCAGGAACACGACCGAGGGCAGCAACCGGGTGAAGCCGGCGGTGCGGCCGAGGGCGGTCGCCCAGACCGCTTCGAGCAGGCCGGAGACGACCAGAACGAGCCACGACATGACGATCCTCCTGGATCCGTCTTGTCGCGTGCCGGGTACGGAAACCCTCGTCCGGAAGCCTTCAACGGCTCTGCCTCCAGGGTCTCAAGCCCGGCACCCGGGTCCAAGCCGGCGGCTGGTCAGATCGGTCACACGTCCTCGGGGGCGGCCAGGATCCCGCCGCGGCTGCGCCAGGAGAGCACCGAGCCGACCGAGCGTGCCGACAGGATCGACCCGAGGCTGGCGAAGGAGCCGATCGAGAACGCGGAGGCGAACGACGCGATGCTCCCGATCGACAGGATCGAACCGGCGCTGCCGATCGAGAGGATCGAGCCCTTCGAGTTGATCGAGAGGATCGAGTCCTCGGACCGGAAGGAGAGGAAGCTTTCCGCCATGGTCCGATCCTGCCGGTTCCTCACCGGGTCAGGAAGGCCTCCAGCACGTCGAGGATCCCGCTGGTCCCCTCCTCGCGCTGCTCCGGGTCGTCCAGCCCGTCGAAGTGGACGCCCTGCTCGGTGAAGGTGAGCCGGGTGCCGGTCTCGGTGGGCTCCAGCGCCATCGTGGTGATCGAGGTCGAGAGGTGCCGGTCGTCGACCCACATGTCGTAGGTGTAGACGATCCGCTGCTGCTCGACGATGTCGGTGTACGTCGAGACGAACCGCGACCGCGGACCCTGGTGCCACTGACCGTCCTCGACGCCTCCCCCGCCGACCCGGAACTCGTGCGAGTCCTCGCTCTTGTCGAAGGTCTCCTCGGTGCCGAACCACTGGCTCCGGGCGTCGTTGTCGCTCAACGCGTGCCAGACCTTCTCGACCGGGACACCGAACTCCCGCTCCAGGACGAAGGTGTGGTGCGTCTGCGACCGCTGCTGCTCAAGCGTCATGGTGTCCATCTCGTTTCTCCTCGGTGGTGTGGGTGTCGTCGTTCAGATGTGCGCCCAGGCGGTCGAGCATCCGCTCGGCCGGCAGGCGTTGTGCCCCGATCCACGCTCCGCAGGGCGTGAGCGCCTCCGCCGCGAGCTGGTAGGTGCGGACCCGCCCGACCTTCTCCGAGGTGACGATCCCGGCATCGGCCAGCACTCCCAGGTGCTGGGTGATGGTCGGCAGGGCCATGCCGAAGGGTCTTGCAAGCTCGCTGACCGAGGCCGGCCCGCGGACCAGTCGCTCGACCATCGCCCGGCGGGTGCCGTCGGCGAGCGCGTGGAACATCCGGTCCAGGTCTCGATACTTAGGCACATGCCTAACTATTGGTGACCACGGCAGCGGTGTCAAGCACGATCTCGAGGCGGTCGTCGCGGGCGCGGTGCACCGGCCAGGCCCGCAGCGGTCCCGGCAGCCGGCCGAGGAAGCGCGTCCAGGCCCGGTCCCCCAGGTGCCACGGACCTGTGCCCGGTCGGCCGTAGAGGACCGCCGCGGACCGGCCCGGCACCGCTCCGAGGATGTCCTCGACCAGGGTCTGCACGTCAGCGGCCGCCAGGTCGTACGGGCCGTCCGGCAGTCCGGCGAGGCTGAGCAGCGGCCCCGGGGATCCGTCGGCGTCGATCACCAGCAGCCACAGCGCCAGGTCGCCGAACCGGAGGTCACCGCGCAGCACCCGCCAGACCCGGGTGAGATCAGCGGTGGTCCGGATCCGTACGTCGGGGGGAAGCAGCATCCGTCGAGGGTGCAGGCTCGTGCGGCTGCGCCGCCGACGTGATCCACAGGGTTCCGCAGTTGTCAGCCGGCTTCGTCCCCGGCCTTCTTGACGAACTCGGCCAGGTACGCGGCGAGCAGGTCCTCGACGGTGCGTTCGATCGAGGCGCCCAGGGTGGCGGTGACCGCGGTCATCGCGAGCACCCGGAACCGGGTCAGCATCAGCACCAGTTCGCCGACCTCCTCGGTGGTCGGTTCGCGATCGCTGACGAACCGGGGGCCGAGCTGACGAACCCCCTCGTTGACGAGCAGCCGGGTGATCTCGTCGATCGAGACCGAGACCTCGGAGTGCAGCCGGACCAGCGCCTTGGTGGACATGCCGAAGTCCCGCATCTCCGCGAACGAACGCAGCAGGTCAGGGCGCAGCAGGCGGGCCTGGTCACCGTGCAGCTCGATGAACCCGGCGTCGGCGAGGACCGCCAGGTCGACCTCTCCGCCGGCGAGCTCACGGGCCTCGTCGCGCGAGACGTTCCGCGGCTGGACATCGTCATCGGGCGGCACCAGCGCCGTCTCCAGGCCGATCACGTCCGCGAGGTCCTTGCCGCCGGCCCAGGCGGTGAGCATCTCGGTGATGTGGGCGGTGGTGTACCCGCGCTCGAGCATCGAGGTGATGATCTTGAGCCGGGTCAGGTGCGCGTCGTCGAACAGGGCGACCCGGCCCCGTCGTTCCGGCGGAGGCAGCAGCCCGCGCTCCTGGTAGGCGCGGATGTTGCGCACGGTCACGCCGCTGCGCTGGGCCAGTTCGTCGATCCGGTAGGTGTGCCGGTCCGGGTCCTTGGGCTCGCTCTGCCCTCTCTCGGTCGCGGCCCGCCCCGGCCCGAGGGAGAGCAGTTGCTTGACGGCGCTTTCGACCGTGCCGCGCGGGTCGCGGGCGAGGTTGCGCTGGCCCTTGCGGAACTCCTTGGCGATCTCACGGCGCAGCGAGTCCAGGACGCCTTCGACGGCGCGGATGTTGAGCGCGGGACCGGGGCGCGCCATCAGACCGCCTCCATCGGCACGGCCCACAGCTCGCGGGCCCCGTGCGAGGCGTACTCGTAGTCGCTGATCCGGAAGTCCTGCATCTGGCGAAGGTACTGGGTCGCGAAGCCCGGATACATCGAGGCGTTGTAGCCGTCGGCGGTCAGGTACCAGCTGCTGCAGCCCGACATCCAGGTGGTGCTCCTCAGACGTTCCTGGATCCGCACGTTGTAGGCGTCCTGGATCTCCTTCTTCACATCGAGGTAGCGCAGGTCCTTCTCCACGATCGTGCGGATGCCGGCGACGGCGTACTCGATCTGGCCCTGGACGTAGACGAGCAGCGAGTTGTGCCCGGGACCGGAGTTCGGCCCGCAGGTGAAGAACAGGTTCGGGTAGCCGTGCGCGCTGGCGCTCTTGTAGGCCTGCGGATGCCCGGACCACTCCTCCTGCAACGACTGCCCGTCCATCCCGGTGATCGGGTACGGCGGACCCTCCAGGTGCACGTCGTACCCGGTGGCGAAGACGATCGCGTCGACGTGGTGCTCGAGTCCGTCGCTGGTCCGCAGGCCCTCGGGGGTGATCGTCGCGATCGGCCAGGTGATCAGCTTGCAGTTGTCCCGCTGCAGCGCCGGGTAGTAGTCGCTGGACATCAGCATCCGCTTGCAGCCGGCCCGGAAGTCCGGGGTGAGCTGACGCCGCAGCCACTTGTCCTTCACGGTGAGCCGCAGGTGCAGCTTCCCGGCCTGCTGGATCAGCGTGGTGATCGGGGTGTCCCAGACCAGGCCGGTCGCGGCCGCCTCGTGACCGAAGTAGAGCGCCGACCGTGCCGCCTGCTGGACGACGGGGAGCCGCTCGAAGACGCGTTTGACGGGCTCCGGTGTCTCGACGTCGAGCCGCGGCATCACCCAGCCGGCGGTGCGCTGGAAGACCTTCACCGACCCGGCCGTCTTCACCAGTTCGGGGATGATCTGGACGGCGCTGGCGCCGGTCCCGATCACGGCGACCGACTTGCCGGCGAAGTCGTAGTCGTGGTCCCAGCGGGCGCTGAGGATCTTGGCGCCGCCGAAGTCGTCGATGCCCCGGATCTTCGGGAGGCTGGCGTCGGAGAGCGGACCCGAGGCGATCACGACAGCACGGGCGCGGAACTTCCGTCGTCCCGCACGGACCTCCCAGATGCCTTCCGCCTTGTCGAACACCAGCTTGGTCACCTCGGTGTCGAACCGGATGTCCTTGACCAGGTCGAAGCGCTCGGCGAGCTCCTCGATGTGCGCGCAGATCTCCGCGCTCGGCGAGTAGGTCCGCGACCACTGCGGGTTCTTGGCGAACGAGAACGAGTACAGCTGCGAGGGGATGTCGCAGGCGGCGCCCGGGTACGTCGCGTCCCGCCAGGTGCCACCGACCCGGCCGGCGCGCTCGAGGATGACGAGGTCGTCGATCCCGGCCTCGCGGAGCTTGATCGCGGTCCCGAGGCCGGTGAAGCCGGCGCCGATCACGAGCGCGTCGTGGACGTGCGGTGCGCGGCTCACGCGGCGTTCATCCCCTTCTTCACACCCGTCGTCACCGGCTCGTGGGTGAGCTCCTTGAACCAGGTCGGGATCGGGCGGAACAACGCGCGCGGGTAGTGCTCGGACATCGTCACCATCGCGTTCGCGACCAGGTGGTAGGGGTGCTTGGAGTCGACCACCATCGCGGAGTGCACCCGGAGCACCTGGAAGAGCGGCACCCGGTGGGTGAACTCCCCGCGCCGACCGAGCTTCTCGAAGCGCGACATCGCGGCGTACAACTTCTCGGGCTGCAGGCCCATCCCGACCAGGTTGTTGCGCATCCGGTTGAGCAGCGGCACGTACATGAGCGCGCCGATGATCAGGCCCGGCGAGGCCACGTTGGCGACGAAGTCGATGGCGAGCTTGCGGGCCTTCGCGTGCCCGATCAGGTCGAGCACCTCGAAGTCGACGGCGATGTGCCGGGACTCGTCGTTGTTGATCTTCTCGAAGACCTGGTGGCAGACCGGGTCGTGCACCTCCTCGAGGAGGAACTTCAGCAGGGCGCCGTCCAGGGCGACCTCGAGCATCGGGATCACGGTGCCGAGGACGGAGAGCGGCATGTCGTCGGCGTACGTGTCCAGCCACTCGATCGCCATCCGGATGTTCACACTCGGCTCGGGGATCTCGTCGCCCTCGAGCATCCCCCACCGCTTCATCAGGGCGAGCTCGGCGTTGGCGTGCCGCTGTTCCTCGGCGTGGAAGTACCGGTAGATCTCGGCGATGGTCGGCGTCGGCGCCTTCTTCGCCATCGCGGCGAACCCGCGGGCGCCGACGTTCTCGATCCAGCACAGGTCGGCCATGAAGGCCTTCAGCTTGGGCTTGAAGTCCTCGGAGATCGTCTCGACCCCGGGGGCGTCCCAGTCGATGTCGGCCAGCGCCCACTGCCGGTCCTTGATCTTGGCGAGCATCTCGTCCATGTCCATGCGGGTCTTGGTGGCCATGTTCAGTTGCCCTTTCCGGACGTTGAGCCTGTAGAAACGCCTTTCGCCGGCCGGGGGTCCGCCGGCAGCGTGTCGTCGCCGCCGAGCGGCCCGAACCGCTCCAGCAGCCCGACGACGCGGGTGTAGGTGTGCGGGACGGCGCGCTTGAGCTGCCAGCCGACCTTCGCGTCGATCTGCGGCATCACGTAGAGCGCGCCGCCGTCGTGGGCGTCGAGACAGATCCGGGCGACCTTGGCCGGTGACATCCCGAACTGCATCAACCGGCTCGCCGCCGCACTGGCTGTCGCGTTGATCCGGCCGGAGGTGACGATGTTGGTCTTCACGAACGTCGGGCAGAGCACGCTGACTTTGACCCCGGTGCCGGCCATCTCGGCGGAGAGCGTCTCGCTCAGGGAGAGCACGCCCGCCTTGGAGACGTTGTACGCCGCCATCCGCGGTGCGGCGCCGAAACTGGCTGCCGAGGCGACGTTGATGATCCCGCCGTAGCGGGCCTCACGGAGCATCGGCGCGAACACGTGACAGCCGTGGATCGGGCCCCACAGGTTGATGCCCAGGGTCCACTGCCAGTCCTCGATCGGGGTGTCGCCGACCACGTTGCCGCCGGCGCCGACGCCGGCGTTGTTGATCACCAGGGTCGGCACACCCTCGAACCAGCGGACCGCCTCACCGGCCAGGGCCTGGACGTCCTCGAGCCGGGAGACGTCGCAGCTGACGGCGATCGCGGTGCCGCCCTCGTCGGTGATCGCGTCGACGGTGCGCTGCGCTCCGACGAGGTCGATGTCGCTGACGACGACCTGGCCGCCGCGCCTGCCGAGCTCGATGGCGAACGCCTGACCGATGCCCGAGGCTGCTCCGGTGACGACGGCGCGGGCCCGACGGCTGACCTTCGCGCTCATGCGGTCACGTCCCGCTCCGGGCGTCGAGCCTGTGACGCCCTTCGCTCCACCAGGGCCTCGGTCATGAACCGCGTCGCACGGCGAAGCGCGACGTCGGCCTCGGGGACCGCGCGAGGCGCTGCCTGGAAGACGTGCATCTGACCCGGCCAGACCTCGAGGGTGACGTCGGTGCCGGTGGCCGCGAGCATGTCGTGCAGGTGGTGGGCGTCGGCAGCGAGGAACTCCGCTCCGCCGACCTGGATCAGTGTCGGCGGGAGCACCTCGCCCTCGGCGAGGACGTGGCTGAGCCGGGGGTGCTTGGGGTCGGTGCCGGCGAGGTAGTGCGCGAACAGGCGTCGTACGGCGGCCGCCGAGATCATCGCGTCCGGGACGACCTTCTCCCGCGCCTCCATCAGGTCGCAGGTCGGGTCGGCCAGCGGCGAGAGCAGCACCAGCCCGGCCGGGAGTTCACGCCCCGCGCGGAGCAGGACCAGGGCGAGGTCGAGGGCCAGGTGCCCGCCGGCGGAGTCGCCGGCGACCACGACCTGGTCGGGCCGCCACCCCTGGGCGAGCAGCCAGTCGTAGGCCCGCTCGACGTCCTCGGGAGCCGCGGGGAAGGGGTGCTTCGGAGCGAGCCGGTACTCGGCGCTGAAGACCGCGAGGTTGGCCTGCTGGGCGATCCGGCTGACCAGCGGCCGGTGCGTCCGGGTCGAGCAGAGGGCGTAGCCGCTGCCGTGGATGTAGAGGATGACGCCGTCGGTGCGCGGCTTCTCGGGCCGGACCCACTCCCCCTTGATCCGTCCGTGTTCGCCGGTGGTGCTGTCGATCGGCGCGACCTGGACGCCCTTCGCCGAGATCCCGGAGCCTGCCATCAGCGTCGCCAGCATCCGGCGGGTCATCGCGATTCCGAGCGGGCTGTCCGGGACGACGTGTTCGAGCGGCCGGACGGTCAGCCTGGTCGCGGCACGGACGAAGCGGGCGCGGGCGGAGGGAGGGCGTGGGGTGAAGCTCGTCGGTGAGTGCACCTTTCGATGACAGCACTCACTGTGCCATTCGTCAATGGCACAGTGGCGCGTGTCGCTGTGGAGTTACTTCGCTTCCCAGACCGCGTAGTCGTCCTCGACCGAGGACAGGTCCAGCCGGACCTCGGAGATCGTCCGGCCCACCGGGACCGCGAAGACGGCCGACCCGGTGGCGGTGCCGCCCGGAGCGATGCGCAGGTTGACCGGGAGGACCCGCTGGCCCTTCACCCCGGTGACGCCGCGGGCGATCCGGTGCTCGAGACCGAGCGAGTCGATGGCGATCAGCTGGGCGCCGAGCGGGATGGTCCACCGGCTGGCGCCCTCGTTGGTGATCCCCAGCGGCACCTGCAGTGCGGCGGATCCCTTCGGGACCGCGCCCGCCGTGACCTTGGCGGTGGTCGGGAGACCGGCAGTGAGGCGGGTGTCGGGGTGGAAGGTGTTCGCGTCGATCGCCACGGTCTGGCCGAAGTCTGCTGCCGGCGTCTGGCCGATCAGGGTGCGGCCCCAGTCGACGATCGCCGGCACCCGCGGGGCGATCCCGGCCACGAGCGCGACCATCAGGGCGCCGATCGCGGCCACCTTCACGGCCCCGCCGAAGTTGCGTCCCTGCGCCGCGATCTGGCTGACGACGCGCGGCGCGTCCGCCCGGGAGACGTGCGGTGCGATGGGAGGAGCAGCGAAACGCGCGGGGAGCTCGGGACCGGAACGAATGGCCTCCTGCTCGGCCTGCTCGGCCCGCTGGGAGGCCAGTTCGGCGGCCGCACGTTCGGCGACGTGGGCCTCGCGCTGGGCGCGTTCGGCCGCCCGGCGCTCGGCGGCGATGCGTTCCTTCTCAGCCCTTGCCTGGGCGATCTCGGCGGCCTTGCGCTCGGCGACGGCGCGCTTGCGGTCGGCGACGGCCCGGGCCTGGGCCTCCTCGGCCTGGCGGCGCTCCTCGGCGACCCTGGCCCGTTCGGCGGCGATCCGCTCCTGCTCAGCCGCGATCCGTTCCTGCTCGGCCGCGATCCGCTCGTGTTCGACGCGGGCCTCGGCAGCGATGCGTTCCTGCTCTGCGGCGATCCGTTCCTGTTCGGCGGCGATCCGCTCCTGCTCGGCACGGCCCTCTGCAGCGATCCGCTCCTGCTCGGCACGAGCCTCGGCCGTGATCCGCTCCTGCTCGGCACGGGCTTCGGCCGTCATCCTCGCCTGCTCGGCACGGGCCTCGCGCTGCTCCTGCTCCGCGCGGGCGCGTTCGGCGGCGACTGCCCGACGCTCCTCGGCGATGCTCCGCTGCTCCTCCAGCGCGGCCTGACGGCGGCGTTCGGTGGCTTCGCGGAGCTCGCTCTGCGCCTGCTCCCGCTCGGTCTGCGCCTGCTCCCGTTCGGTCCGGGCCTGCTCCCGCTCGTTGTGCGCCTGCTCGCGCTCGGCCTGGATCTGGGCGCGCTCCTCGGCCAGCCGGGTGCGCTCGGCCTCGAGGCGTGCCTGCTCCTCTGCGCTGGGGCCGGGGACGGCGGCGGCCGGCTCGACCACTGCCTCGACGACCGGCTCAGCAGCCACCTCGACGACCGGCTCGACGGCCGTTTCCACGACCGGCTCGACTGCCTCAACCTCGGCGACCGGCTCAGCAGCCACTGCGGCAGCTGCCTCAACAACAGGCTCGACGACCGGCTCGACAACCTCCTCGGCCACAGCCTCCGCAGGCTCGACCACGGGCTCGACCATCGGCTCGACGACCGGCTCGACAACCGGCTCAACAACCGCCTCGGCCTCGGCAGGCTCAGCACGGACTGCCTCGACCGAGGGGGCCAGCGCACGGCGCGGGGCGACCGGCTGCTCGGACTGGCTGGTGCGACGCGGTGCCGGCGGTGCCCGGTGTCGCGGTCCGGAGGACGGGGGCGCCTGCTCCGGGGCGGCTTCCTCGGTCTCGACGACGGGCGCGGCAGTGGTCTCGGCGGCGGTCTCGTCAGCAGTCGCCTCGACCACCGGCTCGGCCGGTGCCTCAGGCGCTGCGACGGCCGGCACCGTCTCGGCTTCCGGCGGTGCGGGCGCGACAACGTCAGCCTTCGGGGCGCTCACCGGCTTCGGTGCCGCGGCCTCCTCCTCGACACGAGCCTTCTTGAACCGGAGCCCGGACCGGGTGCGTCCCTTCGTCGGAGCGGGCGCTGCTGCCGCCACCTCGGCCTGCGGGGTGACCCGCGGGCCCGGGGCCGCGTCGAGGCTCTGCTTCAGGACGCGGGCGACCGCAGCCTGGGCAGGCTGATCCAGGAGGGCGCCCTGACCGGTCAGGACGTCGAGGATGTTCTCCGTCGAGCAGACGGCGACGCCGCCGACGAGACCGACGATGTCCTCGCTGCGGGCGAAACAGAGCAGGGGTGCGACCGGGCGTCCCTCGACCAGGGCGCGGACCTGTCCTGCCGCCGCGACCACGGCCGCGACCTCGGCGGCCTGGTTCACGCCACCGCACAGCAGGGACTCGTCGCGGATGGCGACGGCTCCGGAGGCGGCCACGGTGTTGATCACGTAGACGCCGGACGGGCCGGCAGCGACGTGGTCGATGACGACGGACGGCGAACCGGCGATCGCGACGTCGTGCACGACCAACCAGCCGAGCACTCGGAGCAGGTCGAGACCCGCTTCGGTGACCTGCTGCTGATCGCTGTGCTTGTCGGACTTCTTCGCGCCGGACCGAGTCCGTTCGCGAGGAAGTTCGGCTTTGGCTGTCGCCCCCATGTGCCCCTCCCGGCATACCTGCGATCTACACTTTACGGGTTAAATCGGACAAAGAGGATGGTTCTATCGGGTCATTCGGGCGCTCCGAACGGGCAGCGGACCCTCGCGAGGCGTCAGCCGCCCTGCGCCATAGGGTCTGACCCGTGAGCGAGCTGCTGATCGAGCGCCGTGACGGCGTCGTCGAGGTCACCTTCAACCGACCCGAGCGGCGCAACGCCTTCACCAGCGCCATGTACGCCGGGATGCGCGAGTTGTGCGACGAGCTGGCGCAGAGCCCCGAGGTCCGGGTGCTCGTGCTGCGCGGCGCCGGCGGCAAGGCGTTCGCGGCCGGCAACGAGATCTCCGACTTCCTGGACCGGGACGCGGTCACCTACGAGGAGAGCATCCGCGAACTGCTGGTCGCCCTCTTCGAGCTCCCCCAGGTCACCATCGCGGCCGTCGAGGGCGCCTGCGTCGGCGGCGGCCTGGCCGTCGCCACCCACTGCGACCTGCGGATCTGTACGCCGGACGCGCGCTTCGGCTATCCGATCGCCCGCACCCTCGGCAACGCCCTGTCGGCCTCGATCGTCTACCGGTGCGCGAACGTCTTCGGCGAGTCGCTGACCCGGGAGATGCTGCTCACCAGCCGGCTGACCACCGCGGACCGCGCGTACGCCGTCGGCGCCGTGATGTCGGTCTCCTCCGACCTGGATGCCGAGCTCGCGACCGTCGTCGACGGCCTGCTGGCCGCGTCGGGAGTGACGATGCGCGCCACCAAGGCGCAACTGACCGCGCGGGCACGAATTCTCGAGGCCGAACCTGCCTCCGATGCGGTCCTCCTGGCCGAGGTTTACGGCGGAGATGACTTCAAAGAGGGCGTCCGGGCGTTCCTCGCCAAGGAGAAACCGGCCTTCGGGCGGTAACGGTGGCCCCAGAAGTCAACTAGAGTCATGAGGTGCCTGACCTTGATGCTGTTGACCCTGACCTCGTAGAACTGGCACCCGAGGAAGAGGGTCCGGCCGTCGGCACCTGGCGTGAGGCGACCGACGTCGGCGTGGACGAGTCCCGGCAGGCGTGGTCCGAAGCCGCCCGCGACGTACTGATCGACACGGCCAAGGGCTACCGCGGCGTCGTCACCCAGAAGGTGCTCTGCGAGCAGGTGCAGTTCCGCAGCGGGATCCGGACCAAGCAGCCGATCCGGCACTGGATCGGCGACGTGCTGGGCCGGGTCTCCGCCGAGAGCGCCAAGCGCTCCGAGCCGTTGCTGGCCTCGCTCTGCGTGAACGCCGACGGCAGTGTCGGCGACAGCTACGCGGCCGCCGTACTCGCTGCTTCCGGGGTGGCTCCCAGCGACCCGGACAACCACGCGGCCAAGGAACGTCTCGCCTGCCACGAGTTCTTCGAGGCGGCCAACATCCCCTCCGACGGCGGTTCGCCGGCGCTGACCCCCAAGCTCGCGGCGTCGCGCCAGCGGCAGCGCAAGATCAACCTCGCCGAGCGGGTCGCCCCGGTCTGCTCGAAGTGCTTCACGCAGCTCCCGGCCACCGGCCGGTGCGACTACTGCGAGGAGTAACCATCCGCGCCGTCACCGTGACCCTCGCCGCGGCAGTCGCCCTGACTGTGAGCGCGTGCGGCAACGACGACACGGACGACGCCGGCCCCGGCCCGGACATCCCGAGCATCGGCGGCCCGAGCAGCGCACCGAGCAGCAGCTCGACGCCCGCGCCGGCGAACGAGGCCGCGGAGCAGTCGGCCCTGACCGACGTCGAGGCGTACGCCGTCCAGCTCGAGCAGGTCTTCTTCGGCAGCGGCTACCCGCGTGACCTGGCCGGTGCCGTGAAGGTGGCCGACCGGCTGGACCTGGAGCTCTCCCCCGGCAACCGGATCGCGTCGTACGTCTATGACGCGGACGCCGAGGAGTTCCGGCTCTGCGTCGAGAACACCTCGGGTGCGTTCGCGATCTACGACACCCAGCCGATGTCGACGATGCAGTCGGGCCCGAGCGGCGGCTGTCCCGGGACCTGATCGCCGGGGTTGCCCGCCGATCGCCGTTCTGGTCGAATCCCCTCGTGCAGAAAGCGTTCAACCCGCTGGTGCTGCTCCCGGGGACCCTGTTCTGGGTCATGTTCATCGTGGCGCTGACCACGAAGAACCGGGTCGCCGTGATCATCACCGTGATCCTCGGGGTCGGCACCTTCGTCGGCTTCGGCTCACGCGCGATCGTGAAGTGGCGCCGCGAGAAGAACGTGAAGCGCCGGGTCTGGGCGGAGGGCTCGCCCGGCGTCGCGACGGTGCTGGAGGCGAACGCCAACGGCAGTCTCAACAACCACCCGTACGTCGAGATGAAGCTGCACGTGGCCGGCGGCCGGATCGTGCACGTGCGCCAGGTGATCAGTCAGATCATGGTCTCGAAGGTGCAGCCGGGCGAGGAGATCGCTGTCCGGGTCGATCAGCTCGACCCCAGCGTCGTCGTGGTCGACGAGGCGCTGACGCCGTACGGCTACTGAGCAGACTCTGCTCGCGCGGCCGCTTCCTGCACCTGGGCGACCGCGTCGCCGACGATCAGGGTGAGCACCCGGGCGAGCAGATCGTCCGGGACTCCCCCGGGATCGATGTCGGTCTCGACGCCGAGCCCGTTGCTGAGCGCGAGGATGACCACGGCGAGGTCCTCGGCCGGCATCGGCAGATCGAGATCGAGCTCGGTGGCCACCCGTTCGACGGCCCGGGTGATCGTGGCGCGCACCTCGCGTCGTCGCCGCTGCAGCGCCTCACGCCGGGCCGGGTCGTGGTGCGCCATCGCGAAGTACTCGGCGAGCAGCCGGTGCCAGACGGCGTCGACGCGCATCTCGTGCACGAGGACGGCGGCGACCTCGCTGAGCATGTCGGCTGAGTCGGAGGCGTCGACCGCGTCGAGGCTGGCCTGGATCCGGTGGCCGGCGTGCTCCTCCATCAGCGCGAGGACCAGCTCGTCCTTGGAGTCGAAGTTGGAGTAGACCGCGCCCTTGGTCAGGCCGGCCGCGGCGGCGACCTCGGTGAGTGAGCTGGCCGCGATGCCGCGTCGCCCGAACACCTCGAAGGCAGCGTCGAGCACCCGTTGCCGGGTCTCGGAGCGGAGCGGTCGGGTGCGGGCCATCGGACCTCCAGGGTCTTGACATCTGCGGGACAAGGTCGATACTTCTCGGTATTCAATACCGCTAGGTATCGACATGCCGAGCATAGCGCCTCCCTCACTTCTCGGACCGGAAGGACCCACCCGATGCGACGCCTCACCCGCACCGTCCTGATCAGCACCTCCGCACTCGTGCTCTCCCTGTTGATGCCGGCGGCCCAGGCCGCGAGCGAAGGTGGGGTGAACAAGGCCGATTGCACGCCGTCCGCGGCGCATCCCGACCCGGTGGTCGTGCTGCACGGCCTCGGCGCGACGTACTACGAGGACCTGAACGTGCTGCAGAGCCACCTCGCCGGCAAGGGGTACTGCACCTACAGCGAGACCTACGGCGACTTCCCCGGCTTCCCCTACGTCGGCGGCCTGCGCCCGGTCGCCGACTCCGCGGCCGAGATCAAGGACCAGATCCTGCGGGTGCTCGCCGCGACCGGCGCCGCGAAGGTCGACATCGTCGGTCACTCCGAGGGCGGCTTCCAGTCGCTGTACGTGACCAAGACCCAGGGCATCGCGGACCGGATCGACTCCGTGGTCGCGATCGCTCCTCCGACCCACGGCACCACCTTCGGCGGCCTGGTGAACCTGGCCTACCTGTTCGGGATCCGCTCCCAGGTCGGCGGCGTCCTGCAGACCTTCGGCTGCCCCGCCTGCGACAACCTGATCACCGATGGTGCCGCGGTCGCGGTGCTGAACGACGGCCCGGTCGCACAGCCCGGCGTCCGCTACACGATCATCACCTCGCGCTACGACGAGATGGTGACGCCGACGAGCACGTCGTTCGTCAACGAGCCCGGCGTGAAGAACCAGTACGTCCAGGACCTCTGCCCGTTCGACCCGGTCGGCCACCTCAACGAGGCCTACGACCCGAACGTCTGGAACATGGTCACCAACGCCCTCGACCCGGCGAACGCGAAGAAGTTCCTCTGCCTGGCCGGCCTCCCCGGCTGAGACCCTCGAAATCCGGACGAGGCCCGGTCCGCACCTGCGGACCGGGCCTCGTCTGCTCCCTCGGGTTCGGGTGTGCCTACCGCTTGACCTGGAGCGTGAACGTGCGGCTGACGACCCCGCCGGCCGAGTCGGCGACCCGCAGGGTGAACGTCGAGTTCCCCTGCTTGGCCGGCGTCCCGGTGATGGTGGCGGTGGCACCGTTGTAGCTGATGCTCAGCCCGCCCGGGAGGCTGCCGCTGGTGCGGGTCCAGGTGTAGCCGGGCGTCCCGCCGGTGACGCTGATCGTCGCGTTGTACGACGTCCGCACCTTGCCCTGCGGCAACGTCGCGCCGGTGACGAACGAGACCGGCGCCGCGGCGATCGTGACCGTGACGGTCCCGGTCGCGCTCGAGGCGCCGCTGGTCGCGGTGGCGCCGAAGGCGTAGCTGCCGGCCGTGGTCGGCGTACCGGAGAGGACGCCGCTCGCACTGAAGGTCAGGCCCGGCGGCAGGGTGCCGCTGGTGCGCGACCACGAGTAGCTGCCGGTGCCGCCGGTGGCGACGACCTGCCGCGACAGCGCGGACCCGACCGTGCCGGAGACGGACTGGTTGGCCACGGCGACCGGAGCCGGGTTGACGGTGACCGAGCCGGCGGCAGACCCCGCGGTCCCGATCGCGTCGGTGACCGTGAAGTTCGGCGTGTAGCTGCCCGGCGCCGTCGGCGTACCGGAGACGGCGCCGGTGCTCGCGTTGATGCTGAGGCCGGCGGGCAGACCCGTCGCCGAGTAGCTGTACGGCGCGACCCCGCCGGACGCGGAGACCGGGCTGGCGGCGTACGCCGTGCCGGCGGTGCCGGTCGGCATCGCGCCGACGGTCACCACGACCGGGTCGACGTTGCCGGGCGCCTGGGTGGCGAGGCTGACCTGGTAGGTGCCGATCGACCCGTACGTCGAGTAGGCGCCGGCGTTCGGGACGGTGCCCAGGCCCGCACCGCGGACCTCGGCGGTGTAGCCGGCTCCCCCGGCCGGGGCGGTGAACGAGTACGACGCGTCCATGCCGCTGGCCAGGACGGCGGAGACCTTGGTCGTGGTCGGGTTCACCAGGGCGACCTGGTTCCCGCCGCTGTCGCGGATCAGGAGCTGGACGTCGAGGTCGGGGAACGGACTTCCGTTCGCCACCGTGATCGTGGTGCTGCCGGCGGCAGCGAAGGAGTAGGTGTCCGCGTCGGTCGCCTTGGTGACGATGCCGTCGACCGCGCCGCCGTTGGCCAGCGGGAGCGCGCCCGCGGTGTCCTCGTCGCCCCGGTACGCCGCACCGGTGGCGACCTGGGCGACGTCGTCCTGGCTGTTGTTGGCACCCGGGTACTCGCCCTTCGACCACTGCGTGACCGGCTGGGAGTAGCTGGCCCCCATGATCGGCGCCCACGGGCTGGAGCCGGAGTAGTAGCCGCTGCCGGAGGTGCCGTCGTGGTCGAGCCCGAAGTTGTGGCCGATCTCGTGCGAGGTCGCCTCGCCGATGTACTTGCCGTTCTTCGTGGTGCCGTTCGAGAAGACCCAGGCCGGCTGGTAGTAGTTGTGGTTCGAGCCCGAGGTGTTGAAGACGCCGACGTACGCGACGCCGCCGCAGCCGCAGTCGTTGTAGATCACGCCGCCGTTGGTGATCGCGGCGCGGGTGCCGTAGACGAGGTCGCTGGCCGACGTGCGGTCGATCGCGGCCGCACCCGGGTCCTGGGTGGTGACGTTGACGTCGAACGGGGCGTAGTCCTCGGCGACGACCTGCCACACCTTCTGGATCTCGGTGAGCTCGGCGTCGGAGAACGCGGTGCTGACGGTGCCGTCGATCGAGTACGGCTCCCAGGCGATGCTGCTGCCGTAGGAGGCGTTCCAGGCGGTGTTGGTGACGGTGCCGCCCTTGAAGTCCAGGTAGATCGTGCGCGACGAGCCGGGCTTGGAGTTCAGGGTGAACGTCTCCGCAAGCGGGACGCCGCCCAGCGGCAGGTCGGCCGCCGCGGTCGCCGCGCCCATCGTGGCCGCGGCGTCGGCGCGCTCACCCGCGGACGGGCCGGCGTCGACGAAGAACACCGTGCCGCAGCGGTCGAGCCACAGGCTCGTGTCGTACTTCGCCTTCGTCGCCAGGTCCGGGACGGAGTGGGCGTTGCGGACCTGGGCGGCCCTGAACGCGCCGGGGTTGGTCCTGGCGACCTCGCTGGCTCGCGTCGGCTTGGGAAGGAGGTGGTTCGCACACGCCTGCGCGCTCGGCGCGGCCTGGGCCGACCCGGTCGCGACCGTGAGTGTGCCGGCGCTCGCGGCCAGCAGACCGACGATCCCGAGTGCGACGTTCCTGCGAAGAGTCATGGTGTGCCCGCTCCCTTGCATGCCGGATTTGCGGCATTCCCTGGAGGAAAGGTACGCGGTACGGCGGGCGCTGACGGCGGAACTGGAAAGGTCCGTAAGGCGAATTCTTGTCGGCGATCAGAAGGTTCGAGCGGACTCAGTCGTCGTCATCGTCGTACGAGTCGATCCCGACCAGCCACGTCAGCGCGTCCCGGGTCTCGTCGTCGTCGAACACCTTGACCTCGCCCGGCATCGCCCAGCTGAAGAGCTCGACGCCCTTCTCCATCCAGTCGTGGTCGGTGACGAGGGCGATCTTCTCCCACGCCTTCCACTCCTGGATCGCGGTCTTGAGGTCCTGGAACATCGCCTTGACTTCCATGCCCTCGAACTTGTCCGAGAAGTCGAGCAGGATCCGGATCTTCTCGCCGCCCGCGGACGCCGCGGCGAGGGCCGGCTGGAGCACCTCGGTGTAGTCGGCCTTGGTGAGCTTGCCGCTCGCCTTGAAGCCGAGGATGCCCTGCGGCATCCCGTCGAGGACGGTGATCATGACGTCTCCCTCTGGATCGGGCCCCACCACTGGAGCTTCGGCCCCATCCTCACCAGGATCGCGCGGACCCGTCACCACCCGCTACGGGTGAATCGATCCGGATGCCCGGTCAGGCGCTCTCGACCAGAGGCGTCGCCGCCGAGACGAAGTCGACCACCCGGCGCACAACGTCGGGGTCGCGCAGGATCCGCCGGTGCCCGAGACCGTCGGTGGTGACGAACTCAGCACCGAC
>JAKFBZ010000034.1:0-7911 GCA_036676945.1 Marmoricola sp.
ATCCGTTGCAGCACCGTCGGGTGCGATCCGAACCAGAACTGGCTCCACCGCGGCGGTGTCGGGTCCGCCAGGGATCGCAGCGCGAGCTGGCGCTGCATCGCGATGAACGTCTCGTGATCCCCCGTGGCCTCCAACGAGGCGCGGTCGGCCCTGGCCTCCACCGCACGGCTGATCGTGTTCTCGACCGGGCTCGCGAGCAGCGTGCCGACGGCGACCAGCATCAGCACCGCGGGAATCACCCGCGGATCCGCCAGCCCGTCGGCGCCGATCCGGTCGAGGAACCGGCGCCGACCCAGCACCAGTCCCAGCAGCCCGACGCCGAATGCCGACCCGACGGCCCCCAGCAGCGTCCCGACGAGTACGTCGGAATGCCGGGCGTGGCCGAGTTCGTGGGCGACCACCACTTCGACCTCGGCCTGCGGCAGATCGTTGATCAGGTTGTCGTAGACCACGATCCGGCGCGTCCCGCCGAAACCGGAGACATAGGCGTTCAGGGTCGTCGTACGCCGGGACGCGTCGGCGACGAGCACCTGTTTGACGTCGACGTTCTCCCGGTCCGCGAGTCGCAGGATCTCCGAGCGCAGCGGTCCCTCGGCCATCGGGGTGAAGTCGTTGAACAACGGCTCGACCACGACCGGGTACACGTAGGAACCGGCGAACGCCAGGGCTGCGGCAGCAGCTGCCCCCCAGGCGGGCCAGGAACGTGGCGCCCGACGGGCGATCGCCATCAGTACGACCACCGCGACCGCCGTGAACAGCCAGGCGATCGCGGTCCCGAGCGCCCGGTCCGCCAGCCAGCTCCCCCAGCTCTGCTCGCTCAATCCCTGGTCCAGCCGGATCCCTTGCAGCCTCCACGCGAACGGGAGCGTGGCGAGGGCGCCGATGACGACGACCATCCCGACGGCGAGGACGGCGCGCACGACCCAGGGGCCGGGGATCCGTGCGACCAGTCGTGCGCCGTACCGGGTCCCACCGAGGAACACCGATACCAGCAGCGACACCACCAGGCTCGCCCACGACGTGTAGCGGAGCAGTTGGGCGACGTGCTCCGCCCTGTCGATCTGTGCCCGGGAGAAAACCGACCCGGCCGGGGCCGCCTCGACGTGTCCGCCGGGCAACCAGTGCCAGGGCACCAGCACGACCGCCAGGACGACGAACAGCGCAGCGGACACACCCGTGACGACCAGCGCGATCCGACGGTCCGGAGCCATCTCAGCCGGCCTCTCCACCGGCCAGGGCCACCAGGTCGTCGCGCCAGCGATCGACGAACCCGTCCTCCGTGGTCCCGAGGACCTCACGGAACGCGGTCCCGACCGGGGTCCCGGAATCCACCGCCCGGTAGAAGGCGACCAGACGGTCCTCGCCGTAGGTGCGGGCGATGAAGCGGGTGGCCAGCCACGCCAGCTCGTAGGTGGCTCCCAGCCCGGGAGCGGTCGGGTCGAGTTCCTCGGTCGTCGGGAGGTGGTCGGGAGCACCCTGACGCCGGATCCGGCTGAGGATCTGGGAGGCCGCGGTCCGGACCGGGACTCCGGCGTGGGCCAGCGCCACGTAATCGGCGAAGCCCTCCAGGAGCCACGTCGGCATGTCCGAGAAGGTCGCGTCAGCGGCTACGTGGGTCGATTCGTGACTGGCGACGACCTGCGCGCCACGCGGTCCGAGCCCGTCGAAGACCCGCGGGTTGATGAAGACGTGCACCGGGGATCCCGGCGCCAGCGAGCCGTCCACCGAGGCAGTGACGGCCGCGATGTTGGCGTACTGCTCCTGGGTCGCACCCAGCGCCTCGTCGAGTTCCTGCTCGGTCGCAGGTACCTCCAGGACCAGATCGCCCTTCCAGTCGGGCAGCACCTTCCCGACGGCGGCCAGCGCGCGTTTCGCGAGCGCGTCGTAGCGCGCCGCGGAACCGGCGCGGAGGATCACCAGCGACCGGTCCCCGCGCCGCACCTCGACCGGGCCCCGGAGCCAGAGCGGGGTCCGCCCGTCGGCACCGCCCACGGCGGCGATGCGCTGACTGTCCCCGTCGGGCACGAAGATCACCGGCGTCTCCACCCGGGTGGAGCGGGGGTCCCCGGGGATCCGGTACTCGACCTCCACGGTGCCGCGCCACGCGTCGGGGCCGTACGCGCCGAGGTCGTCCGGACCGATCGCGTTGTCCTCGACGAAGCGCATGCCGAGGTCGCTGATCCCGAGGGTCTTGGCGTTGTCCGCCGCCGCGCCCAGGACCGCACGGGCGCCGCCCACCCCGAGGCTCTCGGCAGCGGCCCGGTCCTGGTCCAGCAGCGCCGCCTGCAGGTCCCGGACCGCGTCCTGGGCCTGGGCGGTACGACCGGCGTCGTCGGTCGTGCTCGCGCTCGGGGGTGTGATGCTCTCGTCCGAGGAACATCCCGCGACCAGGCCGGAGGCCGAGATCGCCACGGCCGTCAGCAGAGCAACCAGCCTGCGGCTCTGGACCGACCACGGGCCGGGCACGCGAAAGGGCGCGGCGTCAGGTCTGGTCACGCCGAGAACGGTAGCCGGGGCACCGAAGTGCCCGGTACTCCTGGGGGTGGTCAGCCGACCCGTGCAGCACCGACGTACGGCATCGAGTGCAGCGGGCTGACCCGCACACCGGCGCTCGGGTTCGCCGCGTGCACGATGAGCCCGTTGCCGATGTACATGCCGACGTGGCTGATCGGGCTGTAGTAGAAGACCAGGTCACCGGGCTGCAGGCTGCCCTCGGAGACCGACATCCCGGATCCGATCTGGCTGCGGGACGAGTGCGGCAGACCGACACCGGCGGCGCCCCAGGCGCGCATCGTGAGGCCGGAGCAGTCGAACGAGTTCGGGCCGACGGCGCCGTAGACGTACGACTTGCCGACCTGGGCCATCGCGTAGCGGATGGCAACGGCGGCGCGGCCGCTCGCGGGCACCTCCGGCAGGTCGCCGGTGTAGAAGCCGCCCAGGAGCTTGGCGCGGGCCTCGGCCTCCAGGCCGTCCAGGAGGTCCTGGGCCTTGGCCGCCTTGGCATCGATGCGGGCCTTCTCGGCCTTCATCTTCTTCTCGATCTTGACCAGGCGCTCGGCCTCGGCCTCGACGGCCGTCTTGCGCAGCTTGAGGCGGTCGAGCTCGGTGCCGAACTCGGTCATCACCTGGCCACGCTGGGTGTTGTAGGCGGAGACCGCGTTCAGGTTGTCGAGGAAGGCGTCCGGGTCGTTCGAGAGCACCACCTGCGAGGTGGTCGACAAGACGTTGCCCTGGTACTGGTCGACGACCATCGTCGCGACCTGCTGGCGCAGCGTCTCCACGACCTTCTGCTGGCGCGCCAGATCGGAGTCGAGCGCCGTGAGGCGGGTCTTGGTCTCGGCGAGCTTGACCCGGGCGTCGTTGTACCGCTCCGAGGCCTGCTCGGCCTGGTGATCGAGCTTCTCGACCTGCTTCTTCACCGTCTCGAGATCTGGCTTCGCCGTCGCCGCGGGGGCACCAAGGCCCACACCGAGGACAACAGCGGTGACAAGGAGGGAAATCAGGGTCGCCGCAATGGCGGCAATGCGCTTCCGGCCGTCGTGCACGAGCAGTCGGTTCTCTCTTTGTTGGACGCCTACCAGGTGAGCTGACGGATTCGGGCGCAAAGATCGCCCTACCAGCGCGCGGTGACCACGGTCAGTGACCACGTTGCGCCGGATTCACCCCAAGGAACTTGGTTCCCCGGCTCCGGATCGACACTCCCCCGAGAAGTGCTTCTCCAGACTCGGCGCGGCACTTGAGCCGACCCGGTCGGTCAACTGGTCCAAGTGCCTGAAGCTAGAACCCTAAACGAACGACCACGTGGCTCCAAACCCTCCCCCGCGCGTCGACGGTGTGTCGTCGGCCACGTACGCCACAGCGGTCACATACGCCACATCCGTCACAGATCGCCTTGTCGTCAAGCTGACTCGACCACGGGACCGGTCAGCGGGGTCACCATCCGCAGTGGCGGCACCAGGCCCGACCCGGCGAGCACCTCGAGGGCCTGTTGCTCCTCGGCGTCGAACCCGAGCTCGGGGGGTGGCCCCAGCAGGACGGTCACGACGCAGTCGTGGCAGGCCAGGCCCCGGACCAAGCAGGTGTCGCAGTCGATGCGCACGCTCATGGTTGTCTCCTCCTCGCTCGGCGGTCGAGCTGTTGGAGCGAGGCTCGCAGCCACCGCCGACACAACTCCGCGAGCCGAAGGCTCCTCAGGCGAGCAGGCGAACCAGCGCGCGCGCCGCGACGGCGTGCACCCCGGGACGGCGGGTGACCGCGCGCACGATCTCCTGGTCCGAGGTCACTACACCGACCGGGCGGCCGGGCGGTTCCGCGGCGACCAGGTCGCGGATCACGTCGTCGGCGATCACCCCCGCCGGGCTGAAGACGACCCGGACCCCGCGCGGCGGCGCCAGCGACGGACGGGTGTCGGCATGGGCGGCGTCGAAGACGACGGTCATCTCGGCGCCGGTCCGGGCAGCCACCGGAGCCAGGCCGCGCAGCAGCCGGGCGCGCTGTTCCTCCAGGGTGAGCCCGCCCCACGAGTCCCGGCTCACGTTGTAACCGTCGACGACCAGGTGGAACCCGGGCAGCGCGAGCAGCTCGCGCAGCAGCGCCGGATCGTCCGCAGCCAGCGAGCCCGTCGCGGACGAGACCCGGACGCCGGCCGGCTCCTCGGTCCCGACCAGGTCGGCGACGACCTGGTCGGCCGGCGCCCCTTGGACCACGGGCAGCCCCAGTTCCTGACGCAAGCCCTGCCCGGCCTGCAGCAGCGTGTCCAGCAGCAGCCGCGCCCGCATCGTGGCAGCCTCACGCTCGGTACGTCCCGACCGGCGCGCCCGCGCCAGCTCGACCTCGAGCAGGTCGGTCCGCTCGCGCAGCACCCCCAGTTCCGCACGGAGCGCCTCGCGCTCAGCTGCCGTCGCCAGTACCTGCTCCTCGGCGACGGCGCGTGCGGTCTCGCTGTCGGCGAGGTCGGACCGTGACCGCGCCCGGGCCTCACCGATCCGCTGGCGCACCGATGCCTGCTCCGCCTTCAGCGCTGCGCGGGCGTCGTTCAGGGCTGCCCGCAGCTCGGCCAGCTCCGTGTCCCTGCGCGACAGTCGCTCCCTCATCACGTCAAGCTCCGCGTCCGTCTGCCCGGCGTGGAGCGCAGCGGTCGCGGCTTCCTCGCCGAGAGTCACCTCGGCCACCAGTTCCTCCCAGCCGTCGGTGCGCAGGAGGAACGCCAGCGCCGCAGTCTCCGCAGAACGCTCGCCGGCCTCGAGAGCCGCGACCAGAACCGCCTGCCGGGCGCGAACCTGGATCGCGAGGTGTTCACCGAACTCCGTGTCGGCGGCGAGCGCGGCGAGGAGCTGAGCCCCCGCGACCCGTGCCCGGCGGGCCGGGGTGAAGGCTGCGACGCGGCGCAGCGCCCCCGGCACCTGGTCGGCCGGCATCGCCCCGAGGGCGTCCGCGGCCATGCCGATCAACCGGGCACGCACCCGTTCGGGAAGCGCCGCGGGATCGACGGTCATGTCCCCGACGTACCGTCCGCGTCGTCCACGGACTCCACGGCGTTGCGGTCGACGAGCTCGATCGCGTCCGACCGACCGCACCAGCGGCAGGTCACCGATTCGACGATCTCCTCGCGCAGCTCCGAGTCCTCGACCCGGTGATCGCCGGCGAGGTCGAAGTGCCAGAACTCGTTCGTACGCCGGCTCCGGGCGACATCGAACCGGGTCAGGTTCCCGCAGCCCCCGCAACGCCAGCGCTGATGCGGTCCTGGAAGGGCGACGCTCACGTTCTCTCCTCAGCTCTCCGCGGACCGGCGGACCGCGGTGCGGCCAGCCTATTGGGCGCGTCGCGGCCTGACTTGTCGGCGGTCTTTCCTACCGTCGTTCCCATGACCACCACTCCCACAGCGACGCCG
Organism: Marmoricola sp.; assembly: GCA_036676945.1. Lineage (GTDB taxonomy): Bacteria > Actinomycetota > Actinomycetes > Propionibacteriales > Nocardioidaceae > Marmoricola. The sequence goes on from JAKFBZ010000034.1 coordinate 5,891, forward strand.
CCTGCGGCCCGGTCGCGCTGGGAGACCCAGATGAGCTTCGACGAGCTGGGCCGGCCGTTGCGCGACCTGACCTTCTGCGTCGTCGACCTCGAGACCACCGGTGCCGCCGTGTCCCAGGGCTCGATGATCACCGAGATCGGCGCGGTCAAGGTGCGCGGCGGTGAGGTTCTCGGCGAGTTCCAGACACTGGTCAACCCGCGGACCGAGATCCCTCCGTTCATCGCCGTGCTCACCGGCATCACCAATTCGATGGTCGCCCAGGCGCCGCCGATCTCGGCCGCGCTGCCGGCGTTCCTCGAGTTCGCGCAGGGATGTGTCCTGGTGGCTCACAACGCACCCTTCGATGTCGGCTTCCTGCAGCACTTCTGCCGCGAGCTCGACCATCGCTGGCCGGGGTTCGAAGTCGTCGACACCGCTCGGCTCGCGCGCCGGGTGGTGACCCGCGACGACGCGCCCAACTGCAAGCTGAGTTCGCTCGCCGTGGCGTTCGGCGCGACGACGACGCCCAACCACCGCGCCCTCGAGGACGCCCGGGCCACCGTGGACGTGCTGCACGGACTCTTCGAGCGGCTCGGCGGCCTGGGGGTGCAGACGCTGGAGGAGTTGCAGACGTTCAGCTCCCGGGTCACCACCGCCCAGCGCCGCAAACGACACCTGGCCGAAGGACTGCCGCACGCCCCCGGCGTCTACCTGTTCCGCGACGATCGCGGCCGGGTCCTCTACATCGGCACCTCCCGTGACCTGCGCACCAGAGTCCGGTCCTACTTCACCGCGTCCGAGACCAGGTCGCGGATGGGCGAGATGGTCGGAATCGCGTCCCGGGTCGACGGGATCACCTGTGCCACGCCGCTGGAGGCCGAGGTCCGCGAGCTGCGCCTGATCGCACAGCACAAGCCCCGCTACAACCGGCGCAGCAGGTTCCCCGAGAAGGTGCACTGGCTCAAGCTGACCAACGAGCCGTGGCCACGGCTCTCGCTGGTCCGGCAGGTGCTGGACGACGACGCCGACTACCTCGGCCCGTTCTCGTCGCGCAAGCGCGCCGAGAAGTCCCTGGCGGCTCTCCACGAAGCCTTCCCGGTGCGGCAGTGCAGCGATCGGCTCCCGCTGGCGCCGTCACGCTCGGCGTGCGTCCTGGCCGAGATGGACCGATGCCTGGCTCCGTGCGACGGCAGCGTCGACGTGGACACCTATGCGCTGATGGTCAGCGACCTGCGCGACAACCTGGTCCGGCGCGCCGACGAGGTCGTCGAGGCGATCTCGGCCCGGATGCAGGCGCTCAGCGCCGACGAGCGGTTCGAGGACGCCGGCATCCACCGCGACCGGCTCGCCTCGTTCGTCCGCGCGGCCTCGCGCACCCAGCGCCTGAGCGCGCTGACCCGCTGCACCGAGCTCGTCGCCGCCCGGCGGGAGGACGACGGCGCCTGGTCGGTCCACGTCGTGCGGTACGGCCGGCTCGCGGCGGCCGGGGTGATCCCGGTCGACGCCCACGCCGGTCAGTACGTCGAGCAACTCCGCGCCTCCGCCGAGACGGTCCTCCCCGGTCTCGGACCGACACCCGCGGCGAGCGCGGAGGAGAGCGAGAAGGTGCTGCGCTGGCTGGAGAGCACCGGCATCCGGCTGGTCCATGTCGAGGGCGAGTGGTCGTGTCCGGTACGCGGCGCGAGCCGTCACCTGGCCACGCACGACGCCGTCGAGCAGTCCCGGCTGTCCCTGGTCCCGTTCGACGAACGACGATCGCTGCCGACGGTGCACCGACCTGCGCGGTAAGTTGCCCTCATGATCACCGCCATCGTCTTCGTCAAGGCCGACGTCGCGCGCATCCCGGAGGTCGCCGAGGCGATCGCTGCCCTCGACGGGGTGAGCGAGGTCTACTCGGTCACCGGACAGATCGACCTGATCGCGATGGTCCGGGTGCACGACCACGACGCCGTCGCGGCGGTGATCGCCGACAAGCTCAACAAGGTGCCCGGCGTGACCGAGACCGAGACCCACATCGCGTTCCGCGCGTACTCCCAGCACGA
>JAKFBZ010000035.1:0-12061 GCA_036676945.1 Marmoricola sp.
TCTTTGGTCCCGAACATGTCACGGCGTTCTGGGTAGACGGTTAGCCGACGCAGAGGATGCGGCTCAGAAACGGAGGGTTCTGAGACTGGCCTGCCCGTGCCCGTAGCCGGGTCAGGACCCCATCGAACCTAGTGCGGCGAGAAGCAAGAGGGACCACAGGACGAAGCCAGCCGCCGCCCCTAGCGACAGCCCCAAGCCCAGGCCTCCGTGCCGCGGATGTTGGTCCATGACCTGGCCGACAAGAAATGTGATCCCAACTGGTCCAAACCAAAGCCATGGGTTCACGTTGGAGATGACCCCGCCCATGATGAGCCAGCCCGCGCTCGCAAGCGCGGTCAGAACGCCAGTCAGCACCTTTCGTTCGACGCTCTTGCTCGCCTCTGCGGCCATGCTCCGAGAGTCGCGCACCATACGGGCGGAGAAGGACGTTTCGCAGCTCGCCTACTCGTCGCACAGCCGGACGGTCATGCAACTGACGGCTAGGACAGACCCATCTCGCGTTCTCCAGCGTTGGTGAGGAACATGCATAGGCCACCGTTGCCCTGCATCGTCCAGATCTCGTCGTCAGAGAGCAGGCTGACGGCTGCTTCGCCTAGGAAATCTGCGTCCTCGCCCAACCGGTAGATCCCGATAAAGCCGTCGCGGACGAAACGCACGAGCAAGGTACGGGCGTCTCTCAGGGTCAGGCGCGGATAGTCCTGTTCGCGCCCCTGGTCCGTGATGACGTAACTCTCTGGGACCAACTCCCAGATTTGACCTTCTTCCATGGCGTTGACGAGGACCTTGCGTTCAGCGACGTCCCGAAGGTTCCAGGCATTGGCCGGGCTGTCCATGCTCGAATGCTATCCACGCCCGGCCGATCGCGAGTTCAACGATGCGAGGAGCGCTGGAAGCCCTGTCTTACAAACGGCCGTTTGCGGACGCACCGATCCCGGTGATGATGGACCCATGGATCTGAACACGGTCGTTCGCACCATCTCAACTGGTCTGAACTCGACCGATGTGGCGACCCGGGACCGGGCCGCCGACGAAGCCAGCGACCTCGTCCGTGAGTACACGGCTGCCCAGGCTGGTGACCTCGCTCGTCTCCTCGTCTCCGCTCGGGTTGCAGAGGTTGATCAGAGAGCGCAGGAATCGCAACTGAATGCGCTCGCGGAACTTGCGGCGTGGCATCAACTGCCTGAGTCAGTAGTGGTCGCACTCGACCGCATCCCCGATCACACCCTCACGACTGAGCAGCGCCAGTACATCGCAGACATTCGTCATTCGATCTGACATCGGACAGGTCCGTTCACAATCCTCCGGATGCGGACACACGCTGCGGCGCACACAGGCCAATCGGTCCGCGGTGGTGTCAGTCGCGTTGTGCAAACCAGTCCTCGGCGTGCATGGCTTTGGCCTTCGGTTTGGCGACTGTCTCCATGACCGGAGCCCAGACTTTGTACGGGACGTCCTCTGCGAACCATTCGAACAGTTCGAGTCCTGGCTTGTCGCGGATGCGATCCGGGTCTGCTGCGTCGAGTCCCACCTTTCGGATCAGGAGGAGTTCGCGCAGTGCGGGGGCGTCCAGTAACGGACCGATGGTGGAGAGGCCCTTCATTGACCCGATCTCGACTCGGGCGAGCTGATCCAGGCCTGCAAGGCTCGGGATCTGCGTGACCTGCGGCATTCCGTAAAGGCTCAAGCACTCCAAGGTTGAGGCCTCACTGACAGCGGAAAGGTCACGGAGGCCACGTATCTGATTCAGCTGCAGGTATCGCAAGCCCGCGCACCCTCGTATGACATCCGCCGATGGTGCCGAGCCGCCGCGAAGGTCGAGCCATTCAAGATTTGGCAACTCCGCAAACAAGCCCTCTGGAACCTTCACCGCCCACAGCGTCAGTCGTTTGGCTGGCGCCAGCCACTCCAGATCGGAGTACTGAAGCGAAGCGTGATCGAGTACGACCGCATCGTCGCCCGCGTACCAATGAGCGGAGTCCTTCGCTGTCTGCTTGGCGGTCACGGCAGCAGTATTGCGCGGACCGTCTCACAAACATCCGGTTGCGGACGCACCGACTAGCGCCTAGCCGCTCTCGCGATCCGCGAGTTCCTCTGCTGCCGTTCTCTCGCTGGTGTGCGCCAGTGTGAACTCGCCCAGCACCGTGCTTCCGTCGAACGCGTACACCTTGATCTTGATATCGCCATTCTCGTCCGCGTGCGCGATGTCCTCAGGGCCTACGGTGACGGTGGATCCGCGAGCAGGATCCTCTTCGACCGGGACCACATCGTCGAGATAGAAAAAGCCTGGCGTCCCGCTGTCCGTCCGACCGTGGATCAGGTCCGGCCGGACAGCGCCCTCGTAGTAGGTGCCGATCGTTTGACCGTTCTCGTTGGTGACGAAGTCATCATCTGGTGTCGTCTTCTCGATGAGCGGCTGAGGCGATGGAGGCTCGGTGCTGGACTGAGGTCCATCGAAGGCACGCCATCCGATCACGCCAGAGGCGAGTACCGACACGCAGACGGCCGCTGCGACCGACGACGGGCTGATGGCTCGTGCGAACTTCGTCATGAGCGAGTCCATGTCTTTGGCGGGTTCCGTGCGAACGCAACAAACGCTCTCGTGAGTCCAGACGCCGGCACCTCGACAAAGGTTGCATCCCTAGGGACGCAGGTTCAAAACCCTCCGGTTACGAGATGCTCTGGGCCCGGGGGGCTCGCCTGAGCCAGACTGCTGTCATGGCCGACAGGAAGATCGATGAAACCTTGGCAACTCTCTGTCACCTCGAACTGGCGGGCGGACCCGAGTCGCTGGACGAAGCGGTGCGCGACCTCCCAAAGGCCGAACTCGAACGCCTCCTCGCCCTCGCTGTCGTCGAAATCATGGAGTCTCGCGCCGACGCTGAACGCGACTTCGAGCGCCTGCGACGCCGATTCTTGGACGCACAGAAGGCGACTCCCTGAATCTGTCGCACAACCGTCCGGAACCGGACGTTGGCGAGGGGACCTGACAGTCAGAACGGCATTCTCGCCGGCCAGGCCAACCAGAGGACGACCCAGAACGCGACGAGCAGCCAATACGGAGCCCAGGTGGTCCACCGGACTCTCTGTGCCGACCACTCTGCGAGCCCGGCTTGTCGTCGGAGGTACGAGGACGAAATGCCCAGCTGCTCGGCTACGCCGGTGAACCAAACATGCCGCTTGGCATCGGGCTCAGGTTCCGGATAGTTGGTTGGCAAAAACACGCCACGAATCCACGTGGTTGCAATCGCGGCGAGTGCGCCGACAGCGAAGCAAACCGTGCTCCACGAGACCTTGTCGTAGAGATACAGGTTCGTTGCGATGCCAAGTGCCAACGACCACCCGGCGAAGGCAGCAAGAGCGATAGACCACCGTGCCCTCGTTCTCGTGGCGCGATCCCGAGCCGTATCCATGCGATCAGTTTGGCCTACTTGGCCCGAATGTGATGGCACCGGCGGAGCCGGCGCAAAGGAGGCATGCTGATCGCAAACGGACGGTTGTGAGACGGCAGGGGGCAACCCGATACTCGTCTTGTGGATGACGATTTTGTAGTTGAAGGCCGGAAGCTCAGGCTCTTCTGGGATGAAACCGCTGGTCCGCTCTGGGACTTGGGTGGGGAGCTTCCTGATGATCCTGACGGGTTGCGCCGGGCTCTGGGACTCAGCGACAACTTGATAGCTGACTTGTTGCGCTGGCATGGTGATTCGACCACTGTTCGGTACGGTCCTTGGGACCCGGAAGCGCTCAGACGCCTGGACGAGCGAGGCGTGGTCTTGGCCGACAGGATTCAGCGAGAAGTCGGCCCCACCCTTGACGTGCGCTACGGCTGAATGAAATGGCGCTGAAGGCCGGAAACGGACGATTCTGAGCCAGCAACCGGAGCTTCCAAGATGCGTGCCAAGCCTCCTTATCCGCGGGAGGATCTGAGCCATGACTGACGGATCCGTAGAGGCGGCAGTGGTCGCTGGCATCAACCGCCTTCACTTCATGCGCCATGTAGTGGTCAATGATCGTGCCGTCGAACTCGTGCTTCTCGTGCATCCGGACGGCTGGCGTCCGCTGCAAGCCGAATGGTGGACCGGAAAGGAAGCCTGCATCATCGGAGCAGATGACTCTGGCAACTTCGTACTTCGCCACAGCGACGGATCGGTCGGCTACTGGAACCACGGCGAGGCGGAGGTGGCCGCGGTTGCCGGGAGCGTTCGCGATTTCATCGCATCGATTCAGTAGTCCGTCGCGATCCGTGAGCGTCCGCAAACGGCGGTTTCTGGCCGGCATCCGTCCCGGAACCGGACGGTTGTGAGACGTGCATTCCGCATCTGCCTCATCGTTTCGAGGCCCAGTCTGATGTGATGCAGCCATGAGCGTTGAGCAACTCGTTCGGTCGATACTCCTTCGCATGGTCAGCGCCGACTTTCCGGAAGCCGAGATTTACCGAGCCCAACTCGATGTCGCGTCGCTACGCCCCTACGAACGAGGTTGCCGTATCGAGGTCGATCGAGAGCAGGCTGCGCCTGCCGTACTCGACTTCGCTGCGCATCCCTCGCAGAAACTTCGTGTGGAAGCCTTCGGCCACGGGAAACTTTGGATCATGCTGCACGCCCATGACGGTTACCTTGACGATCTCGAACTGGTGAATGCTGCTGCGTTCCCCAACCCAGACACTCTGAGGATCAGAACTGACGGCTGAGCCGCGTTCACAACCGGCCGTTTGTGTCGCACAACCCGCGAACTGACGCGCATTCGTGCAGAAGCGTCTCAAAACCCGTGTCCGAAACTCCTGTCTCACAAGGTTCGACTCTCACGGATTGTGAGACAGCCGCAGGCCATCAGCAGATCGCGCTCAGATGCGGCGTCAAGCAGTCAGCCCAACTGCTCGAACAGGGACACGACGATCCCCTCCGGTCCGCGCACGTAGGCCATCCGCACACTGCCCTCGTACTCGCCGATGCCGCCGACCAGGCCGTACCCGTCGGCCGCCACCGCATCAACGGCCGCCTGGAGGTCGCCGACCTCGAAGGAGACGTTGCGCAATCCGAGCTCGTTGGCCAGCGCGTTGGGTGATCCCGGGGCATGGTCGGGCGTGACGAAGCTCGAGAGTTCCAGCCGGCCACCGCCGGGCGACTGCAGCATCACGATCTGACAATGCGCGCCCGGGATGCCGCAGACGGTCTCCACGAACTCGCCCTCCACGGAGCCGGTGCCCTCGACTTCGAGGCCCAGCCCGACGAAGAACGCCGTCGCGGAGTCCAGATCCGCAACGGTGATGCCGACGTGATCGAAGCGTCGTACGTGTGCCATGAGACCCATCCTCCAACGCCTCAGCCGGTCGTCACGACCCTGGGACGGAGCCGGGTCCGGAAACGCGACACGTCCGGCCGCGACTCTCGCGGCCGTCGTCGTCCTCGCGTCGCGGCCTTAATGTGGTGGCATGTCAGACGCAGCTGGTCACCCCATCGCCTACACCGCGCTCCAACCGGGCACGCCGGTACAGACGAGCGCCGGAGAGCCCTTCGCCACCGTCCGGGCCGTGCTGGTCGACGAGAAGGTGTCGGTGTTCGACGGCATCGTCGTCCAGACGACTGAAGGCACGCGGTTCGTCGACGCCGATCAGATCGACTCGATCTACACCACCCACGTCCGCACGACGCTCTCAGTGGAGCAGGTGGCCGACCTTCCGGTGCCCGACGGTTCGACGATCGTCGACATCAAACCGTCGAAGTCGATGGCCGCCCGGTTGGGCCGCATGTTCGGTCGCGGGAAGCGGTAGCAACTCGACCTGCACCAGGAAGGAAGCGCACGATGGACTTCATCGAAGGCGTGGTGGGTTTCGCGGTCTTCATCGCCGTCGCGGTCGGCATCACCCTGGTGCTCGAGGCCGTGGCGCCCGGGTCGTCTGCGAACCCCTTCATCGGTGCCGCAGTCGGCGCCGTTGCCGGCTGGTTGGTGACGAAGGCCTTCGGGGACGAGTGAGTCCGCAGGTGCCCGGCCCGGAAGAGACCTACCCCGTGATCTCGTGCACGAAGCACCACCGCCAGGACTCCCCCGGCTCCGCGGACCGCATCACCGGGTGACCCGACTCGTGGAAGTGGGCGGTGGCGTGCCGGTGCGGTGATGAGTCGCAGCACGCGACCTTGCCGCAGACCAGGCAGAGTCGCAGGTGCACCCAGGTGTAGCCCTGGGCCACGCAGTCGTCGCACTGACCGGCTGTCACAGGCTCCACCGGCGGACGAACTTCCCGCAGGTCCTCGCAGCCACCCTCGAACGCGATCGGGGTCTGGGTCGCGGTCGCCTTCACCCGCTCCCGTTCGCGCTCGCTGTAGTCGAGCATCGACTCCTCGACGTCGAGCATGGCCAGCACCTCCTCGACGACCTCGTGGGCGACCTTCCCTGTCGAACGGATCTCCAGTACCCGCTTCCGTTCGGCCTCGATCATCACCTGACGCCGCCGTGCGTAGATCTCGCTCGGTGTCTCCGTCTCGGCAGCGCCTACCCGTTCCCAGGCGGCGTAGTCGCGACGACGTACCCGGTCCCGCAGCGTCTCGCTGATCTCGTGCGGGTCGTCCTCGTCCAGGCGGTCGAGCTCGGCGAGACCCGCCTGGGTGGCCTGGTGCAGCAGGTTCGCCCGTGCCAGGGCATCGGCCGTCGGATCCGGCGACGGGACCCGCAGGCGACGGGCCAGCCAGGGAAGCGACATCCCCTGGATGAACAACGTGCCCGCGGTGACGGTGAACGCGATCAGCAGCAGCACCGCTCTGTGCTCGGTGTCGGCCGGGATGACGAAGGCAGCCGCCAGGGTGACCACGCCCCGCATACCGGCCCAGCCGAGCAGCAGCGTGTAGGTCCACGGCGGCACCTGGCCGGTCTGCCCGTCGGGACCGGGGCGCACGATCAGGTAGCGCGCGGCGAAGACCCAGACGATCCGGAGCACGATCACCGCGACCAGGGTCGATCCACAGATCAGCGCGATCCTGCCCGGGCTCAGGTCGTCGTCACCGGCGTCGGTGATGATCGCGCGGGCCTGGAGCCCGATGAGCAGGAAGACCGATCCCTCCAGCAGGAACGCGATGCTGCGCCAGTTCATCCTCTCGGCGATCCGCGACTGCGCGGTCTGGATGATCGGCGCCTTGTGGCCGAGCAGCAGGCCGGCGACGACCACCGCGATCACGCCCGACGCATGGATCTCCTCGGCCACGACGTACGCCGCGAACGGCGTCATGATGGACAGCCCGCTGTCGAAGACAGGATCGGTGACGTGCTTACGCACCAGGCCGATACCGAGGAAGAACACCAGCCCCACCAGGACGCCGCCGACCGCAGCGATCGCGAAGTCGCGGACGACGACGTACCAGGCCACGGTCGCGACCATCGCGCCGATCGCGGTGTTCAACGCGACCAGCGCGGTCGCGTCGTTGAGCAGCGACTCGCCCTCGAGGATGGTGACGATCCGCCGCGGCAGCCCGATCCGGCGCCCGATGGCGGTCGCCGCGATCGCGTCCGGAGGCGCCACCACGGCGCCGATCGCGAACGCCGGCGCCCAGCCGAGCTCGGGGAGCAGCGCGTGCACCAGGACCGCGATCCCGGCGGTGGTGAACGCCACCAACCCGACCGAGAGCAGCAGGATCGAGCGCCGGTTGGCGTTGAAGTCGACCAGTGAGGTCTGCAGTGCCGCCGAGTAGAGCAACGGCGGGAGCAGGCCGAGCAGAACGACCTCGGGATGCAGTTCCACCTCGGGGACGAACGGCAGGAACGAGCCGACGATCCCGACGACGATCAGGGTCAGGGGTGCGGACAGGTCGAAGTACGAACACACCGCGGTCGTCGCGAGGACGATGACAACCAGCGTGACGAGGGTGACGACAAGGTCCACGCGTTGATTATCCCGGCAGTCGGTTGCGGATGCGTTTCGAGACCCTCGAGGCTGGTCATCGGGCCGGTGGCGAGGCTATCAGCGGGTCAGACCAGGGACCTGATCCGTCCGTCCAGCTCGCGGCGGTTGTCGCGGCGTACCCGGGCCTCGATGACTTCGATGCCGCCGTTCGGATGGGCCAGCGCCTGGGCGAGTTCGCCGCGGTCGTGCACCCGCCAGTGCGGGATCCGCAGACCCGTGCAGATCGCTTCGAGGTCGACCCCGTGCGGAGTCCCGAAGAGCTTGTCGAAGCCCTCCGCGTACGCCGGATCGCCCTGTTCCAGGGTCGCGAAGATCGAACCGCCGTCGTCGTTGGCGACCACGATGGTCAGGTCCGGACGGGCCTCGGTCGTGCCGGTGACCAGTCCGGTCAGGTCGTGCAGGAAAGTGACGTCGCCGACGTACGCGATCGCGCGGGTGGTGTGCGGCCTGCCGAGGAGCGCCCCGAGCGCCGTGGACAGGGTCCCGTCGATGCCGGACAGACCCCGGTTGGCGATCACCAGGCGACGTTCGCCGACGGTGTAGGCGCCGGCCATCAGGTCGAGGTCGCGGATCGGACTGCTGGCACCGACGTGCAGCAACCCGCCCGCCGGCACGGCGGCATGGACAGCCGCGGCCACCTCGTACGGCGTCAGCTCGTCCTGCTCCCCCACCAGCGCGTCGATCCGGCCGGCGAGAGCGACGTCGGCCTCGCGCCAGGAGTCCAGCCAGGCGGGGTCATCGGGATGGGTGATCTCGAACGGGCCGTCGTGCTCCCAGGTCACCGGATGCGGCCGGTCGGCCCAGACCCCGCGAGGCCGGCGGACGATGACCTCGACCCCGTCGCGGGCGAGCAGCCGTTGGACCGGACGGGAGAGCGTCGGGACACCGACGACGACCACCCGCTCGACCCGCTCGCCCAGATCGGTGCCGAGAAGCAGCCGGTAGGTGCGGATCGCGTGCGTCCCGTTGCGGGCGCCGCTCGTCGGCTCCGCCAGCAGCGGCCATCCCGCCGACTCGGCGAGGGTCCGAGCGCCCGGCCCGGCGTCGTCGCCGGCGACCACGACGGTCCGCGGCCCGACGTCGAGGATGTGCGGCTCACCCTGCGCCCAGTCCGGTCGGCCGGGCGGTTCGGTCCGGGGCACCCAGCGACCCTCGGGGACCAGCGGGTCGTCGAACTGGACGTTGAGGTGCACCGGGCCGCGAGCGAACCCGGCGAGCCCCTCGGCGATGTCGGTGGCCTCGATGACGTCGGCCGACGAGACCACGGCCCGGCCGTAGAGCCCGACCTGGTCGGCGGTCTGGTTCGCGACCGTCCCGCGCAGCCGCTCGGGGCGGTCCGCGGTGATCGCGATCAGCCCGACACCGGAGTGGGCGGCTTCGAGCACGGCCGGATGCAGGTTCGCCGCGGCGGTGCCGGAGGTGGTGACCACGGCGACCGGTCGGCGGGAGGTCTTGGCCATCCCGAGGGCAAGGAACGCGCCGGTGCGCTCGTCGATCCGGGTGTGCAGGTCGATCGCCCCGGCCTCGGCCGCATCGTTGAGCGCGAACGAGAGCGGCGCGTTGCGCGACCCCGGGGCGAGCACGACCTGGCGGACGCCGATGGCGAGCAGCCCCTCGACGACGGCACGGGCCAGGGCGGTGGAGGGGGCCGGGTCGGTCACGATCGTCGATCCTCCACCATCGCGGCGACCGCTGCCAGCCGCGCGGTCCAGTGGGCGACCCGGTCCGGGCCGGCCGGCGCCGCGAGCGGCAGCACGACCTCGGGGCGGACGACCGGAAGCCGGCCGTCGACCGGGAGCAACGGCCGGGCGACGACGTCGGTGCCGAGCAACTGCACCGTCGCCAGTCCGCAGGCGTGGCGGAGCTCGGGCAGCGCCGCCGCGAGCGCGACCCCGGCCGCGATGCCGACGCTGGTCTCCAGCGCGCTGCTGACCACGACCGGCAGCCCGATGTCCTCGGCGATCCGCAGGCAGGCGCGCACCCCGCCGAGCGGTTGCACCTTGAGCACGGCGATGTCGGCGGCGTCGAGGTCGCGCACCCGGTAGGGGTCCTCGGCACGACGGATGGACTCGTCGGCGGCGATCGGTACGTCGACCCGGCGGCGGACCGCGGCGAGGTCCTCGACCGACGGGCTGGGCTGCTCGACGTACTCGAGACCGCCGGAAGCCCTGTCCAGCAAGGGGATCCGCGCGATCGCGTCGTCGACGGACCAACCGCCGTTGGCGTCGATCCGGATCAGCCCGTCGGGGCCGAGCGCGTCCCGGACGGCTTCGAGGCGCGCCTCGTCCTCAGCCACGGTCTGGCCGGGCTCGGCGACCTTCACCTTGGCGGTCCGGCAGCCGTTCGAGGCGAGGACGATCGCCCGGGCCTGGTCCGGGTCGCAGGCCGGCACGGTGACGTTGACCGGGATGCTGGTCCGCACGGGCTCGGGCCAGCCCTCCTCGGCAGCCTCCCGCGCGGCGGCCAGCCAGGGAGCCGCAGTCGCGGCGTCGTACTCCAGGAACGGACTGAACTCGCCCCAGCCGGCCTCGCCGCGCAGCAGCATCCCTTCGCGGACCTCGATGCCGCGGAAGCGCGTGGTCAGCGGGATCGAGTAGACGAGTGCCTCAGGCATCTGCGGCCAGCCTGCGGATCGCGATCCGGTCAGGTTTGCCGTTCGACAGCGTCGGGAGCTCGTCGACCGTGACGAGTCCGCGCGGTGCCCACGACCGGGGTTCGACGAGATCGCGGACCCGGTCCAGGGTGATCGGGTCCTCGGGTTCGATCACCGCGACCACCCGTTCGCCCCACTCCGGATCCGGTACGCCGACCACCTCGACCGCCAGCACCGCGTCGTCCCGGGCGATCATCGCGGCCACGGCACCCGCCGGGACCTTCACGCCGCCACTGATGATGACGTCGTCGGTCCGGCCGTCGATGCGCAACCGGCCGTCCTCGGCCCAGTGTCCGAGGTCGTCGGTCACCAGCCACCCGTCCCGGAGCGCAGCAGCGGTTCGCTCGGCCTCGCCCTGGTAGCCGTCGAAGAGCATCGGGCCGCGCAGCAGCACGTGGCCGTCCTCTTCGATCCGCACCTCGACGCCGTCCAGCGGGACGCCGTCGTAGACGCAGCCGCCGCAGGTCTCGCTCATCCCGTAGGTCTGCACGATCGGCAGACCGCGGGCCTCTGCCTCCGCCCGCACCTGCGGCTCGAGCGGCCCGCCGCCGACGAGGATCGCGTCGTAGCCGGCCAGGGCCTGCAGGTCGTCGAGTTCGTCGAGGTCGTGCAGCAGGCGCACCAGCTGGGTCGGCACCAGCGAGACGTAGTGCCGGCCGGGGCCGAGCTCGTCGAACGCGAACCGGCCGGAATGCACGACCGGCTCGGTCCCGGCCACGACCGAGCGGTAGAGCACCTGCACCCCCGCCACGTACGTCGGCGGCAGGTTCAGCACCCACTGGCCCGGACCGCCCAGGCGCTCGTACGTCGCCAGCGCGGAGGCGCGCATCGCATCCCGGGACAGCAGCACCCGCTTGGGTCGCCCGGTGGAGCCGGAGGTCTCGATCACCAGGGGCTCAGGGTCCGCGGCGGCGTCCCAGTCCCGGAGCAGCGCCAGGATCCCGGCGGCGTCACCGGAAACCGGCCACAGGCTGCTCGGGGTAGCGGTCACACCGCTGAATCTAGCTATATGCCGGCCTGCAAGAATCCCCGCCATGGCATCAGCAGCGCAGTGGATCGAAGGCGCCCGGCCGCGGACCCTGCCCGCCGCGGTGGCACCGGTCCTGGCCGGCACCGGGATCGCGGCGTACAGCCACGACGAAGTCTGGTGGAAAGCCGGCCTGGCACTCCTGGTCTCGCTGCTGCTGCAGATCGGCGTGAACTACGCGAACGACTACTCCGACGGCATCCGCGGCACCGATGACGACCGGGTCGGCCCGATGCGACTGGTCGGCTCGGGCGCGGCGACCCCGGCAGCGGTCAAGCGCGCCGCCCTCGGCGCGCTCGGTGCGGCCGCCGTGGTGGGTCTGGTGCTCGCCGCGACCACCGCCTGGTGGCTGATCGCGGTGGGTGCGGTCAGCATCCTGGCCGCCTGGTTCTACACCGGCGGCAAGAAGCCCTACGGGTATCTCGGGCTCGGCGAGGTGATGGTCTTCGTCTTCTTCGGTCTCGTCGCGGTGCTCGGCACCGTGTTCGTCCAG
>JAKFBZ010000036.1:0-42073 GCA_036676945.1 Marmoricola sp.
GGCGGAGGCTGGCCGACCGGGTTCATCCACCTCAACGACGAGCGCGTCACCTCCGTGCGGAAGCCCGCCGTGGTCGGCGCCCCGCAGGTCGACGTGCCGTTGGCGGCCAACCGCGGCACCTGGACCCAGAACGGCGCCACCTACACGTATCAGTGGTACGCCAACGGCGCACCGATCGCCGGCGCGACCGGGCAGACCTTCGCACCGACGCCCGCCCTGGTCGGCGTACCGGTCCAGGTCCGGGTGCGTGCCGTCAAGACCGGCTACCTGGTCGGAGCGACGCTGAGCCCGGTGACGACCGCGACCGCCCCCGGCGTCATCAAGGCCGTCGCCGCACCGGTGGTCACGGGCATCGCCAAGGTGGGCGCCACGTTGACCGCGAGTGCCGCGTCGTTCTCGCCGACCCCGGACGCCGTCTCGCTGACCTGGCTCGCGAACGGCGTGCCGATCACCGGCGCCACCGGCAACCAGCTCGCTCTGAAGGCCGCCCAGCTCAACAAGGTGATCACGGTCGTCGCCACCGCGCGGCGGGCCGGCTACAACGGCGCGACGCTCACCTCAGCGCCGACAGTCAAGGTCGGGCCGGAGAAGATCGTGGTCAGCCGCGAACCCGTCCTCGGCGGCCCTCTCTTCGTGGGCAAGTCGCTCACGGTCCGCGGTGGCGTGATGACCCCCGACGACGTCACCGCGACGTACACCTGGCTGCGCGACGGAGTCCCGGTCGACGGACGCACCGAGGCGCGCTACCCGCTCGGGCGTGCGGACGTCGGTCACCGGATCGGGGTCCGGATCACCTACACCAAGCCCGGCTACACGGCGGTGGTCCGCAACCTGACGACGCAGCGCACGATCCAGGCACTCCCGCGGATCAGTGTCGTCTCACGGGCCCATCGTCAGATCACGGTCATCGTCCGCGCGCTCGGCGTTCCGGTGGTGCACGGCAAGGTCGTCGTCAGGACGCCCTCCGGTGCGTCGCGCACGCTGACCCTGACGAGGGGTGAGGCCACCTTCACCGCGCCGTGGATCTACGCCGGTGAGCGCACCTTCCTCGTGGAGTACCTCGGCTCAGCCCTGGTCACCGGAGGGAAGGCGACGCGTCAGACGGTCGTTCGCTGACGGAATACGGACCGCGGTCCGGTTTGTTCAGTCGGTATGACGCCTTCTGACGCCGTGATCTCGGATGCCCCTACCGACGACCTCGCACTGACCGGGACCGCCGACTTCTGGTTCGACCCGTTGTGCCCGTTCGCGTGGATCACCTCGCGGTGGATCCTCGAGGTCGAGCAGGTGCGCCACATCAAGGTCAACTGGCACGTGATGAGCCTGGCCTACCTGAACCAGGACCGGGACATCTCCGAGGAGTACCGCGCGCTCCTCGCTCCGGCCTGGGGACCCGTCCGGGTGCTGATCGCGGCCTCCCAGCGGCACGGCGACGACGTGCTCTTCCCGCTGTACAACGCCTTCGGCGCCAGGATCCACCACGGCAAGCAGCCGATCGATCGAACCATGATCGAGGAAGTGCTGGCCGAGGTCGGGCTGGAGCCGGAGCTCGCCGAGGCGATGGACGACCCCTCGTACGACAACGACGTCGCCAAGTCTCACCACCTGGGCATGGACCAGGTCGGCGACGACGTGGGCACCCCGACGATCGCGATCAACGGCGTCGCGTTCTTCGGTCCGGTCCTGAGCAGCATCCCCCGGGGCGAGCAGGCCGGGCGGATGTGGGACGGCGCTGTCGCCCTGGCGGAGTACCCGCACTTCTACGAGCTCAAGCGGAGCCGGACCGGAGAGCTCGACTTCAGCTGATCTGACTCCAGGTCCTCCGCACTCATAGGATCACCCGCATGACCCGAGTCCTCTCCGCAGTCGCCTGGCCCTACGCCAACGGCCCGCGCCACATCGGCCACGTCGCCGGCTTCGGCGTACCCTCCGACGTCTTCAGCCGGTACATGCGGATGGCGGGTCACGACGTGCTGATGGTCTCGGGGACCGACGAGCACGGCACCCCGATCCTGATCGCCGCCGACGAGGCCGGAGTGACCCCGCAGGAGCTGGCCGACCAGAACCACCGCGTCATCGCCGAGGACCTGGCCGCGCTCGGGATCTCCTACGACCTCTACACGCGTACGACGACGCGCAACCACACCGCCGTGGTGCAGGAGCTCTTCACGGGGGTCTTCGGCAACGGGTACTTCCTCGAGCAGACCACGCACGGCGCGATCTCGCCCTCGACCGGGCGCACGTTGCCGGACCGCTACATCGAGGGCACCTGCCCGATCTGCGGGTACGACGGCGCCCGCGGCGACCAGTGCGACAACTGCGGCAACCAGCTCGACCCGGCCGACCTGAAGAACCCGCGGTCCAAGATCAACGGGGAGACGCCGGAGTTCATCGAGACCCAGCACTTCTTCCTGGACCTGCCGGCGCTGGCCGAGGCGTTGAAGACCTGGCTCGACGAGCGCGAGGCCAGCGGTACCTGGCGACCGAACGTGATCAAGTTCAGCCAGAACATCCTCGAGGACATCCGCCCCCGAGCGATGACCCGGGACATCGACTGGGGCATCCCGATCCCGCTGGACGGGTGGCGGGACAACCCGACCAAGCGGCTCTACGTCTGGTTCGACGCGGTGATCGGGTACCTGTCCGCGAGTATCGAGTGGGCCCGGCGTACCGACGACGCCGAGGCGTGGCGCCTGTGGTGGAACGACCCCGCGGCCTTGAGCTACTACTTCATGGGCAAGGACAACATCACCTTCCACAGCCAGATCTGGCCCGCGGAGCTGCTCGCCTACGCGGGCAAGGGCGACAAGGGCGGCGAACCCGGTCCGTACGGTGAGCTGAACCTGCCGACCGAGGTCGTCTCGAGCGAGTTCCTGACCATGGAGGGCAAGAAGTTCTCCTCCTCCAAGCGGGTGGTGATCTACGTCCGCGACCTGCTCAGCCGCTACCAGCCCGACGCCTTCCGCTATTTCGTGGCGGCGGCCGGGCCGGAGAACCAGGACTCGGACTTCACCTGGGCCGAGTTCGTCCGCCGGACCAACGACGAACTGGTCGCGGGCTGGGGCAACCTGGTCAACCGCACCGCGACCTTGATCAACAAGAACTTCGAGGCGATCCCGCCGGCCGGTGGACTGACTGCGGAGGACCAGGCGCTGCTCGACACGGTGGCGGGCTCCTTCGACGTCGTCGGTGACCTGATCGCCCGGCACCGGCAGAAGGCCGCGATCGGCGAGGCGATGCGGATCGTCGGCGAGGTCAACAAGTACGTCACCGACACCGAGCCCTGGAAGCTCAAGGGCGAGGACCAGCGCGAGCGCCTCGGCACGGTGCTGCACGTGATCGCCCAGTGCGTCGCCGACCTCAACCTGGTCCTGTCACCGTTCCTGCCGTTCTCGTCGAACGCGATCGACGAGGTCTTCGGCGGCACCGGCACGGTCCAGCCGATGCCGGCGATCGTGGAGGCCGACGACCTCGACGGCGGTCCGGGCTACCCGATCCTCACCGGCGACTACACCGGGGTGGCGACCTGGGAACGGCACCCGATCGTCGTCGGTACGCCGGTCGCGAAGCCGACGCCGGTGTTCACCAAGCTCGACCCGTCCGTGGTCGAGGAGGAGCTGGCCCGGCTCGCCTGAGCCGGCGTCGGTCACTGGGCAAAGACTCGGGCGGGACCCGGGCCGGTGGCCCTGGTCCCGCCCGTGGCTCCGATCGTGGTCGGAGCCGTCGTCGATGATGCGATCAGGCGAGCGCCTTCGCCTTGAGGGCGTCGAACTCGGCCTGCGTGATGGTGCCGGCGCTGAGCAGTGCCTGCGCCTCGGCGATCTGCGACGCGGGCGAGGCGCCGCCGGACGCGACGGTCTGGATGTACTTCGCCTGCTGCTCCTGCATGTGTTGCAGGGATGCCAGCTGGCGCTCGGCCATGCCGCCGCCGCGGGAGATCAGGTAGATCAGCGCCGTCAGGAACGGCAGGAAGATCAGGCAGAAGATCCAGACCGCCTTCCAGACCCCGGACAGTTCGTGGTCGCGGAACAGGTCGGTGATGATGTTGAACATCACCATCAGGTAGGCGATGAAAGCGAAGCTGACGATGATGAACCAGATGATGTCCCAGAAACTCACGGGCAACGGCCTTCCAGTCGGCGATAGTCCGACCACTCTGCTGCGGTGCGAGCGCGCGTGTCCAGCCCCCGCGCTGATCAGGAATCGACGAGAACTCTGATCGACGGGAGCAGTGCGAGCCCGTTGACCACCACCGAGAAAGTGAAGTACGCGATCGCCAGTTCTTCGTGACCGCTGACCCACAGGCCGACCGAGGCCAGGGTGAACACCAGGATCTTGACGACGGGGCGGACCCAACGGCCGCCGTACCGCGCCTTGGGGGAGGCGAAGAGGTACCAGACGACGATCACCGCGAGTCCGGCGGCGATCGCCAGGCCGGTGCCGCCGCGCCACTGCCCCCAGGTGGCCGCCGCGGAGATCGCGAGCAGCTCGTCGACGAAGACCAGGAAGAGAACGGTCCAACCGAAGATCGCCATGGGCCGCAGCCTAGAGGCACGGCCTATCCTTGAGCAGGTGTCCGCGCCCCGAATCCAGCCCAAGCATGACCCGCCGATGTACCTGCCCGTGTTCTTCGTGAAGCAGAAGTTCACGATGATGGTGAACCGCTACGAGATCCGTGCCGTCGGCCCGGACGGCGGCCCAGGCGAGCTGATCGCGACCGCCCAGCAGAAACGGCTCGCGTTCAAGGAGCAGGTCACCTTCTACGCCGACGAACAGCGCACCCGGCCGGTGTTCTCGTTCAAGGCACGGCAGGTCATCGACGTGAACGCCGGTTACGACGTCTTCGACGAGCGCGGTGAGGCGATCGGCTTCTTCCGCAAGGACTTCGCCTCGAGCCTGCTGCGCTCGACGTACCAGCTGCACGGGCCGCACGGGTTGAACGCGATCGGCCAGGAGCGAAGCCAGGCGGTCGCCCTGGTGCGCCGGTTCCTGGACGTGCCGCTCACCTTCCATTTCGACTTCCTCCAGGAGGGCCGTCCGGTGATGCACGTGGACCGGGTCTTCACTCTCCGGGACCGTTACACCGTCACCGTCCCGGACCCGCGTGTCGACTTCCGCCTGGCCGCGGCGATGACGGTCGCCCTCGACACGTTGATGGCCCGCTGATGGCGCTCTACCCGCAATCGCGCGCAGCGGTCGAAGAGGCGTCCGGAGAGATGCCGGTCTTCGACCCCGCCTTCGACATCGCTGCCTCCCGCGCCGAGGCCCGCGCACTCGCGGCGCGCGGCGAACGCGAAGGGGTCGCCGAGGTGATGGACGTCGACGCGGGCGGCGTCCGGTGCCGGGTCTACCGGCCGACCGGCGCGGACGGGTTGGTGCTGCACCTGCACGGCGGCGGCTTCGTCTTCCACGACATCGACGTGCACGACGCGGCGGCGCGCCGGTTGGCGAACCGGTCGGGGATGGCGGTGCTGAGCATCGACTACCGGCGTCCTCCCGAGGACCGGTTCCCCGCAGCGCCCGACGACGTGGACACTGTCCTGGGCTGGTTGGCCGAGGCGGGCCCGGGACTGGGGCTGGACCTGCCGACTTTCGTGCACGGGGACAGTGCGGGCGGCAACCTGGCCCTCGTTGCCGCGCTGCGCAATCCCGGCCGCTTCGCCGGCGTGGCGCTGATCTACCCGTTCCTCGACCCGACTGCCGGGTTCGCGTCGTACCGGACCGTGCCGGACGGGTTCGACCCGCGTGAGGCGGCCTGGTACTGGGAGCAGTACGCCGGGACGCCGGACGACCTGACCGACCCGGACCTGGCACCGCTGCTGAGCGACCGGCTGGGCACCCTGCCGCCGACGCTGGTGGTCACCGCCGAGCACGATCCGCTCCGCGACGAGGGCGAGGAACTCGCCCGGCTGCTGGCCGAGGCGGGCGTGGTCGTCACCGGCACCCGCTACCTGGGACAGGTGCACGGCTTCTGGCGGTTCACCGAGGCGTTCGACGCCGCCGAGCCGCTGACCCGGCAGGTGGCCGGGTTCCTGCGGCAGCAGCTGGATTGATTTCCTCGCCTCTGCGCCAAACGGCCCGGACTGCGAAACACTGGTCACGACGCGGCCCGGGGCGGTCCGCGAATCGTGGAGGTTGAGGATGAACCAGGAGAACCGGAGCGGTCTCGGTCGTCTCACCGGCGCAGTCACCGAGAAGGTGTTCGACGTCATCGACCCGGACATCCTCCTCGATCAGATCGACGTCAACGCCTTGCTCGACCGGATCGACGTCGACCGCCTGCTGGACCGGATCGACATCGAGCGTGTCCTCGACCGGGTGGACCTCGACCGGATGCTGGCGCGCGCCGACGTCGCCGCACTGGTGCAGCGCTCGGGCGTCCCGGAGATCGTCGCCGAGAGCACCGGCCGGTTCGCCGGCTCGGCTCTGGACGCCGTACGGCGTCAACTGCTCACCATGGACGTGGTCACCGCCCGGGTCATCGACCGGGTGTTCGGCCGGAAGCGTCGCGCCTGGGCGCACGCGCCGGCAGGGTTACGTCCCGTCGAGCCCCGGTTGGACCGTCACGATCGCCTGGACCTCACCGGTCGGTACGCCGGCTGGTTGAGCCGGTCGGTCGGCCTGACCGTCGACGTCTGGCTGCTGATCATCACCGGCACTCTGCTGCTGGCCGGAGCGGACTACCTCGGGCAGAAGCTGTTCCAAGAAGAGATCACCGCCGACATGAACAACTGGTGGTGGGTGGTCGCCGCGGTCCTGGGCTGCTTCTTCTACGTCTTCCTGAGTCTCGAGATCGCGGGTCGGACGCCGGGCGGGGCGCTGGCGGGGACCCGGGTCGTCGCCTGGGACGGCAGCCCGATCGGGCCGAAAGCATCGTTCGTCAGGACGATCGTGCTCCCGTTGAGCATCCTCAGCATCATCGGTGTTCTGCTGGTCGTGGTGCAGCGCGACCGCCGTGCGCTCCACGACCTGATGTCGCGGACCGCGGTCGTCGCCGACTGGGCACCCCGCCCGGTTCTCGCGCCACACGCCCTGGGCATCTCGATGCTTCCCGCGCCCATAAGCTAGCTCTCATGCGCGTGCACCTGGGATCCGACCATGCCGGCCTCGAGCTCAAGGACCACCTGCTCGGCTGGCTCCGCGACAACGACCACGAGCCCGTCGACCACGGTCCCTTCGTGTACGACGCGCTCGACGATTACCCGGTCTTCTGCATCCGCGCGGCCGAAGGGGTCGTCAAGGATCCGGGCAGCCTCGGGATCGTCGTCGGAGGGTCGGGCAACGGCGAGCAGATGGCGGCCAACAAGGTCGCCGGCGTCCGCGCGGCCCTGGTCTGGAGCACGGAGACCGCGGCGCTCGCCCGCGAGCACAACGACGCCAACGTGATCTCGCTCGGCGGGCGGATGCACACGATCGACGAGCTCACCAGTTTCATCGAGGTCTTCCTGGCCACGCCGTTCACCGGCGACGAACGGCACGTCCGGCGGATCTCGATGATGTCGGCCTACGAGACCACAGGGGACCTCCCGCCGCTGCCGGAGTCGGCCCAGGGTCTCGGCCCGGATGCCTGAGGGGCACACCCTCCTCCGGCTCGCGCGCGAACTCGACTCCGCCTTCGCCGGCGGATCGGTCCGGGTGAGCAGCCCCCAGGGCCGCTTCGCTGCCGATGCCGCGCTGATCGACGGCCAGGAGTGCATCGCCGCGGAGTCGGCCGGCAAGCACCTGTTCGTCGAGTTCCCCGGCGAGCGGTTCCTGCACGTGCACCTGGGCCTGATCGGCAAGTTCGACCTGTACCCGGCGCCACCGCCGCCGGTCACCACCGGCCAGGTCCGGGTCCGCCTGGAGAACGCCGCGACGTACGCCGACCTGCGCGGCGCCACCCAGTGCGACCTGGTCGGCGCCGAACGCCGCAACGCGATCATCGGGCAGCTCGGCGCCGATCCGCTCAAGCCCGACGCGGATCCCGGCCGGGCCTGGGCGCGGATCTCGCGCAGTCACCGGCCGATCGGCGACCTGCTGATGGACCAGGCGGTCATCGGAGGCGTCGGCAATGTCTTTCGCGCCGAGGTCCTGTACCGGCAACGGCTCCATCCGCTGCGGCCGGGCAAGACCTTGCGGCGCAGCCAGTTCGACGCGATCTGGACGGACCTGGTCGACCTGATGGAGTACGGCGTGGCGACCGGACGGATCGACACGGTCCGCCCCGAGCACACGCCCGAGGCGATGGGACGCCCGCCGCGCAAGGACGACCACGGCGGCGAGGTCTACGTCTACCGGCGCCACGGACAGCCCTGTCTGGTCTGCGGTTCGAAGGTGCGCACCGAGGTCCTGGTCGGCAGGAATCTGTTCTGGTGTCCCAGGTGTCAACCGGTGTTCCGGTCCCGCGCCGTAGAGTGATGTGGAAAGCTCAACGACTCAGCCCGCCCTGACCCCCGACGCAAGGTGCAACGGTGACCAGCCTCAGCGGACTCCTCAGCGGCCCCCGCGACCGCTTCGCCGATCGGCGCATGCGCATCCGGCGTCAGGTGCTGGACTCGGACGGCCCGGCGCTGGTCGTGCTGGCGATCCTCGCTGTCGCGATCGTCATCGGCGGCATCATCGACGTCGAGGTGGTGCCGCAGGTCGCGATGCTGGTGCCGATCTTCCTCGGCACGCTCTGGCTCGGGCCGCGCACGTTGCCGTGGTTCGTGGTCTTCTGCCTCATCGGCGTGGTGGTCCTGCTCGCCGCGCAGCCCACGATCAGTACCCGGACCGTGTCGCGGGTGGTGGTCACTTTCGGGATCGCACTGATGGTGATGGTCACCTCGTTCCGCCGGGCACGGCTCGGCGTCTCCGGACCTCGGGGCGAGTCGATGTTCGTCGACCTTCGGGACCGGATCGCCCGTCAGGGTGCGATCCCGGCGCTGCCCCCGCAGTGGCAGGTCGAGTCGGCGATGCGTTCGGCCGGCGGCACCTCGTTCGGCGGTGACTTCCTGGTCGCCAGCCGGGCCACCGACGGTTCCACCGTCGAGTTGATCGTGGTCGACGTCTCCGGGAAGGGGATCGAGGCCGGCACCCGGTCGCTGCTGCTGTCGGGCGCGTTCGGCGGCCTGGCCTCCGCGGTCCCGGCAGCCGAGTTCCTGCCGGCGGCGAACACGTACTTGCTCCGCCAGGAGTGGGACGAGGGTTTCGCGACCGCGATCCACCTGCACCTGTGCCTGGTCACCGGCGATTTCGAGCTGCGCAAGGCGGGCCACCCACCAGCGGTGCACCTGCACGCGGGATCGGGCCGCTGGTCGACCCTCGACTCCGACGGCGCCGTCCTCGGACTGATCCCGGACACCGAGTTCGAGGTCGTCACCGGTCGCCTGGACCCGGGCGACGCGCTCCTGATGTACACCGACGGCCTGGTCGAGACGACCCGCCGCGACATCGGCAGCGGCATCGACAAGCTCGCCGGGCGCGGTCAGACGATGTTCGCGACCGGCTTCACCGGCGGTGCGCAGGCGATCATCAACGAACTGGCGACCAGCAACGATGACGGCGCCCTGGTCCTCGTCCACCGGCGAACGGGAGTGTAGTGATGGGTTCGAACGCAGGCGGCGCAGCAAGTGGCGGCGCGATCTACGCCATCGGCATCTTCGGCGCGTTCTTCTGGTTCTGGGATCAGGCGAACGGCTTCTGGGAGCACATCCTCGCGTTCATCCAGGCACTGTTCTGGCCGGCCTGGATGGTCTACCAGGCCTTCGAGGCACTTGCTCGCTGAGCCGGGCCTCACGTCCGCCGGTGGAAGGTGATCGACCCGTCCGCGCGGCGGGGTGCCATGGCCAGTTGTGCAGTCCACGCCGTCGCCGGCTGCATGGCTTCGCCGGGACTGGGTAACCAAGTCCCACGCCGCCACCCCCTATCCCGGGGTGCCACGGCGGGCTAGCCTGCGAAACAGACCCGTGCTGCCACCTGCCTCTGGAGGACCTGTGAAAATCGGAAGACTCACCAGAACCCGGATCGTCGCGCTGACGGGGGTGGCGGCTCTCAGTGCCACCTTGGCCCTCTCCGACACTGCGAAAGCCGCAGTCACCGCCGACACCCAGCCTCTGCAGGATGCCGTCACGGTCGCCGGGGTGATGGAGCACCTGCAGGCGTTCCAGGACATCGCGGATGCCAACGGTGGCAACCGCCAGTCGGGCACGCCCGGCCACGACGCCTCCGTCGACTACGTCGAGGGACTGCTCGACGACGCCGGCTACATCACGACTCGCCAGGAGTTCAGCTACGAGCGCGTCGACTTCACCGGATCGTCGATGGCTCAGACCGCTCCGACCCCGGAGGACTACACGCTCGGCATCGACTACTTCCCGATGGACTTCTCCGGCGGCGGCACAGCTGCAGCCCCGGTTACCGTCGTCGACATCAACCTCGTGGGCGACCGGGCGTCGACCAGCGGGTGCGAGGCGGGCGATTTCGCCGGCTTCCCGGTCGGCAACATCGCGCTCATCCAGCGCGGCACGTGCCCGTTCGCTGTCAAGGCTGACAACGCGGCCGCGGCGGGCGCCAGTGCCGTCATCGTCTTCAACCAGGGCAATGTCGTCCCCGGGGACGACCGCCTGTCCCTCTTCGGAGGAACGCTCGACCCGCCGGTGCGCAACATCCCGGTCGTGAGCGCGTCGTTCGACCAGGGCGTGACCTGGGCGAACACCCCGGGTCTGGAGCTGAGCATCACGCTTGAGATCAACATCGAGCAGGTCACCACCGAGAACCTCCTCGCCGACACTCCGACCGGCCGCACCGACCGGACGGTCGTCGTCGGCGGACACCTGGACTCGGTCGGTGAAGGCCCCGGCATCAACGACAACGGCTCCGGGACCGCCGCGATCCTCGAGACCGCATTGCAGATGGCTGAGCTCGGGATCGAGCCTGAGAACCGGGTGCGCTTCGCGTTCTGGAGCGGTGAGGAGGACGGCCTCCTCGGGTCGGACTTCTACGTCGCTCAGCTCTCGAAGCGTGAGATCAAGGGCACCGCGCTCAACCTCAACTTCGACATGGTCGGGTCGCCCAACGCCGTGAACTTCGTGTACGACGGCGACGGCGACGCGCTCGGCGTCGCCGGTCCGAACGGGTCGGGACTCATCGAGAGCGTCTTCACCGACTTCTTCGGGTCGCAGGACGAGCCGAGCGAACCGACGGACTTCGACGGCCGCAGTGACTACTTCGCGTTCATCAACGCCGGTATCCCCGCGGGCGGCCTGTTCACCGGCGCCGAGGGCCTCAAGACCGCGCAGCAGGCGGTGGACTACGGCGGGACCGCGGGTGTGGCCTACGACCCGTGCTACCACGCGGCGTGTGACGACATCACCAACCTCAGCGAGTCCACACTCGACCTGATGGCGGACGCGATCGCCCACACCACCCTGGTGTTCGCCGAGACGACCTCGGCGGTCAACGGCACCGGCAAGGGCAACGGGACGGGCAAGATCGACTGGCAGTTCAAGGGCCACCACGCCCTGCGCTGAGCAGTGACACCGTTTCGAGTAGCCGGCGGCCACCAGGTCGCCGGCTACTCGAGCGTTCGGCTGCTCGTCCGGATCCGGCCTGACCTGCGGTTTTCGTACGTGGAGGGGATGACGGGAATCGAACCCGCGTAATCAGTTTGGAAGACTGAGGCTCTACCATTGAGCTACATCCCCGCAGGCCGTCCGGCATTGCCGTCGGCCGCGCACAAATGGTGCCACAGCCTCGATTGCGGGCGCACCTCGGCTGTCGCCTAGACTGCTCGCCGGCTCGTGATGCGAGTCGGAACGGGGCGTAGCGTAGTGGCTAGCGCGCCTGCTTTGGGAGCAGGAGACCGCAGGTTCGAGTCCTGTCGCCCCGACTGGATCGAGGTGGGGAGTTGGTCGCGTTGATCACGCTCGACAGCGTCGACAGCATGCCGCCGTACGAGCAGATCCGCAGCCTGCTCGCCGCGCAGGTCGACAGCGGCGAACTCCAGCCCGGCGACCGCCTCCCGACCGTCCGCCGCCTGGCCGAGGACCTCGGCGTCGCGACCAACACGGTCGCGCGCGCCTACCGCGAGCTCGAGCAGTCCGGCGTGATCGAGACCCGGGGGAGGAGCGGCAGCTTCGTGACCGGGGACCAGGTCGAGCGGAAGGCCAAGGAGGCGGCCGCGGCGTACATGGCCCAGATCAAGGCGCTGGGGCTCGACGCCGAGCAGGCAGTCGGTCTGGTCCGGCACCTGAGCGAGCACCCGATCCACTCCTGAGGCGGATTTCGGCGGCGTGTCGCGCTGAAGTAAGCTGACCCGTCGGCGTTGCGCGCCCGTCCTCCTGACGCGGCAAGTCGCCCCGACTGCACGTAGACCATCCGCAACAAGGAGAACACCTGTGAAGAGCGCCGTCGAGACGCTGAACCCGACCCGGGCGAAGATCACCGTCGAGGTCCCGTTCGAAGAGCTCAAGCCCAGCCTGGACGCGGCGTACCAGCGCATCGCCAAGCAGGTGAGCGTGCCCGGCTTCCGCAAGGGCAAGGTGCCCCCGACCGTCATCGACCGCCAGGTCGGCCGCGGCGCCGTCCTCGACGAGGCGATCAACGACGCGCTCCCCAAGCTGTACGTGCAGGCACTCCAGGACAACGACCTGCAGCCGCTGGCCCAGCCGGAGATCGACATCACGAAGTTCGAGGACAACGAAGCCCTCGAGTTCACCGCCGAGGTCGACGTGCGCCCGAGCATCGAGGTCCCGGCGTACGACGGCCTGGCAGTCGAGGTCGACGACCTCACGGTCACTGACGATGACGTCGAGGAGCAGATCCAGAACCTGCGCGAGCGGTTCGCCACCCTGAACGACGTCGAGCGCGCCGCCCAGGACGGCGACGTCGTCTCGATCGACCTGGTCGCCTCCAACAACGGCGAGGCCGTCGAGGGCGGCGAGGTCAGCGGTTACTCCTACAAGGTCGGCGCCGGCGACATGCTCGACGGCATCGACGACGCGCTGCGCGGCCTGTCCGCCGGCGAAGAAGCCACCTTCACCAGCCAGCTGCTCGGCGGCGACCTGGCCGGCGAGGACGTCGACGTCCTGGTCAAGGTCTCCTCGGTCAAGGAGCAGGAGCTGCCGGCGTTCGACGACGAGTTCGCCCAGACCGCTTCGGAGTTCGACACCGCCGACGAGCTGCGCGAGGACGTGAAGGCGCGCCTGGAGCGCGGCAAGCGCCTCGAGCAGGCCGCGGCCGCCCGCGACGCCGTCCTGGAGAAGCTCCTCGACGCCGCCGAGATCCCGCTGCCCGAGTCCGCCCTGGCTTCCGAGCTGGAGCAGCGTCGCGGCGAGATCGAGCAGCAGCTCATGTACGCCGGCATGACGATGGACCAGTACCTCGACAACGAGAAGCAGACGGTCGACGAGTTCGACGCGGAGCTGGAGAAGCGGGTCCGCGACGCGATGGCCGCCCAGTTCCTCCTGGACGAGGTCGCCAAGTCCGAGGAGATCGGTGTCGAGCAGGCGGAGCTGTCGCAGCACCTGATGCGCCGCGCGCAGCAGTCGGGTCAGAACCCGGACGAGTTCATGAAGCACATGATCGAGCACAACCACATCCCGGAGATGGTGGCCGAGGTCGTCCGTGGCAAGGCGCTCGCGAAGATCGTCGAGGGTGCGACCGTGACCGACGCGTCCGGCAACCACGTGGAGCTCAAGAACCTGCTGCCCGACGGCACCATCGGTGAGCCGAAGGACGAGGCCGCCGAGGCTGCCGAGGACGAGGCCGCCGCGGAGTCCGAGGACGCCTGACCTCCCAGCCTCAGTGGACAACTGTTCACTGAATGTGACCAACACCGCAGCCCCGGATCGTTGACTGACGATCCGGGGCTGCGTTGACTCACGACCATGAACCCGGTCTCTGCGCCCGCGACCCGTCGGCCTTCGGATCCGGGAGTCCTCGAGGCGGCGGCGCTGGCCGCGGAGCACCTCGACCTGCTGGTCCTCGGCGGCGTCCGCGACGTGCACACGAGCGTCGCCGGCCGGGTGCACCGGGTCGTGGATGCCGTGGCCGGTCACCGGACGGTGCCGCACCGGCTCCATGACGGCATCGCCGGCGGCGTGTACGCCGGCATCGGGCTCGGCCTGCGCGCTGCCGCCAAGGGCCTGCGCGCGGCGAACGACCTCGGCGTCGGCCCCGCGGTCGATGCCACCCCGAAGGGTCGCTTCGTGGTCTCGGCGGTCAACGGGCTGATCGGGGACAAGCTCGTGTCCGACGGTTCCGGCCTCGCGATCGAGATGGGGGTGCGCAAGGACGGCCGTGACGTGCCGCTGACGCCCGACGGGCTCGCGGACGCGTTCGGGCAGCCGTCCGACGCGCTCGTCGTCTTCATCCACGGCCTCTGCGAGACCGAGCACTACTGGGACCGGCGCAGCCGGCCCAAGCGCGCGGACGGCACCAGCACCGATTCGTACGGCGCCCGGCTGGCAGCCGACGAGGGCTGGACCCCGGTGTTCGTCCGGGCCAACACCGGCCTGACGATCGGCGAGACCGGCGTGGCGCTGAGCTCGCTGCTCACCCGGCTGGTCGAGGCCTGGCCCACCGACGTGCGCCGGATCGCGCTCGTCGGGCACTCGATGGGTGCGCTGATCGCTCGCGCGGCCTGTGCGGTGACCCTGGAGCACGACGAGCCGTGGACCGAGCTGGTCACCGACGTGGTCACCCTCGGCGCCCCGCACACCGGTTCGCCCGTCGAGCGCAGCATCGCCCGGGGTGTCCGGCTGGCGGCGCGGGCCCCGGAGCTGATGCCGCTGGCACGGGTCTTCGAGCAGCGCTCGGTCGGCGTGCTGGATCTGCACGACGGGATGCCCGAGGACACCGCCGCGATCCCGAACGCGAAGTACCACCTGGTCGCGGCCACCCTGAGCAAGTCGCCGAACCACCCGGTCGCGGCGACCGTCGGCGACTACCTGGTCCAGTATCGTTCGGCCGTCGGGCTGCTTCCCGGAGGCGTCGAGATGTTCCCGGGCGCCGATGTGCTGCACGTGCCCGGCGCGGACCACTTCGACCTGCTCAACCACGATGATGTGTACGCGGCGATGCGCACCTGGCTCGCTGATGCCAGCCTCGGGACCCGGAAGCAGACCCAGCAGACTCCTTAAGACACCCAGAAGGACGCCCCGATGACAGACGTCGCAGCACGAGAACTCCGCGCCGAGACCACCATCGCCGCCCCGCCGGCGGCGGTCTGGGCCGCGCTCACCGACTTCAGCCGGATGCCGGACTGGAGTCCCGAGCTGGTCAAGATGCTGCCGTTGAAGCGCGGTGGCCTGAGGATCGGTCAGCAGTACCTGGGCGTGAACCGTCGCAAGGCCGTGGTCTGGCCGACCCGCAGTGTCGTCGCGGTCCTCGAGCCGGAGCGCAGCCTGGCCTGGGACACCAGGTCGAGCGGAGCCCGCTGGATCTACGAGCTCTCCCAGGACGGGACCGGCACCCGGGTCGTGCACCGCCGCCCGGTGCCCGCGAAGCTGACCCTGCTCAGCAAGCTGTTCGCCCCGGCCTTCCTCGGAGGCAATGACGAGCACGCCGAGGAACTCGAGGTCGGGATGTCCGAGACGCTGAACCGGCTCAAGGCCGCCGTCGAGAACTAATATCCGCTGTGGGCGAACATGGGCCAATTGCCCGTGGTTTTGACGACGGTCCCGTCTAGGGTCGGGGACGTGAACGAGATCATGAGTCCCCAGATGAACGGCGGCGGTGCGTCGTACGGCCTCGACGACCACATCTACCAGCGACTGCTCAAGGAGCGGACGATCTTCCTCGGGTCGGAGGTGCGCGACCAGAACGCCAACGCGATCTGCGCGCAGCTGCTCCTGCTCTCCGCGGAGGACCCCGAGGCGGACATCTTCCTCTACATCAACAGCCCCGGCGGCTCGGTGGACGCCGGCATGGCGATCTACGACACCATGAACTACATCCCCAACGACGTCGCCACGGTCGGCATGGGGCTGGCCGCATCGATGGGCCAGTTCCTGCTCTGCGCCGGTGCGAAGGGCAAGCGCTACGCCCTGCCGCACGCGCGGATCATGATGCACCAGCCCTCGGGCGGCATGGGCGGCTCGGCCTCGGACATCAAGATCCAGGCCCAGCAGTCGCTGCACATCAAGAAGGTGCTCTTCGACCTCATCGCCCAGCACACCGGTCAGCCGCTCGAGCAGGTCGAGAACGACGCCGACCGCGACCGCTGGTTCACCGCGGAGCAGGCGAAGGAGTACGGCTTCATCGACAACGTGATCAGCAGTGCTCGCGAAGCCGCCGACGAGGGCCGTCCGGCCCGGAACAAGGACTGACATGAACTACTACATCCCGCAGTGGGAGGAACGCACCTCCTACGGCTTCCGCCGGATCGACCCGTACGGCAAGCTCTTCGAGGACCGGATCATCTTCCTCGGCACGCCGATCAGTGACGACATCGCCAACGCGGTGATGGCTCAGCTGCTCTGCCTGGAGTCGATGGACCCGACCCGGGACATCAGCATCTACATCAACAGCCCCGGCGGCTCGTTCACGGCGATGACGGCGATCTACGACACGATGCAGTTCATCCAGCCGGACGTTCAGACCGTCTGCCTCGGTCAGGCCGCCTCGGCTGCCGCGATCCTGCTCGCCGCCGGTACGCCGGGCAAGCGGATGGCGCTGCCGAACAGCCGGATCCTGATCCACCAGCCGTACACCGAGGGCACCTACGGTCAGTCCTCGGACATCGAGATCCAGGCCAACGAGATCCTGCGCATGCGCGAGCTCCTCGAGAAGCTGATCTCCGACCACACCGGCAAGACGGCCGAGGAAGTCAGCCGCGACATCGAGCGCGACAAGATCCTGACGGCCGACGGTGCGATCCAGTACGGCCTGATCGACTCGATCCTCGAGTCCCGGAAGGCCGCCGCCCTCGTCTGAGGGAGGCGGAGGAATCTAGTCGTGTCCGCCCGCATTCGGCGCGTCGACGGGGTACCGTCGGCAAGGTGCGCTGCGTCCGGGAGGGCGTTGGACGGCACGTGGATCGAGGTCGGCCCAAAGCCGGCACGGATGAGGGGAGACGTCGCCCGTGGCACGCATCGGTGACGGTGGAGACCTGCTGAAGTGTTCTTTCTGCGGGAAGAGCCAGAAGCAGGTCAAGAAGCTCATCGCCGGTCCCGGCGTGTACATCTGCGACGAGTGCATCGATCTCTGCAACGAGATCATCGAGGAAGAGCTCAACGAGACCAGCGAGGTCGGTCTCGAGGAGCTGCCCAAGCCTCGGGAGATCTTCGAGTTCCTCAACTCGTACGTGATCGGCCAGGAGCAGGCGAAGAAGTCGCTCGCGGTCGCCGTCTACAACCACTACAAGCGGGTCCAGGCCGGGGTCACGGCCGGAGCGGCGAACTCGAAGGGCAAGGACGACGCGGTCGAGGTCGCCAAGTCCAACATCCTGGTGATGGGGCCGACCGGCTGCGGCAAGACCTACCTCGCCCAGACCCTGGCCCGGATGCTCAACGTGCCCTTCGCGATCGCCGACGCCACCGCGTTGACCGAGGCCGGCTACGTCGGTGAGGACGTCGAGAACATCCTGCTCAAGCTGATTCAGGCGGCCGACTACGACGTCAAGAAGGCCGAGACCGGGATCATCTACATCGACGAGATCGACAAGGTCGCCCGCAAGGCGGAGAACCCGTCGATCACCCGCGACGTGTCCGGGGAGGGCGTGCAGCAGGCCCTGCTGAAGATCCTGGAAGGCACGACCGCCTCGGTCCCGCCGCAGGGCGGCCGCAAGCACCCGCACCAGGAGTTCATCCAGATCGACACGACGAACATCCTGTTCATCGTCGGCGGCGCGTTCGCCGGCCTCGAGCACATCGTCGAGCAGCGGGTCGGCAAGAAGACCCTGGGGTTCACCGCCGAGATGCGCGGTTCCAAGGAGGTGGAGGCCGACGAGATGTTCGCGCAGGTCCGCCCCGAGGACCTGGTGAAGTTCGGCCTGATCCCCGAGTTCATCGGGCGGCTGCCGCTGATCGCCAGCGTCAACAAGCTCGACAACCCGGCCCTGGTGCAGATCCTCACCGAGCCGCGCAACGCGCTGATCAAGCAGTACCAGAAGCTCTTCGACCTCGACGGTGTCGAGCTCGAGTTCACCGACGACGCGATCAACGCGATCGCCGAGAAGGCCATGGAGCGCGGCACCGGTGCGCGTGGGCTGCGGGCGATCATCGAGGAGGTGCTCCTCAACGTGATGTACGACGTGCCGTCCCGCGAGGACATCGCGAAGGTCGTCGTGACCGGCGAGGTCGTCTCCGACAACGTCAACCCGACGCTGATCCCGCGCGAGCCGGAAGCGAAGAAGAAGAAGTCCGCCTGACCGGCGCCGCCAGACGGGCGACCGCTATTCGGTACTTCTCGTTCTACTGCATTGCCATGCATCGCGCCCTACCAGCGTGCCCTGCCCTCATGCACGGGTTCGAATGATCCAAAAGGGTCATGTCCGAACTGCCCGGTTCCGTTAAAGTCATCCCTAGACCGGCGCGGGGGCGGTCACGGAAGGTCGTCGAAGGGGCGGCCCCGCGAAACTCGGGAGAGTAATGAAGGTCAATCGCGCTCGGCCACTGGTCGCGTTCATTCTCGTGACGCTCATCTGCGCCGCGGTGATGATCGAGGGCCTGCGTGCGAGTGCGCTCGGCAACGTGGTCCGGATGGCGCCGACCCCCTTCGAGGCGTTGCAGATGCCCGGCGCGGTCCTGGGTTCAGTGCTCGATGCTCGCCCGCAGCGACCCGAGGTGGCGGGATCGCCCGTTCAGGCAGTCCAGGACCTGGTCGACACCATCACCGGTGGGCGTCCGGTCACGCCCCGGCAGGACGCGTCCGCAAGCGCGGGGTCGGCGACCACCGGGACGGTCCCCGGACTCGGTTCTCCGGGCACGCAGCACGGCAGCACACCCGGGCAGTTCGCCTTCAGTTGGTCCGGCGACGGTGCATCCGCACCCGTCACCGCGGCCGCCGGCTACATCGGCGCGGCCCCTGACACGTCGGTCACCGGCCGGACCGACACGACCGTCGCGGTGTCCGTCAAGGGCAACGGCAAGGACG
Organism: Marmoricola sp.; assembly: GCA_036676945.1. Lineage (GTDB taxonomy): Bacteria > Actinomycetota > Actinomycetes > Propionibacteriales > Nocardioidaceae > Marmoricola. The sequence continues at coordinate 19,057 of JAKFBZ010000036.1, forward strand.
ACGGCAAGGGCAACGGCAAAGGCCACGCCGGGAGCGACGGCAAACTGCAGGCCAGGGGCAACGGCAAGCACGACGACAAGAAGAGCATGAACCCGGGCGGGAAGAACCGAGGCGAGGTGCGCGGCCACGACGACGGGCACCCCTCGAAGGGTCTGCACCCGAAGAAGGACTGACTCTCGGCGCTCAGTCCTCGGTCGGGGCGAGCTCCGCGGTCACGGTCAGCTCGGTCGCCGTACCGTCGGTCGTGAAGACCAGGTCGCCGACGATCCTGCCGACCTTCCTCAGATCCTCCGCGGCCGCCTGCGCACTCTCGACGAGTGCTGCGGGTCCGGAGATCTCGACCCGGGCCAGTTCGGTCTTCATCGAGACCTTCGCCTGCGACTTCGCACCGCGGATGCCGCCGAGCGCGGTGGCGACGGCGCTGAGCATCGCCGGATCACCCTCGGCTACGCCACCGAGGTCCGCCGTGGTCGGCCAGGCAGTGTGGTGCACCGAGCCTCCACCCGCGTTGGCGACGTGCCACCAGGACCAGACCTCCTCGGTCACGTACGGCAGGAAAGGTGCCAGCAGGCGCAGCTGGACGTGCAGGGCGGTCAGCAGGGTGGCTCGCGCCGAGGCAGTGTCCGGGCCCCCGTCCTCGGCGTACGCGCGCTCCTTGACCAGTTCGAGGTAGTCGTCGCAGAACTCCCAGAAGAACTTCTCGATCGCCTCGAGCGCGGTGGTGTAGTCGTAGGCGTCGAACGCCTCGGTGGCCCGGGTGATCACGGTGCCGAGGCTGGCCAGCAGCGCACGGTCGATCGCCTCGGTGACGACGGCCGGGTCGGTGTCGGCATCGCCGAACCCGCCGAGGACGAACTTGGACGCGTTCAGGACCTTCATCGCCAGCCGGCGGCCGACCTTCATCTGGGCCTCGTCGAACGGCGAGTCCAGACCGGGCCTGGCCATCGCGGCGCGCCAGCGGACCGCGTCGGCGCCGAACTTGTCGAGGATCTCGGTCGGGACGACCACGTTGCCCTTCGACTTCGACATCTTCTTGCGGTCCGGGTCCATCACGAAGCCGGACATCATCGCGTGCGACCACGGGACGACACCGTTCTCGTGGTGCGCCCGCACGACCCGGGAGAAGAGCCAGGTGCGGATGATGTCGTGGCCCTGGGTGCACAGGTCCATCGGGAACGTGCGGGCGTACAGATCGGGATCGGACTCCCAGCCGCAGGCGATCTGCGGGGTCAGCGACGAGGTCGCCCAGGTGTCCATCACGTCGGGGTCGCCGATGAACCCACCGGCCGCCCCGCGCTGGGACTCCTGGTAACCCTCGGGCGCGTCCGTGGACGGGTCCACCGGGAGCGCGGCCTCGGCCGGGAGCAGCGGGTGGTCGTAGTCGGGCTCACCGTCCGCGTCGAGCGGGTACCAGACCGGGAACGGGATGCCGAAGAACCGCTGGCGGGAGATCAGCCAGTCGCCGTTGAGGCCGCCGACCCAGTTGTCGTAGCGGTGCTTCATGTGGGTCGGCACCCAGGTGATCTTGTTGCCGTCCTCGACGAGCTCGTCGCGCAGCTCGGAGTCGCGTCCGCCGTTGCGGATGTACCACTGCCGGGTGGCGACGATCTCGAGCGGCTTGTCGCCCTTCTCGAAGAAGTTCGTCATCCGCTGGGTCGGCTTCGGCTCGCCGTCCAGGTCGCCGGACTCCCGGAGCTTGGCGACCATCTCCTCGCGGGCGCTGAAGGTGGTCTTGCCGGCCAGGTCGGCGTACGACGCTTCCGCCTGCGGAGCGGAGAGCCATTCAGGGGTCTCGCGGAGGAGCCGGCCGTCACGTCCGATCACGGTCCGGACCGGGAGCTGCAGCTCACGCCACCACTGCACGTCGGTGAGGTCGCCGAAGGTGCAGCACATCGCGATGCCGGCGCCCTTGTCGGGCTCCGCAGCCTCGTGCGCGACGACCGGGATCTCGACCCCGAAGACAGGGGAGGTCACGGTGGTGCCGAAGAGCGGCTGGTAGCGCTCGTCGTCCGGGTGGGCGATCAGCGCGACCACGGCCGGGATGAGCTCGGGCCGGGTGGTCTCGATGTACAGCGGAGTGCCGTCCGGGCGGTGGAAGGCGACCCGGTGGTAGGCGCCCGGGTACTCCCGGGCCTCGAGCTCTGCCTGGGCGACGGCGGTCTGGAAGGTCACGTCCCACAGCGTCGGAGCGTCCTGCAGGTAGGCCTCGCCGCGGGCGAAGTTGCGGAGGAAGGCGCGCTGGCTGACCGTCTGCGCCTTCTTGCCGATGGTCGTGTAGTGCTCCTTCCAGTCGACCGACAGACCGAGGGTCCGCCAGAGCGACTCGAAGACGGCTTCGTCCTGCTCGACCAGTTCCTCGCAGAGCGCGACGAAGTTCGGCCGGGAGATCGGGATCTGCTTCTTCGGGTCGGGCTTCTCCGGCGGGGTGAAGTCAGGGTCGAAAGGGAGCGACGGGTCGCAGCGGACGCCGTAGTAGTTCTGCACCCGGCGCTCGGTCGGCAGGCCGTTGTCGTCCCAGCCCATCGGGTAGAAGACGGACTTGCCCCGCATCCGCTGGTAGCGGGCGATCAGGTCGGTGTGGGTGTAGGAGAAGACGTGACCGACGTGGAGGCTGCCGGAGACGGTCGGCGGGGGAGTGTCGATCGAGTAGACATTCTCCCGCGGCTGGGTGCGGTCGAACCGGTAGGTGTCGGCTTCCTTCCAGCGCGCGGCCCAGGTGCTCTCCAGCCCTTCCAGAGCCGGCTTGTCCGGTACCTCGACCGCGGCGGCTGCAGCGGTCGACGGGGTAGCGGACTGGGTCTGGGTCTCGGTCATGGGCGTCATGCTACGGGCGTGCGGGACGCGGTCGAAAACCAGTTCTGGTCGCGGAACACGACGGTTAACGTCGGGCCCGTGACCTACGACCTCGAGTTCTTCGACGACCCGGTGCCTTTCCTCGCCGCGGCCGGCGGACTGCTGGCCGCGAACCCGGTGGAGAGCACAGTCGTCGCGACCGTCACGGCCAGGTTCGCCGACGAAGGCGTGCCGGACCGCGTCGACGGGCAACCGCCGTCCTGGTGGCTGGTCGTTCGCGACGGGGACAGGACCGTCGGAGCCGCGATGCGGACCGCGCCGTTCGTGCCGTTCCCGGTCTACCTGCTCGCGATGCCCGATGACGCCGCCGTCACGCTCGCGCACCGGCTGCACACGCGCGGTGAGGTGGTCCACGCCGTGCACGGGGCCGTCCCGGCGGTCGACGTCTGCGCCGCCGAACTCGCCCGGCTCACCGGGAAGACCGTCCGGGCCACCGAACGGATGCGGTTGCAGACCGTGGCCGCGATCGTCGATCCGCCGCTCCCCAGGGGAGAGCTGCGTGCGGCACGGGCCGGTGATGTCGATCTGGTCCTGGCCTGGTTCGACGCGTTCGGTGCCGATGCCGCGGAGCAGGCGGGGAGCGAGGACCCGCACCCGGCCCCGATCGAGACCGAGGCACGGACGCGGCAGCGGATCGAGAACGGCGAGATCTACGTCTGGGAGGTCGACGGACGCACGGTGCACATGACCGCGTTCAACCCGGAGTCCTTCGGTGTGGTCCGGGTCGGCCCGGTGTACACGCCGAAGGAGGAGCGCGGCCACGGGTACGCCGCCGCAGCCGTCGCCGAGGTCTCCCGGACGCTGCTCGCCTCGGGTGTCGAGGTCTGTCTGTTCACTGATCAGGCCAATCCGACGTCCAACGGGCTCTACGAACGGATCGGGTACGCCCCGGTCGCGGAGACAGCGAACCTGCTGGTCCTCTGAGCCCGGTTTCGAAACCCTGGGAACCCTCAGGCGCTCAGCGGGTCGAGCACCGTGTGGTCGCCGAGGCTGTCGGTCAGGGTGTGCACCTGCTCGTCGGCGTCGCCGAGCCACCGGGCGAGCGCGGTCAGCCGGGCCGTGAACCAGCCCACCGAGTACTCGGCGGTGACCCCGATCCCGCCGTGCAGCTGGATCGCCTCCTGGCCGATCCGACGCGACGCGCGGGCGGTCTGCAGCTTGGCGCGGGCGGCCGCGTCGGCGAGGGCTGCGGGATCGTCGCCTTCGTCGGCGACCAGCGTCGCCCAGGTCACCAGCGAACGGGTGAGCTCCAGGTCGGTGTACATGTCCGCCGCGCGGAAGGTGAGCGCCTGGAACCGGTTCAGCGTGACGCCGAACTGCTGCCGGGTCGTCAGATACGCGGTCGTCATCCGCAGTGCGGTGTCCATCGCGCCGAGGGCCTCGTGACACGCGGCGATCTGCGCGAGCGAACGGGCCCGGGTGATGGCGGCGCTCGCGTCGCCACCGGCGCCCAGCGGGGCCGCGGTGGAGCGGTCGAAGACCAACCGGGCGGCCCGGCCGCCGTCGCTGGTCGGGTACGCCGCGGCGTCCGCCGGTCGCGGCGCGACGAAGAGTTCGTTGCCGACGTGCCACACGATCGTGTCCGCCGCGGCTCCCTGGATCACGACGTCGGCGACGCCGTCCTCGCCCTGGGCGCGGGCGTAGGCCAACAGGTGCTCGCCGGCTGCCAGGCCGCCGATCAGCTCGGCCCGCTGCTCGGGGCTGCCGGCCGCAGCCACCAGACCGCCGGCGAGGACCACGCAGGCGACGTACGGCTCCGGGGCGAGCACCCGCCCGATCTCCTCGGCCACCACCGCGACCTCGGCAGGCCCTGCGCCGACACCGCCGTCGTCCTCGGAGAACGGGAGCCCGAGAAGACCGGCGTCGGCGAGCCGGCTCCAGACGCCGGTGTCGTACCCGGGATCGGCGCCGGTCACCGTACGACGACGCTCGGAATCCACGTTCGGGTCGTAGCCCTTGAGCAGGCTCCGCGCGGCGTCGCGCAGGGCGAGCTGGTCCTCGTCGAGGGTGAAGTCCATCGTGCGCTCCTAGAGTCCGAGGATCGTGCCGGCGATGATCTGGCGCTGGATCTCGTTGGACCCGCCGTAGATCGATGCCTTGCGAAGGTTGAGGTACGTCGGGGTGGCGAGCGCGGCCCAGTCCGGGACGGCGTCCGAGCCGGTGGCCAGGGAGAGCTCCCCGGCGAGGTCGACCTGGAGCTCGGAGACGGCCTGCTGCAACTCGGAGCCCTTGAGCTTGAGGATCGAGGACGCCGGGTGGGGCTTGCCGTCCGAGGAGTTCGCGACCACCCGCAAGGCGGTCAGCTCGAGTGCGAGCAGTTCGTTCTCGAGCTCCACGAACCTCGACGAGATCAGCGGGTCGGAGAGCCGGCCCTGGTCACGGGCGATGTCCTTCACCGTCGCCAGGACCCGCTTGGTCGCGGCGACCGGCGCGACGCCGACGCGCTCGTTGCCGAGCAGGAACTTGGCCTGGGTCCAGCCCTGGTTCACCTCGCCGACGATGTTCTCGCCCGGGACCCGGACGTTGTCGAAGAAGACCTCGTTGACCTCGAACCCGCCGTCGATCATCTGGATCGGTCGCAGCGTCACGCCGGGGGAGTCCATCGGGAACAGCAGCATCGAGATGCCGGCCTGCTTCTTGACCTCGGGGTCGGTGCGGACCAGGCAGAAGATCCAGTCGGCGTGCTGGCCGAGCGTGGTCCAGGTCTTCTGGCCGTTGACGACCCAGTCGTCGCCGTCGCGCTCGGCCTTGGTGGACAGCGAGGCCAGGTCCGAGCCGGCATTCGGCTCGGAGAACCCCTGGCACCACCAGATGTCCAGGTTCGCCGTGGCCGGCAGGAACCGCTCCTTCATCTCCTGGGATCCGAAATGAGCGATGACCGGCCCGATCATGCTGGCGTTGAACGCCAACGGCGGCGGGACGCAGGCCAGTTGCATCTCCTCGTGCCACAGGTGCTTCTCGAGCGGGGTCCAGTCGCGACCACCCCATTCGACGGGCCAGTTCGGCACCGCGAGACCGGCCTCGTTCATGACCCGCATGCAGGTCACGTAGTCGTCCTTGGTGATGTGCCGGCCCGCGGCGATGTCGTCGCGGACGTGCTGGGGGATCTTCGTGGTGAAGAAGGTCCGCATCTCCTCGCGGAAAGCGGCCTCCTGCTCGGTGAGTCGGAGCCTCATGGCGTGACCCTAGCGACCGGCAGCGACCCGGAACAGCGCCCAGCTGCCCGGCAGCCCCTTCAGCACGTGCTCGCCGGCGTCCTCTGTCCGGAACCGGGACCCGGCGATCAGGTCGGCGACGGTCCGGGTGACGAGGACCTCGCCGGCTGCGGCCAGGCCCGAGACCCGGGCTCCGACGTGGACCGCGACCCCGGCCACATCGTCCCCGCGGACCTCGACCTCGCCGATGTGGATCCCGGCGCGGATCGGGGTGCCGAGGACGGCCATCGCCCGCGTCAGGTCCAGCGCCGCGCCGACGGCGTCGCTGGGGCGCTCGAACAGGGCCAGGTGACCGTCGCCCATGCTCTTGCAGACCCGGCCCTCGTGGCGGAGGACGTGCCGGGCCACCGTGCTGTCGACCTCGTCGAGCAGTGCCGACCATCGGTGGTCCTCGGTGGCGCTGAGCTGCTCGGTGGAGCCGACGACGTCGGTGAAGAGCACCGTCATCAGGCGTCTCTGCGCGTGCGCCCGGGGGCTGTCCTGGACGAAGGACTCCATCTCCGCCAGGCGCTCGTCGAGCAGGTGGGTGAACGGCAGGCTGTCACCGCTGTCGAACTCGACCAGGCGTGCGTTCGGCATCTGAGCGGCGCAGAAGCGCGCGGCTTCGACCGGGACCCAGGGGTCCCGGGTGCTGTGCAGGATCAGGGCCGGGACCTCGACGCGTGCGAGCAGCGGGCGCACATCGGCTTGCAGTGCCGCCTCGAGGTAGGCCTCGGCAGTCCTCGGCCCGACCCGGCCGCCCTCCTCGAACCAGCGCTGAAGGTGCTTGTCGCCGGCAGCGGACTGCGCGATCAGGCTGGTGATGTCCTGCGGAGCTCGCCCCTCCCCGGGCGCGGAAACCTCGCTCTGGATCGCTGTCATGACATCGATCGGCACGCCGTTCGGCCAGTCGGGTCCGGGCATCGGGCGCGGCGTGAAGGACAGCAGGATCAGCTTCTCCACCCGTTCCGGGTGCTCGACCGCGAGGTGGATCATGGGCTGGCTGTCCCAGCCTGCGGCGACCAGCACGGCCTTGCCGACCCCGAGGTGGTCGAGCACGGCCAGTACGTCGGACGCCCGGTGGTCGAGGTCCGCCACCTGACCCGCGCCCAGCGGATCCGAGTACCCGACACCGGGATGGTCGATGACCACCCTGGTGGAGAACGTCGCGAGCTCGCGCTGCATGCGCGCACAGCGGGGTTCCTCGAACAGCGAGGAAGCGGACATCGTGCCGCTGGGCCAGAAGACGAGGGCCGGACCCTCACCGAGCACCGAGTAGCCGATGTGGCCGCCGTCGCCGCGCGGGGCATAGCCGATCCGCGGTGCTGTGGACACGCGCACCCCCTTGGCTCGGCCTCCCGCGGTCAGGCTAGTGCTTGATCACCAGACCAAGACAGGCTTGACGACCTTCCCGGCCAGCACGTCGGCGACCGCGGTGTTGATCTCGCTGAACGGGTACGTCGCGATCAGGCCGTCGACGTCGAAGTCGCCGGCCTCGTTCATCGCGATCAGTCGCGGGACCATCTCCTGCGGGTCGGAGTCGCCCTCGATCGAGGAGCGGATGATCTTGCCGGTCTGCAACAGGTCGATCGCGTCGATCGCGTACTCCTCGGGGCCCAGGCCGAGCGCGACCAGGGTGCCGCGCGCCTTCAGCGACTGCTGCGCCTGCTTGACGACCGGGGAGATCGCGGTGGTGTCGATCGCGTAACTGGCGCCGCCGCCGGTGAGTTCCTTGACCTTCTCGACGACATTGTCCTCGGCGGTCGGGTCGACGCCGATCGCGCCGAACTTCTCGGCGGCTTCGCGGCGGCTCGCCATCGGGTCGACGGCGACGATCGTGCCGACGCCGAGGAACTTGGCAGCGGCCAGGGCTGCCAGTCCGACCGCGCCGACGCCGTACACGACCAGGCTGTCCGCCGGGGTCGGCTCGAGCACGTTCAGCACGGTGCCGGCTCCGGTCTGGAAACCGCAGCCGTACGGCGCGACCTTGGTCAGGTCGACCGACTTGTCCACGACGACGCAGTTGTCGGCGTACGCGATCGCGTGCTGGGACAGGCTGGACTGACCGAAGAAGTTGCCGAAGACCGGTGCACCGTCGCGTTCGTACGTCGTGGTGCCGTCCATCCGCATGCCCATGTAGTTGAGCAGCAGGCTCGACTCGCAGTAGCCGACAGCGCCCTCGGTGCAGGGGCCGCACGCCCGGCAGGAGCGGAAGCTCAGCACGACGTGATCGCCGACCTCGATCCCGCTGACACCCTCGCCGATCGCTTCGACCACCCCCGCGCCTTCGTGCCCGAAGACGTTGGGGAACATCTCGCCGGGCAGGAACCCCTTGAGGTGGATGTCGGTGTGGCAGAGGCCGGTGGCGACGATCCTCACCAGGACCTCGTCAGCCTGGGGGCCGCTGAGCTCGACCTCCTCCAGCGAGAAGTCGGCGCCCTGTTCGTTGACGACGGCGACGGTGGTCCTCATGCCTCACGCTCCAGCCAGAAGTAGTAGTGGTCCGCGGTCCCGAAGGCCGCTTCGAGCTTGCCGTTCATGATCCCCAGCACCGTGTCGTCGTCGACCTTCTTGAAGTGGTCGAAGACCGCCATCGCGTCGTACACCATCGTGGCCGTGGACTCGCCGCGGAACGCGACCTCCCAGAGGGAGGAGTGGCCGCCACCGGCGTAGGTGGTGTTCGAGTAGAGCTCGCCGTCCTCGCCCCGGCAGATGAGCGGATGCCCGTCGAGGAGCGAGTCGAAGCGCTTGCCGTGCCAGCTGATCTTCTCCAGCAGCGCGCCGGCCGGATGGCCGGTCGCGAAGTCGCCGCCCCGCCAGGCGCCGAGCATCTCCTCGGCCGGAAGGCAGGCCAGGTCGGCCCACAGGGCATCGAGAGCCGCCGGCTCCGGGGAGGGGGCGGCGCGGAGGATCTCGAAACGGTCTCTGGCAGAAGTGCGACTGGCGTCGGTGCTCACCTGGAGCAGACTAATGGAACACGTTCTAGGTGTCTGCGGTCCGGCCCCGCCGACCGATGCCCGATCGGTCTGGGACACTGGGCGGGCGATGACCGACCCTTCCGAGTTCCCCGCCGACGCCCGCCCCGCCGAGACCTACGCCGAGGTGGAGGACGCGCTCCTGTCCCGCTGGCCCGAGTCCCGGCTGGACCCGACGCTGGACAGGATCGAGGCGTTCACCGAGTTCCTGGGGGAGCCGCAGCGCACCTACCCGGTGATCCAGTTGACCGGCACGAACGGGAAGACCTCGACGGCACGGATGATCGAGACGCTGATCCGCGGCCTCGGCCTGCGCACCGGACGGTTCACCAGCCCGCACCTGGAGTCGATGACCGAGCGCATCGTCGTCGACGGTGAGCCGCTCACCGAGGAGCAGTTCGTCCAGGCCTTCAACGACGTGGCGCCGTACACGCACCTCGTCGACGCCGACTCCGAGCACCCGCTGTCCTACTTCGAGACCGTGGTCGGGATGGCGTACGCCGCTTTCGCCGACGCCCCGGTCGACGTGGCGGTCGTCGAGGTCGGGATGGGCGGCGCGTGGGACGCGACCAACGTCGCTGACGCGCAGGTCGCCGTGATGACGCCGATCGCGGTCGATCACAGCCAGTACCTCGGTGACACCCCGACGGCGATCGCGCGCGAGAAGGTCGGCATCATCAAGGCCGGCGCGACGGTGGTCACCGCCACCCAGGACGAGGATGTGGACGCCCTGATCGAGGAACGCTGCCTCGAGGTCGGTGCGCTGGTCGCGCGCGAGGGTTCCGACTTCGGCGTCCGGACCCGGGTCCCGGCCGTGGGCGGGCAGATGCTGTCGCTGCAAGGCCTGCGCGGGGTCTACGACGAGGTGTTCCTCCCGCTCTACGGGGCACACCAGGCTCAGAACGCCGCTCTGGCTCTCGCTGCGGTCGAGGCGTTCGTCGGCGGTGACGAGCCGCTGTCGGAGGACGCGGTCAAGGACGCGTTCGCCGAGGTGACCTCGCCGGGCCGCCTCGAGGTCGTACGCCGCTCGCCGACGATCGTGCTGGACGCGGCGCACAACCCGCACGGTGCGGAAGCGCTGGTCGAGGCGCTCCAGGACTCGTTCACCTTCAGCCCGTTGATCGGCGTCGTCGGGGTGATGGCCGACAAGGACTACGAGGGACTGCTCTCGGTCCTCGAGCCTGCGCTCGCGCACATCGTCTGCACCCAGAACTCCACCGAGCGCGCGATGGACGCCGAGCAGCTGGGCGAGGTCGCGCGCGGCATCTTCGGCCAGGACCGGGTCAGCGTCGCGCGGTCGTTGGTCAACGCGCTCGACGAAGCCGCCGCACTCGCGGAGGTCGGCGGCATTTTCGGCGAGAGCCTCGGCTCCGGTGGTGTCCTGGTCACCGGGTCGGTGATCACGGTCGGTGAGGCACGGACCCTGATCACGCACACCGGGCCGCGGGGGAACGACTGATGCAGCGCCGGCTCTGCGCCGCGATCCTCCTGCTCGAGGCGATCGTCCTCGGGCTCACGACGCCGGTGCTGATCTCCGTCGAGTCGGTCGACAAGTCCAACGCGCTGTGGATCGGCATCGGGCTGACGGTCGCGTGCCTGCTCGTGGCCGGGCTGCTTCGCTTCGCCTGGGCGTACTACCTCGGCTGGGCGATCCAGGTCGCCGCGGTCTGCCTGGGGATCCAGGTGACCGCGATGTACGTGCTCGGCACGATCTTCCTGCTGCTCTGGCTGACCGCGGTCAGGCTGGGCCGGATGATCGATCGGGACAAGGCCGCCGCCGCGGCCGAGCTGTCGTCGGCGCCCGATCCCGCTTCCTAGATCGTGCCTCGCCAGGGCTGACAGCCTGCCCGGAGGAAACCTAGGGTCAGGGCATGGAGTCCTACGCCAGCGGCGAGACCGGTGCCCCTCTGCTCGAGGAGACCATCGGCGCGAACTTCGAACGAACCGTCGCCGCCCACAGCGACAGCGAAGCTCTCGTCGAGGTCGCCACCGGCCGGCGCTGGACCTACGCCGAGCTCGACGCGGACGTCGACGCGCTCGCGCGCGGCCTCCTCGCCGCGAGCGTGGCCCGAGGGGACCGCGTCGGCATCTGGGCGCCGAACTGCGCCGAGTGGACGATCACCCAGTACGCGACGGCGAAGGTCGGCGCGATCCTGGTGAACATCAACCCCGCGTACCGCACCCACGAACTCGCCTACGTCCTCAACCAGTCCGGCGTCTCGCTGCTGATCTCGGCCACGTCGTTCAAGACGAGCGACTACCGGGCGATGGTGGCCGAGGTGGTCGACGAGACCCCCGTCGAACGGGTCGTCTTCCTGGGCACCGACGACTGGTCCGATCTCGTCGACGGGGGAGCGGGGGACGCCGGCCTGGCCGACGAACTGGTGCAGCGGATGGCGGGTCTGGCGCCGACGGATCCGATCAACATCCAGTACACGAGCGGCACGACCGGCTTCCCCAAGGGCGCGACGCTCTCGCACCGCAACATCTTGAACAACGGCTACTTCACGACCGAGACGATCAACTTCTCGCACGAGGACCGGCTGGCGATCCCGGTGCCCTTCTACCACTGCTTCGGGATGGTGATGGGCAACCTCGGCTGCACCACCCACGGGGCGACGATGGTGATCCCCGCACCCGGCTTCGACCCGGAGATCACCCTGCGGACCATCCAGGACGAACGCTGCACCGGTGTGTACGGCGTCCCGACGATGTTCATCGCGATGCAGAACGCCCCGGGCTTCGCCGACTACGACCTGAGCTCGTTGCGGACCGGGATCATGGCCGGCTCGCCCTGCCCGGTCGAGGTGATGAAGCGCTGCATCAACGACATGAACATGACCGAGGTGTCCATCGCCTACGGGATGACCGAGACCAGCCCGGTCTCCACCCAGACGCGCGCCGACGACGACCTGGACCGGCGCACCGCGACGATCGGCCGGGTGCACCCGCACGTCGAGATCAAGATCGTGGATCCGGGCACCGGAGCGACCCTCGAGCGCGGTGAGCCCGGCGAGCTCTGCACCCGCGGCTACTCGGTGATGCTCGGCTACTGGAAGGACGAGGAGAAGACCGCCGAGGCGATCGACTCCGAGGGCTGGATGCACACCGGCGACCTGGCGGTGATGCGCGAGGACGGGTACGCGCTCGTGGTCGGCCGGATCAAGGACATGGTGATCCGCGGCGGCGAGAACGTCTATCCGCGTGAGGTCGAGGAGTTCCTCTACACGCATCCCGACGTGGAGGACGTCCAGGTCGTCGGCGTACCGGACCAGAAGTACGGCGAGGAGCTCTGCGCCTGGATCCGGCTCCGCGAAGGCGCACCGCCGCTCGGCGCCGACGAGGTGCGGGCGTTCGCGGACGGGAAGCTCGCGCACTACAAGATCCCGCGCTACGTCCTGGTCGTCGACGAGTTCCCGATGACCGTCACCGGCAAGGTCCGCAAGGTGGAGATGCGGGCCGAGTCGGCGCGGCTCCTCGGGCTGGCCTCGGCGGACTGAACCCGCCCTACTAGGGTTCGGTGCATGACCCAGCGCACCCTCGTCCTGCTCAAGCCCGACACCGTCCGCCGTGGCCTCGTCGGCACCGTGCTCGCGCGTTTCGAGGCCAAGGGCCTGACGATCGTCGCGCTCGAGCAGCGGCACATCGACGCGGCCCAGGCCGACCAGCACTACGCGGAGCACGTCGAGCGCGACTTCTACCCGCCGCTGCGCGACTTCGTGACCAGCGGCCCGCTCGTCGCACTCGTCCTCGAAGGGGACGAGGCGATCGAGATCGTCCGGGCGCTCAACGGCGCCACCGACGGCCGCAAGGCCGCTCCGGGCACGATCCGCGGCGACCTGTCCCTGTCGAACCGGGAGAACCTGGTGCACGGCTCGGACTCCCCGGAGTCGGCCGCCCGCGAGATCGCGCTCTGGTTCCCCGGCCTGAGCTGACCTGATCATGCGCCGGGCAGCCCTGCTGCTCGCATGCCTGTTCGCGGTGGCGGGCTGCTCAGACGTGCCGCCGAGCAGCGAGAGTTGTCCCGGCACCGGCTTCAGGAACTGCCGGGGCATCGACGTCCCCCAGGTCGAGGACGGCTTCGTGCCCCAGGGCCTGGAGATCGACGGCGACCGCGCTTTCGTGGGCGGGTACGACGGCACCGAGCCGGTCGGACGCCGCTGGTGTCAGCTCGCGGTGGTCGACCTGCGCACCGGGGACATCGCGCGGTTCGTCGACCATCTCGGTGAGACGGCGCGCCGGTCGAAGGCCACCTCGTGCCGGCACGGCGGGGGTCTCGAGCTGACCCGGGACGGGCTCTGGATCGCCGGGTACGACCGGCTCTGGCTGCTGGACCCCGACCGGCTCACCGTGCGTCGGGTCTGGTCACTGGGTCGAGGCGTGCGCGGGTCGACCCTGGTGCTCCGGCCGCATCGGATCGGCATCGGCGGGTTCGAACCCGCCCGGAGCTCGCGGATCTGGTGGTTCGACCGTGGCCGGGTGCTCGAACGCGGCCGTACGGTTCTCCCGCCGGCCTCACTCACCTTGAGGGCGCCGGCGGGGCTCCAGGGACTGACCTCCCGCGACCGGTACCCGTGGTTCGTGACGTCGACGAGCCGTTGTGGGACGTTGCGGATGCCAGGCCGGGATCCGGTCCGGTTCGTGCCGGGGGCCGAGGACCTGGAGCTGCGCGGCGGCTCGGTCTGGACCGTGAGCGAGGCGGGGAGCCTGAATTACCGCGGCCGCGGCCCCCGGGTGCCCTCGTTGCTCCGGCTGAACCTGGCCGAGGTCCGGGACGCCGGTCCCTCCTCCTGCCGGGTCTGAGCGTGTCGCAGCCCGGAAAACGGGTGAATTCTCCCTAGTCTCGTGACTGGTGAGACGCGTGGTTCCTGTGAGACGCACGGGAGCGATGTGTCGATCTACTTCCCCACGATCCACCTGCGAGGCGAGGACATGGCGAACAACCTGATCGGCCGTGACATGGCGGTGGACCTCGGCACCGCCAACACGCTGGTCTACGTCCGTGGTCGCGGCGTCATGCTCGACGAACCCTCCGTGGTCGCGATGCACACCCACACCCGCGAGATCCTCGCCGTCGGCACCGACGCCAAGCGGATGATCGGGCGGACCCCGGAAGGGATCAGTGCGATCCGGCCGCTGCGCGACGGTGTGATCGCCGACTTCGACGCCACCGAGCAGATGCTGCGTCATTTCATCGCCCAGGTCCACCGCCGCCGCTACTTCGCGAAACCGCGGCTGGTGATCTGCGTCCCGAGCGGGGTCACGCCGGTCGAGCAGCGCGCGGTCAAGGAGGCGGGCTACCAGGCCGGTGCTCGCAAGGTCTACATCGTCGAGGAGCCGATGGCGGCCGCGATCGGCGCCGGCCTGCCGGTGCACGAGGCGACCGGCAACATGGTCATCGACATCGGCGGTGGCACCACCGAGGTCGCGGTGATCTCGCTCGGCGGGCTGGTGACCACGCTGTCGGTGCGGACCGCGGGCGACGCGCTCGACCAGGCGATCATCGCGTACATGAAGAAGGAGCACTCGCTGATGCTGGGCGAGGGCACCGCCGAGGAGATCAAGGTGACCCTCGGGTCCGCCTTCCCACTGGCCCAGGAGCCGAGTGCCGAGATCCGCGGCCGGGACATGGTCTCCGGACTGCCGCGCACCGTGACAGTGTCGGCTCCCGAGATCCGCAAGGCGATCGAGGAGCAGTTGCACACGATCGTCGACGCCGTCCGCTCCACTCTCGACCAGACCCCGCCCGAGCTCGCCGGCGACATCATGGATCGCGGCATCGTGCTCACCGGAGGCGGGGCGTTGCTGCGCGGCCTCGACGAGCGGCTGCGCCACGAGACCGGGATGCCGGTGCACGTCGCGGCCGACCCGTTGAGCTCCGTCGTACTCGGCGCAGGCAAGTGCATCGAGGAGTTCGAGGCGCTCCAGCAGGTGCTGGTCGCGGAGACCCGGCGAGTCGGATGAGGCGTTCACGTCTCGGGCGCCGGCCCGGTCGCGGCCCGGGGCGGGACGACCCGCGCCGGGTGCTCGGGCTGCTCGTGCTGGCCTGCCTGACCGTGATGACGCTGGACGCCAAGGCGGGAAGCGCCTCCCCGGTGGATGCGCTCCGGGTCACGGTCGGCAACGTGATCGGGCCTGCCGAGTCCGCCACTGACGCGGTCGCGCGTCCGTTCACGGACCTGACCGGCTTCCTGCGCACCAACCGAGCGCTGCGCGACGAGAACGCCCGGCTCGCTTCCGAGAACGCGCGGTTGACGAGCTCGGCGGCGACCGCTCCGCTGGACCGCAAGCGCCTCGCCGAGCTCGACGGCCTCACCCGGACGGTGGCGGAGACCGGATACTCGCTGGTCGCGGCGCGCGTGGTCGCGATGGGGCCGATGCAGTCGTTCTCGCGCACGGTGACCATCGATGCGGGCACGTCATCGGGCATCCGCAAGGACATGACGGTCCTCAACAACGACGGCCTGGTCGGGCGGGTGGTCCGCGCGACCCGGTCCAGCGCGACCGTGCTGCTGATCGTTGACTCCGAATCGGTCGTCGGCGGCCGCCTCGGCACGAACCTGGAGATCGGGTTCCTGCGCGGCGGCGGTTCGATCGGCGACAGCGGACGACTCGACCTGGACCTGGTCGACAACGCCGTGATCCCCTCGCGGGACGACGTGGTCGTGACCTGGGGTTCGGAGAACGGCGTCCCGTACGTCGCCGGCATCCCGGTGGGGCGGGTCGAGTCGGTGGTCTCCTCGCCGCGCGAGTCGTCCCGCCTGGCAGTGATCCGTCCGTTCGTGGACTTCTCGTCACTCGATGTCGTCGGTGTGGTCGTGCCCCGGGGCACCGCCGGGGACCGCCCGGTGCTGACTGCGGGAGGTCTGGGATGAGCGCGCGCCGGGCGATTGTCGTCGGTCTGCTCGTCTGCGCGGCGCTGATAGCGCAGTCGGTGCTGTTCCGCTACGTGTCGGTCGACGGCGTGGTCCCGAACCTGGTCCTGATCGTGGTGGTCGCGGCCGGCATCGCCCGCGGTCCGCAGTTCGGCGCGGTGCTGGGCTTCCTTGCCGGACTCCTCCTCGACGTCGCTCCGCCGGCCGATCACGTCGCCGGCCGCTGGGCCCTCGCCCTGGTCCTCGTCGGCTACCTGGCCGGCAAGGTCCGGCAGGACGCGCGGTCCTCGACGCTCACCGCAGTGCTGGTGGTCGGCGCCGCCTCGTTCGTCGGTACGTCGGTCTACGCGCTCTCCGGCGTCCTGATCGGCGACGGCTCGGTCAGCTTCGACGCGATGCTCCAGACGATCGTGATCAGCGTGCTCTGGGATCTGGCGCTGGCGCCGTTCGTGATCCCGCCGCTGCTCTGGGCCTTCGACTCGACCCGGCAGATGCGGGTGGCCTGATGGCTGCTGTGCTGATCCGCCCGGACCGGCAGAAGAGCCGGCTCCGGCTGTTCGTCCTCCAGGTGCTGATGGTCTCGCTGTTCCTGACCCTGTTCGCCCGGCTCTGGTACCTGCAGGTCCTGACCGGTGAGGAGTACCAGGCGAAGGCGGCCGAGCAGTCCGTCCGCGACATCGTCGTACAACCGGCCCGCGGGCTGATCGTGGACGCGATGGGCCGCCCGCTGGTCGCCAACCGCACCAGCTGGGTCGTCAGCGTCGACCGGACCGTGCTGAACAAGATGGACGACCAGACCCGGACCGCGCTGCTGCGCAAGGTGGCCGCAACGGTCGAGCAGCCGTACCCGCGGGTGCTCGCGCGCACCCTGCTCTGCGGCACGCCGGACGCCGCCACGAAGACCTGCTGGAACGGCTCGCCCTTCCAGCCGATCCCGGTCGCCGAGGACATCCCGCAGGCAGTCGCGGTGCGGATCTCCGAGCAGGCCGAGGACTACCCGGGCGTGATCGCGCAGGCGCAGAGCGTGCGCGCCTACCCCTCGCCGTACGGGATCAACGCCGCCGGCGTCCTCGGCTACCTGAGCTCGATCACCGCCGACGAGCTCGACGAGGCGGAACGGGCCGAGGACCCCTCGCTGAACGGCGCCTCCGTGGTCGGCCGCGCCGGGCTGGAGAAGGCCTACGACCAGTGGCTGCGCGGAATGCCCGGCTACCAGAAGGTCGCTGTCGACTCGATGGGCCGGGTGCTCGGCGACACGGGCACGGTCGAGGCCAGGCCGGGGGACACCCTGGTCACGTCGATCGACGCCAAGGTGCAGTCGGTCGTCGAGAAGGAACTCCACCAGGCGATCGTCACCGCGCGCGGGACCTTCGACAAGGTCACCGGCAGGAACTACGAAGCCGACAGCGGCGCGGTCGTCGTCCTCGACGCCAAGAACGGTCGCGTGGTCGCGATGGCCAGCCAGCCGACCTACGACCCGTCGGTCTGGGTCAACGGGATCACCACCAAGCAGCTGAAGAAGCTGTACTCCAAGAAGGACGGCCTCCCGCTGGTCTCGCGGGCGACGCAGGGTCAGTTCGCGCCCGGCTCGACCTGGAAGCCGATCATGGCCGTCTCGGCGCTGAACAACGGCTACTCCGAGGACACCCGGCTGGACTGCTCCAGCGGCCTTCAGGTCGGCAACCGCTGGTTCAAGAACTACGAGTCGGCCTCCTACGGCTCGATCGACTTCGCGAAGGCTCTGCAGCTCTCCTGCGACACCTTCTTCTACCGGGTCGGCCTGGGTTACTGGAACAAGTACGGCTCCGACCCGAGCAACGTGAAGGCGAAAGACCCGCTGGTCTCCGGGGCGAAGAAGTTCGGCTTCGGCCGCAAGACCGGGATCGACATCCCGGGTGAGGCCGACGGCCGGATCGCCGACCGGCGCTGGAAACTCGCGTACTGGGACGCGATGAAGAGCTACTACTGCAAGGTCGACAAGCAGAACAAGACCGGCAAGCGCGACTTCCTGCACGTCTTCGCGCACGAGTTCTGCCTCGAGGGGAACCGCTACCGGGCCGGCGACGCGGTCAACTTCTCGATCGGCCAGGGCGACACGATGGTGACCCCGATCCAGCTGGCCCGCGCGTACGCCGCGCTCTCCAACGGCGGCACCCTGTACGCGCCGCGGATCGCGAAGGCGGTCGTCGGACCGAACGGCCATGTGATCAAGCGGATCAAGCCGGTCGTCGAGGGCCGGGTGAAATCGTCCAAGGCCGCGCTGCGGTACGTCGACACCGCGCTGCTGGGAACTGCGAAGGTCGGCACGCTCGCCTGGAAGTTCGGCGGCTTCCCGCTGGACACGGTCCAGGTCCGCGGCAAGACCGGCTCGGCCGAGGTCTACGGCAAGCAGAGCACCTCCTGGGTCGCGACCTACACCAAGGACTACGTGGTGGTGATGATGGTGACCCAGGCCGGTACCGGGTCCGGCACCTCGGGTCCCGCGGTGCGCAAGATCTGGGAGGCCCTCTACGGCATCACCGGCGAGGACGTGAACGCCGCGAAGGCCGTGATCCCGGGGACCGTCCCGCCCAGGCGCCTCCCGACGTTCGCCACGGACGGCTCGATCCTGCCGCCGTCGACCCGGAGCGGAGGCAGCCGATGAGCACCGACGCGCTGCCCCGGGTCCGGCCGCCCCAGATGAGGTCACTGACCCGACCTCTGGGCGGACCACGCCTCGACTGGGCGCTGATCCTCTCCGCCGCGGCGATCCTGGTGATCGGCACGCTGCTGGTCTGGTCCTCGACCGCCGCCAACGACGCCCTGACCGGTGACCACCCGACGGCGTACCTGCGCAAGCACCTCGTCAACATCGCGATCGGACTTGCCCTCGCGACGGCGGTGTTCCTGACCGATCACCGCTGGGTGCGGATCCTGGCGCCGCTCGTGTACGCCGGCTCCGTGCTCGGCCTGCTCCTCGTCCTTGCTATGGGCGCCACGATCAACGGCTCGCGGTCCTGGCTGATCATCGGCGGGCTGTCGATCCAGCCGGCCGAGTTCGCCAAGCTCGCCGTGGTCGTCGGGATGGCGCTCGTGGTCGCCGAACGCACCGAGAGCACGCTGCGGCGTCGGGTCGGCAACGTCGAGGTGATCGCGATGCTTCTGATCGCCGGTCTGCCGGCCGTGCTGATCCTGTTGCAGCCCGACCTCGGCACGATGCTCGTCCTCGGCGCCACGGTTTTCGGCGTCCTGGCTGTTGCCGGCGCCCCGCGGCGCTGGCTGACCGGACTGCTCGCGGGCGGTGTCGCCGGTGCGGCCCTGATCGTGGCAGCGGGCGTGCTCAAGGCCTACCAGGTGAACCGGTTCATGGCGTTCACCAATCCGGACCTCGACCCTCGCGGCGCCGGGTACAACACCACCCAGGCGCGGATCGCGATCGGGAACGGCGGCCTGTTCGGCCAGGGCCTGTTCGACGGCTCGCAGACCAAGTCGGGCTTCGTCCCCGAGCAGCACACCGACTTCGTGTTCACCGTCGCCGGCGAGGAGCTCGGACTGGTCGGTGCGGGTGTGCTGATCGCCTTGTTCGCGGTGCTGCTGTGGCGGGCGATGATGATCGCGCTGCGGGCCGAGGACATGTTCGGCCGGGTCGCCGCAGCCGGGATCGCCTGCTGGTTCGGCTTCCAGACATTCCAGAACGTCGGCATGTGCCTCGGGATCATGCCGGTCACCGGGGTTCCGCTGCCGCTCGTGTCCTACGGCGGATCGTCGATGTTCGCGTCGCTGGCCGCGATCGGGCTGTTGCTCAACATCGGCCTGCGTTCGGGCGGATCACCCGCGCCGGCGCCCGTACGACGTCGCTGAGCCACTGCCCAGGCAAGAGATTCGTAAGCAATCCGGTCTGGCGGGTGCCCGCATCCGGTGACAGCGTGGGGACATGGATCTGGACACGCTTTACCGCGGAACCGTCGAGAGCTGGTCGGCCAAGGTCTCCACGATCTCCGCCGACCAATGGGACCTGCCCACCCCGTGCACCGGCTGGACGGTCCGTGACCTGGTGAACCACGTCGTCGGCGAGGACCTGTGGACCCCGCCGCTCGTCGACGGGAAGACGATCGAGGAGGTCGGCGACCAGTTCGACGGCGATGTCCTCGGTGACGACCCGGTCGGCACCGCGCAGGCGGCCGCGACCGCCGCCGTCACCGCCACCGCCGGCGCACTGCCGGGCGGGGGGATAGTGCACCTGTCGTTCGGTGACACGCCCATCGAGGAGTACATCTGGCAGCTGACGGCCGACCACCTCGTCCACGGCTGGGACCTGGCTGCCGCGATCGGCGCGCCGCGGGACCTGGACGCGGGTGCGGTCGACGGCGTCGCCGGCTGGTTCGCGAACTGGGAGGAGCTCTATCGCGGGGCCGGGGCCGTCGGTCCGCGGGTCGAGGTCTCCGCGGAGGGCCCGCAGGACGCGCTGCTCGCCGGGTTCGGGCGCGACCCGGGCTGGTCGGCGCCGAACTGAGCTGTCAGTCGTCGGTCAGGTGGGCGCAGATCGCCGCGTCCGCTTCCTCGCCTGAGTAGCCGGTGCCGTTGACTCTCGTCGGCTCTCCGTAGTCCACGATCGGCACGCCGTCGTCGAGGAAGAGCACGACGCCGTTCGGGAAGTACGCGCGCTCGGCCATCGCATGCAGGCCGGGGAGCTTCTCGATGTACCCGGTGGCGGTCGCGATCACCCGGTCGCCCGGGTCGACCCCTTCGGGGTACTTGTTGTGGAACCGGGTCGCGAACGGGTTGCGGATCGACTTGCCGGTGTCGGGTGAGCTCAACTCGAACCACGTGTTGGGTTGGGAGTCGAACTCCCCGGTGATCACTCCGTTCGCGTTCCGGAACAGGGTTCCCTTGAATGTGCCCTCGAGCGAGAAGATCACCGTCACTCCACACAACGCGGTGAGCTCCTCGATCTCGTAAGAAACCTCGACCGGGAACGAGACGTGCGCTGGCTTCGCCGACTGGGCCGCCGGGGTGACCGTGAGGACCGCGGCGGTCACCGCCGCGATCACGAGTGGGCGGACGAGCCGGGCGCGGGAGGGGGCTTTCGTCATTTCGGCCTCGCAGTGTCGGGAAGTTCCTGCGAGCGTCTCGCCGGGTGTCGGCGGCGTCAACGGCCCGTTCGAGTCATCCTCGGTTTCCGCGTACCCTTGAGCGTTGTCCCCTGTGTCCCGAAAGGTTCCGCCGTGCCCGTCACCACTGCTCCGGCCGGAGCACCCGAGTCGGTCTTCCCCCGTCTCGAGCCGCACCTGCCGCGCGTGCAGAAGCCGATCCAGTACGTCGGCGGCGAACTCAACTCGGTGACCAAGGAGTGGGGCCCCGACGACAGCACCGTCCGGTGGGCGCTGATGTACCCGGACGCGTACGAGGTCGGCCTGCCCAACCAGGGCGTGCAGATCCTGTACGAAGTGCTCAACGAGGCCGAGGACACCCTGGCGGAGCGGACCTACGCCGTCTGGCCGGACCTCGAGGCGATCATGCGCGCCGAGGGCATCCCGCAGTTCACCGTCGACGCGCACCGCCCGGTGCGGGCGTTCGACGTCCTCGGGCTCTCGTTCTCCACCGAGCTCGGCTACACCAACATGCTCACCGCGCTGGACCTGGCCGGGATCCCGCTCCACGCCGTTGACCGCAACGCCGACGACCCGATCGTGCTGGCCGGAGGGCACTCGGCGTTCAACCCGGAGCCGATCGCGGACTTCCTCGACGCCGCCGTCCTCGGTGACGGCGAAGAGGTCGTCCTCAAGATCAGCGAGGTCATCCGGGAGTGGAAGCGTGAGGGCCGTCCCAGTGGTGCGATGGCGTCCGCGCGTGACGAACTGCTCCGTCGCCTCGCGGTCAGCGGCGGCGTCTACGTGCCGAAGTTCTACGACGTCTCCTACGCCGACGACGGCTCGCTCAACGCCGCCGTCCCGAACGTGCCCGGGGTGCCGGCGCGCGTCTCCAAGCACACCCTGATGGACCTGGACTCCTGGCCGTACCCGCGCAACCCGCTGGTCCCGCTGGCCGAGACCGTGCACGAGCGCTTCTCGGTGGAGATCTTCCGCGGTTGCACGCGTGGCTGCCGTTTCTGCCAGGCCGGGATGATCACCCGCCCGGTGCGGGAACGCTCGATCACCACGATCGGCGAGATGGTCGAGAACGGGATCCGCAAGTCCGGCTTCGACGAGGTCGGCCTGCTCTCGCTGTCCAGCGCGGACCACACCGAGATCGCTGAGATCGCGAAGGACCTCGCCGACCGGTACGAGGACGGCAACGTGTCGCTGTCGCTGCCCAGCACCCGCGTCGACGCCTTCAACATCACCCTGGCCAACGAGTTCTCCCGCAACGGCCGCCGCTCGGGCCTGACGTTCGCGCCTGAAGGTGGCTCGGAGCGGATGCGCAAGGTGATCAACAAGATGGTCACCGAGGAAGACCTGATCAACACCGTCGCTGCGGCGTACTCGCACGGCTGGCGGCAGGTGAAGCTCTACTTCATGGTCGGCCTGCCGACCGAGACCGACGAGGACGTGCTGGCGATCGCCGACCTCGCGCGGAAGGTGATCGCCAAGGGACGCGAGGTGTCCGGTCACAACGACATCCGCTGCACCGTCTCGATCGGCGGCTTCGTGCCGAAGCCGCACACACCGTTCCAGTGGGCCGCGCACCTGGATCACGAGACCACCGACGAGCGGCTGCGCAAGCTCCGCGAAGAGGTCCGCAACGACAAGAAGTTCGGCCGTGCGATCGGCTTCCGGTACCACGACGGCAAGCCCGGCATCGTCGAAGGGCTGCTGTCCCGTGGCGACCGCCGCGTCGGCCGGATCATCGAGCAGGTCTGGCGCGACGGTGCCCGCTTCGACGGCTGGAGCGAGCACTTCTCCTACGACCGCTGGATGGAGGCGGCCGCAACGGGCCTGTCAGGCACCGGCGTCGACGTCGACTGGTTCACCACCCGTGAGCGCACCTACGCCGAAGTGCTGCCCTGGGACCACCTGGACTCGGGCCTGGACAAGGACTGGCTCTGGGAGGACTGGGAGGACGCCGTCGACCCGGACTCCGTCGACGTCGAGGACTGCCGCTGGACCCCGTGCTACGACTGCGGCGTCTGCCCCGAGATGGG
>JAKFBZ010000037.1:0-17934 GCA_036676945.1 Marmoricola sp.
CGGCACGCGTCTGGGGAAGCCGCACCCGAAGCCGCTGACCCCGCTCACGTCCGGGGACAGCATCATGCGGCGCGCGGTCAACGCGCTGCGCAAGGCGTACGGCGAGGAGGTGTTCGTCACCGCTGTGGTCGGGTTCAAGCTCGACCTCGTCATCGAGGCGATGCCCGACATCTCGTTCGTGTACAACGAGGTCTACGACTCCACGAACACCTCCAAGAGCCTGCTCAAGGCGCTCCAGCTCTCCCAGCCCGGCGGCGTGTTGTGGATGAACGGCGACGTCGTCTTCGACCCGCGCGTGCTCGGCCTGATCCACGACCGGATCGACACCGGCCGCAGCTTCGTGGCCGTCAACACCGACTCGGTCGCCGAGGAAGAGGTGAAGTACACCCTGGACGCCGAGGGCTACATCGCCGAACTCTCCAAGACCGTCGTGGGCGGGCTCGGCGAGGCCGTCGGGATCAACTACGTCGCGAGCGAGGACAAGGCAGCGCTGATCGCGCGCCTGGAGGAGGCCGAGGACCAGGACTACTTCGAACGCGGCATCGAGCTCGCGATCGAGAAGGACGGCCTCCGGATCGAGGCGCTGGACATCTCCGACTACCAGGTCGTCGAGGTCGATTTCGAGGAAGATCTGTCCCGGGCCAACTCGCATATCGCCGCGGAGTCCGCGCTATCTTGAACGCATGGTGCGGGCGCTGAAGCTCCTCCCCGTCGTCGCGGCGACGGTGGCCCTGGTCGCCGGCTGCGGAAGCGGTTCGGAGGACGTCGTCGCGGCCGACCCCGCCGCGGACGTGGTGAGCAGTACGCCGACGCCGGCCGTCGTGAAACCGCCGTTACCGCGCTGCGCGGTCGTCTGGGTGGCCGACCAACAGCTCCCGGACGAGTACATCGGGTGTCGTACCGGCGGTCGCACCGAGGAGAAGAGCCTGCGTTGCGAGAACGGGCAGCGGTTGTTCACCCACGCCGGCAGGTTCTTCGCGGTCCCCGGGGGCCGGGTCTTCATGGCCTCCGGCGCGCTCGCCGACGATGCGCAATTCCAGCGGATGAACCGCGTCTGCAGCGCCTGACGAACTGGCCCCTGCGGATCCGGTAACGGTCATTAACCCCTTCGTCTGACTGTTAAGATCGCTGCGCTCGTCATCCGGGCGTCGGCCCGTATCCGCTTCGTTCGGGGGAAGTTCATGTATCGCTGGTCGCGCGTCACCGCGCAGATCGTCACCATCGCACTGCTCGGCGCAGGGCTGGTGACCGGATTTGCGGGCTCTGCGTCGGCTGACGCCTACAACCCACCGCCGGGGCTGAAGCTCTCCTCGCCGATCAAGTCGCCGTACGGCAACTACACGATCTTCAACCACCTGATCCGCACGATCAACAGCGTGCCGCGTGGCGAGAAGATCCGGATCGCGAGCTGGAACATCCGCTCGGACAAGGCGTTCCGGGCCCTCGTCGCCGCGCACGACCGCGGTGTCTCGGTGCAGGTCGTCATCGACCGGGAGAACGCCAACGACGAGATGGAGTTCCCGAACCCGGGCTTCTTCTGGATGCAGAAGGAGCTGCGCGACCACAACGCGAAGCGCCGTCCGGGCTACAAGTCGTACGCGAAGACGTGCTACCGCTCCTGCCGCGGCAAGTACGGGATCGCGCACACCAAGATGTTCCTGTTCAGCAAGTCGTACCGCTCGAAGTACGTGGTGATGTACGGCTCGTTCAACCTCACCGACCTCGCCGCGCAGATCCAGTGGAACGACACCTACACCACGGTCGGTCGGGCGAACCTCTACCAGTTCGCGATGCAGCGCTGGGCCGAGGCTGCGCGCGATGTGCCGCTCGCGAACCCGTGGAAGGTCGCCGACTTCGGTCCGATCCGGTTCGGCATGTTCCCCTACCTCGGCGCGGGTGCGACCGGTGACCCGATCATCAACGTGCTGAACCAGGTCAAGTGCACCGGCGCCAACGGTGGCACCGGTTACAGGGGCCGCACGGTGATCCGGATCGCGCAGACCTCCCAGGCCTACAGCCGCGGCGAGAACATCGCCCGCAAGCTCAAGTCGCTGTGGGACAAGGGGTGCGACATCCGGATGCTCTCGGCCATCTACGGCGACCGCGACCGCACGATCTACCGCGCGCCCGGCCCGCGAGGCGGGATGCCGTTCCGGCAGATCGCCCAGGACTTCGACGGCGACGGTCTCTACGACCGCTACCTGCACACCAAGGTGATGACCGTCAGCGGTGTCCTCGGTGCGGAGACGAACGCGTCCTACGCCTACAACGGTTCCGCGAACTGGGAGCGTTACGTCCTGCAGAGCGACGACACCTTCGTCCGGATCAAGAGCCCGAGCCTGGTGGCGACGTACAACAAGTTCATCAACTACTGGTGGAACCACGTGCCGCCGAAGCCGAAGGTCACCGTCGAGCAGCAGTTGCGGATCCTGAACGGGCAGATCGACCCGTACCAGAACATCGAAGTCAACTGATCTGGTCCCTCGACCACCTATGGTTGACTCCAGTAACACCCGTTTCACGGGTACTGGAGGGTCGATGTCAGCGGAAGTAAGGGTTCGGGCGTGGATGGTCGCGCTCGCGATCCTGGCTCTGCTCCTGGCCGGGCTGGCCTGGCAGGTGAGCCAGGACTCGGGTCCTGACCGGGCCACGCGAACGGCGGCACCCGCCTGTGCGGACATCCGCCTCGTGCTGGTCCCGGGCAACGCGCAGGGCAGCACGACCGATGCCGGAGCCACCCTGAACAGGTTCGCCCAGCGTTTCGGACACATCGTCGCCGGTCGGCGCACCCTGGACCGGGTGGTGGTCGCGAACCCGTCGAAGTCGGTCCGGGTCCTCGGAGCGCGCTTCCCCCGCCGCCCGGCGAACAGCGTGATCACCTCGGCCCAGGTCCGTGGCTGGGAATCCGGGATCAACACCGCAGCCACTGCGGCGCTCCGGGCCGCCACGGCCTCGGTCGCGTCCTGCCCGAACACCGCACTGGTCCTTGCCGGCTACTCCCAGGGCGCCGGTGCCGTGCACCGCGCCATGACCAAGGTGGCCCGGGGCACGGTGCTCAGCCGGCGGATCATCGGCACCGTCCTGATCGGAGACCCGGACCGGGCGCAGCACACGCGGGCGCTGTCCCAACTGCGCCCCGCGGCGAGCGGCATCGAGTACGTCAAGCGGATCCAGATCGCCGACGTGCCGAGCGCGCGGAGCCCGATCACGACCTACTCCGTCTGCCTGTACGGCGACCTGATCTGTGCGTTCGGCGCCCAGTCGATCAGGACCGGCATCGCGGTGCACAACCGCTATCCGACCGCCGACGCCTCCCTCTACGACAACCCGTCGCGGGCGATCGCCAACGTCGCCGTCGCGATCCCGCGGGTCACGCCGGGCGCGCCGCCGATGACCGCCGTCGTCGGTGACCAGTTCCGCCAGGCGATCCCGATCCGGGTCGTGTCCAGTGCGATCCCGAAGATCGTCTTCACCGCGCAGTCGGCGTTGCCGCCGGGACTGCAGCTGACCGCCGGCGGTCTGCTCACCGGACTTCCGACCACGACCGGGACCACGCGGCTGCAGTACCGGGTGCAGAACACGACCTCGCCCAAGTACGGGCTGCCGGTGGTCGGCTTCATCACGCTGACGGTCAAGCCCAGTCAGGGGCTGCAGATCAGCACCGGCGGTGAGAGTGCCTGCGTGGTCCGGCTCAACCACGCTCTCAACTGCTGGGGCGCGAACGGTTACGGCCAGATCGGCGACGGCACCAGGACCGACAAGCGGGTGCCGACCAGGGTCGGCACCGGCGTCTGGAACGACGTCGCGACCAGCGGCACGCACACCTGCGGAGTGCGCACCTCCGCCACGGTGTGGTGCTGGGGCAGCAACCGGTACGGGCAGATCGGCGACGGGTCCACGACCGACCGTCTGCGCCCGACCCAGGTCGCGCCGTTCGGGAAGTGGCGCACCGTCAGCGTCAGCAACTTCAACTCCTGTGCGCTCTCGACCGCCGGCGCCCTGTGGTGCTGGGGCAACAACATCTGGGGCCAGGTCGGCAACGGCACCACCACGACCGCTCTGCGTCCCAAGTCCCTCGGTAGCGGGTGGACCTCGGTCAGCTCCGGCGCATGGGGCACCTGCGGCACCAAGGTCGGAGGCGCGCTCTACTGCTGGGGCGCCAACGACTTCGGCCAGCTCGGAGACGGCACCATCACGCGACGGACCGTGCCGACCAGGATCGGTGCCGGTTTCAACTGGACCGGGGTCAGCATCGGCTCGATGCATACCTGCGGACTGCTCGCCTCGGGCGGCCTGCGCTGCTGGGGGACGAACTACACCGGTCAGCTCGGCGACGGCAGTACGACGTCGAGCACACGCCCGGTCGCGGTGTTCGGGGACAGCGTCTGGCGCGACGTCGCCGCAGGCGACCGGTTCACCTGCGGGGTCAAGACCGATTCCAGCGTCTGGTGCTGGGGGAGCGGCGCCCTGGGCCAGCGGGGTTCCACCGTCAGGAGCACCAGTCCGACTCCGGTCCGGGTCGCGAGCTCGTTCGCCGGGGCCCGGATCAGCGCCGGCTGGAGCTTCGCCTGCGGCGTCGACTCGGCCACGCTCGGGACCCTGTCCTGTTGGGGTTTCAACAACCGCGGCCAGCTCGGGGACGGCACGACCGCGCTGAAGACCGAGCCGAAGCGGGTGAACCTCCCGTGAACGCGCCGCTCGAGCACGCCCGGACGGCCGGAATCGCTCAGGGTGAGGGTCGCCTGACCGATGTCGACTACGATGCACTCTGGTTTCCCACCGATTGGCGAGCGCAGAACTGATGAGCAAACACGTTTCCCGTAGGGCACCGCACCGGGGCGGTGCCCGAGTCGCGCGACCGCAGAGCCGCGGCGGATTGCCGCGGATCGTGCTCGGCGGGCTGGTCTCGCTCTCCCTGGCCTGTTCCACGCTCGCGTTCGTGGCTCCCGGCGTGTTCGCTGCCGCCTGGGACTCGGTGACCTTCGACGATGCCGCCCCGGCGGCCCTGACGGCGCCCGAGTACGACGGCCCGCCGATCGCACCCGCGACGATGGGCCCGTCGCCCACCCCGACCCCGTCGCCCACGATGACGCCCCTCGCCTCGGCGCAGGCCGGCGAGGCGCCGGCGAGCGTGCCCGGCGCGAGCCGCCTCTCGGCGCGGGCCGAGGCCGCTGCCTCGACCCGGCGGGCGCTCCTGGCCGACTCGCCGGTCAAGCTCAACGTGCTCACCTTCAACGTGCTCGGCAGCAGCCACACCACCGCGCGTGGCGACAAGCCGTCCTACGGCCCCGGCACCGAGCGGGCGCACTGGGCCGCTGACGTCATCCGGGCCTACGACGCGGCGCTCGTGGGCACCCAGGAGACCGAGTTCGACCAGCTCAACGTGCTGCAGGCAGAGCTGCCGAACTACACCTTCTTCCCGGGCAACAACTCCGACCAGGCCTCGGTGCGGACCAACCTCGCCTGGGACAAGACCCGGTTCACGATGACCGCGTCGGGTTACATCACGGTCCAGTTCGTCGGTCTGCGCCGTACCGATCCCTACGTGCAGCTGCAGGACAAGGCCACCGGTCGCAGGTTCTGGTTCTTCAACACCCACAACTCGCCGAACCGCGGCAGCGCCGGCACCTTCGAGGGGGAGCGGCGCGCCCAGCTGACCGCCCAGGTCGCCAAGGTGAACGAGCTGGTGAAGTCCGCGCCGGTCATCTTCGTCGGCGACTTCAACGACCACGACTACACCTACTGCCGCCTCACCGGGTCGACTCCGCTGCGGGCCGCGCAGGGCGGTGGCGTCAACCCGTGCAGGCTGCCGAGCTGGCACCGGATCGACTGGATCTTCGGGGCGGGTGTCGCCTGGAGCGACGCCCGGCAGGATCGCGGGCCGCTCGTCTCCCGGACCACTGACCACTATGTCCTCTCGGCGACGGCGACTCTCGGCTGAGGATGTCCTTCTCCGTCGATGAGACCGGTGTCTGGGTGCCGCGTCGTTCCCGTGGCGCGTTCGACGTCTACTTCGACGGTCAGCACGCCTGGTCGTTCCGTCCTGACGCTGCCGAGGTGCTCGACGGCCGGCCCGTGGTGCGCTGGCCGCGGGCGATGCTGCAGTGGCTCGACGGCAGCACCGAGGTGCGCATCACCAAGGGCGACAAAGAGGTCCACCGCGCCGAGGTGAGCTTCGGGGCGGGTTCCGGCCGGGTCAGCATGATCGACGCCCAGGGCATCCCGGTGATGGTCGACAAGTGGGGCCTGGTCCAGCGGCCGTTCAGCGGACGTCACCCCGGGGTCGTCAAACAGATGACGGACCTGACCCAGCAGATCGTCGACGTCCTGGCCGCCGAACTCGACCTGCATGTCTGGCTCGCTTTCGGCAGCCTGCTCGGCGCCGCCCGCAGCGGCAAGGTGATCGGGCACGACTCGGACGTCGACCTCTCCTATCTGAGCCACGCGGACTCGATGGTCGGGTGCATCCGCGAGATGTACGAGATCACCCGGGTTCTGCGCGCCGCCGGCCTCACCGTGATGAACAAGTCCGGAGGCTTCGTGACGGTCCTGTTCACCGGCGACGACGGCGGCCAGGGCAGCATCGACATCTACTCGTTCTTCTACGTCGGGGAGAACCTCTACGGCAACGCGACTCTGCGCGTGCCCGCCGACGCGAGCATCATCGAGCCGCTCGGGCTGATGGAGTTCGAAGGCGTGATGCTTCCGGTCCCCGCCGACCCGGACGCGATGCTGACGCTTTCCTACGGCCCGAACTGGCGGGTTCCCGACCCGTCGTTCTCGCACAGCCCCTCGGCGGCCACGAACGTCCGGTTCGACGGGTGGATGGGCTCCCTGATGGACGACCGGCGCGAGTGGGAGCGCTGGGTCCGGCTGGAGCAGCCTCAGGTCGGCCGCGGTGGTCCGAGCCCGTTCGGCCACTGGGCGCTGGCCGGACTGGCGCCCGGTTCCTCGATCCTCGATCTCGGCGCCGGCACGGGCCGCGACGTCGTGGCCGCCGGCCGCCGTGGCCACCGCGCGCTGGGTCTGGACTACGCCCGGGGCGCGTTCCTGCGCGCCCGCCGGATCGTCGCCCGTGACGACCTCGATGTCAGCTTCGGGCAGATCAACTTCTACTCCTGGCGCGACACCGTGACCGCGGTCGCCCTCGCGGTGCATCGCAAGGCGCCGACCGTCGTCTTCGCGGGCGGCGTCCTGGACTCGGTCGGCCCGCAGTCACGGCAGCACGTCTACCGGGCGCTCCAGTTGGCGCTCGGCGGCCGGGGCGGCGAGGCGCGCCTGGAGTTCGCCCACGACCTGTCCGACTGGGAGTGGGCGCCGAACACGGGCGGCGTGCGCTACCCGGTCGCTCCCGAAGAGGTGGCCAGTGAACTGGCCAGGCTGGGTGGCAAGGTGACCTCGACCGAGCGGGTCCGCGCGAGCAATGAGACCCTCGGGATGGCTTTGACGAGGATGAAGGTGCGATGGGAAGCAACCGGATGAAGAAGGTCTACCTGCATGTGGGGTCGCCGAAGTCGGGTACGACGTACCTGCAGTCGGTGCTGCGCCAGAACGCGGACCTTCTGGCTGACGCGGGCGTGCTCGTCGCCGGCCGGACCCACACCGAGCTGGTGCACGCAGGTCTGGTGATCCGCGAGGACCCCCGCACGGAACGGCTGCTCGACGACGTCCAGCGGCAGTCCTGGCAGCGGGTGCTCGCCCAGGTCGAGAAGTGGCGCGGCGACTCGGTGGTGATCAGCTACGAGCTGCTCTCCGCCGCCTCCGCCGAGCAGGCCCGGCGCGCCATCGCGGCCCTCGGGGACGTCGAGGTGCACATCGTGATCACCGCGCGCGACCTCGTCGGCGGGGTCATCTCCGGCTGGCAGGAGCGTCTCAAGTTCAAGCTCACCCTGCCGTTGGAGGAGGTCGGACCGCGGGAGGACGGCGAGTTCGGCTGGTTGACCCTCGACCCGCGCGGGGTCGCCGAGCGCTGGGGCTCGACGCTGCCGCCCGAGCGGGTGCACCTCGTCACGGTGCCCTCCGAGCGGTCCGGCGCCACCGACACCCTCTGGGAGCGCTTCGCCGCAGCGATCGGCGTCGAAGGCGTCGACGGCCTCGACCTGACCGACGCGGTCGCCAACGAGAGCCTGTCGCCGGTGGCCGCCGAGCTGCTGCGCCGGTTCAACGGACGTCTCAAGGACTCCTACCCGACCGCCACCGACCAGGCGGTCTGGTTGCGCGACACCCTCGCCCACCAGGTCCTGGTGCCACTGGGCGGGGAGACGATCCGGGTCAGCGACGAGCAGTACGCACGCTGGCACGAACGCAGCCTCGAGGTGGTCCGCGACCTGGACGCCTCCGGCTACAGCATCCACGGCGACACCGCCGATCTCGCCCGTGAGCGCAGTGGTGCGCGGATGCCGAGCGCGGTCACCACCGAGGAGCTCCTCGACGCGGCCCTGGCGAGCATGGAGACGCTGCTCGCCCTGCTCGTCGACACCCAGACCGAAGACCTTCCTGCCGGTGGTGCCGCCCGCGCCAAGCGCGCGGTCAAGAAGGTCGGGATGCGGCTGGCCACCCCCGCGCTGTGGGCCGAGTACCGCCGGCTCGAGCGGCAGGTCGAGGTCGCCAACCGGCAGATCCAGGCCAGCCGTGAGCTGCACCAGCGGGTGGCGGACCTCGACGACATCGTCGCCCACCTGCTGCTGCCGGCCGGGGCCGGCGGCGACGCCGCGGTGGCACGTGCGCTGAAGGCCTACCGGGACGAGGCCCTGTGAGGTCCCCGGCGACCGTCGCACGGTCGATGGCCGAGCGCACCGGACTGATCCGGATCGCCCGGATCCACCGTGCCGCGGCGGACTTCGCGGAGGCCGTCGAGGAGAACCGGATGCTCGACGTGGCCCTCGAAGAACGGGTCGCGTACCTTGAGCGGGTGGTCGGTGAGTTCGCTCACAAGCGCTCCACGGCCTCGCCCCGGGGCTGAGGAATTCCTTAGACTGTCTGCGGCCTACTGGCCAGTAGCTTGTGGCCGATCACGGTCACGCGCCTCGATGAAGGGAATCCAGACCAGATGCCTCGTCTCTGTGAGACCGACGGACTGAACGACGTCCAGACCGAGATCCTCAAGGCCGTGCGTGAGTTCACGAACGAGAAGATCATCCCCGTCGCCCAGGAGCTCGAGCACGCCGACGAGTACCCGACGGAGATCGTCGAAGGACTCAAGGAGCTCGGCGTCTTCGGTCTGATGATCCCCGAGGAGTACGGCGGACTCGGCGAGTCGCTGCTCACCTACGCCCTGTGCGTGGAGGAGATCGCCCGCGGCTGGATGAGCGTCTCCGGCGTGATCAACACCCACTTCATCGTGGCCTACATGGTGATGCAGCACGGCACCGAGGAGCAGAAGCAGAAGTACCTGCCGCAGATGGCCACCGGCGAGATGCGCGGCGCGTTCTCGATGTCCGAGCCGGGCCTCGGCTCCGACGTCGCGGCCGTCTCGACCAAGGCCGTCAAGCAGGACGACGGCAGCTACACGATCACCGGATCGAAGATGTGGCTGACCAACGGCGCCCAGTCGCGCCTGGTCGCCACCCTGTGCAAGACCGACGAGGGCGCCGACTCGGTCTACAAGAACATGACCACCTTCCTGATCGAGAAGGAAGCCGGTTTCGGCGAGACCGCTCCGGGGCTCACCATCCCGGGCAAGATCGACAAGATGGGTTACAAGGGCGTCGAGACCACCGAGATGATCCTCGACGGTCACGTTGTCCGCGCCGACCAGGTCCTCGGCGGCGAGCCCGGCAAGGGCTTCTACCAGATGATGGACGGCGTCGAGGTCGGCCGGGTCAACGTCGCCGCCCGCGCGTGCGGTCTGGCCTGGCGCGGCTTCGAGCTCGGCATCGCCTACGCCCAGCAGCGCGAGACGTTCGGCAAGCCGATCGCCGCGCACCAGGCGATCCTCTTCCGGATCGCCGAGATGGCCACCAAGGTCGAGGTCGCGCACACCATGATGGTGAAGGCGGCCCGGATGAAGGACACCGGCCAGCGGATGGACGTCGAGGCCGGCATGGCCAAGATGGTCGCCTCCGAGTACGCCCACGAGGTCGTCGAGGACTCGTTCCGGATCCACGGCGGCTACGGCTACTCCAAGGAGTACGAGATCGAGCGGCTCTACCGCGAGGTCGCGTTCATGCTCATCGGCGAGGGCACCACCGACATCCAGAAGATGATCATCGGCCGCAACATGCTCGAGGACTACAAGCTGCGCAGCTGAGAGGAGCGCCGAGTGAGGAACGAGCTCGAGCGATCCCGAAGCAAGCAGTGTGTCGAGCGAAGCGAACACAAGCTCAAGAGCTGACGCGACGAGCTCGACGAACGATCAGTCGCTGATCGCGGTTGCCGAGGCGCCCGCCTGCGTGCGGCGACGCCTGAGTACGACGTCCGCGGCGCCGGCGCCGATCAGCGCCAGCAGTCCGAGGGCCGCGCCCGGCACCAGGCCGGGGGTGCGGTACTCCAGCCGCAGCGTCCCGGAGCTACGCGCGGGAACCTCGACCACGATCAGGCCGGCCGAGTTCTTGGTGACATCCAGGTCCTTGCCGTCCAGCGTCGCGCTGTAGCCGGGCCAGGAGAGTGCGCCGAAGACGAGTCGCTGCTTCCCGGCTCCGGTGGAGAGCTTCACCTCGTCGGCGTACAGGCCGTCGCTCTGCGCGTCGGTGACCTTGACGCCGTTGCTCGCCCAGCTGAGCCGGCTGCCGGGGTAGGGCTGCGGCTCGTCGCGGGTGTAGACGACGCGCTCGTCGCCGTCCTCCGCGGTGCTCCACCCGGCGGGCGGCTCGGCGTACCCGGCGTAGGAGCGCTGGACGACGACGGTGTCGACCTTCATCAGGTCGGCGAGGATCGGGCGCCCGGCCTTCAGCGGCTTCCAGATGTTGGGGTAGCCGCAGGGGGTGCTGAAGCCTTCGTAGTGCAGGCAGAGCTTGCGCTCGAACGGCTTGAAGCCCATGCCTGTGTAGTTGTTCACCGCGTCGACCCCGGCCGCTTCGTACATGGTCCCTGGCAGGAAGTAGTCCCAGGCCGCACGGAGCTCAGCGTCCCTGCCCGGCGCCTGGAGCGGACGCAGGTCCGCGAAGACCATCACCCGGCCGTCCAGGTCGTCGAACTGCTTCTCCAGCGCGTGGGTGTCGGCCGGGACGTGCCACGGCCGGGAGCTCTCGTTCTCGTTGAACAGCAGCACCTGGGTGAGCAGCACCATGCCGGTCCCGGCGATCGCGAGCAACGGCACCAGCCGGCGCAGGTCGCGGCCCTGGTGGATGATCGCGAACAGGATCAGGGTGAGCACGAGCAGGACGCCGAATCCGGCGACGGCCGCGCCCACCCGCTGCGGGTGCTCGGAGATGGTGATCCAGCCGAGGACGGCGATCAGGCCGAGGGACGCCGCCGCGCGCCGGCGGCGGTGGTCGGACTTCAACGGGGCGCTCAGCACGATGGCCAGGCCGACGCCGATGCCGAGCCACGAGTACTCGATCAGGCGCAGCGGCCAGCGGAACAGCCAGAGCTGCGAGGGACCGACGGAGAGCAGCCCGAACACGACGGCGACGACGGCTGCCCCGGTGAGCTCGCGGCGCCGGCGCTTGAGCGGCTCGAAGCGCAGCCAGGGGAGCAGCGGGACGAGGAACCAGCACAGGTAGACCGCCGGGACCAGCATGTCGCCGCGGATGGCGCGGATGTCGGGCAGGTACGTCGGGGCGCCGAAGCCGAGCAGGTCGCCCAGGCTGGGTCGCATCACGCCGGTGTTCTCGACGAACGGCAGGTTCGCCCGGGAGGCCAGGTCCGAGGCCGCCATCAGCGGCAGGTAGACCAGCGGCAGGAACGCCGCGACGGCGACGCCGACCCCGGCGACCCGCAGGACGCCCGACCGGTTGCCGGTGGCCCACCCCTCGAGGAGCAGCGCGACTCCGACGATGACCACGCCGAGAGTGCCGTAGGGGTTGCCCTGGGTCACCGCCAGGGCGCCGACGATCACGGTCGGGAGCAGACCGAGACGGCCGGTCAGGCAGCGGCGGAAGGCCCACCAGACCCAGACCGTGTACGCGAACGCGATCAGGCCGGACGGCCAGGACCCGGCGTCCCAGTACAGCGTGTAGCCGGAGAACGGCAGCGCGATCGCGACCGCGGCGGCCGCCGGCCGGGCGGCGCCGTAGTCGCGGCAGAGGCGGTAGATCCCGAGCGCGAGGGCGACCAGGACCACGACCTTGACCAGGGTGATCCCGACGATCAGGTTCGGGATCAGTGACATCACCACGAACAGGACCGCGTTGATCGGGTTGTAGATGCCGAACAGGCCTTCGGCGGCGAAGTTGCCTCCGGCGAAGTTGTCCGGGTCCAGGACGGGCGGCCAGTGGCCGTCGCGGATCAGTTCACCGAGGTGACGCCAGGTCGGTGCGAACTGTGCGGCCGAGTCCCCGCGCAGGTAGAACTCGTGGGAGCCGAGGAGCGGGATCAGGCCGTAGAGGGCCGTCAGGACGACGACGAGCGCCGGCCACGTGTAGCGCTGCCTCATGCGGTGGGTCCGGTCTCGCGCGTGGACGCGGGGACCGCCGTACTGCCGAGGTGGACCGCCACGGGGGTCCGTTCGGGGCCGTCGCTCGACTCCTTGAGCAGGAAGTGCGGGCGTTGCTTGACCTCGAGGTAGATCCGGCCGAGGTACTCGCCGATCACGCCCAGCAGGATCATCTGCACGCCGCCGAAGCCGACGATCGCGCACAGGGTGGTGACGTAGCCGGGCGCGGAGTTCCCGTGCACGATCGCATCGCCGAGGATCACCAGGGCGTAGACGAACGCGATCGCGGAGACGAACGTGCCGAGGTAGATCGCCAGGCGCAGCGGCTTGCTGTTGAACGACATCACGCCGTCGACGCCGTAGTTGAGCAGGCTGCCGAGGGACCACTTGGTCTCGCCGGCCTCGCGCGCGACGTTCTCGTAGGTGACCGTGGCGGTGTCGAAGCCGATCCAGGAGAACAGGCCCTTGGAGAAGCGGTTGTACTCGCTGAGCGCCAGCAGTGCCTGCACCGCGCGGCGCGACAGCACCCGGAAGTCGCCCACGCCGTCGGTGAGCTCGACGTCGACGAGCCGGTTGAAGGAGCGGTAGTAGAGCCGGGACAGTGCGGTCCGCACGGGCGGGTCGCCCTGGCGGGTGCGCTGGGCGACGACCTGGTCGTAGCCGTCGGAGAGCAGCGGCACCATCTCGGCGAGCAGGTGCGGCGGGTGCTGGAGGTCGGCATCGATGATCGCGACCGCGTCGCCCACGGCCTGGCTGAGCCCGGCGAGCATCGCCGACTCCTTGCCGAAGTTGCGGCTCAGGGCGAGGTAGCGGAACCGCGGGTCCTCGGCCGAGATCGCCCGCATCCGGACGAGGGTGTCGTCCTTGCTGCCGTCGTCGACGAGGATGACCTCGAACGAATCGGCGAGCCCGGGAAGGTCGACCTTGAGCTGCGCGACCAGGGCGTCGATGACGGCATGTTCGTTGTAGCAGGGGACGACGACCGACAGCTTCACAGAACCTTGGCTTTCGACGGTGATGAACCCTGCCGCGGAGCGCGGCAACTCAGTTCCGGAGCCTACAGGAACGCCGCTCCCGGGCCGCCGTCGCCGAGTTCGGGGCCGCTACTCTGCACTGGTGACGACCCGAGTGATTCTGCACGTGGGAGCGCCGAAGTCGGGCACCACCTACCTGCAGTCCGTGCTTCGTCACAACCGGGACCGGCTCTCGGACGCCGGGGTCCTGGTCGCCGGGCGCAGCCACCACGACCTGGTGCACGCCGGACTCGTCATCCGTGAGGACCCGCGCGTCGAGGGCCTCGGGCCGGCCGCGGCCGGGGCCTGGGACCGGGTCGTCGCCGAGGCCCGCGGCTGGACCGGCTCGACGGTGATCGTCTCCTACGAACTGCTCGCCGGAGCCGACGAGGCGCAGGCGTCCCGGGCGATCGCCGATCTGGCCGGGACCGACGTGCACGTCGTCTTCACCGCACGCGACTTCGGGCGCTCGCTGGCCTCGGCCTGGCAGGAGCGGCTCAAGTTCGCCGTACCGACGCCGTTGGAGGACTGGCGGCCGCGCCAGGAGGAGGACGGACCGCAGGCGGAGTGGGGCTGGCGGACGATGGATCCGACCGGCGTCCTGGCCCGCTGGGGCGCGGGACTCCAGCCCGATCACGTCCACCTCGTCACCGTGCCGGCCGCCGGTGCGGCTGCGGACGAACTCTGGCGCCGGTTCGCCGGCGCGTGCGGCATCGAACAGATCGCGGTCGACCTCGACAGGCCGGTGGTCAACGAGTCGCTCGGGCCGGCGTCGGCAGAGGTGCTGCGCCGGGTCAACGCGGCGTTGCCGGCCGACTTCGGCGGGAACCGCGCCCAGGCCCGCTGGCTGCGCGACCTGCTGGCACACGAGATCCTGGTCCCGGCCCAGCGCGGTGGTCTCGGCATCTCCGACTCCCAGTACGCCGACGCGCTGGCCCGCAGCGAGACCGCGATCGCGGCCGTCACCGCCCGCGGCTACCAGGTCCACGGCGATCTCGCCGACCTGCGCGCGACCCGTCCG
Source organism: Marmoricola sp. (assembly GCA_036676945.1). GTDB lineage: Bacteria > Actinomycetota > Actinomycetes > Propionibacteriales > Nocardioidaceae > Marmoricola. The sequence continues at coordinate 14,570 of JAKFBZ010000037.1, forward strand.
GACGGCCTGTTGCCCAGCGAGGTGCCGGACGACGAAGTCCTGGACGTGGCCGTCGAGGCGGTCGTGCAGTTGCTGGTCCGGCTCCGGGAGCAGACGCAGCGGGCCGAGCGACTGGCTGCGACCCCGGCCGGTCTCGGGGTCCGGGTGCGTCGCCGGCTCGGCAGGCTCCGGCCGCGCCGTTCCGTCTGACGAGCTGACCGGTCGGACCGGGATGCCCCCGATCCGACCAGCCGCTCAGCCGGTCAGTGGATCCAGCGGTGGACGGTCGGGCCGTAGCCCACGTTGAACGAGCCGTCGAAGGCGACGATCTCGGCGTGCAGCAGCCCGGCCCTGAGGTCGCGGATGCGCGGCGTACGCCAGTACTTGCCGTTCGGCTCGACCGCCGCCGGGGAGGCCTCGAGCTCTTCCATCGTCTTGTCGCGGCTGCGGAAGCCCTTCATCCAGCGGCTGCTGTCGAAGTCGTAGGCCCACCAGATGCTGCCGCGCTTCTCGACGACCATCACCAGCACGATCTGGACGCCGCTGCCGACGTCGGTGACGGTGCCGCGGATCGAGCGCCAGCCGCCGAGCCGGTCGATCAGCAGCGGGCCGGGGCGGGTCAGGCGGACGACCGGTGCGGTCACGTCCTCGAGGACCTGGACGGTCGGCAGGTTGACCGTGGTCACGTTGCCGAAACTGTCGGTGAGCAGCACCTTCGGGGAGTAGGTGCCCTTCTTGAGGTAGACGACCTTGTAGGTGCCGATGCCGGACCAGGTCTTCGCGGGACTGCCGTCGCCGCTGAGGACCTGCCGGACGATCTGGGCGTTGGCGGTGTGGTCGTCGGAGAGCGTCTGCTGCGCGATCCGGACGTCCGCGGTGAGGAACTCCTCCTCCTCGAAGTCCGTCGCGGTCAGGTACACCTTGGTCCGGTTGAGCGTGTAGGTGCCGACCGGTCCGGCGGTGTCGAGCGCGATCGGCTGGAACGCGACCGTGGTCGGGTTGCCGATCTCGGTGCCGTTCGTCGGCCGGACCGAGACCCAGTAGGTGTGCGAGCTGAGCAGGCCCCGGGCCGAGATCGTCGCACTGAGACCGTTGGTGTCGGTGCTGCCGTAGTAGCTGCCGGGCGTGTTGTCCCCGGTGGGGGAGTCGACGATCGCGACCTTGTAGCCGTCCGCGGTGGCCGCGGCGTCCCAGCTGGCGGCGATGGACCAGGTCCGGGCGGCACCCTGGCTCTGGCCGGTCACCTGCACGTTCGTGACGTCGGGCGGCGGCGCGGCCTGCGCGGGCGCGATGACGGCCACGTCGAGCGCGACGGAGGCGAGGAGGGCGCCGAGGACGGCGTACGGACGGAACTTCACGAGGTCTCCCGGGAGGCAGCGAAATGCCCCGGGCGGCGCACGGGACCAGACGATGAGACATGATCGGAGCCCGGCTGTCCTGCGAATACGCAATTCGGGACCTGATCGGGTCCGTAACTGATTCGACTCGGGTTGTGGCCGGGTGCGATGGTGGACCGAGAAGCCTGCGACTGAGGAGTGTTCGATGACGGATGAGAACCACGGGAACGACGACCTCAAGGCCAAGATGCGCGAGGCGCTCGACCGCAAGAAGTCCAACGACCGCGGCGTGCCCCAGGACGGCCCGACCAAGGAGAAGGCGCACGGTTCCGAGGTCGTCGGCGGCGCTCCGAAGATGCACCGTCGCAAGGCCGGCGGCGGAGGCTCCTGAGTCCTCAGTGAGGAATGCCACGCGCCGCTGACTCGCGGGATCGGGTGCTCTTTCGGCACGATGGGCGGGTTGTCCACCAGCAGGAAAGAGTGAGCCATGCAGTTCGGTCGTAGCTACGAGGAGTTCGAGGTCGGTGCGACCTACAAGCACTGGCCCGGCAAGACGGTCACCGAGTACGACGACCACCTCTTCTGCCTGATCACGATGAACCACCACCCGCTGCACATGGACGAGCACTTCGCGGGGGAGACGACCGAGTTCGGCAAGAACGTCGTCGTCGGCAACTACGTCTACTCCCTGCTGCTCGGCATGAGCGTCGCCGACATCTCCGGCAAGGCGATCGCGAACCTCGAGGTCGAGTCGCTGCGCCATGTCGCGCCGACCTTCCACGGTGACACGATCTACGGCGAGACCACCGTGCTGGACAAGACCGAGAGCAAGAGCAAGGACGACCGCGGCGTCGTCTACGTGGAGACGATCGGCTACAACCAGGACGGCAAGATCGTCTGCATCTTCCGTCGCAAGGTGATGGTCCCGAAGAACAAGTACCTCGAGGCCCGCGGCGGCGAGCAGCCCGGCCGTCCGGTCCCGCAGCCTGACAAGAACTGGCCCGGCCCGAAAGCCTGACGGCTTCGCGGACGCACCGGCGTTAGCAGATTCTGCTGACGCCTCCTGAAGGCGCTGTTACCTTTTTCGGGTTACACGCAACGGGGAGGAGCAAGTTGATGGTTGCTGAGCTGACGCAGATGGTGGTCCCGGCCTACCTCGATCCAGGTTCCGGCAGCATCATCTTCCAGGCCGTGGTCGGTGGGATCATGGTGGTCTCATTGGCCGCGAAGACCTACTGGCGAAGGCTCCGCGGGCTGTTCCAGCGCAACCGGAGTGAGTGAGCGGATCCGGGGTTCCTTCCGGGATCCAGCGGGCTTCGTCTTCCGCCGCGACGGCGAGATCTACCGTCAGGTCAACGACTCGCACCGGCCGACGTACGACGCGTGCGTCGAGTCCGGGCTCTACGCCGAGCTGCACGACCTCGGGCTGCTCGTCGCGCATCACGAGGTCGACGTCCCTGCTGCCGATCCGTCCAAGGGGAGTCTGGTCCTCCGCCCGGAGCGCATCCCGTTCGTCTCGTATCCGTACGAATGGTCACCCGGTCAGCTTCGCGCCGCTGCCGAACTGACTCTGGAGCTGCATCGACGCGCGTTGGACAAGGGATTCGTGCTCCGTGACGCGAGCGCGTACAACGTGCAGTTCCTCAACGGTCGCCCGGTCTTCATCGACACCCTCTCCTTCGAGCCCTGGGTCGAAGGAGAGCCGTGGATCGCGTACGGACAGTTCTGCCGGCATTTCCTTGCGCCGCTCGCCCTGGCGAGCCGTGTCGACGCCCGGCTGGCCGGCCTCAGCCGGGTGCAGATCGACGGGATCCCGCTCGATCTCGCCTCCCGCGCGCTGCCACGGCGCACCCGGTTCAGCTTCGGACTCGGGGTGCACCTGCATGCGCACGCGCGCAGCCAGCAGCGGCACGCCCATGACAACGCCGAGGTGTCCGCGAAGGCGCCGGCTCGCCGGGTCTCCAAGCAAGCGATGCTCGGTCTCGTGGACAGCCTCACCGCCGTGACCCGCAAGCAGACCTGGGAGCCGCCGAAGTCCGCCTGGCGCGA
>JAKFBZ010000038.1:0-13276 GCA_036676945.1 Marmoricola sp.
GCGCCGTTCCTGACCGACGAGCAGAACAAGCGCCTGTACGAGTCCTCGAAGGCGATCCTGCGCGAGGCCAAGTACGTCGGCGCCGGCACGTGCGAGTTCCTGGTCGCCGCAGACGGCACCATCTCGTTCCTCGAGGTGAACACCCGCCTCCAGGTGGAGCACTGTGTCTCCGAAGAGGTGACCGGCATCGACCTGGTCCGGGAGATGTTCCGGATCGCCGCCGGCGAGGAGCTCGGCTACGACGACCCCGAGATCCGCGGCCACTCGATCGAGTACCGGATCAACGCCGAGGACGGCGGCAACAACTTCATGCCGGCCCCCGGCACGCTGACCGCGTGGAACCCGCCGGCCGGACCCGGCGTACGCCTCGACGGCGGCTACGAGAAGGGCGAGACCGTCCCGGGCGCGTTCGACTCCCTGGTCGCCAAGCTGATCGTCACCGGCAAGGACCGCACCCAGGCGATCGAGCGCTCGCGCCGGGCCCTGAGCGAGTTCGAGGTCGACGGCATGCCGACCGCGATCACCTTCCACGAGGTCATCACCCGCGACCCGGCCTGGGTCGGCGCGTCGAACCCGAGCGGCGAGGGCTCCTTCGAGGTCTACACGACCTGGATCGAGACCGACTTCGACAACCAGATCACGCCGTACGGCGGTGCCGCTGGTGAGGCCGAAGAGGCCGGCGAGCGTCAGAAGGTCACCGTCGAGGTCGGCGGCCGCCGGCTCGAGGTGGTGCTCCCGGCGGGTCTCGGCGGGATCGGCTCGGCCCCGTCCGGCGCGAAGAAGCCGAAGCGCGCCGGCGGCAAGAAGGCCGGCGCCGCGGCGTCCGGTGACGCGGTCGCCAGCCCGATGCAGGGCACCATCGTCAAGGTCGCCGTCGAGGAGGGCGGAGTCGTCGCCGAGGGCGATGTCGTCGTGGTCCTCGAGGCGATGAAGATGGAGCAGCCGCTGAAGGCCCACAAGGCGGGCACGATCACCGGCCTGACCGCCGAGGTCGGCGCCACCGTCGGCAACGGCGAAGTGCTCTGCGAGATCAAGGACTAGGCCTCACTCAGCCGCTCAGCCCCAGCGCCAGCATCCCGGCCACCAGATCGATCAGGTGGTCCTCGTCCAGCTCGGGCGGGCGCTCCAGCGCGATCCGCAGGCAGCTGTTCAGGGTGACCCCCATCGCCAGGTAGATCCGGGCATCGAGTTCTGCCCGGGGCAGGTCCGGGAGCTGCTGGACGGCATAGATCCTGGTGAACTGCGCCAGTCCGCGCTCGATCTCCGGGAGCATGTTCGACTGCGTGCCCATCGGCACCTCGTTGACCAGCGCCCGGATCACCGCCTGGTGGCGCTGCAGCGAGGCGACCAGCGAGGCGACGACCGCGCGTACCCCTTCGTAGGGCGGGCGCCCGGCCGCCTCGGCGATCGCCTCGGTCAGGTCGGTCATGATCTCCCCGGTGACCCGCTCGCGCAGTTCGTCGAAGATCTCGTCCTTGTCCGCGAAGTAGCGGTACAGCGAGCCGACGCTCACGTCGGCCTCGTCGGCAATGCGATTGGTGCTCATCTGGGCGTACCCGGAGGTCGACAGAACGCGAACAGCTGCGTCCAGAATCTGCTCGACCATGGCTCGCGAACGAGCCTGGACCGGTGTTTTGCGCCTGCGCGGCGTCATCGCGGCACGCCCTCGAAACGCGAGTAGAACTTGAGCATTTGCTCACTTTATCCTGGATCCATGACGACTGAGGTCTCCCCCACCCCGACCGCGCAGACTGTGCCCGGCCGCTACCGGTCCGCGACTGACTGGTCCGATCGCTTCGCGGCGCCGATGTTCCGGCTCGCGGGTCCGGGCGCACGGATGAAGGGCGAGGAGCTCGACGACCTGGTCGCGGGCCTGCTGCGTCGCGACGAGCTCGCCGACCGTCTGGTCCGTGCAGTCCGAGAGGAGCACGCGGTCACGATGCCGCAGGTGCGCGCCGCCCTCACCAGCAGCCGGCCCGGTGATCTCCCCGCCGATGCCCACCCTGCTCTGCGCGACTTCTTCGCCCACCTCGAGGACCGGCCTGACTGGGTCGACGACGACCTGCTCGAGCGCGGCGGCGCAGCCGCACGCCGGATCGGCAAGGACGGGTTCGACATCCTGGCCTTCGGTTCCCTGCTCGGCGGCTACCGCAGCGGCGGGGCGCTGCAGCCACTGGTGCGCACCGGCCGCTTCGACAACACGTTGAACCGGGTCGGCGAGACCGGCCAGTGGTGGTTGGCCTGCACCGCCCCGGGCGGGATGACGCGCGGTGGCGAGGGCTGGCGGCTCAGCGTTCACGTGCGCGTCATGCACGCGTTCGTGAACTACCAGCTCGAACGCGACCCGGACTGGGACTGGGCGTTCCGCGGCGTCCCGATCAACGACTACGACCGGGCCGGCACCATCGGCTCGTTCAGCACCAGCTACCTGCTCCAGGCCCGCGCCCTCGGCATCCGGATCCCTCGCGACGACGCCGCCGCGATCATGCACCTGTGGTCCTACGTGGGCTGGCTGATGGGCGTCGAGGAGCGCTGGCTGCCCCGTACCGAACGGATCGGCCGGCGCGTGCTCGGGAACGTGATCGCCGGCTTCTCCGCGCCTGAGCCGTCCTCCAAGCAGCTCGGCGACGGGCTGATCAACATGCACGACGACGCCCCGGGCGTCCCTGCGTGGCGGCGTCGCTACGAGCGCGAGCGGGCGCTGAGCATGGCCACGTTCCTCAACCTCGGCTACGGCATGCGCGACGTCGGCCAGCCGGTCCGCCCGCCGTGGTACCCAGCCGTCCGGATCGCGGCCAACGTGCTCTGGACCCAGGTGATCGGTCGCCTACCCGGCGGCACCGGCCTCCTGGACCGGCGCGCCGAACGGGCACTGGAGCGAATGGAACGCCTCCAGTACGCCGGCAGCCGGCCCCCGATCGCTCCCGTTCCTGCCGGCTGAGCCCTACTTGAGGCCAGGGTGCTGCTTGGCCAGTATCGGCAGCAGCAACCGCTTCGGAGTCAGGTGCGCGAAGGCGGCGCCGGCCTTGTTGCCGACCCCGGGGATCACCACGACCTTCCCCTTCGCGAGCCCGTCGACGGCCTCCCGCGCCACCCGGTCGGCCGGGATCCACATGAACGCCGGGAGTGCCTCGTCCGCCTCCTCCTTGGTGAAACCGGCCGCCTCGCCGAAGCCGGTGTCCACCGGTCCGGGACAGAGCACCGTCGCCCCGACGCCGGTGCCCTTCAGCTCGGCCGAGAGGCTGCGCGTGTACGACAGCACGAACGCCTTCCCGGCGCCGTAGCCGGCCTGCCCGGGCAGCGGCTGGAAGGCCGCGGTGGAGGCCACGTTGATCACCCCTCCGCTCCCCAGCTCGACCATGCCCGGCAGGAACCGGCTGCACAGATCGACGACCGCGACGACGTCGACCTCGACCATGTTCACCTCCGCCGCCGGATCGCTGCGGTGCACCGGGCCGAGGGTGGAGAGACCGGCGTTGTTGACCAGTATCGACGGGACCAGCCCGAGGCCGGCGATCCGGTCGAGCAACCCGGCGCGGTGCGCACGGTCCGAGAGGTCCGCGGCGAGCACATGGGCGCCGGCGCCCAGTTCGGCCGCCAACGCGGCGAGCTTGGATTCGGTCCGGGCGACCAGGACGACCTGGTGGCCGCGGGCGACCAGGTCACGGGCGAACTCGGCGCCGATCCCCGAGGAGGCACCGGTGACGACGGCAGCGCGATCCGCTGCGGGGGTGGGGAGGGTCATGAGGGGACCCTAGGCCCGAGGCCTCAGGAGAGCGAGATCCAGCTCGATTTCAGGCTGCCGAGCCCGTAGCGGATGTCCGAGTCGCCGTTGAGCGTCACGGTGGCCCCCGAGCCGAAGGTGAGCCTCAACGAGAGCACCCGGCCACCCCACTCGCCGTGCCCGTCCCGGCTGAGCACCTGCACCTTCGTCAACGCGCCCCGGCCGGGGAAGCGGCTCCGGATCTTGGCGACGTCGAGCTGCTGGGTCCAGTGGCGGTACGCCTTGTCGTACGGGTCGGGCTTCGCGACGAGGTAGCTGCGCCCGCCGTTCACGCTCCAGCCGCCGTTGCTGGCCGAGAACTTGGTGAACGCCGGGGCGCCGCCCGACGTGCGGATCTGCCCGGCGGTGGCGACGACGGCCGCGTTGGTGGACGCGACCTCGACGTCGTAGCCGCCGTACACCTGCGACCGGGTGTCGTCGTAGAGCTGATAGGTGTCGTTGACGTTCCCGGCCCGCTCGTGGGCGGCGTAGGTGCGGGCGGCGACGGCTTGCGACCGGAGCGCGTGCGTCATCCACGAGGTCGGCATCTCCGCGGGGATCACGCCGCGCAGGTAGCCGTCGATGCCGAGCACGTTGACGGTGCGACCGGTGGTGAAGCGCAGCGCACCGCGGTAGCGATGGTCGACGCCGGCGATCAACAAGGAGAGCAGGTTCGACCCGGCGCGGAACTCACCGCCGCCGACGAGGGTGGCCTTGCCGCCGGGCCGGTACACCCGCCAGATCCCGCCGGAGAGGTAGGTGACCCGGGTCTTCCCCGCGGCGAGCGAGAGGCGCCACCGCTTGGCGGTGCCGACCGGGAGCTTGTAGGTCTTCGCATCGCCCAGGTCGGTCAGGGTGAGGCCGGCGGCCGGCCGGACCACCGTGTTGCCGTCGCTGTCCTTCCCGATCAGCACCCGGACCCGCCCGGTGAAGCTGCCCTTCGCGGTGCCCGGGTAGTAGAAGTCCAGGATCTGGTCCGAGGTCAGCCCGAGCTTGGCGGCCCCCTGGGCGCCGTACTGGGACATGCCGTGGCCGTGGCCGTAGCCGTTGCCCGTGACGGTCACGCCGCCGGCGACGGTGATGGCCGGCTCCGCGACGGAAGTGCGTGCCTGGGCAGTCCCGAGCGGCGCGAGGACGAGCCCGCACAGAACGGCGGGGACCAGTGCGATCCGAGTGCGCATGTGAGTGATCCCTGAGACGGATGAGACGACAGAAGTCTCGCCATCATAAGCAGGCCCCCGAACTACAGACCTGTGCTTCACGAAGTGCCGGGAACTGCTCAGGTGCGCGGGTGATGCAGGCGCCTGGCGGCCTCCGCGACCGAGCCGCTGTTCGACGGGTAGACCGTGAACGCGTTGGCCACCTGGTCGGCCGTCAGTGACTCCGCCACCGCCAGCGACACCGGGTGGATCAGTTCGCTGGCACGCGGGCCCACGACGACGCCGCCGACGATGATGCCGGTCCCCGGGCGGCAGAACAGCTTCACGAACCCGTCGCGGACACCCTGCATCTTCGCGCGCGGGTTGCCGGACAGTTCCAGCCGGACCACCTCGGCCTCGATCTCGCCGGCGTCGACCGCCTGCTGGGACCAGCCGACCGTGGCGATCTCCGGGGCGGTGAACACGTTCGAGGAGACCTTCTTCAGATCGAGCGGCATCACGGCGTCACCGAGGAAGTGCCACATCGCGATCCGGCCCTGCATCGCGGCGACCGAGGCGAGCATCAGGATCCCGGTGCAGTCACCGGCGGCGTACACCCCGCGGGCCGTCGTACGCGAGACCCTGTCGACCGTGATGAACCCGCCGTCGTCGAGCTGGATGCCCGCCGACTCCAGACCGATCCCGGCGGTGTTCGGGATCGAGCCGAGGGCGAGCAGGCAGTGCGAGCCGGTGACCGAGCGGCCATCGGTGAGCGTGACGGTGACGACGTCCCCGTCACGGGTGGCCGACTCCATCCGGGACTTGTTCATCACCGTCATGCCGCGGCGGGTGAGCACCTGCTCGAGGACCTCGGCGGCATCGGCGTCCTCGCCGGGAAGGACCCGGTCCCGGGAGGAGACCAGGACGACCTCGATGCCCAGGGCCATGTAGGCGCTGGCGAACTCGGCGCCGGTGACCCCTGAGCCGACCACGATGAGCCGCTCGGGCGTCTCGGTCAGGTCGTAGACCTGCTCCCAGGTGAGGATCCGCTCGCCGTCCGGCTCCGCGGTGGGAAGGGTCCGCGGGGCGGCCCCGGTCGCGATCAGGACGGTGTCGGCCTCGATGGTCTCGGTGCTCCCGTCGGACAGGGTGACGACGACACGCTCCGGCCCGTCGAGGTGGCCGCGACCGACCACGACCCGGACCCCTTCGCGCTCCAGGCGGCGGCCGATGTCACGGGACTGCTCGGCGGCGAGCCGCAGCACCCGGGCGTTGACCCGGGCCAGGTCGACCAGCACACGCGCGGCCTCGGCGGACGGATCGGCGAGGCCGATGCCGAGCTCGGGGGCGGTCGAGAAGTCGGTCATCAGCTCGGCGGTGGCGATCAGCGTCTTGCTCGGCACGCAGTCGGTGAGGACGGCCGACCCGCCCAGACCATCGGAGTCGACCACGACCACCTCGGCGCCCAACTGCGCGGCCACCAGGGCCGATTCGTACCCGCCAGGGCCGCCACCGATGATCACCACACGCGTCACCCGGCCATTGTGTCGTACCCGCAGGTCCCGTTGTTCTCCCCTACCCTGGGTCCCGTGACGCTCTATGCCGCCTACGGGAGCAATCTGGACCCGGCTCGGATGAGTGAGCGTTGCCCGCACTCCCCGCTGCGCGGCACCGGCTGGCTGCAGGGCTGGCGGCTGACCTTCGGCGGCGAGGACCACGGCTGGGACGGCGCCCTCGGCACCATCGTGCAGGACCCGTTCGAGCAGGTCTTCGTCGCGATCTACGACGTCACCGACGAGGACGAGGTCGCCCTGGACAGCTGGGAGTCGGCGGACACCGGACTCTTCCGCAAGACCAAGGTCCGGGTCTCGACGCTCACCGACGAGGTCGTCGCGTGGGTCTATGTCCTGGACGCCTTCGAGGGCGGACTGCCGTCGGCGACCTACCTCGGCACGCTGGCCGACGCCGCCGAGGCCGCCGACGCACCGGCCGACTATGTCGCGGAGCTGCGCCAACGACCCTGCCGGAGCACCTTCGGGGGCTGATCCGCGACCGCCGTCAGCGGGCGGAGGCGACGTCGAAGACCACGACCTCGCCGAACCGCTGGTGCACCGGCATCAGCTTCCGCAGCCCGGGCAGGTCGGCAGGGAACCGCCGGTCGACGATGAGCCAGCGAACTGCGAACCGCTCGAGCAGCGCATCCAGGGACTCCTGCCCCGGGCGGAGGAAGACCTCGTCGTTGAGGGCGAGCAGCTCGGGGTCCCAGAACGGCGCCGTCAGGACGGCCCACAGGGTGTCGCCGGTCGCGTTCGCCCTGGCGGTGAAGCCCCACCCCTCCACCACGGCCCGCCGCTCGGCCCAGGCACTCATCCAGAACGCCGCGTTCCTGCACGGCTCCTGGTCCGGGAGGCCGCAATGGGCATTGGTGGCGAACAGGTCATCGGGATCGGAGCGGTCCCGGACGTGGCGCGCCGCTTCGATCCCCCCGGGAGGGACCACCGGCGCCGTCGTGAGCGAGCTGACCGGCAACGGTGCGGTCCCGAGCTGGTCGGCCAGGTCGATCGTCCGACCGGCACCGATGCCGAGCGTGAAGGTGCCCGCGAGCAGGAACGCCACGGTGCGGCGCCTGCTCGGCGCTGCTGACACCGCGGCGATTCCGCCGACGAGCACGGTGGCCGCAACGATCGTGGCCAACGGCCAGAGCAGGTCCGCCGTGCCGGGCGCCTGGTCCGCGAGATCGACGCCCTCACGGAGCAGCCGGCACAGGAGCAGACCCAGCAGGCCCGTGCCCACGGCCGCCCAGCGAACCCTGACGGTGGCGAGCCTCCAGAGGGTGAGCAGTGCCGCCGCCACCAGCAGGTAGGCGAACGGGAGCCCGGCGCGCAGGAAGAAGTACTGGCTGAAGCCCGGCTGGGTGAGCAGGATCGCGGCAGCGATCGAGCTGGCGACCATCCCCCAGATCCACCACCGCACGAGCGCGTCGGCCCGGCCCGGATCGCCGACCTCCAGGTCGTCCTCGGCACGATGACCGAAGGCCACCACCAGCGGGGCGAGCCAGGTCACCAGCAGCAGCACTCCCACGGCCACGAGCTGGACGGTGCCGGGCTCGACGAGCCCGAGCACCGTCGCGACCTGGGCCAGCGAGTCCTGAGCCGCGACCCGCATTCCCTGGGTCGCGCCCTGGAACAGGACCAGCTGGGCGAAGACCAGCCCGCAACCGAGGAGCACGCCGACCAGGAAGATCCGGCGTGCGATCGGCAACCGCTGGCGCCACGCGACGGCGGCCGCGAGCAGGGCACCGGCACCGAGCACCGGGATGAATGTCGCCTTCGCGCCCGCCAGCACGGCCACCAGCAGCACCAGCAGCACCAGGTCCGCGCGGTGCGGCCGATGCCGCCGGTCCAGCACGTCGATCAGCACGTAGAGGAACGCGATCGCCAGCACCTGCGCGTAGGCCTGGGTCGGGCTCCCCTGCCAGCTGATCCGGAGGAGCGTGCTGTCGATGATCGTGTTGGTGAAGGATCCGAACGGATTCAGACTGCCGACGCAGACGGCCAGCCACAGCGCAACGACACCGCCGGTCGCGCTGCCGGTGAAGCGGTATCCGAGCAAGGCGAAGGCGACCAGGCCGACGATCAGCATCGCAACCGGCATCAGGGCGATCGTCAGGAGATCGAGCTCCTGACCGGCCAGCCACGAGGTGGAGGCGACGTCCGCCAGCGAGAACCAGTGGTACTGCAGCGGCTCCCCGGTCACGAACGGGACGGTCGGCGGAACGTGGTTCCTGAGCTCGCCCGCCAGCGACAGCAGGTACGTGTAATCGGTCCCGACCCAGCGGAACCCGGTCGACGACAACCACCGGTGGTTCCAGAGCAGGAGCACGGCGCCGGCGACCGCCGCGGCGACGTTCAGGCCGAACCACCACGGCAGCGTCGGCGACGGCGCCAGGACCCTCCCGCGCGCCGAGCGCGAGGACAGCACCGCGACCACGATCAGGACCGGGAGCACCCACACGGCGAACGGGACGCCGAGGAACCGCACCAGCAGGTACCAGGGCACGCTCGCGGCGTGGACCACGACGGCGCCGAGCACCAGGGCCGCCAGCCACGGATCCCGCCCCGGCCGCAGCCACCGCCACAGCAGCGCGCCGGGCACCACCCGGGCGACCAGCTCCACGCCGAGGAACACGACTGCGGCGCGCACCGGCACGCCGCTGCGGTGCAACAGCACGACGACCGTGGCGCCCACCAGACCGATCGCGACGAGACCGGACACGATCCGCCACAGGCCCCGCGAGCCACCGCCCGCGGGCCGGCGACGGTGCTGCGCCGACGACACCGGCTCGGTCGTGATCACCGCCGCAGTGTGCCAGAGGTTAGGCTCCTGAACTGTGAGCACCCCTGCTGCCGCGGCTGCCGAAGCCGCCCGCGTCCTCGCTGAGAAGACCGGGGTCGCCCGGCACGACATCGCCCTGGTGATGGGCTCCGGCTGGCTGCCCGCCGTCGACGCGCTCGGCGAGGCCACCGCCGAGCTCAGCACCACCGACCTCCCCGGCTTCGCCCCGCCCGCGGTCGCCGGCCACGCGGGCAAGATCCGCTCGGTCCGGTCCGGGGACCGCAACCTGCTGGTCTTCATGGGCCGCACCCACTTCTACGAAGGGCTCGGCGTCCGGGCCGTCGTGCACGGCGTCCGGACCGCGGCAGCCGCCGGGTGCGCCACGATCGTCCTCACCAACGGCTGCGGCGGCCTCAAGGAGACCTGGACGCCGGGCACCCCCGTGCTGATCAGCGACCACATCAACCTGACCGCGACCTCCCCGATCGAGGGCGCGAACTTCATCGACCTCACCGATCTGTACAGCCGTCGGCTCCGTGCGCTGTGCACCGAGATCGACCCGGGTCTCGACGAAGGCGTCTACGTCCAGCTCCCCGGGCCGCACTACGAGACTCCGGCGGAGATCGGGATGGTGCGCGCCATCGGCGGCGACCTGGTCGGGATGAGTACGACGCTCGAGGCCATCGCCGCCCGCGAGTCCGGCATGGAGGTGCTCGGCATCTCGCTGGTCACCAACCTGGCGGCCGGCATCACCGGTGAACCGCTGAACCACGAAGAGGTGCTCGAGGCCGGGAAGGCGGCCGCCTCGAGGATGGGCGAACTCCTCGGCGCCATCGTCCCGCGCATCTGACCGGCTCGGAAGGAACACGCATGCGGGTCCTCGTCACAGGCTCACTCGGATCGATCGGGCAGGTCGTCTGCCCGGGTCTCGTCGACCTCGGCCACCAGGTCGTCGGCGTCGACATCGCCGCCGGCGCCGACCACACCCTCGACTGCACCGACCCGGCCGCGGTCGACGAGCTCGTCGGTTCGGTGCGACCCGAGGGCATCGTGCACCTGGCCGGCATCCCGGACGAGTCGTCCCTCCCGGACGCGCTGACCTCGCACGTGCTGAGCACCGCCGCCTTGCTGGACGCGATGGTCGGCCACGACGTCGGCCGGATCGTCTACGCCAGCAGCAACCACGCCGTCGGCCGCACCCCGGCGAAGGGCCGCCGGGGCGAGCAGATCGTGCTCAGCGAGCACGCCGCGCCCCGGCCGGACACCTTCTACGGCGTCGGCAAGGTGGCGGCCGAAGCAGTCCTGCGGCTGTACGCCGACCGTTACGGGATCGACGCGGTCAGCTGCCGGATCGGCTCGTTCCTGCCCCGGCCGGAGAGTCGGCGCAATCTGTCGACCTGGCTCTCCCACGACGACGCCGTCCGGATGGTCGCCGCGGCGCTCAGCGCCCCCGCACCCGGTTTCGCCGTCCTCTACGGGATCTCGGCGAACACCCGGGCCTGGTGGGACCTCGAGCCCGGCCGCGCGCTGGGCTACAACCCGAGCGACGACGCGGAGGCCTGGGCGGCCGAGATCGAAGCGGGTCCGATCTCGATCGCGGACCGCAACGACGCCGCCCATGTGGGCGGGCCGTTCGCAACCCCCGCATACGAACGACCCGCTTTCTGAGCTCCGCTCGGGCGACGATCGCTAGGCGACCTTGCGGGTGATCGCCTCGCCGACCAGCTCACGGAAGTAGCGGTGCTCGGCACGGATCCGCTCGAAGGCCTCGCGGTCCAGGTGCAGCACGGTGGCCTCGGTGCGGGTCACCACGGTGGCCGAGCGGAGGCGGTGGTGCACGATGCCGAGCTCGCCGAGGATCTCGCCGGGGCGGCAGGTGCCCAGGTCGGCGCCGCGGCGGCGCACTCCGACCTCGCCGCCGAGCAGCACGTAGGCCTTCTCGGGGGCGGTCTGCTCGGCCAGCAGCGCCCAGCCCGGCCGGACGCGGACCACGTGGCCGGCATCGACCATCGCCGCGAGCAGGGCGGCCGGCGCGTGGCCGAAGCTCGGGACGGAGCCCAGTAGACGCATCTCGGAGCGCACGTCGCCGCGCGGCGCAGGCCCTCCGCTGGTCATGAAGCGGTTCACCATGACGGGTTCCTCTCGGGAGTTCGACTCTTCGAACACCAGGAGCGGGCACCGCCGTGCGTGATACGTCGAGTTTGTTAAGGTAAGCCTGTCCTTACTTATTGTTGTAGGAGCCTCGGATGACCTTGCTCGACTCCCCCACTCTGGCCGCGCCGATCCCGGGTCCGTTGTCGGCGGCCATGCGCGCCGGGTCCATGGCCGAGCACAAGGCGGCCGAGGGCTCGACTTTCGTGGAGCGTCTGCTGGCCGGCCGGATCGACGAGCGCGGCTACGTGCAGTTCCTCGGCCGGCTGCGGATCATCTACTCCGCCCTCGAGTCCGTCGGCCGCGCCCTGCGCGACGACCCGATCGCGGGCGCGGTCCACGACCCCGCCCTCGAGCGCCTTGCCGCCCTCGACGACGACATCGACTTCTGGTCCGGAGGAACGCACCCGTTGATCTCGAGCAAGGCCGCCGACGCGTACGCCGACCGGCTCGAGGGGAGCGCTGCCTGGGGCGGGCTCTACGTCGCCCACCACTACACCCGCTACCTCGGCGACCTCTCCGGCGGGCAGGCCTTCAAGGCTGTGCTGACGCGGGAGTTCGCGCTCGGCGACCGCGGCGTGGGCTTCTACAGCTTCACCGAGGTCCCGAAGCCGAAGCCGTACAAGGACGCGTACCGCGCCCGGCTCGACACCCTCGACCTGGGCCCCGACGACAAGGCCCGCGTGGTCTCGGAGGTCAAGGTCGCCTTCAACCTCAACCGGCAGTTGTTCGCCGAGCTGAACACCGGCCTGCAGAACTGGGTCCGGGTCCCGCGCGACGCCTGATCCCGGCAGCCTCGACCCGGCCGGGACCGCGACGTGAGTCACATCGCCCGCTGTGACTCGTTACTCGCAGGTAACATAACCCGCATGACCCGCCAGTACGTCGCCCACGAGATCACCGACGGCATCGCCCATGTCCGGCTGACCCGTCCGGACAAGCTGAACGCGCTCACCCTGCAGACGCTCGACGAGCTGATCGCGACCGCGCACGAACTGCGCAAGGACCGCACCCTGCGTGCCGTGGTGATCAGCGGCGAGGGCGGCTCGTTCTGCGCCGGACTCGACTTCGCGTCCGCCCTGAAGAGCCCGGCCGGCATCGTCAAGGCGTTCGTCCCGCTCCCGTGGCGCGGGACCAATGCGTTCCAGGAGGCCTGCTGGGCCTGGCGCCGGCTGCCGGTGCCGGTGATCGCCGCCGTCGACGGCCACTGCTACGGCGGTGGACTGCAGCTCGCGCTGGCCGCGGACTTCCGGATCGCCACCCCGGACTCGGAGTGGTCGGTGCTCGAAGCCCGCTGGGGCCTGATCCCGGACATGACCGGCGTCCGCTCGCTCGCCGAGCTCGTCGGCATCGACACCGCCAAGAAGCTGACCATGACCGCTGAGCTGCTCAGCGGCAAGGAGGCCGCCGACCTCGGCCTGGTCACCGAGCTCGCCGCCGACCCGGTGGTCGCCGCGCTCGACCTCGGCCACCGGATCGCGGAGCGTTCGCCGGACTCGGTCGCAGCGGCGAAGCGCCTGTTCAACAAGACCTGGACCTCCTCGCCGCGAGCGACGTTCGCCCGCGAGCGCGCCGAGCAGCTGGTGCTGCTGGCCACGGCGAACACCAAGGCGGCACGCGAAGCGGCGTTCAAGAAGGTCGCCCCTGTGTTCGGCCCCCGCACCCTGCGCTGACCCCGTCGGGGAGCACCGTGTAGAAAAGGGCGCATGGCCATCACCGCGCTCGGGGACTCGCCCGCGCATACCGTGGGCGAACTGCCGGCAGTCGGTGACCAGGCGCCCGCCTTCACCCTGGTCGACGAGACCTTGGCGGAGATCAGCTCGAACGATCTCCCCGGCCGCACGGTGCTCAGCATCTTCCCGAGCGTCGGTACCGGTGTCTGCCGGGC
>JAKFBZ010000039.1:0-43644 GCA_036676945.1 Marmoricola sp.
CCGATGTGCGCCTGGTACAGGGGCGAACCCCAGGACCGGGTGATCTCGAGCGCCTCGCGGAACCTCGCCTCGATCTCCTCGGGCGACAGCGATCCGTCCTGCCCGGCGACGGCCTGCAGTCGGCACCGCTGGGCGACGATCCCCGGGGGCCACAACGCCTGGCGAGCGTCGACGATCGACAGCAAGGCCGCGATCTCGGGGGCGCTCCCGAGCGCGCGACCGACCTCGGACGCGACCAGCCACATCGACCAGAGGTCCGCCGGGTCCATGTCGGCGACCACCTCGCACCAGGTGGCCAAAGCACTCGCCGCCTCCCCGGCCGATCCTGCGGCCTGTGCGTCGAGCACCCGGCTCAGAACTTGCGCGGCACGACGTACGGCGTTCTGGTTGTCGAGGTCCGTGTCGACCGCCGCGGCCGACGACGAGATCCAGTGTTCGCCTCGCGCAATGGCGATCGCACCGGCCACGAACTCCGATGAGTCCGTCAGGAACAAGCGGATGTCGTCGCCCTCGGCCAGGCTCACCGCCTCGTCCCACTCGCCGGCCATCGTCAGTGCCATCGACAGGTTCCAGGTGGCGTAGGCGGTCGCGTACGCCTCGCCGAGCTCCCGGGCTGCCGCCACTCCGTCGCGGGCCGTGGTGACAGCCCGCGGGACGTCGGAGTAGGTGAAGGCGTCGGCGAGATTGACCAGTGCGATCGCCCGCGCACGCAGGATCCGGCTCTCACTGGTCAGCTCGATCACACGCTGGAACAAGGTGGCACTGAGGACCGGCATGCTCGCCTGCCTGCTGCTCGCGAAACTGCTCATCGCCTCGGCCAGCTGGCGGGGCTCACCGAGATTCTCGGCGAGGATCATCGCCTCGTGGGTGACGCGCTCGTACTCGTCGTTGTCACCCCGGTGGAGATTGAAGGTGGCCAGGCCGAGCGTCAGGGTCAACCGGGCCGACAGCGTCTCCGGCTCTTCGGGGATCTGGGCGAGATGCTCGGTCAACTCCCGCCCGGCACGGTCGTAATCGCCGTCGCTGTACAGCAGGGCACGGGCAAGGTCCTCCACCGGGCCGACCGGACCGAGCACGTCGCCGATCGCGTCGAACCCCTTGATCGCCTCCGTCGCGTGCTCGATCGCACGGTCGTAGTCCCCGGCGATTCTCAGTTGTCGCGCAAGCTTGCTCTGGATGGCCAACCGCCGGTCGGCCTCGCAACGGGACAGAGCCATCGTCAGGTGCGCAGCCGCCTCCCGCGGAGCTCCCAGAGCAGCGGCGCGGTCCGCGGCCCGTTCCAGATGATCGGAGACGGCCCTGGTCAGATCGGGCACATCGGCGTCCGCGGGAACCGCGTCGATGGCGTCGAGATAGTGCTGGGCGATGATCGGAGAGAGTTCGACGCCGTCCGACCTCGCCTCCATCTCAGCCTCGAATGCTCGCGCCACCCGCAGGTGGGTCGCCTTGCGGTCCCGACGCGAGAGCATCCCGTAAGCGACCTGCCGGACCGCGCCCTGCACGAACCGGTAGTCACCGAACTCGGCACTGAGCCGGTCGGTCTCCCGGCCGATGACCTGCCGACGGATCAGGCTCGCCAGCGCCTCGTCCAGGTCGGGGATGTCGGCACACAGCGCCCGGATCCCCTCCTCGGTGAAGACCAGACCGAGGACGCTGGCCCGGTCCACCACCTGACGTGCCTCCGCCGGAAGCGTGTCGAGGCGGGCGGAGATCAGCGCCTGGAGGCTCGCAGGCGCCGATAGCGCGGCGAGGTCGACGGCGTCGGGATCGACGAGGACGTACTGTCCCTCGCGCGATTCGACGAGGTTCTGGTCGACGAGCGACCGCACCGTCTCGATCGCATAGAGCGGCACACCCTCAGCACGGGCGACCAGCTCGTCGCGGAGCTCCGGCGGTACGCCGGCCACCAGGCGGTCCAGCAGCGTGCTCATCTCGGCAGCGGTCAGCGGTTCGAGGTGCACCACCGTGATCCGCCGGTTGCCGATCAGATCCGGGTGGTCGCTGAGCAGCTCAGGACGTGCCAGCACCAGCACGAAGATCGGGTAGTCCGCCGCGGCCAGGAGGTGCTCGAGGAACGCGAGCAGTCCTTCGTCGGCGTACTGCGCGTCGTCGATCACCAGCACGACGGGCTGCGGCGCCTCCGACTGCCAGAGCCCGACGTACCTGAAGAACGCCGTCCAGGCGACGAACAGATCCTCGCGCGGGAACGAGCCGCCGGAGTCCAGGCCGAGCAAGGCTCCCAGCCGCGGCTCCAACCAGTCCCGTTCGACCTGCTCCGGCACCAGATCGGCGAGCACGCGACGGAGCGTCTGCCGGCTGTCCGGGGCAGCGTCCGCGTCCGAGCCGGCGATCGCGGCGATCCTGCCGCGCACCGCCTCGGCGAGCGCATAGAACGCGACGCCCTCGCCGTAGGAGAGGCAGCGACCGCGATGCCAGAGCACGTTGGCCTGGAAACCGTCGATGTACTTGTAGAACTCCCAGCCGAGGCGCGACTTCCCGACGCCGGCCTCGCCGTCGACCACCAGCAGACCCGGGCGGGACGTCTCCTGCGTGCGATGGAAGAACTCCTTGACCATCCGCAGCTCGGCCTCGTGCCCGACCAACGCGGCCTCCAGGCCGTCGTCCCGCCGGTCCCCGCCGACGCCGGCCATCACTGCGCGCACCCGCCACAGCGGCACCGCCTCGGCCTTGCCCTTCATCTCGTGTGACCCGGCGTCCTCGAACGCGATCGCGCCGGAGCCGAAGTTGCGAGTGGTCTCATCGACCCAGACCTCGCCAGGTGATGCCGTCGACTGGATCCGGGCCGCCGTGTTCACCGGGTCTCCGGCGACCATGCCCTGGTTCGTCGCGCCGATGGTGACCGCGACCTCAGCGGTGGTGATGCCGACGCGCATGTCGAGGCCGGGCATGTTGATCCGGTCCCCCAGCGCCTGTACCGCCTCGACGAGCTCGAGGCCGGCGCGGACGGCGCGTTCGGCGTCGTCCTCCCGGGTGACCGGGATGCCCCAGACCGCCATCACCGCGTCGCCGATGAATTTCTCCAGCAGACCGCCGTAGCGGCCGACGATCGCCCGGCACTCCTCGAAGTACGCCGTCAGCAGCTCGCGGACCTCTTCGGCGTCCCGGCTCTCCGACAAGGTGGTGAACCCGACCAGGTCGCCGAACAGGACACTGGTGATCTTGCGGGCCGCACCGCGCGGAGCGTCCACGACCGGGGTCTCGGCGGCCGCGACACTCGCGGCTCCACTGCGGGGAGTACCGCAGTCCGGGCAGAACTTCCCGGTCGGCGGAAGGACGAGCCCGCACGACGTACAGGTCGGATCCGCCGCCAGCGCACTGCCGCATTCCAGGCAGAACTTCGCGGTATCGGCCTGACCAGCCGTCCCACATGCGCCACAGGTGCTCAACCGCTACCTCCAGACGGCATCCGGTCCAGTCGGGACACCCAGCAGCCTAGGGGTCTCAGGTCCGTGCGGCGAGGCCCTCGGCCCGCTGTTTGACCGCGGCGTTGAACCCGTGATGGTGACCGGCGACCGCCTTGCCCTTCGCCAGCAGGAACACCGGGACGATCAGGCCGCTCAGTGACTCGACGTGCCGGAACGTGCTGGTGCCCGGGCCGGTGGCCGTCACCGTGAACTCGCGCCTGCCGGTGAAGAGCGCGTCCGCTCCGAGGTTGCCCTTCCAGCTGAAGCGGCGACCCGGCTCGAACTCCTGGACGTCGGCGGTGACCGCCATCCGCTTGCCACCCAGATCGAGCTCCATGGACAGCGTGCTGCCGACGCTGAGATCACCGGAGATCGTGGGCAGGGCGGTGTTCCACTCCGGGTACGTCGCGAAGTCGGTCAGGACCGCCCAGACCTGCTCGGCGGGGGCGTCGACCTCGAGGGTGCTGTCGTAGGTCTTCATGCACGTCGCTCCTGGCTCGTGAGGGTGCCGACGCAGCGGATTATGCCGGGCGCGCCGGGGCTCACCGCCAGCTTTCCTGAGCACTCAGTGCGTTGGTGAGCGATTCGTACGACCTTGTCCGGGGCCCTCGGCGCTGCTGCCGGCGCCCGGCCGGCTGTTGCCGGCCGGGCGCCGTCGTGTCACAGCAGACCCACGCGACCAGCTCCCGTACCGGCCTTCGTGTTCGGACCTTCCGCCGCGGTGGCGGTGAACTGCACCCCGACCGCGACGTTGACCGGACCTGCCGTGCACGTCGCGACCCCCTGGGCATTGGTCACCGCGGAGCATCCCGTGCTCGCCGAGCCACCGTTGATCCGCGTCGTCACCGTCACTCCGGGCACCGGCAGTCCGCTCACCGGGTTCACCACCTTGGAGGCGTAGGTGATCCGGAGGGTCAGGATGCTGAGCAGGCTGGACGTCGAGGCTGTCGTCACCGTGACCGGCGCCTTGGCCACTGCGAACGGACCGCCCGCGTAGACGAGGCGGTAGTTGCTCGCCTCCGGCCCTCCGATCGTCAGACCGGAGCACGTCGACGGATCGATCGTGTACGCACCGGCGCCGAGGGCGCCGTTGATGGTCGAGCCGGTGGTCACCTTCGTGCACGTCGGGGTCCCGGTCCTGGTCACCCCGGCCGGCACCGGGCCGGAGGCGACGAACGCCGGCGAGGACGACCCGTAGGTCTGGGAACCCGACACCGTCGCGGTGACCGCGGCCGGCACGATCGTCAACCTCCCGGAGCTGTACGAGAAGTCGTAGTTCGCGGCGGAGAGGTTCCCCGCCTCGGCGAAGACCGTGTAGTTGCCCGGCGGGCTGGTCTGGGTGGCCGAGGTGAGGAAGGTCGGCTGCCCCGAGACCACCGACGGGCCGTCCCCGTTCACGAAGCCGAGGTACCGCCAGGTGAAGGCGTTCGGCTGCCCGTAATCGCGGGTGACGTCGTCGGGCACGACGGTCAGGAACTTCTTGACGACCTTCAGCGTGCCGGGCTCGAAGGTGATGTCGTAGTTGCTCGACGTCAGGCCGGAGCAGGTGCCCAAGGACACCGTGGTCCCGGCAGGCGCGGTCGAGGGGACCGAGCCGGTGCAGCTGATCGTCCCCGCCAGGCTGCTGGTGGTGTCGAAGTTGACGAGCCCCTCCGGGACGATGGTCAGGGCCTTCGACCCGCCGCCGTACGAGACGGTGCCGTTGACCTTGATGGTCAGGGGCGCCTTCTTCTTCGTCAGCGTGCCGGCCACGTAGCTGAACGCGTAGTTGCCGCTGACCCCGCCGCTGCAGGTGGTCGGGTAACTGCCGGCCCCGGAGAGCTGAGTCGCCGTTGTCGAGCAGGTCGGCTGGGTCGACAGGTTCCCCGGACCTTGGCCGGTGATGAAGCCGGCGTAGGACGGAGCGATCGCCGGGATCGCATCGCCGTAGGTGATCACGGCGCTGGACGCCGTCACCGTCAGGGGCTTCTTGCCGACCGTGTAGTTCGCCGAGCCGGTCGACGGCAGCACCAGATCGTCGGCCGAGCCCGAGTACGCCGCGGTCAGGGTCCGGGTGTCCACCGGCTGGGCCAGGAAGATCTTGGCGACCGAGTCACCGTGCCCGTCCGGGTACAAGGTCACCACGGTGTCCAGGCCGTTGCCGGTGAAGCGGACTGTGCCCGTCGGCGGCACTCCGTTGCCGGCCGAGACCTTGGCGATCCCTGCGAACGTCGTCCCGTAGACCGGGTTCGCCGGATCGAAGGTGATCGTCGTCGCGCTCGGCCGCACCTGACGGGACGCGGTCGAGCCCAGGTATCGCGCCGAGTCAGTCCGGGATGCAGACACCGTGTGCACGCCCCCGTCCAGGAGACTCCGCGGCACATCGCACGATGCAGTTCCGTCCTGTCCTGCGAAGACCGAGGCGCACGGCGCGTACGACTGACCGTCGATCGCGAAACTGGTCCGTTCGGCGTTCGTGGTCGTCGGGTACACCCCGGAAGCGGGTGCTGCCGCGAACGTCCTGGCCGCCAGCCTGAGCATCGGCGTCCCTGAGACGGTGACGAAAGTCCCGGTGAGCGTCGTCTGGGATGGTGCCCGCTCCACCGTCACCTCCGGGCCGATCTCCAGCCAGGGCGCGAAGGCGCCGTCGCCGCCGTAGCGGACGTGCATGACGATCGGGTTGACCTCCCCTGTGACCGCGCTCAGGCTCTGGCCCTGGATGTCCGCCTGGATCGTGCAGGTGGCGACGCCGTTCAGGACCGGCACGCTCTCGCACTCGCCGTCACCGGTGTTGTTGCTGAAGTTCACCGTCCCGCCGACCGGCCTCAGGTTCGGGTCGTTGGGCAGTTGTGAGAAACCGTCCGGCTTGGGAGAGATCTCCGCCGTGAACGTCACGCTCTGGCCGTCGACGACCGTGGAGGCGCTCGCCGTCACGTCGATCTTCGGGAGGATCGGCGCGACGCTGACCGTCTGGACCTCGCTGGTGCTCGGCGCCAGACTTCCGCTCAGGTTGCCACTGAAAGCGGCGTAGATCTCGTGCGTCCCTGGCGAGGGCCAGTAGAAGTCGCAGCTGGAGCGGATCACGGCGACGTCCGTGCACCCCTCCATCGGCGCACCGTCCACGAACACGGTGTAGGTGCCCGACCCGGTCTGCTGTTCCCCGTCCTCATCACGGAAGACCGCGACAATGGCGCCCTCCTTGTAGCCGAAGGCACGTTTCGTGGCCGTCAGCGTCGTCGAACTTCCGTTGTCGTAGACGTACGGATCCTGGTAGTACACGGTCCGGGTTGCGCTCGGGCTGTTCCCCTCGGCGTTCTTCCAATCCCCGAAATCGCCCGTCACGGCGAGCTCGAAGGACGTGTCCGGCTCATCGGCTGGGACGTCCAGGGTGCACTCGGCGTACAGGCGGTCGTAGCGGTTGTACGGCTTGACAGGGACGTCGGTGCAGAGGGGCTGACCGTCCTTGGTGAAGTCGACCGTGCCGTCGGGGCGACCGGCGGATCCGGAAGCCGGGTCGTACTCGAGGACCGCGAAGAAGGACGCAGTAGTGCCGCGTTGCGCCCGCGCCTCGGGGTTCTGGACGCCGACCTCGATGCCGGCGTTCAGGTCGAAGTCGGTGATCACGCCCGGAGGCCAGGCGTACCCGCCGACCCAGTAGGAGACGTTGTGCCATTCGCCCTTGAGGTAGCCGTCGTCGGCGTAGAAGTCCTCGTTGACGCGCTCCCCGTTGCGCGCGGCCACGAACCACTGGATCCACGGGTAGCGGCGCTGCAGTTCGTTGAGCAGGCGGCTCACCCGGTCGAGCTTGTCGCCGCTGGTGATGTCGCTGAGGATGTCGTCGACGGTCGACCTGATCAGGCTCTGGGGCATCCGGGGGTCCGCAGGGCCGGTCTGGAAGATGTAGGACCCGATGCCGTCCCCGGTGTCGTTCTTGGCCCAGCCGAGCGTCGGCACGAAGCCGACCGCCACGCTGCCGGCGAAGCCCACCGCGTGCACGTTGACGTTAGGCGCGGCGTGACCGAAGTAGCCGGTACGGCTCGAGCAGGTCACCATGTAACAGACCACGTCCTGGGCGTCCCCGCCGCCGCTGTCCGGGCTCGCACCCCGGACCAGCTTGTCGGCCATCTCGCCGAAGCTGCCCCGGAAGTGCCCGACCGTGGTGTTGGCGTCACGCAGGTTCAGCCCGATGATCGCGTTGATCAGACCGGCGCCCGGGAAGTCCATCTGCAGGATGCCGGTGCGTTCGACGTTCCCCTTGAACAGGAAGCGCAACGCGTTGTAGTTCATCCCCTTGGCGGTGGCGCCGTCACCGAAGGCGATCTCGGCCGGCGTCAGGAACTTCGAGCCGTCCAGGCTGGTGTACCAGTACTTGGTGGGCGCTGAAGCCAGCGCGTCGTCCGAGTCCTCGAGGTGCTCCTTGGCCGAGTCCCAGTGCGCGGCGAGTTCCTGGAAGGTGCTCGCGTTCGCCTCGGAGTCGCAGCAGGTGTCCACGTGGTCGTTCTTCCAGTCCCACCCGTGGAAGTTGTCGTCCGAGGAACGGAACGAGTCGAAGACGACCAGGTGCTGGCGTACCTCGCCGAGCGTCGGGATGTGCGTCGGCGCGTTCGCGGACGGGATCGGCTCGTCCGTGGTGCCGCGGTAGAAGAGGTCCGCGAACTCAGGGTCGTTGAAGTACTGGTCCACATGGTGGGTGATGCTGCGCTTGCCGTCGGGGGTGTCCTCGCAGGTGTCCGCGACAACCGGCTCCTTCTCGAACTCCTCGTCCGGGTCGAGGAACTCCCACCGGTTCGGGGTGAGCCCGTCACGGGAGAGCCGGACGATCACGGTCTCCGTCGGGTGCTCAGCGAGCCACTCCTGGACCGGTTCCAGGAAGTCCTCGCGCACGTAGGCCTTCTGGGAGATCGGGCCGTGATAGATCTTCAGCCGGTCCTCGCCGTCCTCGCGTCGACATTCGGCTCGGACGTCGAAGTAGCGGATGCCGGCGTTGAGCTGGGCCTTGATGTCGCACGGCTCGCTCGTGTCCGGCTGCGCCGACCCGCAGATCCCCTGGGTCCGCGGGCTCGGGCCGCCGTGGTAGGCGAAGCTGTCGTGGGTGCCGGGGATCGACATCATGTTGAGCTTGGTGTCGTTCCTGACCCACGCCATCCAGTTCTGCTGGGACGTGTTGGGGGTGTTGTTCTCGAGCCCGTCGAGGATCGTGCTGGCGCCGACGGGACCGTGGTCGTAGGCGAGCGACGTACCGAGCAGGCCGTACCGGCCGTCGGCGCGAGCGTTCGGCGGCGCGGCCGCCAGGGCGGCGAACAGCCCGGCGACGAGGGCGAGAACTGCCATGACGGGAA
Source organism: Marmoricola sp. (assembly GCA_036676945.1). Taxonomy (GTDB): domain Bacteria; phylum Actinomycetota; class Actinomycetes; order Propionibacteriales; family Nocardioidaceae; genus Marmoricola. Next base: position 8,744 of record JAKFBZ010000039.1, read on the forward strand.
TGATCGTGCGGCGGGTCTGGGAGCTGGAGGGACGCATCGGGACTCCAAGGGGTGCAGCCGGGCCAGCTGGCGGGAGCGGCGGGAGGAACGGGAGGGGTGCAACTGCCAGCCCCTGCAATGTGGGGCCGTTCCGGCTCGCAGTGGAAGCCCGTCGCTCACCGGTCTTTGACGACCTGACTACGGGGCTTTTCGAGACGGGATACGGGGGATTCGTATTCGTAGCCCCGTTGCCGCGCGGTCCACTAGGGTGCCTCGCATGACCGCTCGCGGGGGCGGCGATCACGGACTCGGTGCCGTCCGGGAGCGGTTCGAAGCCGTTGCCGCAGGCTCCGCGAGCGTCGTGATCGTCACCGGTGAACCGGGCACTGGACGCAGCCACGTCCTCTGCAGGCTGGCTGCGCTGGCGGCCCGCAGTGGACTGCGCACCGCCGAGATCAGAGCAGCCGTCCCGGACAGCCAGGTCCCGTACGCCGTCGTCGGCGCTCTGGGCGAGGAGTTCGGCGCGAAGGTCACGGCGACCGGACGCACCGACCCCGAGGACATCGCGGTCGCCGCGACCCGTCTGGTCGAGGCGATCGGCGCAGGGGAGGACTCGCGCGGCACCTGCCTGCTGGTCGACGACGCAGGCTGGGCCGACGAGGCGTCACTGCGGGTGCTCCTGTACGCCGTCCGCCGGTTGCGCGACCGTCCGCTCGCGATCGTCGTCGCCGCTGGACCGGACTCGGTCGACGAGCGCACCGCCCCCCTCCTCGACGAGCTCCAAGCGCTCCCGGACGCGATCCTGGTCCAGACCGGTCAGCTGCCCGCCGCCGAGGCCGCCGCGTTGATCGAGGCACGTCTTCCGGGCTGGGAACCCGACCTGCTCGACCCGCTGCTGGCACGGACCGGCGGCAACCCCTTCCTGCTCAACGCGCTCCTGGACGAGCTCGCCGACAACTCGGATGCCGGCGAGGAGTTCGACGCCGAGCGCATCCGCAGCATGGTCCCGGACCGGGTCCGCGCAGCCGTCTCCGCCCGGCTCACCCGATCAGGGCCGGACGCAGTCGTCCTGGCTCACGCGGTACACGTGCTCGGCGAGCACGCGACGCTCTCCCGCGCGGCCGCTCTGAGCGGCCTCGACCGGCGTACTGCGGAGGACGCGGCCGATTCGCTGACCCGCGTCGGTGTGCTCCGCCCTGGCGGCACCGTCGGTTTCGCGCAGCCGCTCGTCGGGGACGCGGTCGGACGGACGATCAAGCCGTTCGCCCTCGACCGGCTTCACCGCCGGACCGCCGAACTTCTCACCGGTGAGCACGCGACCGCATCGCACGTCGCCCGGCACCTGCTGCAGACCTCCCCCAGCAACGAGCCCTGGATCGTGGAGCAGCTCCGGGCCGCTGCCGCACTGGCCGTGGCCGAAGGCGATTGCGCCACTGCCGCCGGCCAACTCCGGCGCGCTTTGGAGGAGCCGCCCGGTGAGGGCTGCCGCGACGGGCTGCTGGCCGAGCTCGCCTTCGCCGAGAGTCGCGCGGGCCTGCCGACGGCCGCGCAGACTCTTGAACTCGCGCTGGCCACCGCCTGCCCCCCGGAGACCCGGGTGATGCTGCTCCGGGAGCGGACCCGGCTGATGTGGCTGACCGGCCGTCTCCCCGAGGCCGTGGTCGCGAGCGAGACCGCACTCGCGGAATCGGATCCGGGGACCGAGTTGCACGACCAGCTCCTCGCGGAGCTGCTCGCGGTCGCCTCGATGCATGACTTGGCGCCGATCTATGCCCGCCCGCGACTGGTCGACCTGCTCGACCGGGCTAACACCGGATGGGTCCCGGATTCGGCTCCCCTCGCGGCCACCCTGGCGACTGTGCTGCCCTTCGTGCTCGGCGACCACCGCCTTGTCGGTCCCCTGGTCGACCGGGCGATGCGGGAGGACCTGTGGCGGGTCGAGGCGCCGCCGTTCGGGATGCGGCCGGACTTCGTGATCGGCTCGCTCTGGCTCTCCGGCGGCCTCGAACGTGGCACAGCCATCGTTCGCCAGGGTATGGCCACGGTGGACCCGGCCAATCTCTTCCGGCACGGCCTGCTGCACTACTGGCTCGGAGAGATCAGGTACGCCGCCGGCGACCTGACCGGAACGCTCGAGGCCGCCACCGCGGCACTCGAACCGCGCTGGGGCCCGTTCCTGAGCTGGTTCGGGTTCTCCTCGGCGACGCTGGCGCACACCTACCTCGACCTCGACGACCGCCGGCGTGCGGAAGAAGCTCTGGCACGGACCGAAGGACAGCTCGACGAGCACCAGCTCTACGGCATCGCCGCCGACCTGGCGTGGGCGCGCCTGAGACTGCGTGCCGAGCAACCGGCCGAGGCCGCCCGGCTCGCCGACTCCGTCGCCGACAGGCTCCACGCCCTCGGACACCGCGACAGCCCGCAGATCGTGTGGCGCGGGATCGCGGCTGCTGCTGCGATCGCCGAGGGGGAACTCGACCGGGCGCGACTCCTCATCGAGGAGGAGCTCGGCTTCGCCGAACGCACCCACGCGAGCATCCGCATCGGCCGGGCGCTCCGGCTCCAGGCCCGCATCACCGGCCGGCCCGATCGTGCTGCGCTGCTGCACCGGTCGGCCGAGACCCTCGCCGCCTCCGAGCACCGGCTCGAGCACGCCCGTGCCCTCCTCGACCTGGGCGTCGAGTTGCATGACACCGGCGATGTGCCGGCCGCGCGCGCTGCGCTCGCCGAGGCGCGTGAACTCGCCGAGGAGTGCGGTGCGCCGCCGATCGCCAATCGAGCGCTGAATGCGCTGCACGCCACCGGCGCGCGTCCGCGCCGGACCGCGCGCAGCGGCGTCGACTCACTCACCGGTACGGAGCGGCGCGTCGTCGAACTCGCCGCGGCGGGACGGACGAATCGCGAGATCGGCGAGATCCTCGCCATCGCTCGTCGCACTGTCGAGTGGCACCTGCGCGGCGCCTACGCCAAGCTCGGTGTCAGCTCGCGCCGCGACCTCACCCTCGTCCTCGAGCGTCGGGACTGAGACTGCGCTCACTGGGCCGCTGCCACGCCCGCAACATCGTCCAGGAAACGCTGTTCCTCGGCGCGGGCCGTCGTGCTTTGCGCCCAGCCGATCACCCCGGCGGCGGATCGGTCTGGGTGATGTCGGAGCCGGGCGCGTGGGCGAGGTAGGCCCAGGTCGTCTCCTCCGCAGCCGCACGAGCTCCGCTGATGCTCGTCACCGCTGAAAGGAAGGCGCCACTGTTGATCACGCAGAGCTCGACGGGTCCGACAGCTCGCACGGTCATCGTCCTCGTGGTGTTGCCGAGCAGTGCGACCTCGCCGAAGCCCTCGCCTTCGCCCATCGTGCGCACGACCCGGTCCTGGTCGATCACGCGCACCGTGCCGGCAGCGACGACGAAGAACGCGTCGCCGGTGGTCCCGGCCTCGAAGACCGTCTCGTTCGCGCCCACCGCGGTTCGCCCGAGTCCGCGAGCCAGGTGCTCGAGGACGGGCACGGGAAGGGGGTGCAGCATCGGCACCTGCCGGAGCAAGTCGATGTCGTCGGTCCGTACGGCGACGGACCGGTCGATCGCTGTCATCCTCGACCACGACAGCAGGCACACGATGGGGGCGACCGCACCGACCGCGACGAGCGCGCCGCGCGTACCCAGCAGACCGATCAGGAGGGGTGCAACCAGGGACCCGATGCCGACCGCCAACGCCCCGATGCTCTCGAGCAGGCCGAAGACACGTGCCAGCACCGCGTCCGGGGTCATCCGCGCGATCAGGGTGAACGCGGTGACGTCGACCACGGCGTTGCTGATGCCGATGACCGCGGTCGCGAGCAGCGCGACGGGATAGTACGGAAGCAGGCCGACGACTGCGAGCGGCATTCCCCACCCGACGACTGCGAGTCCGAGCCATCGTGTCATCGACCGGCTGCCGACCAGCAGGGTGCACAACGCGCTCCCGACCACGGCGCCGATGCCGACGACCCCCTGCAGCACGCCGACGCTCGACTCGGCACCGTCGAGGAGGTCGATGGCGACGACGATCATGAAGACGGCGAAGGCGCCGCGGATAGCTGCCTGCAGCACGACGAGTGCGACGACCAGGCCGACACCGTGGTTCGAGGAGACGGCGGCGGCCCCCTCCGCCACCTCGGCCAGGAGCCTTCGTTGCCCGGTCGGCACCGGGATCCGCTCGTAGCTCAGGTGCACGAGAAGACCGGCCGAGACCAGACCGCAGGCGCCGGCGAAGACGAACACGGCGGCGACGTCAACGGCGCTCACCAGGACCGCGGCCACCAGCGACCCGATCATGACGCTGGCCGAGTCGAGGGCACCCCGGACCACGTTGACCGCGGTCAGTTCGTCCGGGGAGCGGCACAGCGACGGCATCAGCGCCGAGTGGCTGGCCCGGAACGGCGTGAACGCGATCGTCGACACGATGGCCAGCACGTAGACGATCGCGATCGGCCCGTCGGTGACCAGGACAGCGGCGATGGCCAGGGTCGCCGCCCCTCGCACCGTGCTCGAGGCGACCAGGACTCGCTCGCGCGGCATCCGGTCGGCGTACGTCGCGATCACCGGCGCCAAGACCGCCGCCGGCACGAGCCGGAGGATTCCGACCAGACCGACCGCCACCGCACCGCCGTCGGCGTAGGCGACGAGGCCGATGGCCACCGTGAACGCCCACTCCGCCGTGAACGCGAACCCGAAGGAGAGCAGGGACCGCGTGAGCGAACCGTTGCGCACGACCGTCCCGTACCTGCTCACCCCCCGATGCTCACACGTCGAGCCGGTGAGCGGGAGGGCCGCGCGGCGCGGCGCGGCGACAGACCGGTGGAAATCGGACGATCTCGATTGCGCTCCCCGGGTAGGAGTCGAACCTACGTCGCTAATCCTGATTCAAAGTCAGGCGGGCCCTGCCGGCAGACCAACCGGGGAATGTGCGAGCAAGGCTATCGGGACTTGGTCTGCCGACAGCGCCCGCCTGCGGGGCGGCGCACATTTCTGGCCGGCAGACCAACCGGGGAATGTGCGAGCAAGGCTATCGGGAGTCAGCGCCAGCGTTTCGACACGGGCCTTGACGGCCTGCTCAAGCTCCGTTGGTTGAGCCTGTCGAAACCCCGCACGTCAGACCTACCCGACGTTGATCGAGTCCTCGGTGAAGTCGTGCTGGGTGAAGTCGACGCTTCGTCGGGCGTTGGACAGCGAGGTGACCGTGCTGGTGCCGATCGGGCCCTGCCGGTCGAAGACGGTCGCGGTGCCGGTGGCGATGCCGTCGTGGGAGTACCAGCTCGTCGCCGACAGCCCGATCTCCTGGCTCACCGGCACCCGCGAGATCGCCAGGGTGATGTCGGTGTTGATGTACTGCACGCCGGCGGTGCCCCAGTTCACGATCATGCTGGTCGAGTCGGCGGCGCCGGCCAGTCCCTGGAACGGCGTGGGCTTCTCCCCCACCACGATCCCGAGCGCGGTCTGCCAGGTCTGCTTGCGGCCGCCGTTCTGGTGCTCGGCGAAGTTCTGCGACCAGCCGACGCCGTCGCTGAAGAAGATCGGCACCCGGGGCTCCTCGGAGACGGGCGCGATCTCGATCGGTGGCGGGGTCGGCGCATCGGCCGGCTCCCACACGGTGCCGTCCGGGTTCTCCGTCTTCTTGAGGAACAGTCCGCTCGCCCGCGCGACGACCCTGCCCTCCTGGGACAGGGTCCCGTCGATCAGCATCAGCCGCGATCCCTCCCGTACGACGGTCGAAGCCAGCCGGCACGGGCCCATGCTGGGCGCCTTGAAGAGATCCACGGTGTAGCGGGCCGGACGCAGATCGGTCCGCCCGGCGGCGGCGACGGCGTTCTCGAGCTCGCGCGCGAGGGCGCCGCTGGTGGCGACCCCGTGCATCTGGTCCTCGCGCCACAGGCTCCGGGCGATGTCCTGCGGGATCAACTCGTCGCCGTCGATGCGGAAGAGCGCGAACTTGGTCATGCCCCATCATGACTGCTCACGAGACGCCGCGTTCCGTGCAGGCCCGGATTGGACGCGTGACGTACGTCGCGTCGACAGAGTCCGCCGATCGGCTTTTTCTCGTACGGCTCCGTAGGTTACGGTTTCGTAGGTAGACGCCGGGTAGCTGAAGGAATCTGAATGACGACGTCCCCTGTGCTTGACCAGGAGATCGCCCACGCGACCAAGGGCGGCGACGTCCAGTCCCGCAAGGAACAGATAGCGCTGGCGCTGTTCATCGCGGTCCCGTTCCTGGCGGTCCTCGCCGCGGTACCGGTCGCCTGGGGCGGCTGGCTCGGTTGGACCGACGTGATCATCGCCGTCGGGATGTACTACTTCACGCTGCTCGGCATCACCGTCGGCTTCCACCGGCTCTTCACGCACAAGGCGTTCAAGCCCAACCGCGGCGTCAAGATCGCGCTGGCCGTCGCCGGTTCGATGGCGATCCAGGGGCCGCTGGTCCGCTGGGTGGCCGACCATCGCAAGCACCACAAGTTCTCCGACCGCGACGGCGACCCGCACAGCCCGTGGAAGTACGGCACCTCGCTCGGCGCCCTGACCAAGGGCCTGTGGCACTCGCACATGGGGTGGCTCTTCGACGAGGAGCAGACCAACCAGCGCAAGTACGCGCCCGACCTGCTCAAGGACCGCGACCTGGTCTGGATCTCGCGCAACTTCTGGGTGTTCGTGATCGCATCGCTCGCCCTCCCGGCGGTGCTCGGCGGCCTGCTGACCATGTCGTGGCAGGGGGCGGCGACCGCGTTCTTCTGGGGCTCGCTGGTCCGGGTCTCGTTGCTGCACCACGTCACCTGGTCGATCAACTCGATCTGCCACACGATCGGCGACCGCCCGTTCGTCTCCCGCGACAGGTCCGCGAACGTGTGGTGGCTCGCGATCCCGTCCGGCGGCGAGTCCTGGCACAACCTGCACCACGCCGACCCGACCTGTGCCCGCCACGGCGTGATGCGCGGTCAGGTCGACATGTCCGCCCGGCTCATCTGGATGTTCGAGAAGGCCGGCTGGGTCTCCGACGTCCGCTGGCCGGTCGCCGAACGGCTCGCCGGCAAGCGCGTCGGCGCAGACTCCCCCTCGGCCTAGCGGAACGCGTCGGCCGCAGCCTGTACCTGCGCCACGTACGCCGACCAGAACCCGTCATCCCCGATCTCGTCGCGGTCCGACTGCCCCTGTCCGTCGATGAGCTCACGGCAGATGTCCGCGTGACCGGCGTGCTGGGCGGTCTCACTGACCATCCGGATCAGCAACACCCCGAGCGTGGTGTCCCGACGCTCCTCCGGCCAGTGCGGCACCGACCCCGGCGAGTCGAGGTCGAGCGCCGCGATGGTCTCGTCGCCGTGCCGGCAGGCCTGCTCGTAGAGGCCGACCAGATACTCGCGCGACTCCTGCGGCGTCGCCCACATGTCGGCGCCGTCCCAGATCGATCCGTCCTCGACCCACGGCAGGGTGAACGGCGTCGGCCGTCCGAACGCGGTGCCGAGGTAGACCTGCTCGTTGCCGGTCAGGTGCTTCACGAGACCGAGCAGGTTGGTGCCGCTCGCAGTCAGCGGCCGGCGTACGTCGTACTCGCTGAGCCCGTCGAGCTTGGCGGTCATCACCGCCCGGGTGGACCGGAGCTTCGCGTGCAGCTCGTCCTTGAGATCGATCACCTGGCCACGTTAACCGCGCGCCACCGACATTCTCGGCTGGCAGGATGGGTCGGTGCCCGAGCGACAGAAGAAGCCGACCCGCAACCGGATGACCGCTGCCGAGCGACGCGAGCAACTGATCGAGATCGCACGGACGGTCTTCGCGGAGCGAGGCTTCGATGGCGCGTCCGTCGAGGAGATCGCGGCGCGGGCCGAGGTCTCCAAGCCGGTCGTCTACGAGCACTTCGGCGGCAAGGAGGGCCTGTACGCCGTCGTCGTCGACCGGGAGGTCCGGCAGCTGCTCGGGATGATGCGTGAGGCGCTGACGGCGGGCTCGCCGCGCGTACTGCTCGAACAGGCCGCGCTCGCCCTGCTCGACTACATCGAGCAGTCCTCCGAGGGCTTCCGGATCCTGGTGCGCGACACGCCTCTCGGGTCCGCGAGCGGCTCCTACGTCTCGATCATCGGCGACATCGCGACCCGGGTCGAAGGAATCCTCATCGACGAGTTCAAGACCCGTGGCTTCGACGCGAAGGCCGCCCCGATGTACGCGCAGATGCTGGTCGGCATGGTCGGCACCACCGGCCAGTGGTGGCTGGACGCGCGCAAGCCGGCCAAGGACGTCGTCGCCGCACACCTTGTGAACCTGGCGTGGAACGGACTCGCCGGCTTGGAGACGAAGCCCACGCTGCGCAGCCGCGGCTGAGGATCAGTCGGCGAGCAGCGCCGCGGTCACCTCGACCGGACAGGAGAGCGCGGCGAGGTGTCCCCCGGGCACCACTGTGGGCTCGACGCCGAGCCGGTCGCGGGCCACCCGTTGCTGAAGGGCGAGCGGGAAGAACCGGTCGTACGCGCCGCTGACGACCCGGGTCGCGACGCCGGGCCACTCCCTGATCGCGCACGCCGAGCCGAAGACGACCTCTGCCTCCGGTCGCTGCTCGGACTCCCCTGCCGCGGCGATCGAGGCGTCGACGTCATGCAGGAAGTACGTGTCGAGGTCGAACACAACCGACCAGCCACCCTCCTCGGCCGCCGCGATCTGGGCGTCCTGCTGACCGACCGCATCCCACCAGGCGCCCGGCGTCTCGCCGGGCAACGGCACCATCGCGTTCAGCAGCACGATCCCGACCGGAGGGCGACCCGCGTCGAGGAGCCGTTCGGCCACGATCGGCACAGTGAACCCGCCCAACGACTGGCCGACGAGGAGCACCTCGCTGCCGATGGCGCCGGCACAAACGGAGAGCACGAGCTCGGCGTACTCGGGCAGTCCTGCTTCTGGGTCGTCACCGGGCAGATCGACCGCGACGGCCTCGTGTCCGGCCGCCTCGAGCAGCGGGACGACGCGATGCCAGTACCACCCGGCACCGCCCGCCCCGGGAACGAGGACGACGCGCATCAGGCGTCCAGAGCCACCGCGTGACAGACCGCCTCGATGTCTTGCCTCATGTGACCCCTCCCGTTCGTGTCTGCATCTATCGCGACGCCGCGTCTGCTCCTGGATCGCGTCGGACCACATCCGTCGACTTTTCCGCGTGACGAGCCACGCACACGTGTGTTTCTACAAGCATGGAGTGCAACTGATGACGACCCTACGCAAGACGAACGTACTGGCAGTTGTAGCCGTACTGGTGGCTGGTCTGACCCTGCTCCCGCGCAACGCCCAAGCAAACTGGGCTGGCGAGAGCGGGGAGGTCGGCGAATGCGACGCCACGGGCGGAAACATCACAGACAACAAAGATGTGTACTTCTTCTATGACGACATCTCTCAGGAGTATCGCGACGCCATCACCAGCGTTCGGACTGACCTGATCAATCCAACCGCTCTGCAGAGCTACTACGCCTTGGACGGGCTAACTGCGCAGACTGATGTCGTCCTTCACGACCGCTTCTACACCGACTTCTGCGAAGACTTCATGCCGGCACCGTGGACCTCCAACGGCTTCTCGAACACCATGGGCATGGCGTCGTGTACTGCGTTGGTCGCTTCGAACGGCCGGTGCGACCAGCAGCACGCGCGAATTTCGAACTACTACCTCGAGGCCTGGGGGCCTTCGGGTGACGTGGGCATGACGTGCCACGAGGTGGGTCACACTCTTGGGCTCCGGCACCGGTCGGGAACCGCCTACTGCATGACAACGGCAATACCTCCCGGTGTCGCATACACCGCGCATGATCAAGCGCATTTTGCGGCCAACTGGTCGACCGAGCCCGCGAGCACGAACTAACGGAAGAGATTCAGAAATGCATTCGGTGAACGTTGCATGTGCACTTGCGGGGCTGTCACTCTTGGCGGGCTGCGGCGCTGGATCCTCGTCAGCTCCAGTCGCCAGTCCCGAGTACTTCTATGCCAACGCCCCAGCTGCGGAAGGCGCGGTGAGCGGCGAACCTCAGTCCTTGATCGAGGCTCTCCCCAATGCCGTGACGACTTTCCGCACGGCGAACGGCAACCACGACATCACCTGGTCTGACTCTGTGGTGATCGGCAAGGTCACCTCTGTCGATCCGGGAAGCGCGATCGAAATCGAGGCCACAAAGCCTGGCGAAGACTCCGACGGCGGCAACTATCGCGAGGTCGACTTCGACGACCCGAAAGCGAACTCCCGCAGCGTACTTGTCACGATCGATGTGGAATGGTCGAAGGGCACCGAGGACGAGACGGTTCAGTTCCGGATCGGTGCTGGCGACGCAGACCCAGAGAAGTACATGGCTTCGCTGCGGGGCCTGGGCAAGGTCGTCGTGCTTCTGGACGAGCGCGAGAACGGTCGGTACAAGGGCGACCTGTTCCCTCGCGGCGGGGCCAGCCTGATCGGAACCGTCGACACGTCCGGCAGCATTGTGTTCCCCGGCCTTCCCGTCGAGGAGTCCGAATACCTAGGTGGCATCGACACCGTCGCCGAGCTGCGCTTACAGGTAGCGAAGGAGGCCATCAGGTTCGTCCGCGGAGCGCTCACGGGCTGATCCGATGCTGGGTCCGAAGACGCGGCCCCTTCAGGCGTCCGGAGCCACCGTGTGACAAACCGCCTCGACGTTGTTGCCGTCGGGGTCGCGCACGAACGCGCCGTAGTAGTGGTCGTGGTACTCCGGCCAGTGCCGGGGTTCGTGCAACGACTCGGCGCCCAGGCCTATCGCGGCGTCGTAGAACGCCCGGACTGTCGCCGCGTCCGGCGCGCTGAACGCGAGGTGCATCTCGCGGTTGGGACCCATGTCCTCGAACTCGGAGATCCAGAAGTCGGGCTTCTCGGTGCCGTAGCCGACGGCCATCCCGAAATCCATCAGGCGCCGATGGCCCAGCACCCCGAGCACGGTGTCGTAGAAGTTCTTGGACGCGTCCAGGTCTGCGCAGTTGATGCCGAAGTGATCGATCATGCCCCGATCTTGATCCACCGCACCGACAGTTGTCAGGCGCCCGGCGTGCGCGCCACCACGAAGACCCGGCGGAATCTTGCATCCTCGCGTGATCGGCCGGGCCTCTGTGTGTCTAGAGGGAGAAGGGCCAGAGGCACCACTGACATCGGTTGCCATCAGGGCCGCGAGGACTCAGCAGCACCAAGGAGGTTGGCCGAATGCCAAGAGCGATCTCGTTCAGAGGTCTGATTTCGTTCGCACTGGGAGCGGCCTTGACGACGGCGTCACTCATTGCGTACGACGCATGGTCGCGCCCAGCCTCAGCCGTTAATTGCCTTGCCCCGCCGTCAACCGGTGACTACGGGGTCTCTCGTGCGGAGGAGGACCCGGGGGGTTCGAACTACCTGACTTCGTCGGGCACACGTTCGGACGTGTGGATCTTCCTCGGCAACACTCCTTGTCAGCGAATCTCCAGCGTGTACGTCGCGCGCTCCATCACTGGCAACTACTTCGAGTTCGGGGTCTTGACAGGACGGTCGGGCTCGTCCTGCGGGAATAACGCCTATACGGTGCCTCGGCTCTTCTACGCGATGCGATGGGCAAACGATCCGCCGGGCTATCAGCATTGCGCCATGCTCGCCGGGACATTGACTGCAGAGCAGTACGACGAGCTTCGAGTTTCGGACACCGACAAGAACAGTAGGTGGGGCTCCTACTGGAACGGCGTTGAGTTGCAACCAGCTGGCGTGCTCATGGACTTCAACGACGGCCACAGCACGGTTGCGGGCGAACGCGGTTGGTCTACTGACAATTGCTTTTCGCGATGGACTGATATCGAGGAGTACCACCCGACCAACGGCTGGACGAACTGGGACAACCTCCAGTGGACACTGCCATCCAGCGAACAGCCCGGGTGTTACAACGTGAAAGAAAACAACTCCAACGCCAGGGTGACTCCGAATGCTCCGTGAAACTGACAAGCCGACCCAAGTCGAGTCTCGCCGACCTCGCCAGCGAACTCCGCAACTTCGTCCGCTCGCTTTGGGCGCGGTGGTGGCCGCGGCTGCAGGTCTCGCGTGGGGCGCGTGGCCGTGGTCTTCCTCGGACGATCGATACACGTCAGTCGACGTGCCATTGGGCAACGCCGCCGCATCTGTGCCCTACACCGCGCCGGGAGAGCTGTGCGACGGAGCCAAGGTTCTGTCGAACCTCGCCCAGACACCGGTTGGGCAGCAGTTCTACCTTGGCCGCGAACTCAAGGTCGATCAGGCTTGGACCTGCCGGGGCGAGCTGGCACTGAAGTTCGGCGAGGTACAGGTCAGCGTCTCTGGTGGCATCCGAAACCCAGAACAGGTCGAGGGCACTTTCGCTGACATGAGCAAGGAACGAGGCGGCTACGTCACCAAGGTCCAGGGGAACTGGGCGCAGGTCGACCCGGCAGGCCCGGACGGGTCGTTCAACTCGGTCCTCCTTCAGGTCGACGGCCACTTCGTGCAGCTTCTCGGCACGAAGGACTCACATCTAGACGACCTGATGACGGTCGCGAACGACCTCGACTTCTCGAAGCTCCTCGGCATCCCCGCTCCCCCGGAACGGTAGAGCCCTAGCCGTGCGCGCCACCACGAACACCCGACGGAAGGGCATCACGACGCCGTACCCGCGGTCCGGATACGCGTCCCGCAGCCGACGCTTCAGCTCCGCCTCGTACGACGCCCGCAGTTCAGGCTCGGGCTCGAGCGCCTGCAGCGTCGGCCGGGCGCCGGTGCCGCTGATCCAGGTGAAGACCGGGTCCTCGCCGGTCAGCACGTGCAGGTACGTCGTCTCCCAGGCGTCGACCTCGCACCCGAGCCCAGTGAGCGCGTCGAGGTAGGTGACCGCGTCGTGCGCCGCCGGCCAGGTCGCTCCCGAAGCGAGGTCTGCATACGGCGGCTCGGAACCGAGCGCACGGGTGATCGTGTGACTCGGCGCATCGAAATTGCCGGGCACCTGGAACGCCAGCCAGCCACCGGGCCGGACCAGCTCGACCAGGCGCGGCAACAGGTCGAGGTGACCCGGCACCCACTGCAGCGTGGCGTTCGAGACCAGGACGTCGACCGGCGCGGTCGGAGTCCAGGTCCGGACGTCGCCGACCTCGAAGCCGATCCGCCCGTCGCTGTCCGCCCGGGCCCGCTCGATCATCTCCGGGCTCGCATCGACTCCGACGACCCGGGCTGCCGGCCAGCGCTCGCGGAGCAAGCGGGTCAGGTTGCCGGGCCCGCAGCCGAGATCGACGACGTCGCGGACGACGTTCGCGTCGATGCGGGCCAGGAGTTCGACGAACGGCCGGCCGCGCTCGTCTGCGTAAGTGAGGTACCGGTCCGGGTCCCAGGTGTGGGTCATCGTTCCTCCCTGTCTCTTGATATCAAGATACTTTGCTCCTCTTGCTCTCTCGATGTCAAGAATCTTTGTGACTAAGATGCCCTCCATGGCAGCCGAGAAACACGCAGCGGACCCAGGAGGCGACGAGGTCGACGACCTCGTCCAGGCCTGGCGCCGCGAGCGCGCCGACCTGGACCTGGCCCCGGTCGAGGTGTTCAGCCGGATCGGCCGGCTGGCCCGGCTGCTCGATCTCGCCCGCCGTGACGCGTTCACCGCGCAGTCGATCGAGACCTGGGAGTTCGACGTGCTCGCGGCGCTGCGTCGGACCGGTGCGCCGTACCAGTTGAGTCCGGGACAGTTGCTCCGCGAGACCATGGTCACCAGCGGCACGATGACCAACCGGATCGACCGTCTCTCGGAGCGAGGACTCGTCGAACGCTCCCCCGACCCGAGCGACCGGCGCGGCGTCCTGGTCGGGCTGACCGCGGCCGGCAAGAGCACGGTCGACGGCGCCTTCGAGACGCTGCTCGACAGCGAGCGCGACCTGCTCGCCGAGCTCTCGGCGACCGAGCGGCGTCAGCTCGCCGGGCTGCTCAAGCGCCTGATGCGACCCCTGCGCTGAGGCGCTACTTCGGACCCTCTCCGGTCACCGCGAGTCCGACGCCGAGCCCGATCATCGAGAACCCGCCGACAGCGCCGACTGCCTCTCCGCGCTTCGGCGACCGGGTGAACCAACTGCGCAGCTGGCTGGCGATCAACGCCCACAGGCTGTCGGAGACCATACCGATCGTGAACGCCAGCAGGCCGAGGAGCAGCATCTGCAACTGCAGGTGACCCGCGCCCCGGTCGACGAACTGGGGCAGGACGGCCGCCAGGATCATGTAGGCCTTGGGGTTGGTGACGCCGACGACGTACCCCTGGCGCACCGCCCGTCGCCAGGTCATCGCCGCACCCGGCAGGTCCTGGTCCGATCCGTCGGTGAGGAAGTCCCTGCGTCGCCGGACCGCGTCGATGCCCAGCCAGACCAGGTACGCCGCCCCGACGATCTTGAGCACCTGGAAGACGGCGATCGACTCCTGCACGATCACTCCGAGGCCGAGAGCCACCAGGACCACGATCGTGAGTAGTCCGAGCGAGTTGCCGACCACCGAGGCGAGCGCGACCCCGCGGCCGTAGGCGAGAGCCCGGCCGATGACGAAGACGACGCTGGGCCCGGGGATCGCGATCAGGATCAGCGCAGCCAGCCCGAAGGTCAGGGTCTGGTCGAGCGTGATCACCGGTTCAACCTAACGGCGATCCGCTCCGGCGTCATTCGAGTAGTGCGGCGGCCTCGAGCCATTCGAGCTCGAGGGATTCGCGTTCCTCGGCGACAGCGGTGAGCTCGGCGCCGATGCGACCCATCTCCTCGTAGTCGCTTGCGGCCGCCTCGAGGGCGGTGTTCAACGCGGCCTCGCGCTCCACGAGCTTGGCCAGTTGCTTGTCGATCCGGGCGACGGTCTTGCGGGCAGCGCGTTCCTCGGCGCCGCCGATCTTCGCCTTGGGCTTGGTGACGCCGTGCGAGGGTGCGACAGGCTCGACCGCCGAGACCTCCGCGCTGCCTCTGGCAACGGAGATTGAGCCTGGCGAAACCCCTGCCAGCTGGCGCTTGCGCAGCTCCAGGTACTCGTCCACACCGCGGGGCAGCATCCCGATGGTGCCGTCGCCCATCAGCGCCCAGATGGAGTCGGTGACCCGCTCCAGGAAGTAGCGGTCGTGGGAGACCACGATCAGGGTGCCCGGCCAGCCGTCGAGGAAGTCCTCCAGGACGGTCAGGGTCTCGATGTCGAGGTCGTTGGTCGGCTCGTCGAGGAGCAGCACGTTGGGCTCGGAGAGCACCAGCTTGAGCAACTGGAACCGGCGCCGCTCGCCACCGGACAGGTCGCCGAGCCGGGCAGTGAGCCGGTCGCCGGTGAAGCCGAAGCGTTCCAGCATCGAGGTCGCCGAGATGTCCTGCCCACCGGCGTTGCGGGCGATCCGGCGGATGTCCTCGATGCTCGGCAGCACCCGGGCCTCGGGGTCCTCGGGCGTGACGTCCTGGGTCAGGTGCGCGAGCGCGACCGTGCGGCCACGCTTGACCTTGCCCACCGTCGGTTGCAGCGCACCGGAGACGAGGTTCAGCACGGAGGTCTTGCCTGCGCCGTTGACGCCGACGATGCCGACCCGGTCGCCGGGACCGAGTCGCCAGGTCGCGTGCTTGAGCAACGTGCGCTCGCCACGGACGAGGTCGACGTCCTCCAGGTCCACGACATCCTTGCCCAGTCGCTGGGTCGCGAACTTCTCCAGGGCGAGGCGGTCGCGCGGCGGTGGCTCGTCCGCGATGAGTTCGTTCGCGGCGTCGATCCGGAACTTCGGCTTCGAGGTCCGCGCCGGCGCACCGCGGCGCAGCCAGGCGAGTTCCTTGCGCATCAGGTTCTGCCGGCGGGATTCGCTCGCGGCGGCCTGGCGCTGACGCTCGGCCTTGGCCAGCACGAACGCGGCGTACCCGCCGTCGTAGACGTCGATGACGCCGGCCCCGTTGTTGCCCGGGTGGACCTCCCAGGTGGTCTCGCAGACCTCGTCGAGGAACCAGCGGTCGTGGGTGACCACGACGAGCGCCGACGAGCGCCGCTTGAGGTGGTCGGCGAGCCAGGCGACTGCCTCGACGTCGAGGTGGTTGGTCGGCTCGTCGAGGATCAGCAGGTCGTGGTCCTCCAGCAGCAGCCGGGCCAGTGCGCAGCGCCGGCGTTCGCCGCCGGACAGGCCGTGCACGACCCGGTCGAGCGCGACGCCGGCGAGCAGGACCTCGACGACCTCACGGGTGGTCGACTCGGCTGCCCACTCGTGGTCGGCCTTGCCGCCGAGCACGACCTCCCGCACGGTGTGGGTGTCGTCGAGGAGGTCGCGCTGGTCGAGGTATCCCAGGTGCAGGCCACGGGTCCGTGAGATCCGGCCGCGCTCGGGCTCGAGGCGTTCGGCCAGCAGGTTCAGCAGCGTCGTCTTGCCGTCACCGTTGCGGCCGACGACGCCGATCCGCTCGCCCTCACCGACCCCGATGCTGACCTCGTCGAGAAGGATCCGCACCCCGTAGGAGTGGCTGACCTTCTCCAGGTTCACCAAGTTGGCCATGCACGTTCCTTCATGAGTACTCCACGACGTGGGCGCCCGCCACCGGGCCGGTGGCGACGATCGCGGGGTGTCCTGCGTCGAGCAGTGCTTCGCGGACCCGCAGGGCCTGCTCCTGCGAACCGGCCAGGCCCAGGTACGTCGGACCGGAGCCCGACAGCAGGCTGGTCGCCCCCGCGGCGCGCAGCACGTCCCGGGTGGCGACGAGGTCAGGGCGCAGCTGCAGCGCGGCCGGCTCCAGGTCGTTGTGCAACGCAGCCGCCAGGTCCGGGTCCGGAGCGCTGAGAGCCGCGGTGATCGCGTCGGCCGAGGTCGGGACCGCGGAGCCGCCGGTTCCGAGCTGGTCGAAGGCGCGGTAGACGGCCGGCGTCGACAGACCCACCGGGTTCGGGACGACCACCCACCACCACGACCCCGCGTCGGCCACTGGCTCGACGAGTTCGCCCCGGCCGGTGCCGTGAGCGGTCCCGCCGACGAGGGCGAACGGGACGTCGCTGCCGAGCTCGGCGGCGAGGGCGAGCAGGTCGTCGTCCGAGGTGCCGAGGTTCCAGAGCCGGTCGAGGCCGACCAGGGTCGCTGCAGCGTCGGCGCTGCCACCGGCCATCCCGCCGGCGACCGGGATCCCCTTGGCGATCGAGATCGACGCTGTTCGGTCCAGACCGTGGTGGGCCGCCAGCAACTGCCCGGCCCGCACCACGATGTTCGTCGCGTCGTCCGGGACGCCGGAGACGTCGATCCCGCCGACGGACGTCACCGCGACGCTCCAGTCGGCCGCGTCGGTGACGCTGACGTCGTCGTACAGGCTCACCGCCTGATAGATCGTGTCGAGCGGGTGGAACCCGTCGTCGCGGACGGCGCCGACGCCGAGGTGCAGGTTGATCTTGGCGGGCGCCCGGACGGTGATCGTCAGGGCTTCCGCGGCCAGGGCTTCACTCATCGCAACGTCCTGGCTTCGGTCCAGTCGATGCCTTCGGCGATCCGCGCGAAGGAGTCGACCTCGAGCTGCTCGCCACGGGTCATCGGGTCGATCCCGGCCACGTCGAGGGCAGCCTCGGCAGCAGCGGCCGAGCCTGCGAGCTCGCGCAACGAGGGCCGCAGCGCCTTGCGCCGGTGCGCGAAGGCGGCGTCGATCACCGCGAACACCTGTTCCCGGGTCGCGGTCGTCGACGGCGGCTCGCGGCGCGTCCAGGCGACCAGGCCGGAGTCGACATTGGGCGCCGGCCAGAAGACATTGCGTCCGATCGCGCCGGCACGGCGTACGTCTGCGTACCAGGCGGCTTTGACCGAGGGCACCCCGTAGGTCTTCGAACCGGGCGAGGCGGCCAGCCGGTCGGCGACCTCGGACTGCACCATCACCAGGCCGCGTTCGAGCGACGGCAGCAGCGCCAGCAGGTGCAGCAGCACCGGGACGGAGACGTTGTACGGCAGGTTCGCGACCAGAGCGGTCGGAGCCGGGCCGGGGATCTCCTCGACCCGGAGCGCGTCGGCGAGGACGACTTCGAACGAGGCCGCCTGCGCGGGCGCATGTGCGGCGATCGTCGCCGGGAGCGCCGCGGCGAGCACCGGGTCGATCTCGATCGCGACCACACGGCGGGCCACCGCGAGTAGCGCCAGGGTGAGCGACCCCAGCCCGGGACCGACCTCGAGGACCACGTCGTCGGCGGTGATCTTCGAGTCCGCGACGATGCGGCGGACGGTGTTGCCGTCGATCACGAAGTTCTGCCCGCGCTGCTTGGTGGGCCGCAGGTCCAGCCCGGCGGCGAGGCTGCGGATCTCCGCCGCCCCGAGCAACGTCGGCGGCGCTGCGGGCTGGTCGGTCACGTCCAGAAGGGTACGGCGAACCGGCCCAGCTGTTGAATCCGGACAACGAACCGGCAGGGTTGGGAGACGGTCGCGGAGGGAGGTCCTCAACGACTGATGGCCTCCCCCAACCGTCAATGGTTGAGGAAGGCCATCAAGGCTCGGCTCGAAGCCCGCGTTCGTCAGTGACCGGCGCCGCAGTGCGGCCACGCACCGTAGCCACCGCTGGCGGCGACGAGGCGCTCGGCCACGGCGATCTGCTGCTCGCGGCTGTTCTCGTGCGGGTAGCCCTGGCCGCCGTACGCGCGCCAGGTGCCCAGGTTGAACTGGAGGCCGCCGTAGTAGCCGTTGCCGGTGTTGATGTGCCAGTTGCCGCCGGACTCGCACTCGGCGATGGCGTCCCAGACGCTGCCTGCGGGCACGGTCTTGGTGCCGACGCTGACGACGGTCGGAGTCGCCTTGCGCAGCGTCTTCTGGTCCAGGACCACGCGGCGGACGACCTTGCCGTTGTGGTAGACGACCCGGTAGGTGACCTCACGAGCACCGGCGGTGCCGTCGGTCTGGACCGAGCGCTCACCGGCGTACATCGAGGAGTCGGACTTCTCGACGACCGGGGAGGCGACCCGCTCGCGGGCGATGTGCTGCCGGGCGTAGCGGACCCGGATCAGCGTGACCCGGTCGCCGGCCTTGAGAGCCTTGTCCAACCCGGGCTTCACGATGTCGTTGCTGTCGTAGGAGGCCTTGAGCTCCTCGAGCAGGCTCTTGGTGTCCGGAGCGGCCACGGTGACGGCGCGCGGCTTCGCGGCGCCGAGCTTCACGACGAAGCGCTTCGGCGTGGTGATGGCCAGGGCCATCCCCTGGCGATCGATCGACGCGCCACGGCTGGCAGACAGTTCGGCGCCGTCGTACCGGACGCCGAGCTGGTCGAGCGCGCTGGCGACCTCGGTGGCGGTGGTCCAGTAGGACTTCTCGACCCCGTCGACGGTGACAGTCAGCTTCTTGCTGTACCGGACAGTGATCTGCGAGCCGTCGGCGACGGCCGAGTCCAGGGACGGGACGACGAGGTCCCGGGAGTTGAGTTCGATGCCTTCACCGTCGAGGACGTCGCGGACGTCGTTCCCGAAGGAGGTGACGGTGCGGGTCTGCCCGTCGACGGAGAGGGTGACCTCGCGAGTGGCGGCGGCGTAGCCGACCGTGGTCGCGACGATCGCGGCGGCGATGGTGGCCACGAGGCCGACCTGCCAGGTCCTGCTCTTGCTGATGTGCGTGATGAAGGCGCGCACGGTGCTCCGATGTTCGCAGTCTCCGGGCCACGGAGGTCATCGCGCGGAGACTGGTCGTGCTGCCTCCATCAGGCTGCGATGTCCGAGATGTCGTGCTTTCCGTTCCCGGCCAACAGTCATCGACCCTGACATTGCTAGCAGGGTGTTTCCAAATCGCTAGCAGCCGTTTGAGCGGGAAGGGTGGGTCAAGTCACCCCGATTTGCGCCTATTTGTGAGCTGGGTCACATCGGGTGCAGCTAGCACTCCTGCTAGCACCCGGGACCTGTCGAGGACTCAGGGACCCCACGGGCCCCCGAAGGCTCTGTCGGTGTTCGCGTCGATCGCCCGGCACAGGTCGGCCAGGTCGTCCCCGCGGGTCTCGGCCATCGCGCGCACGGTCAGCGGCACCAGGTACGACGCGTTCGGCCGCCCGCGGTACGGCATCGGGGTCAGGTACGGCGCGTCGGTCTCCACCAGGATCCGGTCCTGCGGCGCGACCTGCAGCGCGGCACGGAGCCGGTCCGCGTTCTTGAAGGTCACCGTCCCGGCGAAGGAGAGGTACGCGCCGCGCTCCAGGCACTCGGCCGCGAAATCGGCGTCGCCGGAGAAGCAGTGCATCACCCAGCGCGGCGGCGGCCCGACCTCGTCGATGACGCCCAGCACCTCCGCGTGCGCGTCCCGGTCGTGGATCACCAGGGTGCGATCGAGTTCGTGCGCCAGTTCGATGTGCCGCCGGAACGAACGCACCTGCGCCGCCCGGCCGTCCTCGCCGGTGCGGAAGTGGTCGAGTCCGGTCTCCCCCACCGCACGGACGCGCGGATGGGTGGCCAGTTCGGCGATCTCGGCGAGCGCATCGTCCAGCCTGCCCTCGGCGTCCAGGCGCGGCGCCTCGTTGGGATGCAGCGCCACGCCGGCGACCACAGCGGGGTGCTCCGCCGCGGTCTCGACGGCCCAGCGGGCTCCGGGCAGGTCGCAGCCGATCTGGACGATCCGCGGTACGCCGACCGCGGCCGACCGCTCCAGTGCCTCCGCGACGCTCATCGGGTTCTCCGGCTCGCCGTCCCCGTCCCACGGCGCGATGTCCAGGTGGCAGTGGTTGTCGACCACCGGGTGCGGCAACGGCTCGGGCGCCTCGGGCCGCTCGCCGTCGCGACGTGCCGCGCGAGCCATCAGGCACCACCCTTGTGGACCAGGTCGTAGACCTCGCGCTTGGGCACACCGGCTTTCTTGGCGACCGCGGCGATCGCGTCCTTGCGGGAGAGCCCGCCGGCCTCGGCGTCGGCCACCCGGGTGACCAGCACCGCCGGATCGGTGACCGGGCCCTCGGCGGGCGCGCCCTCGACCACGATCGTCACCTCGCCCCGGACGCCCTCGGCCGCCCAGTCGGCGAGGTCGGCCAGCCCGCCCCGGCGTACCTCTTCGTGGGTCTTGGTCAGCTCCCGGCAGACCGCCGCCCGGCGGTCGGCACCGAACGCCTTGGCCAGCGCCCGCAGCGCAGCCTCGGTGCGATGCGGCGCCTCGAAGAAGACCAGCGTGCGTGGTTCGGCGGCCAGCTCGTCCAACCGCCGCGAGCGCTCCCCCGGTTTGCGGGGCAGGAAGCCCTCGAAACAGAACCGGTCCACGGGGAGGCCGCTCACCGCCAGCGCGGTGAGCACGGCGGACGGCCCCGGGACCGCGGTCACGTGCACGCCGGCCTCGACGGCCGCGGCCACCAGCCGGTAGCCGGGGTCCGAGACGCTGGGCATGCCGGCGTCGGTCACCAGCACCACCCGGTTGCCGGCCAGCAGGAGCTCCAGGAGTTGCGGAGTCCGGCCCTGCTCGTTGCCCTCGAAGTAGGAGACCACCCTGGCCTCGACGGTGATGCCGAGATCGGTGGTGAGCCGCTTGAGCCGCCGGGTGTCCTCGGCCGCGATCACGTCGGCTCCGGCGAGTTCGGCGGCCAGTCGCGGGGGTGCGTCGGCGACCTGTCCGATCGGCGTACCGGCCAGGACCAGGACCCCGGGTCCGTCGCTCGCGCCCGTCATGCGGCCGATCATGTCAGGCCGGGCGCGAGCCCGGCGCGCACCTGCTCCACCAGCAGCCCCATAAGGTACCGACGTGGAAGCAGCCACTCTGTCCCGGACCGCGACCGGCGAGCCGGTACCGCCGGCGACCGAGCGCG
The DNA here is from genome assembly GCA_036676945.1 of Marmoricola sp. Classification (GTDB taxonomy): domain Bacteria; phylum Actinomycetota; class Actinomycetes; order Propionibacteriales; family Nocardioidaceae; genus Marmoricola. The sequence goes on from JAKFBZ010000039.1 coordinate 30,421, forward strand.
CACTGCCCCGCGCCTGGGACGCCGACCCGGTGATCTCCTGGGCCGCGACCGCCGGGGTCGCCTTCCTTGCCGCGTTCCTGCGGCTGTGGAAGCTGGACACCCCGAAGGCGTTCCTCTTCGACGAGACGTATTACGCCAAGGACGCCTGGTCCCTGGTTCACCACGGCTACGTGACCGGGTACGTCGACAACGCCAACACCAAGATCCTCGCGGGGAACCTGGACGGCCTCTGGAACAACAACCCCAGCATGGTCGTCCACCCCGAGCTCGGGAAGTGGATGATCGGGCTCACCGAGCTCGTCGCCGGGATGACCCCGTTCGGCTGGCGCCTCGCGCCCGCGCTGATCGGCTCGCTGATGGTCTTCGTGATGATCCGGCTGGCCAGGCGGATCACCGGCTCGACGATGCTCGGCCTGGTCGCCGGCCTGCTGATGTGCTTCGACGGCCTCCAGTTCGTGCTCTCCCGGCTGGCCCTGCTGGACATCTTCGTGGCCTTCTTCGTGCTCTGCGCCGTGAGCTGCCTGGTCGCCGACCGGGACTGGTTCCGCGCCCGGCTGGCCGCGGCGGTGCCGCCCGGCGAGTACGTGCTGACCCACTGGGGCCCCACCATCCTGTGGCGGCCGTGGCTGCTGGGCTCCGGCATCTTCTGGGGTCTGGCGATCGGCACCAAGTGGACAGCGCTGTACCCGCTGGCCGGTTTCGGCCTGCTCTGCTGGGCCTGGAGTTCGGGCGCCCGCCGTTCGTTCGGCATCCGCTGGGCCTGGATCAAGTCCGCGCTCATCGACGCCGCTCCGGCGGTGGGTTACCTGGTGCTCCTCCCGGTGGTCATCTACGTGGTCAGCTGGACCGGCTGGCTGATGCACGCCGATGTCTACGAGCAGCACCTCTCGCACACCCAGTACGGGCCCTACTGGGGCTCCTACCTCGAGCACGACGCGCACGGGTTCTTCCCCGAGCTGATCCAGTCTTTGCGCTCGCTGTGGCACTACCACCATGACATCTGGTCGTTCCACACCAACGGGCTCAACGACTCGAGCCACCCCTACCAGTCGAACCCGCTGGGCTGGCCGATCCTGAACCGGCCGGTCGGCGTCGACGCCCAGAACGGGATCGCTCCCGGCGACCAGGGCTGCACCGCGACCGGGACCGAGACCTGCCTGCGCCAGGTGCTGCTGCTCGGCACCCCGGCGCTGTGGTGGTTCGCGACGTTCGCGCTGATCTGGTCGGCGGTCTGCTGGATCGGCCGCCGCGACTGGCGCTACGGCGTCGTCGTCGTGGGTGCGCTGGTCACCTGGCTGCCGTGGCTGCGCTTCGACGACCGGCCGATCTTCAGCTACTACGCGATCGTGATGGAGCCGTTCCTGATCCTCGGCGCGGTGATGCTGCTCGGCGAGATCCTCGGGCGTGCCCCGAGGGGATCACCACGCCGTCGGCTCGGCGCGATCGCCGCCGGATCGGTCGTGGTGGCGGTGATCGTGAACTTCGCCTGGTTCTGGCCGATCTACACCGACGGTCTGCTCACCCAGACCGAATGGCTGCGCCGGATCTGGTTCTCGCGCTGGATCTAGCGTCGAAACTCAGACGCCGGCAGCGGGGGGCGCGGTCGGGTCGGTCTCGGCGCCACCCTGCTCGCGGCGCATGTACTCCTCGATGGCGTTGATGTCGCCGGCGGCGCGGGTCACCACGGCGAGCAGGTCGTTCATGGTCGCGACCTCCTCGACCTGCTCCTTGATGAACCACTGCATGAACTGCTCGGCGGCGAAGTCGTTCTCCTCGCGCGCCGTGCGGGTCAGCGCGAAGATCTGCTCGGAGACCCGCTTCTCCTGGGCCAGCGCCAGCTCGACCGGCGCGATGATCGTCTCGAACGCCGTGTGCGGCGCCTCGACACCCGGGATGGAGACCTCGCAGTCGGTGTCCAGCAGGAACCGCACCATCATCATCGCGTGGTCGCGCTCCTCGAGCGCCTGGGCGTAGAAGAACGCCGCCATCTGCGGCATCGTCAGCGCGTCGTAATGGATCGCGCAGGCGACGTACTGCTGGTGCGCTGCGAACTCGTTGCCGATCTGCTGGTTGAGCTGCTCGGCGAAACGGGGGGCGGTCAAGGGGATCCTCCTGATCGAGTGTCAGGCGGCCTTGTTCTTGCCCGACTTCTTCTGTTTGCGCATCACGGCGACGAGCTCGGCCTTCTTGACCTTCTTCTTGGCCTTGAAACCCGACTTCTTGGCGACCTTCTTGGCGGCCTTCTTCGACAGGGGCCGCCCGTCGGCGCCGAGGCGGACGAGCTCACGCTTGTGCACACCGTATCCGGTCGGGAGCGAGCCCTCTTTGAGCATGCGGATGGGGCACCGGTCGCAGCGCGACGCGGAGACGCAGCACTTCGTCTTCGGAAGCTTGAGTGTCTTGCCCACGACATGCATCTTACACGGCCTTAGGACTGCCTTACCTAAGGTGCGACCAGCGTCACTCCGAGGCCTCAGAGCTGCCCGTGCCGCGGTGGCAGGGTCCCGTCGACCGCCCAACGACCGAGGTGCTGCACTTTCCAGGCGGCCGGGTCGTGCAGGGTGTGCGTCCGGGCGTTGCGCCAGTGCCGGTCGAGATTGAGGCTTCCGAGCGCCGACCTGGTCCCGCAGACCTCGAAGAGCCGGCTCGAAGCGTCCACCGAGGCTGCCGTGGTCGCGGCCCTCGCGGCGGCCACAGCGAGGCTGGCCGCCGCGGCGGACTGCTCAGTCAGGTCGAGCCGGGCGGCGTCGATCGCGCGGCCCCCCTCGCGCAGCAGCGCCTCTGCGCCGCGGACGGCGAGCTCGACCTCGCCGAGCGCGTGCACGACCAGCGGGTCGTCGGCGGCCCGCTCGACCCCGGCGTCCGGGTAGGGGCGGCTCTTGGTCCGCACGAACTCCGTCGCCTCGAGGACAGCGCGCCGCGCGATCCCGGCATCGATCGCCGCATGCAGCAGCTGTCCGAACGCTCCGTAGACCTGGGGGCGGTCGAAGGTCACGGCGTACGGCATCAGCCGCTCGGCGGAGACCGGTACGTCGGTCAGGGTGACGGTCCCCGACGCGGTCGTGCGCTGGCCGACCCCGTCCCAGTCGTCGGTGACGACCAGGCCCGCCTGGTGCCGCTCGACCCAGGCGACGTACATCGGACCGTCGACGTCGAGGTGGGCAAGGACCGGGATCCAGTCGGCGAAGAGCGCGCCGGTGCAGTAACCCTTGGTGCCGTTGAGCAGCCAGCCTCCGCTGCCGTCGGGAGTCAGCGTGGTGCGGTAGTCACGGACGTGCTTGGTGCCGAGCTCGGACTGCGCGTTGCCGAACCAGGCGCCGGCCAGTACCTCTGCGAACAGGTGCTCCTGCTGCGTGCGGCTCGCGTTGTGGCGCAGTGCGTTGACGTAGACGAAGTGGCTGTGCGGGATCTGGGCGATGTTCGGGTCGCCGGCGGCGATCAGCCGGAAGACCTCTGCGACGGTCTCGGCCGGGAGGTCGGCGCCGCCGAAGTCGGCGGGGACCGTGATCGCGAGGAGGCCGGAGGCGGAAAGAGTGTCGAGCTCGTCGTACGGGAGCAGGCGATCGGCGTCGCGCGCCGCCGCCCCGGTGGCGAACAGATCACCGAGTTCAGCCGCCACGCGCACGGCGTCGGCGGAGGTCAGCACCGGGACGGCGTTCGTACAGGCGTCGACCTCGCTGGTGAAGAAGGATGTGAGAGTGGTCATGGCAGGCTCCGAGCATTCTCGTTTAATTAACGTGACTCACTCGACTTTAACATCCGAGAACAGCCGGACCGGGCCACCGCGGCCGATCAGGCAGGGGTGAGTCGGAAGACCCGGATCTCCCGATCGGTGCGGGTCCGGTAGACGGAGTAGGCACCGGCGACCTCCGCCATCAACGCGTACGCCGTCTCGGCCTCGTCCCCGGTGAGAAGTTCCGCGCGCACCGGGATCCGCTTGCCCCGTACGACGGCCACGGCGTCCGGGCTCGCCATCAGGTTCCCGGTCCACGCCGGGTGGTGCTCCTGCCCGAAGTTCGAGCCGACCACGATCACTGTCCCGCCGTCACGGGCGAAGAGCAGCGGGCTGACCCGGGTCTGCCCGCTCTTGCGTCCGGTCGTCTCCAGCAGCATCGTCGGCGCGCCGACCGGCCCCAGCACGGTCCGCTTCCCCTGGCTGCGCACCATCAGGCGACGATCCAGCGGCATCAGCGTCCGGACGGTCCACGAGCCCACCTTGGTCGAGGCGAACTTCACGGCCACCCGGGCGAGCATGCTGTCGCGGTTGCCCCACAGTTCGTCCGGGATCTCGGTCATCGCGCCAGTCAAGCGATCCGCCAGCCCGTTGTCGAGAGCAGACGGGAGGACTCGCGCGCAAGGGGGTGCCCACCAGATGTGCACCCCGTGCGGAACCTTCCGCCCCGACGTACGTTGATCCGGATCGACACCCCTGAAGGAGACCGGATGCGCACCCTCACCCGTCTGTCCACCCTGCCCGGCGTTGCTCAGATCGACCGGATCGGGCTGGAGGCACGGGCGCTGATGGCCCTCGCCCGCGCCGGTGCCGTCGGCGTGGAGCCCCCGGCCCGGATGGCCGCGATCCTGAAGGCCCTGCGCAATTTCGGCCCGTTCGGGGCCGCGGTGCACCTGGCCGCGCTGCGGCACGGCGAGAACCTGGCCGTCACCGACGACCGCGGCGACCTGTCGTACGCCGCGATGGACGAGCAGATCAACCGACTTGCGCACGCGCTCCTCGACCTCGGCCTGAATCCGGGCGACACGGTCGGCATCCTGTGCCGCAACCACCGGGCCCCGCTGATCGTCGGGTTCGCCGCCTCCCGCGCCGGCCTGCGCAGCCTGTGGCTGAACACGTCGTTCTCTGCCCGCCAGGCCACCGAGGTGACCGAGCGTGAGGGCGTCGACCTGCTGGTGCACGACGCCGAGTTCGACGACCTGCTGGGCGAGGTCAACCCCCGCCTCGGCAAGTACGCCGTCGACGTGGCCGGTTCGACCACCGATGCGCTCGACGACCTGATCGCGAGCGGCTCCCCCGAGCTCCCGGCCCCGCCGGCCAAGCCCGGACGGATCGTGCTGCTGACCAGCGGCACCACCGGGACGCCGAAGGGCGCTCCGCGTTCGGACCCGAAGGGCTTCACGATCCCCGGCGCCGTCCTGCAGCGGATGCCGATGAAGTCCTCCGAGACGACCGTGATGGGCCCGCCGCTCTTCCACGGCACCGGTCTGCTGCTGGCGCTGATCACCATCTCGCTCGGGTCGAAGCTGGTCCTGCGCGGGAAGTTCGACCCGAAGCAGATGCTCGCCGACATCGAGGCGCACCATGCCTCGACCATCTGCGTGGTGCCGGTGATGCTGCAGCGGATCGTCGACCTGGGCCCCGAGGAGGTCGGCAGCTACGACCTGAGCTCGCTGCGCTGCGCCTTCACCGCCGGTTCGCAACTGCCGGCCGCGGTCTCCGAGAAGGTGACCGCGATGCTCGGCGACGTGGTCTACAACCTGTACGGATCGACCGAGGTCTCGGTCGCGACGATCACCACCCCTGAGGACGTGCGGGTGGCGCCCACCTCGGTCGGGCGCCCAGCGCTCGGCGTCCGGATCCGGATCCTCGACAACGACGGCAACGACCTGCCTCGCGGTGAGACCGGGCGCATCTTCGTCGGCACCACCTCACCCTTCGAGGGATACACGGGCGGCGGCGGCAAGGACATCGTCGACGGCCTGATGGCCACCGGCGACGTCGGCCACTTCGACGAGGACGGCCGGCTCTACATCGACGGCCGCGACGACGAGATGATCGTCTCGGGCGGCGAGAACGTCTTCCCGCGCGAGGTCGAGGAACTGCTCATCACTCTCGACGGCGTGGTCGACGTCGCCGTTCTCGGCGCGGACGACGAGGCCTTCGGCCAGCGGCTACGGGCGTTCCTCGTCCTCTCCGACGGTGCGAGCGTCACCGAGGACCAGGTCCGCGACTACGTGCGCGACAACCTGGCCCGCTACAAGGTTCCGCGCGACGTCCACTTCCTCGACGAGCTCCCCCGGAACCCGACGGGCAAGATCCTCAAGCGGGAGCTCGCGCTGCTCTGAGCCCTCGCCCGGATAACGAGTCGACAACAGGCCGAACCGTTCCGGAACTATGAGGTGCGTCACACCGTCTCCCGCGTCACATCGACGCCCTTGATCGGTCTCATTACCGACCGATCGAGAGTGGGGCTGACGCATGGTTGGAGCGCGGGTCACCGCCGAGCAGGACCCGTGCGCCCCGCCGCGACGGTCCTGGTGGCGCCGCCTCACCGCGCTCGTCACGCGCCGGCGCCGCAAAGACTCCGCACCCGACTGCTCCTGCTCCGCGACCTACCACCGGTTCGGAGTGCACGGCCCGCTGTACGTCGACGACCCGAGCGGGGACTGAGCGTGGACAGGCCCACCGTCCCGCCGGTCGCCCCCGGCGCCGGCTCGCCTCCGCTCCCGGCTCTGGTCCTCGCCCTCGGAGCGACCCTGCTTCGGCGGCTCGTGCCGCTGCGCCGCCTGCGCTGAGCCCCGACAGGGACTACTTTCGGTCCGTGTCGCTGTCGACCGCACCACCCGGGATCGACTGGTCCTGGTCGCGTGCGCTTCTCGGGGTCCTGTACGCCGTCCCGGCCGTCGCGGTGATCCTCGTCGGTGACCCGCACTTCGGCCTGGCCCTCGCCGTGGGCGTGATGCCTTCGGCGACGCTCGCGCTGCCACCGAGGCGGCGCGGCCGGGTGATCACTGTCTTCGTCGGGATCGTGTCCGCGGCCTGCATGACCATCGGCGCCTGGATGGCGCAGGTGCCCGTCGTCGCCGTCGCCGGCATCGTGCTGCTCTCGATCGCGGCCGCGCTCTGGTCGGCCCGCGGACGCCTCGGCGCGCTGGCACTCGTCCTCGGCCTGCCGCTCACCGGGATCGGGCTGAGCTTCTCCGAGGTCGGCGAGGCGGCTGAACTCGGCGGCCTGATGGTCCTCGGCGCGGCCTGGGCCTACCTGGTCTCGACGCTGTGGCCGGAGCGGCCGGGTACGACTCCCGACACGCGACGACTGCCGCCGCGCGCGGCACTGGTCTACGGCTGCCTGCTCGGCACGGCCGCCGGGAGCGCGGCGGCGATCGGGTTCGCCGCCGACCTCGAGCACGTCGGCTGGGCGACGGCCGCGTGCCTGCTCGTGATGCGGCCCGGCCAGGACGCCCTGGTGCGCCGAAGCATCGGCCGCGCCTGCTCGGTCGTCGTCGGCTCGACCCTGGGCGGGTTGTTCATGATCACCGAACCGTCAGCCACCTCGACAGCACTCGTGATCCTGATCGCCCTGACCGGACTCGCCGCCACCCAGCCCAGTCGTTGGTACGTCGCGCCGGCGTTCACCACGTTCATCGTCTTCGTCCTGCTGCTGTGGAACAGCCCGGCCGACGCCGCACACCGGTTCAACGAGCGCACGCTGGAGACACTCCTCGGCGTCGGGCTGGCGTTGTTCTTCGGCGCCCTGCTGCCGTCGGTGCTGACGAGGTTCGGCAGGACTCGGACCGCCGGCGCCGACTCCGTCTAGTTCAACGCCTCGGACTCGACCTCGAAGAACTCCTGGTACTCGCGTGCCCGCTCGCGGAACTCGCCCTCGTCCAGCCCTGTCTCGGCGAACGAGTACCGCTTCAGGCTGCCGCCCTGGTCACCCGGGTGATCGGCGAGGAAGGCGCGCATCCGCCCCTCGGCCTCGGCGGTGAGCTCGAGCCCGATCTGGTCGTAGATCCGTGCGATCGCGCCGATCAGGTCGTGGCGGATGTCCTGGTACCGGACGTCGATCACCTGTCCGCTGTCGAACACCCCGTCGCGCCGGGCCTCGAGGGCACGGTCGAGACCGAGCATGATGTCCGCGCCGTACTGGGCGGCCAGCCGGGTGACCGCGAAGCTGTCCGTGGTCATCTCGCGCAGACTCGCTCCGAGGGCGCTGATCGACGCGATCACCTTGAGCGGGTCGCGGTGGTTCTGGATCACGATGGCGTCGGGGTACTCCGCCATCAGCGCCGGCAGGCACCACAGGTGCGCCGGCGACTTGAGCAGCCAGCGCTCGGCGTGGTGCTCGGACTGCAGGTGCTGGAGGAACATCCGGTGCCAGGCGTACGCCGAGGTCATGTCGGCCTCGTGCATCAGCCAGTGGTTGTACGCCGGCACCTCGAACTGCAACGAGTGCTGCATCGACTTGAAGTCGCTGGTGAAGATCCGGACGTCTTCCTGGGCCAGCGACGCGCCGAGCTCGTGGAAGGACGCGAACCCGGGGATGAACGAGTCGACCAGATCGAACTGGGCCTGGCACTCGGCGATCCGCGGATCGCTGTCATACGTGGCGGTCCGCGGGGCCGGGACCGGCCGCTCCACCTCCCAGCTGAGCGGCGCGCGGTTGGCCGGGTCCTGGGCCATCAGGTCGAGCAGGATCGTGGTCCCGGTACGCGGCTGGCCGACGATGATGATCGGCCTGCGAATCTCTTGCTCGGCGACCTCGGGGTGGGTACGGCGCCACTCGACGATCCGCAGCCGGTTGGCCAGATCGCCGACCACACCGTCCTCGGCGACGCCGACGCCGATCTCGTTGAGGTCCGCGCTCTCGGTCAGCGATTCGAGGAAGAGATCGAGTCCCTCTCGCCAGCTTTCCGAGCCGAAGTCGCTGGTTCCGGCGGCGTCGATCGCGGCAGCGACCAGGCGATCACGGCGTTCGGCGGTGGTCTCGGTCATGACACTCCTCGCAGTGGTTCAGGGCAGGTCGACAGCGGTCAGGTACTCCTGGATCAGGGCGGGCAGGTCTCCGCGTCCTTCGTCGGCGACCCAGACGTCGCAGGCCAGCCGGGCGGCGGCCATCGTCAGGGCGCCGACCATCCGCGGCCGGGAGTCGCCGTCCCGGAGATCCGTGAACCGGGGTGCGACCGCGTCGGCGATCGCGATCTCCCAGTCGACGTACAGGTGCAGCGTCCAGGCGAACATCGCCGGTGACGATCGGCTCAGCTGCGCCTGCTCGAGGAACATCTGGCGCTGGTCGTCGAAGCCCTCCCCCAGTCGCCGGTACGCCGCCCGCACCGCGTCGAGCGGGCCGAGCCGCGGATCGACCTCCGCGAGCACGCCGGCCAGGACGTAGACCGCGGCATCGGAGAGCCCGGTCGCGACAGCAAGCTCCTTGGAGTCGAAGTACCGGAAGAACGTCGCCCGGCCGACCTCGGCGGCGGTCGCGATCTCGTCGACCGTGGTCGCGGCGATGCCCTGCTGCGAGGCGAGCCGTACGGCGTGGTCGGCGATCCGGCGCTGGGTCTCGGACCGCTTCCGTTCGCGCAGGCCGGGCCGCTCGGCCGGTGCGCCCGCGGGACGCGCTTCCTTGACGGACATGGTGCGGAAAATGATACTGAGTCTCACTTTCTTGTCCAGGCTCCAGGAGACTCGGATGCGCGCACTGCAGGTGACCCGGCACGGCGAACCGCTCGACGTCCTCGCGGTCAACGAGGTCGACCCACCCGCGCCCGAGCCCGGCGAGGTCCTGATCAAGGTCGCGGCCGCGGCACTGAACTTCAACGACATCCTGCGTTGCCGCGGAGGCCTGGTCTCGGTGCCGAAGGAGCCGCCGTTCACCCTCGGCATGGACGTCAGCGGCACGGTCGAAGCGGCGGGCGCCGGCGCCGAGTCCTGGATCGGACAGCGCGTCGTCGCCGTCTCGAAGGACGCGTTCGGCGGGATCGCGGAGTACACCACCGCCCCGTCCTCCGGCGTTTTCAGCGCCCCTGCCGAGCTCGACGATGTGGAGGCTGCGGCGTTCCTGCTCCCCTTCCACACGACCTACTTGGCCCTCTTCACCCGCGCCCGGCTGCAAGGCGGCGAGACCTTGCTGGTGCACTCCGGCGCGAGCGGCCTCGGCACCGCCGCCATCCAACTCGGCGTCACGGCGGGCGCCCGGGTCTTCGCCACGGTCAGCTCCGCGGAGAAGGCGGAGCTCTGCCGCGAGCTCGGCGCCGAACTCGTCATCGACCACACAGAAGACGATTTCGTCGAGGCGGTCCTGGAGGCGACCGGCGACGTCGGCGCCGAGGTCGTCTGCGATCTCGCCGGTGGCGAGTTCGTCGGCAAGTCCTGGCAGTGCGTCGCCCGCGAAGGCCGCTACCTCCCGGTCGGCTTCACCGACGACGACCAGAACGGCATGACCGGCAGGCCGTTGCGGATGGCGAGCATCGGCAACTTCTCGATCGTCGGCATCCTCGGCGCCTGGGTGGACCAGGTCGATCCGGCGCTGCGCCGCTTCGGCTTCAACCCGTTCACCCGCGACGAGGGCGACCGGGTGCACGCCGCGCTCCTCGACCTCGTGACCACGAGGTCGATCCGCCCGCACGTCGGCCGGGTCGTCGAGATCGACGACGCCGCGGCGGCGCTCGCCGACCACGAGGCCAGGCGCTCGGTCGGGCGCACCGTCGTCCGGATCACCTGACGCGTCCGTAGACCCGACGGCCGGTGGCGCCTTTACTGGGTCGCATGAGGCAGGCAGCCGGCGTCGTGTCCGTGCTCCTCGGTCTGGGCTTCGGGATCCCGTGCATCGTCGGGATCCGGCACTTCGCGCGGACCGGGGAGATCTGGACCTTCATGGGGTTCCCGACCTACGGCAACGGCCCGTTCGAGCGGGTCGGCCTCCCGACGAGTACGCCGTTGCTGCTCGGCTTCTTGGCTGTCTGTGCCGCCGAGGTCGCTGTCGGGGTGCTGCTCTGGAGCGATGCGCCCTATGCGCCTGTCCTGAGCTACGCCCTGCTCCCGTTCGAGTTCGCCTTCTGGATCGGGTTCGCGCTCCCGTTCGGCCCGGTGCTCGGCATCGCGCGCACCGCCCTGGTCATGCTCGCCTGACCCGGTGTTGATCGGGCGTGGTCAGCCGCGGGCCCGCAGCGCCGGCCCGAGCCAACGGCGGACGAGGGCGCGCAGATCGTCCTCGGACCGCGGCGGATCCGCCGGGTGCTGCAGGAACGACACGAACAACCGCATCAGGATCTCGGCAAGGCCTTCCAGATCCTCGTCCCGGACTCCGATCTCGGACCAGTCCACCGGCGTACGGCGAAGCATGTCCGCACCGATCCCGAACGCCGTCGACGAGGTGACGTCGCGGCTGAAGATCTCCGCCTCGGCCTGGAACAGTGCGCCGATCTGCCGCTCACGCGGGATCGCCTGGACCGCGAACACGACGGACTCGACCGCGACGTCGGCCGGGGTGCTGAACCGGGCCAGGTGCTGCTCCATCCGCTCGACGAACTCGGCGAGTCCGGCCTGGGCTACTGCGGCGAGGAGTTCGGCGAGGTTCGCGTAGTAGCGGTAGACCGTCTGCCGGGTGACCCCGAGCTCGCTCGCCACGTCGGAGAGGGTCGTCTTGGCCGGCCCGAACTGCTCGACGCACGACGCGGCGGCAGCGACGATGCGCAGCCGCGCCTCGTCCTCGGTCCTCGGGGGGTTCCCGTTCCAGCCGTGATGACCCATAGGTCCTCAGCCCGCCGTGACCGCGACGCGACGTCGACCGGTGTGGAGCACGGCCAGCACGGCTCCCGCGCCGAGGTAGCACGCGAGCGTGTACCAACCGCTGCCGATCGGAGTGCCGTCGCTGGTGAGGCCGCCCGTGGCGTCGAGGAACGCCGGCAGCGCCCCCAGCCACGCCACCGTCATCCCGGCCAGGTAGACGACCGGATAGATCCGGGCGAACGGCGTCATCGGCTCCGGCTCGTAGGCACTGCGGCGACGGACGTGGGTGAAGAGCACCCAGGCTCCGGCCAGCCAGACCAGGGCGAGCTCGACGCCGAGCACCCAGGCCTGCGCGGTGACATTGGGGGTCTCACCGCCGAAGATCCCGGACGGGATCCCGAAGAGCCCCATCGTCAGCGGCGTCAGTACGCCGGCCACAGCGATCCGCCAGGTCAGCGACCAGCCCCGTCGCGGCGCTCCGTCGGCGTCCTTCGAGCCGGTGAGCCAGACGACGAGGAAGGCCAGCGCGCCGAAGGACGCCGAGGCGAACAGCAGCATGCTGTTCATCGGCACCGAGGCGAGGGCGGGATGGTTCACGTCGGTGTTGGCGTCGTTCCAGGCCCACCACTTCAGCTGCGGGCCGACCTGGTCGAAGATCTCGTAGAACACCTGACAGACGAAAGCCACTGTGATCGACCCGATCAGGATTCCCCGGTGCCGGAAGATCCCGAGCACCCGGACCACCTCGTAGGCCAGCGAGCTGAGCGCCGGGTAGAACGCGATGATGTAGAGCGGGAGCCGGTCCCACATGAACTGAACCGTGAAGATGTTGTGGGCGAAGATGAACCCGTACTGCTTGTCCAGGCCGAACCACTCCGGGAAGTAGAGCGGCGGCTCGGTGACGAACAGGTAGATCAGCGAGGCGATCCACAGGGCGAGGTTGACCGGATCACCGGCACGCAGCCGGCGGATCGCGTGCACCAGCGCGAAGACGGCCCCGCCGATGATCACCAGCTCGAGGATCGGCATCGTCCAGCTCGCCAGGTCGAACGGGTTGTGCACGGAGACCACCGGGCTGACGTCGTGACAGTCGAAGCCGAGGCTGCGGGTGACCTGCTCGGCAGCCGGATCGCAGGTCGCACTCATCGGGCACTCTCCAGTTCGGCGTCAGGCGCGGTCGCGCCCGGGGTCCGGTCGGTCCCCGGAGGGTCGAGCAGCGGGTCGAAGCCGAAGGGAACCTTGCGACGGCCCAGCAGCGAGTTGACCTGGTAGCGCAGCAGCCCCGCCAGGACCCGCGGGCTCTTCATCATGTCGCCCAGCGACTCGTCGAGATTGAAGACGCGCGCGAAGTGATCGTCGACGACAGAGTCCTCGCGAGCGGCGCCGGTGATCAGGTTGAACGCCGGCCACGTCATCGACGCCAGCATCCGGCGCCTCCACGGCGGCAGGGTCTCCGTACCGGTGGCGCATTCGTAGCCCCGGTCACGTGCCATCGCCATCCCCCACGGCACCTTGAGGGCCTTGCGCTGCTCGCGGAGGAACCGCTTGTGGAACTTCTGGTCCAACGGCTCGCCGGCCTCGGCGGCCGATCGCAACCCGGCCCGCAGGAGTAGTGCCGAACTCGCGGCCGAACTGATGCCCTGGGCATAGAACGGGTTGAACGCACAGATCGCGTCACCGATGAACACGATGCCCATCGGCGCGGTCGGCAGCCGGTCGTAGCGCCGCCACTTGTTGCCGGTCGAACGGGTCAGGTG
>JAKFBZ010000040.1:0-27053 GCA_036676945.1 Marmoricola sp.
GCCTCGGCGGCATCCAGCAGCTGCACCGTGTGCTCGACGAGGCGGTAGAGAAGGTCGGCCACGTCGTAGTCGGAGACCAGGGTGTCCGCCAGATCCACGAACGCCGCCGCCAGGTCTTGTTCCCGTGCCATTGTCACTCCTGTCCTCGGACGTCCGCCTCAAGGCGAAGGCGTCGCTCCACGATGTCATCCGCGACTTCGTGGATGGTCTTTCCGTTGGCATAAGCATGCGCCCGAAGTCGTGCGAACGCAGTCTCCGCGTTCACACCCAGCTGGGCCACGAGCATGCCGGTGGCCTGGTGGACCGGTCGCGGGAGGGTCCCCTGAGCGGGCACTCCGTTGGCGTGGTCCGGGCTTCCCGAGCGCAGCGCCAGCACGGCCAGGGTGGCCAGATCCATCGCCGGCAGCAGCACGTGGAGATCCTCTTCGGACAGCGGCCCGGGCAGGCGCCGGTAGACCTCGCACACACCGACGGTGATGGCGCCGATCTGCATCGGCAGCGCGAACAGCCCGCCGACCGGGAGGTGGGCGGTCTCGGCGACGAACATCGGCCAGCGGGCCGCAGCCCACGGGCCGCCCAGGTCGGGGACGAGCACCGGCCGACGCGTCCTGAAGGCCTCCTGGGTGGGGCCCTCCCCCAGGCTGTACTGCGCGAGTTCGATCTCGGCGATGGTGCCGTCGCTGGCGACCCACGGGTCACGGGCGGCATCGGAGGTCATCTGGGTGAAGGCCGCTCCGTCGATCGGAGTGCTCGCCACGAAGGACCGGCAGACCAGCAGGACGGATCGTCGCAGGGCGCGATCATCGACGCCAGTCACCGCCTGACTCCCTCATCTTGCTGTCATGGAGCGGCGGCCGGGCTGGGCCGGAAGGGGGATCTTCGACACCTGGGCGCGCTGCATTCGAGGCTAGGCATGGACAGTTGCGGTGTCCAGTGCTTCACTCAAAGGAGCGGCTTCAACCACCGCTCGCACAATCACCTCCGGACCATCGGGTGACGCGTCTTACCTGGAACCAGGTGCGTTGCCATGTCCGCTCTCCCGAGCCTCCCTGCAGAGACGGATGCGCCACCGTTCGCGTTCTCCGTCGTGCGCCTCGACTCGAACCGAGCCTCGTTGAGTGCGTCCGGGGAGTTGGACCTGGCTGCCGTCGAGGACTTCGCGGCGATGCTGTCCGCACACCACGCGGCCGGCCGCACGTTCATCCGGCTCGACCTGTCAGGCGTCACGTTCATCGACTGCTCGTGCCTGGGCGTTCTGGTCACCGTGCACCACCGACTCCGGCACGACCACGGACAACTGATCCTCACCTCTGCGAGTCCCGCCGTCATGAGCTTGCTGAAGGCTACCGACCTCGAGGGCACCCTGCTCGCGCTCGGTAGCGAGAGGGCGTCGGCCGTCGCGTTCCCCGCGCCACGGTCGGCGCCCCCCGAGCAGTCCCCGGCACCAGGTGGTGGGTCAGGATGACCCTCGCGCCGGCGAACGACCGCTTCGTCAGCCTGTACACCGAACTCGCCAAGGAAGTCCGGGCAGCGGGCCTGCTCCGCCGCCGGCACGCGTACTACTGGACCGAGCTCGGCGTCGCAACCGCGTCGTTCGCCGGGATCTGGGTCGGCTTCGTCCTGCTCGGCGACTCCTGGTTCCAGCTGCTCCTGGCCGCAGCCCTGGGGGTCGTCGTCACCCAGTTCGGGTTCCTCGGTCACGACGCAGCCCATCGGCAGATCTTCGACTCCGCGGCCTGGAACGCCTGGACCGCACGGATCTGTGCCAGCGCATTCGCCGGGCTGAGTCTCAGCTGGTGGCGGACGAAGCACAACCTGCACCACAAGGGACCCAACCGGGCCGGTTTCGACCCGGACATCGCCCCCGGGGCGATCAGCTTCACTCCAGACGTGGTCGACGCCCGGACCGGGTTCTCCGGCTGGCTCGCCCAACGACAGGGCTGGTTCTTCTTCCCGCTGCTGACGCTCGAAGGCATCAACCTGCACATCTCGAGCATCCGGGCCACCTTGGACTCCGGCTCGGCCCAACCGTGGCGACGCCTGGAGCTCTTCCTCGTCGTCCTCCGCCTCACGGCGTACGTCGCGGTGCTGCTGTTCTTCCTGCCGATCGGCATGGCTGTGGCGTTCTTCGCGATCCAGATGGCTGTTTTCGGGTTCTGTCTCGGTGCCGCCTTCGCCCCTGCGCACAAAGGGATGCCGATCGTCCCGGCGACCATGAGACTCGACTTCCTGCGGCGCCAGGTCATGGTCTCGCGCAACGTCCTGGGCAACCCGCTGGTCGACTTCGCGATGGGCGGGCTCAACTACCAGATCGAGCACCACCTGTTCCCGAGCATGCCGCGGTGCAACCTCAAGCACGCGCGTCCCTTGGTCCGCGCGCACTGCGAACGGGAAGGCATCGCCTACACCGAAGTCGGCCTGTTCCGCTCGTACGCGTTGGTCGTCGATTACCTCAACAACGTCGGGCTGCGTGCCCGCGACCCGTTCGACTGCCCGCTGGCGGGGCAACTACGAGGGGCGTGAGCTGCCGATGCGTTCCGCGGACCTGAGCTCACTCGTCGCCGATGCGGGCGGTGACGAAGGCGACGGGATCCGGATGGTGGTGCAACACCAGCTCCGCACCCCGCTGACCACGATCCTCGGCCACGCCGAGCTGCTGAGCGATCGAGCCGCCGGCCTCCCTCCGGAGGTCGTCCGGTCGATCGAGGCGATCGACAATGCCGCCCGGCGGCTCAACGGACTCGTGGAGATCATCTCCGAGCTCATCGAACCGGCCGAGCGGTCCGCTGACCGACCACGGCGGCCTTGACACCCACTCCGGGCAGGCGTCTGATCCAAGGGAGATCCGCGTACTTCGACGTCAGGAGCACCCCCATGACCACCGAACAACGCAACATCGACACTCCGCACGAGACCCGGCCGTTCAAGGCCCATGGACACATGGACGTCGTCACCCTGGGTGACTTCACCCTCGGACGTGGTGTCTTCGAGCCCGGCTGGCGCTGGTCCGAGGACGTCAAGCCCATCGCCGGCACGGACTCCTGCCAGGTGCGGCACACGGGCTTCTGCCTGTCGGGGCAGATGGCCGTGAAAGCCGACGACGGCTCGGAGATCACCGTCGGTCCCGGCGACGTGGTGCTCATCGAGCCGGGCCACGACGCGTGGACCGTCGGAGACGAGCCGTGCGTCCTGGTCGACACCGGGATCGCCGCGTACGCCGTTCCGCACTGACGGCGGCGTACGCGGCCGGCTCACCGGAAGATCGACACGCCGCCCGGTCCGACCAGCAGGCCGAGCACGATCATGACGATCCCGAACAGGATCTGACCCCTGACCAGCGACACAATGCCGGCGATGACAAGGACGACTGCGATCAACCACAAGATCGTGTACACGACGGGCTCCTCCCTCGAATCCGCCGGATGGCGGGAACGAAGCGCCAGTACCCCTCGGCGTACCTCGTAAACCGGACAAACACTCGCCGGAGGGCACAAACAACGCAAGTTTGCCCGAATCAAGTTGAGTGAAGCGCTGGTCCTGCTGCGCATTTCGGGCGTACTGTCGCAAATAGGTCTGGAGCCGCAAAGCGGGTGCCGATGCCGCCGGGACGAGTCCCGGAGAGAGTCGGCGCTGCTCAGGAGCCGAGGCCCAATGGGGATCTATGGTGTGACTGCCGGGTAACTGCCGACGACGAGCCACGAGCCCGTAACCGGGGGTCGGGATCGGCGGACGCGGAGCGACTCGGCGCAGACTTGGGGAGCTGAGCGTGCGCGAGGGAACCGGAACACCGGCACACCCGGACGACGACCCTGCCGCGGTCGATCCCGGGGACCGGCAACCGCCGCGGAATGTCTGGAGCCGCCTGGTCGCGCCGACGGTCGCCGTCGGCATCGCGGCATTGGCGACCTTGCTCGCCCTCCTCTCCAACGGCGTCACCGAGCGCCAGGAGAAGGAGCTCCTCACCGACCGGGCGAGCGAACTCGCAGCCCTGCTCGGGGTCAGCACCTCCGAGGCACGCTCGGTCCTGCTCGTCGCCGGCACATCGACCACGCTGCCCGGAGGTTCCGGGCTCTTCGACACCGTGACCGCGGGCACGACGGCGACCGGTGCCGACGTCGTCGTGGCCGAACGACGGGGCACGGGATACGTCGCCGTCGCGCGCGCAGGCGACGGCGCGCCTGCGCTCGGGGCGAGGATCGACCCGCTGATCGACGGCGTCGCCGAGCGGGCGCGGGCGAGCAAGGGTGTCGTCTCGAAGGTCATCCAGTTCCCGACCGGTACCCGCCTGATCCTCGCCATGGCAGTGGCCGGGGATCCCCGCCGGGTGGCCCTGCTGGACAACCCGCTGAGCCCGGACCAACCGGCGCCGCAGGACCCGGACTCGCCGTACCGCGAACTGAACGTGGCCGTGTACGCGGCCGACAACCCCGACCCGGCGCAGCTGGTGCTGACCTCGGCGAAGGACCCGGGGACCGGTGAGGGGGTCGCCGAGAAGAAGTTCGCCGTCGGCGCTGACACCTGGCTGGTCGTGGCCTCGGCCCGGGAACCCCTGGTCGGCTCGATGGCGACCGCGTTCCCGTGGCTGCTGTTCGCTGCCGGGATCGCCACCGCCCTGATCGTCGGCCTGCTCATCGAGACCCTGGTACGGCGCCGTGCCTACGCGCTGAGGCTGGTCGAGGAACGCACCCGGTCCCTGCGCGAGGCCCAGGCCGCCGCCGAGAAGGCCAACAAGGCGAAGAGCGAGTTCCTGTCCCGGATGAGCCACGAGCTGCGCACCCCGCTCAACGCCGTCCTCGGGTTCGCCCAGCTCCTCGAGATGGACGGCCTCACCCCCGAACAGGCGGAGAACGTCACCCAGATCACCAAGGGCGGCGGCCACCTCCTCGACCTCATCAACGAGATCCTGGACATCAGCCAGATCGAGAGCGGGCGGATGTCACTGAGCCCGGAGGCGGTCCTCGTGACCGAGGTCGTGGACGCCGCGACCCGGCTGGTCCGCCCGCTGGCCGAGGAGCGCTCGGTGCACCTGATCGCCTCCGCGTCGACGGACGGCGACCGTTACGTCTTCGCCGACCGGCAGCGGCTCCAGCAGATCCTGCTCAACCTGCTGAGCAACGGCATCAAGTACAACCGGCCCGGAGGCTCGGTCTCGGTCAGTTGCTACGAACACTCCCCCGGAGAACTGCGGATCCAGGTGACCGACACCGGACCCGGCATCGCCGCCGACAAGCTCCACCTCCTGTTCGCACCGTTCGAGCGCCTCGGCGCCGAGCAGACCACGATCGAGGGGACCGGCGTCGGACTCGCTCTGTCGCGCGGGCTCGCCGAGGCGATGGGCGGGACCCTGGACGTGGACACCTCCCCCAACCGCGGGAGCACGTTCTGGGTCGAGTTCCCGATCGTCGACAGCCCCGTGGATGCATTCGAACGCACGTCTTCGGGTCCGGTCCCGCGGACCGACGGCACCAAGCTGATCCTCCACATCGAGGACAACCCCGCCAACCTCGACCTGGTCGAGCGGGTGCTCGCGCAGCGACCGGAGCTCACCGTGATCCCCGCGATGCAGGGCCGGATGGGCCTCGACCTCGCCCGCCGGCAGCACCCGGTGCTGATCCTGCTGGACCTCAATCTCGCCGACCTGCCCGGCACCGAGGTTCTGAGCGCGTTGCGTGAGGACCCTGACACCGCCGACATCCCGGTCGTCGTCATCAGTGCGGACGCCATGCCCCGCCAGGTCCAGCGTCTGCTGAGCAGCGGCGCGATCGCCTATCTCACCAAACCGATCGACATCCGGCAGTTGCTCACGCTGGTCGACGAAGCGGTCGCGGACGCCTCCGGCACTGCCGGTACGGGCGCAGGGGCGGCCCTCGAGCCGGGGTCCCGGGGCTGACATGAACCTGCTGGAGCCCTTCGCCTGGTCACGGGTCGCGGTCGTGGACGACAACGATGCCGGAGCGACTCTCGCCGAGAAGGTCCTCCGTCGCGCCGGTCTGCGCGAGGTGACCCGCGTCGTCGATCCACGTGACGTCCACGACTGGGTCGCGGCGAACGATCCCGACCTGGTGCTGCTCGATCTGCACATGCCGCACCTCGACGGTTACGCGGTCCTCTCCGGGCTCCGGGAACGCTGGACCTCCACCGAGCTGCCGGTGATCGTGCTCACCGCGGACGCCACCCGGGACGCCTCCCGTCGTGCGCTGGGCCTCGGCGCCAACGACTTCCTGACCAAGCCGCTGGAGACCACCGAACTGGTCCACCGGGTGCGCAGCATGCTGGACATGCGGGCCGCACACCGGGCGCTGCACCGTCGTCAGCGCTGGCTCGAGGCGGCCGAGCAGTTCGCGCGCGACTTGTTCGCCGGTGACGTCAGCGCGCCCGTGGCCGCGATCGTGACCGCAGCACGACGGCTCGCGGACGCGGACTGCGTCTGGACGACCCCGTCCCCGCCCGACGAAACGGTGCGGCCCGGCGCGTCGCCACGCACCACCTTCGGGTGGGGGCGCGACGACCAGCCGATCCCCGCGACCGGGTTCGCCATCGACCAGACCCTGCACGACCACCTCGAGCGGGACGCGTCCCCGCTCCTGCTCACCGGGGAGACAGCCGCCGGTTCGGTGACGGTCCCGGACATGAGCGCGGGCGACTTCGGCTCGGCGATGCTGATCCCGTTCCAGGGCACCGAGGGCCCCCGGGGCGCGCTCTGCCTGGTCAGGCACCACGACCGGGAACCGTTCGCGGCCACGGACCTCGAGGGCGCTCACCAGTTCGTCACCCGGGCAGCACTCGCGCTCGAACTGATGAACCGCCGTACCGATCGCCGGCGCTACGCGGACTTCTTCGAGATCCTCGTCTCCCAGGTCGCCGAGTACGCGATCGTCGGGCTCGACCCGGACGGCCGGGTCACCTCCTGGAACGTCGGTGCTGAGAGGGTCGAGGGTTACATGGCCCACGAGGTGTTCGGGCAGCACTTCTCGCTCTTCTGCCTCGACGAGGACGTCCGTGCCGGCCTGCCGGACAAGCTGCTCACCGAAGCGCGGACCACCGGGCGCTCGCGCTACCAGGGCTGGGCGGTCCGCGCGGACGCCAGCAGGTTCTGGGCGGAGATCTCGATCACCGCGTTGCACGACGAGAACGAAGGCCTGGTCGGCTACGCGGCCGTGACCCGCGACATGACCGAGGCCCGCCGCCTCGAGATGGCGCGCGAGTCGTTCTTCGCGGCGGTCTCCCACGACATCCGCGCGCCGCTGACCGCGATCCAGGGCTTCGCCGAGATGATCCCGATCGTCGAACCCGTCCGGCAGGAGGAGTTCGTCGACCGGGTCCACAACAACGTGGCCCGGCTCGGTCTGATGGTGGACAACATGCTCGACCACGCCCGCCTTCGCGCGGGCGCCCTGCCGCTCACCATCGAGCCGATCAACCTCAAGGACGCGGTCGAAGCGTGCGTGCGCGACCTGGCCCCGGTCCTGGAGGGCCACGACGTCGCCGTCGACGGGTGCCTGGTCGAGGTGCTCGCCGATCGGCAGGCGCTCGGGAGAGTGCTCGCGAACCTGCTGGTGAACGCCGCGAAGTACTCACCCCGGGGTACGTCGATCGAGGTGACCGTGGAGACCGGACCGCTGCTCGGGCAGATCGTCGTCACCGACCACGGGCGCGGGATCGCCGAGGCGGATCTGACCACGATCTTCGACGAGTTCGAGCGCGGGAGCCTCGCGGAGGCCGACGGCGGATCCGGACTCGGACTCTCCACGGTCCAGGAACTCGTGACGCTGCAACAGGGCCGGGTGACGATCGCCAGCACCCTGGGCACGGGCACGAGCGTCACGGTGGAACTCCCCCGGGCCGTCTAGGGCCCGATACGGACATTTCCGGCATTCGACGTATAGTTTTCGGGTGTCCCGCGCCCGAAAGATCGTGCTGATCGTCACCGCCTGCCTGCTCGTCCTCGTCGTCGGCGGCTACTGGTACGAGCGTCCGATGCTGCTCACCGGGACCGGGTACGCCGCCCACAACGCCTGCGCCCTGGAGGCGATCGCCGACCGGGACGCACCCGAGGACGACCTGCCCCCGAACCCGCTGGTCCCGGTGCTGAAGTCGGACACCACCGCCGGCTCGGCCAGCTCGAGCGTCCTCGGCGTCCTCGCCGGGCAGAAGGCCTGGTCGACGCCCGGGTTCGGGTGCACGCTCGGCGACGAACGCCCCGATCTCCCCCACGCGACCACGGTCTCCGCCGACTCCAACCCGTACGCCGCCCTCGCGGCGCCGCCCACTCCCGCGCCCGCGGTGCGCGCCGCCCTGTCCAAGGCGTTCGGCGACGACCTTCCGGCAGCGGACCGCAAGGATCTCGGCACCCGCGGCGTCGTCGTCCTGAAGAACGGGAAGCTGGTCGCCGAGTCGTACGCGCCCGGCTTCGACGCCGGGACGCCACAGCTCGGCTGGTCGATGACCAAGAGCGTCACCAACCTTCTCGTGGGTCGACTGGTCGCCCAGGGTCAGGTCAGCCTTGACGACGACCACCTCCGGCCGGAGTGGAAGGACGAACGCGCGGACATCACCGTGCGGCAGCTGCTGCAGATGACCAGCGGCCTGGCCTGGGACGAGACGTACGCGCTCGGGACGCCGATCACCCGGATGCTCTATCTCGAGCCCGACATGGGGAGCTACGTCGCCAACCAGAAGCTCGCCCACGACCCGGGCGACTACCTGCAGTACTCCTCCGGCAGCACCACCTTGCTCTGTTCGATCCTGGCGCCGGAGCACGGTGGTGCGGACTTCCCGAGGCGGACGCTGTTCGCCCCCCTCGGCCTGAGCAGTGCCGTCCTGGAGCCGGACGCAGCCGGAACCCCGGTGTGCAGTTCGTACATGTGGGCGACGCCGCGGGACTGGGCCACGGTCGGGCAGTTCGCCCTCGCCGACGGCGTCTGGAACGGCACCCGGCTGCTGCCTGAGGGGTGGATGCAGGAGTCCACCGCACCCGTCGTGGTGAACACGACCGAGGAGAAGGGCTACGCCTCGGGTTGGTGGGCCAACAAGCAGCCTGACGGCTCCCTGGTGGAGCCCTCGCTCCCGGCCGACGCGTACTTCGCCGAGGGGCACGACGGTCAGTGGCTGATCGTCGTGCCCTCGCACGAGCTCGTCGTCGCCCGCCTCGGGTTCACGCCGACCGAGGTCGACGACCGGGCGGTGTCCCTGGCAGCGGACCTGATCAGGTCGCTGGGCTGACCCTCTCGTCCGCATCGGGCGCGACGAGCCCCGCGCGCAGCACCCAGGCGATCATCATCAGGATGATGCCGAGCACGCCCGCCATGAACGCGACACCGAAGGCCACGACCGAGGTGTACAGGGATGCCCGCAGGAAGGACGCGTCCATCACCGCGGTCCGGCGCGGGTCGTCCTGCGGCAGCTCGGCGTACGTCTTGCCGTCGGCGATGCCCTCGGCGTGTTCGGCGATGATGTCGGCCTGGGCGTAGGCGGAGAACGGCCCGTTCACCTCGTCTCCGGCGAGGAAGTCTGCGTCGTCCGCGACGGTGATGTTCTCCGCGGCCAGCTGGGACTGGACCACGAACCAGGTCCCCACGCCCGCGACCAGCATGATCGCGCCGATGACTCCGATCAGGGTCGTCATGACTTTGATGCGCTTGTCGGTACTTGCTGTGGCCACGGAAACTCCTCGGTGTGAATGCGGGAACCGTCGCAACCAGAAAACCACTCCACGGGCACGTTGAACAGGTTGCCGGGGTCCCGTCTCTCCGGCGTGTCGCCGACTACGCTTCTGACGCCGACACCGAGGAGGGAGGCAGTCGTGGACGACCACCCCGACGAACCGACGACCCCGCACCGGGCAGCTCGCATCGAGAACGCGTTCAGCTCGGCGATGGACCGGCGGCTGCGGGCCCGCGGTTACTCGCCCCGGGTGATCCCGTTCACCGGGTACGGCTCGCACGGTTGGGCCCGCGTCCTGGCCAGAGTCCTGCTGGTCCCACCCGGATCGGGGCGCGCCTCCCACGACTCACGGGGATGGCGGCGCTTCGCCACGACGTCCGCGGCCGGTGTCGCGGTGACGGTCCGGCTCGGCAGTCACGAGCACCTGGTGGTCAGCGACCGCGACGGGTACGTCGACCTGCAGCTCGAGTCCGACCTCGCCGCCGGGTGGCAGCAGGCGACGCTGGTGGTCGAGGGCGCGGACCCGGTCCCGGCACCGTTGCGGATCGTCGACCCGGACACGCAATTCGGCATGATCAGCGACGTCGACGACACCGTGATCGTCACGATGCTGCCGAAACCGCTGATCGCCTTCCGCAACGCGTTCCTCGTCAGGGAGACCAACCGCGATCCGGTGAGCGGGATGGCAGCGCTGTACGGCGATCTGGTCGCGGCGCATCCGGACCTGTTCGTCGTCTACCTCTCGACCGGCGCCTGGAACACCGCCGGTCCGATGAGCCGTTTCCTGCAACGGCACGGCTTCCCGGCCGGCCCGTTGCTGATGACCGACTGGGGTCCGACCACGGAGGGCTGGTTCCGCTCCGGACAACGCCATAAGCGCGAGCAGTTGCGCCGCTTGTTCGGCGAGTTCCCGAAGGTGCAGTGGTTGCTGGTCGGCGACGACGGACAGCACGATCCGCAGTTGTACGCCGAAGCCGCGCAGGACTACCCCGACCACGTGCTCGAGATCGCGATCCGTCAGGTCCCGCTCGGCGAGCGGGTGGCCGCGCACGGGACCGCAGCACCGCACGGGACACTGAGCGCCTCCGAGCGCGCGGTCACCGCCGGCCAGGTGAAAGCGCACGACGGTCACGGTCTGCGTGAAGGACTGGCTGCCCGCGGCATCCTCGGCGAGTGATGCCCGCCTGGCTACGATCCGAGCAGTCCCGACGAAAGGCACCCGTGTCCCGCCTGCAAGCCCGCACGTCCACCTGGTACCTCCTCACCGGCGTCCTCGCGGCACTCCTGCTCACCGGTTGCGGTGGCGACTCCGATGACCCGGCCAAGGCGACCGGGAGTCCCACGGACACCACGGGTCCGGCCGGTACGCCGACCGCGAGCAGCCTTCCGACTCCGACCGCTACCGTGACCGGTCCGTCAGGCGACACCCCGTCCGGCCGCCGCGACTCGCTCGGTGGTTGCCCCGCGGCGGCGGCAGTCACCGCCCTCGCCGGCACCGGGGTCACCGCGAACGACGATCCCGGTCCGACGCTGATCTGCTCCTTCACCGCCACCGGCACCACGTCGTACGACGGCCAGGAGACCCCCGAGATCCGGCTCACGATCGCGGAGCCGGTCGGGATCAGCGGCAAGCACACGCTCGCCGGGTACCGCCGCAACTCGGAGCGGAACAACCCGACGGCGTCCGTCAGCGGCTTGGGCGCCGGGGCGTTCGCCAACTACTTCGAGAGCTCGCCGGAGTTGTGCGCGGTCTGGTTCCTCGCCGAAGACGGAAAGATCCTCACCGCCTCGGCCCATGACGTTCGCCGCGCCTCGGTCAGTGCGCAGGCGGGGCCGGACAGCCCGGCCTGCGCCGTCGCGCGCAAGCTCGCGGGCACTCTCGTCAGCTGACCGCCAGGGCGGCGTATCCCACAAATCAGGTTAGGCGCGCAATGGCCCTGACGGGTGGTTAGTCCGAGTTGTCTTTTTTTCCCGAACCGCTTGTGGGCGAATGTCCGAACCGTCACAGTATGGCTCATGCTGCGACGCACGTGGCTGCCGGTGCTCCCGGTGTTGTTGGTTCTCGGATTGACACACACCCCGGCAGCAGATGCCCAGCCCGACCGAAGCACCCGCACGGTCGCGGCTACCTCGACGTACGAATTCACCACGGTGCAATTCGAGAACCGGCTGCTCTCACGCACCAACACCCGGCGCGCCCGGGTCGGGTGCGCAGCACTGCGGCTGCACAGCTCGCTGATCACCGCCGCCCGCGGTCACAGTGCGCGGATGGCCCGGACGGATCAGTTGTCGCACCAGCTGAGCGGTGAGCTGTCCTTCGGCAGCCGGATCACCCGGGCCGGCTACACCGACTGGACGATGCTGGCCGAGAACATCGCCTGGGGCTCTCCGACGCCGCCGGTGATCTTCCAGTCCTGGATGAACAGCGCGCCGCACCGGCGCAACATCGACAACTGCCGGCTGCGCCACATCGGACTCGGGGTCTCCTACGGCGGGGGCCACGCCTGGGTCACCATGGACCTGGGACGCCGCTGAGGTTTCGCCTCCGGCACCCGTCCCCGCGTGTCAGGCTGCACCCCGTGGTCATGGTGCGTCGATTCCTCCTGCTGCTGCGGGTGGTCGTGGGTTCGGTGGGCCTGGCCGTCTTCGGTCGCGTCCGTCCCCATCGCTGGCTGCCGCCGGGCCTCTCACTGCGTCTGCTCCGGATCTATTTCGAACCCGGCGCGGCCATGGTCGCCGCCGGGATGCGGGCCCGGGTCCCGATCGGCGGCCGCACCGTCACGACCGACCTCAGCTACGACCCGGGCACCGGCCGGGACGGGTTGTTCGACCTGGTCCGGCCCGAGGGCGATCCGGCGCCGCTGGTCGTCTGGCTGCACGGCGGCGGTTGGTACTACGGTTCCAAGTCCGACCCGCTCCCCTACTTGGAACTTCTCGCCACCCACGGATTCGCCGGCGCGTCCCTGAACTACCCGCGCATTCCCGAGCAGCGCCATCCGGCAGCCCCCGTCGCGGTCCTCACCGCGCTGAACCACCTCGTCGAGAACGCGGACCGGTACGGCGTCGACGCGCGCCGCATCGTGCTGGCCGGTGACTCCGCCGGCGCCCAGGTGGCGGCCGCCGCGGCGCTCGCCTGCATCAACCCCGGGTACGCCGCGTCGCTCGGCGTCGCCCCGGGACCTGCAGCGGGGATCGCGGCGGACCGGCTGCGCGGGACGGCCCTGTTCTGCGGAACGTTCGACGCCGCGGCCCTCCTCGACGCCGGCCGGATGTTCACCGCGATCCTGGCGACGTCGATGTGGGCCCAGGCGGGGACCCGGGACTGGACGGACACCGAGGTGGCCGACCTGATCACGATCCGCCGGCATCTCGACGCGACGTTCCCGCCCACGTTCCTGCGGGCCGGCAACGCCGATCCGCTGACGGCGGGCGGCACGGTCCCGATGGCCCGGACGCTCACCGAACTGGGGGTCGACCTGGACTCCAAGGTCCTCGGCGACGAGTCCGACCCGCAGCCGCACCAGGTCCAGTTCCGCCTCGGCACCCCTGCGGGCGAGCAGATCGTGGAGGACCTGGTCGCGTTCCTGCGCCGGGTCACCGGCTGACGGTTCGCGGATGGGCTCCCGGATTCTCATTGAGTCCCCTATGATTCTTGCCGAGACCGCCGCGGACTCCCCGTGGCCGGTCACGGCACCGACGAGGAGAGACCTGCATGCGCAACGGCATCGTGTTGTTCACCAGTGACCGCGGCATCACCCCGGCCCAGGCCGCGAAGGCCGCCGAGGACGCGGGCTTCGACACCATCTACGTGCCCGAGCACACCCACATCCCGGTCAAGCGCGACGCCGCGCACCCGGGTACCGGTGACGAGACGCTCCCCGACGACCGCTACATGCGCACCCTCGACCCGTGGGTCTCGCTGGCGACCGCGGCCGCCGTCACGAGCACGATCCGGCTCTCCACGGCTGTCGCCCTCCCGGTCGAGTCCGACCCGATCACGCTCGCCAAGACGATCGCGACCCTCGACCACCTCTCCGGCGGCCGGGTCACCATCGGCGCCGGCTTCGGGTGGAACACCGACGAGCTGACCGACCACCACGTGCCGGCCAACAAGCGCCGTACGGTGCTGCGCGAGTACCTCGAGGCGATGCGTGCGCTGTGGACCCAGGACGAGGCCGCGTACGACGGCGAGTTCGTCAGCTTCGGCGCCTCCTGGGCCTGGCCGAAGCCGGTCCAGTCGCACGTCCCGGTGATCATCGGCGCCGGTGGCGGGCCGAAGACCTTCGAGTGGATCGCGTCGAACGCCGACGGCTGGATGACCACGCCGGTCGAGGCCGAGATCCCGGCCAAGATCGCCGCGCTCAAGAAGGCCTGGGCCGACGCCGGCCGCCAGGGCTCGCCCGACGTCCGCGTCCTGATCGCGATGAAGCCGACCCCGGAGGACCTGGCCACCTGGGCCGAGTGCGGCGTCACCGAACTCATCTGGGGCCTGCCCGACAAGGAGGCCGACGAGGTCGTCGCCTTCATCGGACGGCACGGCCAGCGCCTGGGACTGAGCTGACGTCCTGCCATGACGCCCGAATCCCCGGCGAGCACGCTCAGCGCACAGAACACCCTGAGTGCACAGAGCACCCTGAGCGCGAAGGGCACCAAGCTCAACAAGCGCGGCCTCGCGACCCGGGCAGAACTGCTCCGGGTCGCGCTGGCCTGCCTCGCCGACGGTGGACCGGACGCGGTCAGCGCGAGCCTCATCGCCCGCGAGGCGGGCGTCACCTGGGGAACCGTCCAGCACCAGTTCGGTGACGTCGACGGGCTCTGGGCGGCCCTGTTGGAGGACCTGCTCGGGGACGGGTCCGCGACCGCGCTCCCGGTCCCGGACTCCCCCGACCTCGGCCTCCGGGTCGAGTCGGTGATCGGCGCGCTCTGGACGGCGATGGACCTGCCGACCTTCCGCGCGATCCACCACCTCCGGCTCGCCCTGCCCCGCCAGCGCGA
The DNA here is from genome assembly GCA_036676945.1 of Marmoricola sp. Classification (GTDB taxonomy): domain Bacteria; phylum Actinomycetota; class Actinomycetes; order Propionibacteriales; family Nocardioidaceae; genus Marmoricola. Next base: position 14,659 of record JAKFBZ010000040.1, read on the forward strand.
GGAACTCGAGGCGACCTATCCGCTGACCGCGGCCAGCATCGCGCGCTGGGACGCCGCCTGGACGTCGACGATGGAGCACGCCTTCGCGGGCCTCGACGTCGACCCGGTCCGGCTCTCCCGGGTCCGCAGCCTGCTGCCGGGAGCGATGCGCGGCCTGCACACCGAGCAGTACCTCAGCAGCTACACCGACTCCGTCGAGGCCCGCAGGGGCCTGGGCGAAGCCATCACCAGCTACCTCTCGAAAGGCCCTTCGTGAACGCGAACACCATGGACGAGGCACCTCCGGCCTTCGACGTCGTCGTGGTCGGCTCCGGCGGCGGCGCGCTCACCGCGGCTTACCTCGCCCAGAAGCACGGCCTGCGCACCGTGGTCGTCGAGAAGACCCGGTACGTCGGCGGCACGTCGGCGTACTCGGGCGGCGCTTGCTGGCTGCCGGGCTCGGAGGTCCAGCAGCGGGCGAGCATCGGCGACTCCACCGAGTCCGCGCGCACCTACCTCGGCGCGCTGCTCACCGACCCCGACCAGGTGAAGGTCGAGGCGTTCCTCGCCGAGTCGCCCCGGCTGGTCGCCGAACTCGAGGCGGACGACGCCTTCACGTTCGAATGGCTGCCGTTCCCGGAGTACTACGACGCACCCGGCCGGGTCAGCTGGGGCCGGTCGATCCAGCCCTCGAACATCAAGCGCGCCGAGCTTCCGGCGGACGTCGCGGCGCTGGTTCGGCCCCCCGTCGAGCTGGACCGGGCCGGCCTGCCGGGTCGCAACACCCTGTCCGGGGGCCAGTCCCTGATCGCCCGGCTGCTGTGGGCGTTCACGCGGGACGGCGGCACCGTGCTGACCGGACACGCCGTCGACGCGCTGACCACGGCGGAGGGCCGGGTCACCGGCGTCGAGGCCGGCACCGAGGCCGGCCGGGTGAGGATCCCGGCGACGCGCGGCGTGATCATCGCCGCCGGCGGTTTCGAGCACAACCCTGCCTGGCGCAAGGAGTACGGCGTACCCGGCGACTCCGAGTGGTCGATGGCACCCGACGGCACGAACACCGGCGAACCGATCGAGGCCGCGATGGCCGTCGGCGCCGCGACCGACCTGCTCGACCAGGGCTGGTTCTGCCCCGGCCTCGAGCACCCGGACGGTCACGGGTCCTTCACCCTCGGGTTCCGCAGCGGCGTGATGGTCGACGCAGCAGGCAACCGGTACGCCAACGAGTGCCTGCCGTACGACCGTTTCGGCAAGGAGATGGCGAAGGCCGCGAACAGGATTCCTTCGTGGTTCGTCTTCGACTCCCGCGAGGGCGGTCGGCTGCCCGCGATCGCGATGCCCGAGGGCGACCCGGCCGCGCATCTGGAGGCCGGGACCTGGGTGCAGGCCGAGACGCTCGTCGAACTGTCCGAGAAGCTGGGTCTCACCGACCTCGTCGCCACGGTCGAGCGTTTCAACGGCTTCTGCGAGACCGGCGTCGACGAGGACTTCGGCCGCGGTGCGGACGAGTACGACACGTTCTTCGCCGGCGGCGACGGCCCCAACAAGGCACTCGTCGGAGTCACCCAGGGCCCGTTCTTCGCGGCCCGGTTCGTGCTCTCGGACCTGGGGACCAAGGGCGGCATCGTCACCGACGCCGCCGGTCGGGCGCTTCGCGAGGACGGCACCGCACTGCCGGGCCTGTACGCCACCAGCAACTCCGCCGCCAATGCCTTCGGCGCCTTCTACCCGGGGCCCGGTGCTCCGCTCGGCACCGCGATGGTGTTCGCCTCGCTCGCCGTCCAGGACCTGCTGGGCTGACTGCTCAGGAGGCGGGCGTGATCACGAAGACCGGCAACGGCCGCTCGGTCCGCTTCTGGTACGCCGCGAACTGGCCGCGGTTGGCCTTGTTGCAGATCTCGAACAGCCTGGCGTAGTCGGGGTCACCGGGACGCAGGGTGACCGCCCGGGCCTGCATCCGGCGCACGCCGACCTGGATCTCGACGTCCGGGTTCGCCTCCATGTTGAGCGCCCAGGCCGGTGGCAGGCGGTGGCCGCCGTTCGACCCGCAGACCAGGAAGTCCCGGCCGTCGCGGCCGTAGACGAGCGCGTTGGTGCGGGTCAGTCCGCTCTTCCGGCCGGTGGTGCGCAGGAGCAGCGACGGCATCAACAGCAGGCGGTGACCGATCACGCCGCGACTGTTCTCGTACAGGCCCTGATGGACCTTGAGGACGGTCAGGAACGCCTGCGTGCTGAATCTGCTCACCGGCCTATTGAAGCCCATCCCGGACCGGCGACGATTCGGCGACGAGTTCGGGGAACCATGGTTGTCCGCGGCCGAGATCGGGCACACCATGGAAGGAGGCAAAGGAGGCGGTCGTCATGATCGCTACACATCCGTTGGTCCTGAGCGTCGAGCAGACCTATGCCGCACTCATCGACCAACTCGACACCGCGGCCGCGATGAGGACGGTCCCGGGGCAACCACGCAAGGGGTTCGAGAACGCGGACCATTTCCTGGCCGCCGCGAGCCGCCACCTGAACACGATCGAGAGCGTGCTGCTGCCGGTCGCGCAGAAGCAACTCTCCGACGACCAGGACCTGGTCCACGACTACGTGCGGGCGAGCAAGGATCTCGAAGCCGCACTGGTCATCGCCAAAGGCCGCGAGTACGGGTCGGCGTACGCGGTCTCGATGCGCTGGGAGGACGTCTGGGCGACCGTCCGGAAAGGGCTGGACGATCTGCGCCGCCGCGAGCTCGAGCTCGCCGCCGCCCTCGAGCCGCGGCTCGACGAAACCGCGTTGGACGGTCTGGTCGGGCGGATGCACCGGTTCGAGCCGAACGCGCCGTCACGGCCGCATCCGCACGCACCGCATCTCGGGCTGCTCGGCCACCTCTCCCGACGGTTCCTGCACGCGGTCGACTCGTTCTGGGACACCGCCGAAGGGCGGATGGTGCCCGAGCGGGAACGGCCACCGCACAAGGAGCCAGGGCCGATGGGCCAGTACCTGCTCGGCGATCCCCGATTCGACGAGGACGACTGAGCCGCGTCGCGAGGGTTCAGTCGTCGCTGTCGTCGACGTCGCCACCGTCGTCTTCGACATCGCTGCGGTGCTCGGAGCCGGTGTCGAAGAAGGTGTCGATGTACTCCTCCGGGTCGAGTTCGCTGTCGCGCATCATCGAGAACATCTCGGCGCCGTCGCCCGGCTCGTCGAAGAGGTGGAAGCACTGGGCCAGGCCGAGGTAGGTCACCGGGGTCTCCTCGACCGCTGCGGCGTACGCGAGTGCCTCGGCCTCGGCGCGCTCGATCGCCTCGTCGGCGCTGCCCGCCTGCCAGAGCGTGACCCGTTCCTCGTACGTCGTGTAGCTCCCGTCCTCGTCGACCCACGTCTCGGACGCGAAGGCGCAGCGGACGGAGTACCAGGACAGCGTCTCGTCACTCACGTGTGTGATGCTCCCACACCACGACCGCTCCGGGCGCGAGTGACTCAGGCAAGCAGGACCAAGGTGCTGAGCGAGATCGTCCAGCTCACGAAACTGCCCACGAGGAAGTACTCGGTGACCTCGTCGATCGACGGGCCGGTGCGCTCGTCACGCTTGGACTGGAGCTCCGGGAAGCGGAGCAGTCCCTTCGCGGCGATCACGATGCTCGCCGCGGTGATGTAGCCGGCCAGACCCAGCCCGACGATGAAGAGCCGTTCCATCGGACCCAGCAGCCGACCACCCTTCAGGGTGCGGGTCGCGTCGTGACTGGCGCCGCGGGCAGGGTCGACGGTGCCGGTCGCGCGCAGGACCAGCCGGACGATGACGTTGCCCGTCGACATCTGCACCAGCAACGCCCCGAGGATCAGCAGCGCCCGGTCGACCTCGAGTCCGTTGAGGACCGGGATCGGGGTCTCCTCCAACCAGGTCGCCGCGGCGCCCGCGCCCTCGTTGGCCCACGGCGAGACCGCCAGCGCGACCGCGAACGCCACCGCGAGCACGGTCAGCGGGAGCCAGGCCCGGTCGCGGCCGAAGCCGTGCCGGACGGTGCCGCCCCAGGCGATCACGACGCCGGCGATCGCGACCATCGCGACCAGGTCGCGCGCGGCGGTCAGGTCGCACACCAGGCCGAGCAGGATCACCGACGCGGCGCCGATGCACTCCGGGACCACCTTGACCGGCCGGATCGAATGGCAGAGGTCGGCGATGCCGACGCCGATCAGCAGCAGAGCGATCCAGCTCATCGGACCTCCGCCAGCAGTTCGTCGGCGGCGACCAGTGCACCCAGCCCGTCGCGGCGGATCCGCTGCGAGACGGCGGAGGCGGACACGCCCTCCACCCGGGCGATCTCCTGCTGACTCATGCCGGTCAGCAAACCACGCAGCACCCCCCACGACCGGGGCGACGCAGCGCCGAGCAGCGTGTCGCGGCTGATCAGCGCGGCGTTGATCGCCGCCGGGTCCGGGCCGGTGGCCGATTCCGGCGCCCGCCGGTACGCCGTACGCAACAGCCGGCGCGCGCCGTGCGCCTGGTCGTGCGCGACCGCGTCGATGGCCTCGCGCGCGGCCCACCAGCCCGGCCCGTCCTCGACCCGGGGTTCCTCACTGAGCACGGTCGTCACCCCCCAGCCGACCCCGTGCCGCAGGTCGAACGCCGGATGCACCAGGAGACGCAGTCGCAAGGTCGCGCTCAGCGCCTCACCGACGTGCGCGAACGCGCCCTGGTACTCGTCGCCGATCGTGATCCGCAACGGGACGACCGGGCTGAAGCGCTCGTTGACGAGCCCGAGTGCGGCGACGAGGCGCTCGTGCAGGGCGACCCGGTCGGCGGACCCGCGCGATCCGACGACGTCACCGATGACGGTGGCCACCTCATGTTCAGCCATTTGAAGATAATAGCTTATCTAGAAACAAATGAAGTGATTCACTTCATCCGTCTCCGCTGACCCGGCCTCGCAGGGCCTTGGTCTGTCCGCGCTGCTTCTTCTCCTCGACCCGGCGGCGCTGCGCCGAGCGGCTCGGCTTCGTCGGCCGGCGGGCCGGTGGCGGCGGCGCCACCGCAGAGCGCAGGATCGCGACCAGCCGGGTCCGCGCCGCGCTCCGGTTGCGGTGCTGGGACCGGTGCTCGGAGGCGACCACGACGATCTGCCCGTCGACCAGGTCGTGATCGAGATGGCGCAGGATCCGGCGGCGCTGCGGGTCGGTGAACGCCGAGGACGTGCCGGGGTCGAAGAGCAGTTCGACCCGGCTGTCGGTCGTGTTGACGCTCTGACCGCCCGGCCCGGACGCCTTCGAGAACCGCTCGTTCAGTTCGGCGGCCGGGATGGTGGCACCGAACGGCAGGCCGGAGGCCGGTGGGATGCGCAGATCGCCGCCGGGCCCCGATGCCGCCGTCTCCATCTCACGCTCCCCAGAACAGCCGGTCGACGACGCCGTGAGCGCGCCGGGTGGCCCGCTGGTAGTCGTTCACCATCGTGGTGGTCTCCCCCGGCCCGTAGCCGAGGATCTTCGCGACGGCCGCCCGTTCCCGCGTGTCCGGCGGCAGCTGGTCGGAAGGCTTGCCGCGCACCAGCACGGTCGCGTTCCGGGTCCGGCTGGCGAGCAGCCAGGCCGCGCGGAGAACCTCGGCGTCGTCGGCGCCGAGCAGGTCGCCCTGGACCGCGGCGTCCAGGGCGTCCAGGGTCTTGGTGGTCCGCAGCTCCGGGATCCGTCCCGCGGCCTGGAGCTGCAGCACCTGCACGGTCCACTCGACATCGGCCAGGCCGCCGCGGCCGAGCTTGAAGTGCGTGGCCGGGTCGGCACCGCGCGGCATCCGTTCGTCGTCGACCCGTGCCTTGATCCGGCGGATCTCGACCAGGTCGTCCTCGCCCAGACCGGCTTCGGGGAAACGCAGCGGATCGATGAGCGCACGGAACCGCTCCTGGAGGCCCTTGTCGCCGGCGACGGGTTCGGCCCGCAGCAGTGCCTGTGCCTCCCAGACCGCCGACCACTTGGCGTAGTAGGCGGCGAACGACTCCAGCGTCCGCACCATCGGGCCCTGCTTGCCCTCGGGGCGCAGGTCGACGTCCACCTCGAGCGGCGGATCCGTCGCGGGAAGGGCCAGCAGCCGGCGCAGTTCGTTGATCACGGCCTGGGCCATCGTGCTCGCCTGGTGGGCGTCGGCGTCCGGCAGCGGGTCGTGCACGAACATCACGTCGGCGTCACTGCCGTAGCCCATCTCGTAGCCGCCGTACCGGCCCATCGCGATGATCGCCATCCGGGTCGGGAGCTTCGTCCCCCGCTCCCGTTCGACGGCACTGATCGCCACCGCGAGAGCGGCTTCCAGCGTCGCGTCGGTCAGGTCGCTCAACGCGTAGCCGACCTCGGCGACACCGAACGGGACGCACAGGTCAGCGGCACTGATCCGGAGCAGCTCGCGGCGCCGGATCGCCCGGACGCTGCGGATCGCCGCCTCGGCGTCGTCACGCCGAGCAGCATTGGCCTGCATCTCGGCCAGGATCGCGTCCCGGCTCAGCGGGCGCAGGGCGCCGTCGGCCCCCTCGCCGGCCAGGATCTTCACGCCCTCGGGCTCGCGCTCGAGCAGATCGGTCGCGTACCGGCTGGTGGCCAGGACCTGGGCCAGCCGCTGTGCCGTCGCACCCTCGTCGCGCAGCATCGTCAGGTACCAGGGTGTGGCGCCGAGGGCGTCCGAGATCCTGCGGAAGCCGAACAGGCCCGCGTCCGGGTCGGGCGCATCTGCGAACCACTCGAGCAGCGCCGGCAGCAGAGTGCGCTGGATCGCCGCGGTCCTGGTCACGCCGCTGGTGAGCGCCTCGAGGTGGCGCAACGCCGCCTGCGGGTCGGCGTACCCGAGGGCGGCCATCCGCTCCCGGGCCGCTTCCGGCGTGAGCCGGGCCTCCTCGCCCGGGATCCTCGCGACCGCGGCGAGCAGCGGGCGGTAGAAGAGCTTCTCGTGCAGCCTTCGCGCCTCGCGGCGGTGGTGGCGCCACTCCTTGTCGAGCTCCTCGGCGGAGTTGCGCAGGTAGCCGAGCGAGCGGCCCAGGCGTCGCAGCGCGGCCGGGTCCTCGGGCACCACGTGGGTGCGTCGCAGCTGGAACAGCTGGATCCGGTGCTCGAAGGTGCGCAGGAACGAGTAGGCCTCGTGCATCGAGCGGCCGTCGTCACGACCGATGTAGCCGCCCGCGGTCAGCCTGGACAAGGCGCTCAACGTGGCCGGCGGCCGCACCTTCGGGTCGGTGCGGCCGTGCACCATCTGCAGCAGCTGGACCGCGAACTCGACGTCACGCAACCCGCCGGAGCCGAGCTTGAGCTGGCGCTTGGCCTCGTTCGCCGGGATGTGGTCGACGACCCGGCGACGCATCGCCTGCACGTCCTCGACGAACCCGTCCCGCTCGACGGCCTGCCAGACCAGCGGCCCGATCGCGTCGACGTAGTCGCGGCCCAGCCGCAGGTCCCCGGCGACCGGCCGCGCCTTCAGCAGAGCCTGGAACTCCCAGGTCTTTGCCCAGCGCTCGTAGTAGCCGCGGTGGCTGGCCAGCGTGCGGACCAGCGGGCCGGACTTCCCCTCCGGTCGCAGGTTCGCGTCGACGGGCCAGATGGTGCCCTCGGCCGTGTCGGCCGAACAGACCTGCATCATCGTCGAAGCCAGCTGGGTCGCGGCCCGTAGCGCGACGTCCTCGTCCGCACCTTCGGTGCCCTCGGCCACGAAGATCACGTCGACGTCGCTGACGTAGTTGAGCTCATGGCCGCCGCACTTGCCCATCGCGATCACCGCGAGCCGGCACAGCGCGGCGTCCGGGCCGACCTTCGCCCGCGCGATCGCGAGTGCAGCGTCGAGGGTGCCGCCGGCAAGCTCGGCCAGTTCGGCGGCGACGTCGTCCACGGCCATGTGATGGGCGAGGTCGCGACTGGCCAGCCGGACCAGCACCCTGCGGTACTCGACGCGGAGCGCGTCGACTGCCTCGTCGTAGGGCAGGGACGCGATCGGATCCTCGACCAGCGGATCGGCGCCGACCGCGGTGAGCAACCCGGCCCGTACGGCGTACGCGGCGGGCCGGGTCGATCCCAGCGTCGGGTCCGTCAGTTCGTGCCACTGCTCGGGATGCCGGATCAGGTGCTCGCCGAGCGCCTCGCTCATGCCGAGGACGCAGAGCAGTCGCATCGCGGTGCCCTCGTCGTCCTCGAGGGCGCCGATCAGGGCGTCCGGGTCGGCGGCCGCGGCGTGCAGCCGGACCAGGGCGTCCAGCGCGAGGTCGGGATCGGCCGTCCGGCCGAGGATCGCGACCACCGGTGAGGCCGGCGGTCCGAGCCCGGAGAGCCGGGACGCGGCCACGTCCGTGTCCTGGAAACCCAGGCGAGCCAGGTTCCCTGCGGACAGCAGCTGAGAGCTCTCGCGCGGCGGAGTCATCGGTCCCTGGGTCAGATGACCGGGAGCATCCGGTCCCGCTCGAAGGCGGAGACCTGGCCGCGGTACTCCTCCCACTCCTGGCGCTTGTTGCGCAGGAAGAAGTCGTAGACGTGCTCACCCAGCGTCTCGGCGAGCAGTTCGGAGCGCTCGGCGATCCCGATGGCGTCGTACAGGCTCTTGGGCAGCTGCTCGAGGCCGAGTGCCTGGCGCTCGCGATCGGTCAGCGACCAGACGTCGTCCTCGGCCTCGCGGGGCAGTTCGTACTCGCCCTCGAGACCCTTCATGCCCGCGGCCAGGACGACCGCGAAGGCGAGGTAGGGATTGCAGGCGGCGTCGATCGTGCGCAGCTCGACCCGGGTGGACGCGCCCTTGTTCGGCTTGTACATCGGGACCCGGACCATCGCCGAGCGGTTGTTGTGCCCCCACGAGATGTACGACGGAGCCTCGCCGCCGCCGATCAGCCGCTTGTAGGAGTTCACCCACTGGTTGGTGACGCAGGTGATCTCCGCGGCGTGGTGCAGGATGCCGGCGATGAAGTGCCGTCCGGTCTTCGACAGCTGGTACTCCGCACCGGCCTCGAAGAACGCGTTCCGGTCGCCCTCGAAGAGCGACACGTGGGTGTGCATCCCGGAGCCCGGGTGCTCGGTGAACGGCTTCGGCATGAAGCTCGCCCAGACGCCCTGACCCAGCGCCACCTCACGCACCACGGTGCGGAAGGTCATGATGTTGTCGGCGGTGGAGAGGGCGTCCGCGTAGCGCAGGTCGATCTCCTGCTGGCCCGGTCCGCCCTCGTGGTGGCTGAACTCGACCGAGATTCCCATCGCCTCGAGCATCGTGATCGCCTCGCGGCGGAAGTCGGAGCCGGCGCTGGTCGCGGTGTGGTCGAAGTACCCGCTCTGGTCGACCGGGACGGGCGGCTTGCCGGCCTCGGGCTGGCCCTTGAAGAGGTAGAACTCGATCTCGGGGTGGGTGTAGAAGGTGAAGCCCTGCTCGGCCGCACTCTGCAGGGTCCGCTTGAGCACGAACCGCGGGTCCGCGTACGACGCCGACCCGTCGGGCATGGTGATGTCGCAGAACATCCGCGCCGTCGCCGGGCCGTCGCCGCGCCACGGGAGGATCTGGAAGGTCGACGGGTCAGGGCGGGCCAGCATGTCGGCCTCGGTGACCCGGGCGAAGCCCTCGATCGCGGAGCCGTCGAACCCGATGCCCTCGCTGAAGGCGCCCTCCAGCTCGGCCGGCGCGATCGCCACGGACTTCAGGTACCCCAGAACATCGGTGAACCACAGCCGCACGAAGCGGACGTCGCGCTCTTCCAGTGCCCGGAGAACGAAGTCTTCCTGCTTACCCATGTGCCAAACGATAGGGGTAAGTCGTTACGTCGGGGTGACAGGTCCGGATCCGGTCGGTGAGGCGGTGTCCGCGTCGTCAGTCGGCGGAAGGATCCTCCGGACCTGCGTCGCACCTGGCCGTCGACCCCTCGATCTGCCCGGACTCGATCACACCGTCGCTGCCGGTGCGGACGTACTCCCGGCACCGGAAGGTGGTCACGACCAGATCCCCCGCCCGCCCGGCATGGACGCCCTGTCCCGCGACCTGACCTCGCCCCGAGGTCTCCGCGGCGCGCAGAGGGCGATCGACCGGGATCTGTGCCGGAGACCGCAGGGTCTGGCCCTCGAGCCAAGCGGGGGGCTGGAACCCGAGCGCGTCGAGCACCGTCGGCGCGATGTCGAGGCGCTGCACGTTGACGTCCCAGCGACCGCTGGACTCCCCGTTCGGCCAGCGGATCAACAGCGGGATCCGCGGGACAGCGCTCCACCGTTTGCCGTGGTCCGAGGTCACGATCAGCAAGGTCTCGTCGAGCCGCCCGCTCTCTTCGAGCTCGGCGTAGACCTTCTCGACGTAGGAGTCGAACTGCCGGATCGCGTCGTCGTAGAAATCGGTGATGAACCATTTCTTCTGCTCGTCCCCGCGGGAGAAGTGCGGCTCGTCCACCGCGAAGACGGGACCGTGGGTCGCCATGAAGTGCGCGTGGATGAAGAACGGAGCATCGCGCTCGATCTGGTCGCTGATCGCCGCGAGCCGAACGTCGTCATTGGCGGTGTCCTGCGCGACGGCCCCGACCTGGGCGAACGGACTGGTGAGCTGACCCTGTCCCAGCACGTCTGCGACGAGTGCGGTCGTGCCCTGGAACGCGTCGAGCGTGAACCAACGACCCGCCCGGGCGCCGAGGGGCAGCCGTTCCAGGAACGACTCGGTCGGCCGGTACCCGTTGTCCATGTCGAACGCGTCGATGAGGTTCTGGCCCCGGCTGTCGGCGTAGTACGGGAGCGACCAGTTGCTGGTGACCACGCCGGCCCTGCGCAGCAGGTGCGGCACGGTCATGGTGCTCTCGGGGCCCCGGAGCTGGTCCGGGGGGTACACCACGCCAGTGGTCAACGGGGAGCGCCCGGTGAGCAGAGACGTGATCGACCCCGTGGTGTGCGCGTTGTTGGTGAACGCGTTCTCGAACATGCTGAACTCGTCGATCCGTCGATCCAGGAACGGCGTGGTCTCCCGCGGATACCCGTACGCCGACAGGTGGCTCGCCTCTACTCCGTCGGCCGAGAGGATCAGCACGTTCTTCACGGCCGGCGTGGCGCCGGAAGCGACGAGAGCCGGGGGCCGCGTCTCGGTGCCCGCCTCGCGCGCGACGAGGACACCGGCCGGGACTGCGGCGACGCCGACGACGGCCAGGCAGGTCCCCGCCCATCGGGCCGAGAGCCGGGCTGTCCGATAGGCGATCACCGTGCCGAGCAACCCCGCGACGGTCACCATGCAGACCTTGAACAGCAGACTGTCCTCCGACTTGAGGCCGACGCCGCTCGTGGAGTAGCTCAGGTTCTCGACGAAGGCGAGCGCCGCGACGCCGTAGACCAGCGCGGGAACGGCCACGGCGCCGTACCGCGTCCCCGGCGATCGACGGGCGCCGATGAAGTCGAGGAGCACGGCCAGCGGGACCAGGCAGACGGCCACCACGCCGGCAGCGATCAGGGCTTGTCCGGCAGCCGCCCACTTCTCACCGGCACCCGCCACCGCGAGCGGCGACGGCTTCGTCAGCTGGAACAGGTAGAGGTAAGCCATCGCTGTCGTTGTCGCGAGCACGACCGCACCGGGTGTCCGCATCCACGAGCGCTGTGCCTCGCCGGGTCGCCCGAGCATCCCCACACACTAGGGCTGCGCAGGGGCGGCCAGGCACAAAGCGGCGAAGGCGGCGGCCACCGGCTGCCACCACGCCACGAGGGAATCCCACTCGTCCACGACCCGGGTCAGGAAGTCGTCGACCTCGGCCTGGTTGTCCGTCCCGACCTCGGCCCACTCCTGCTCGGCCCAGGCCTGCAGGACCCGCTCGTCGACCTCGGGGTGCGACTGGATCCCCCAGGCGGTCTCGCCGAAACGCAGCACCTGGATCTCTCCGCTCTCCGCCCGCGCCAGGACGGTCGCCCCGTCCGGAGGAACATGCGCGATGTCGCTGTTCCAGTGAGCCGCGGCCAGCGGGCGGGTGCCGAACACAGGATCGCCGGCCACCGCGTTGTTCCAGCCGATGATGAGCAGCCCGCGCTGGGTGCCGGCCCGGTTGCGCACGACCTGTCCACCGAGGGCGTCGGTGGCGATCTGGTGGCCCAGGCAGATGCCGAGCATCGGAACCCGCGCACCGACCGCCTCCCGGACCAGTGCCTTCACCGGCGCCAGCCACGGTGTGGCGCTCTCGTCGAGAGCGTTCATCGAACCGCCCAGGACCACCATGCCGCTGTGTCCGGTGAGGTCCGCGGGCAGATCCTCGCCGGCGTACGGTCGGCGTACGTCGAGCACCGCCCCGGCCTCGGTCATCCAGGTGCCGAACCACGCCGGCGGGCAGTCGCCCTCGTGCTGGACGACCAGGATCGGCGACACGGCGTCAGGCTCCTCTCTCCCCCGGTCCGCGACCCCCTCGGACCACATAGCCGAGGACGGAGATCACGCACACCACGATGACGCCGATCCTCGCGCCTTTCTCCGGCAAAGACCACGG
>JAKFBZ010000041.1:0-10748 GCA_036676945.1 Marmoricola sp.
CGATGCAAGAAAAGTACGTCTCGAAACCTCGCGATTCGGGCCGACACGCCAGAGCGCGGGTTACAGCTGCGTGAACGGGATGGACAGAACGTGAGCAGGCACCTATCGTTTATCGATACCAACGAAAAACGATAGGTGTGCTCATGCCACGACGCGCGATCAACAGCACGGACGCGCTCGCGCCGCTGGACGCGATCGTCACGATGCTGCTCTCGGTCCTGGCGCTCGGGATCCTCGCCTTCATCCCGATCGTGGCGTTCACTGACAACGCAACGTTGTTCGGGTACGGCGAGGGCGAAGCATGCGTCGAAGTGCGTCGCGAAGCGATCCCCTCTGGTAGCTACCACCTCGAGGACGACCCGATGGACCCTGCGTTCCGCAAAGGCGCCAGTGTCAACGCGACAGAACTGGAGGTCTGCAACACCGCTGCCGACGCCCGCATCCAAGCTGCCGCATTGGTGTCGAACGCAGCAGGGGCAGCATTTCTCGTGGGCGTCCTCTGGATGATCAGGAGCCTGCTCCGCGAAGCCCGCCGGACCGGGTTGTTCACCACGATGACGGCGCGACGCACAAGGCGGCTCGGCTGGACCCTGATCCTCGGAAGCGTGCTGACGGAGCTGGTGCGTCAGGTCGCGAATCATGAGGTGGTCACAAGTGTTCTTCAGCAGAACCACCCTGACGCCGGCTCGTTGATCGGCTACTTCGACGTACCCGGGATCGAGATCGTCGTCGGGATCGGACTGATCACTCTCGGACGCGTCCTCGCCCGCGCGGTCGTCCTCCAGCAGGAACAGGACGCCACAATTTGAGCCCGGCCGGTGAGGACGGCGACCTGCACGATGTTGAGATCCATCTCGACCGGCTGCTGGCCGAGCGAGGCATGACCCTGACCGAGCTCGCGGAACGCGTCGGCGTGACGGTCGTCAATCTCTCGATCCTCAAGAACGGGCGCGCGCGGGCGATCCGGTTTAGCACGTTGACCGCGATCTGCCGCGTCCTGGAGTGCCAGCCCGGCGACCTGCTGTCGGTGAGGGACCCTCAGGACCCGTAGCGGCGCTCGCGCTGGGCGTAGGCACGCACAGCACGGAGGAAGTCGACCCGGCGGAAGTCGGGCCAGTAGGCCTCGCAGAAGTAGAACTCGCTGTGCGCGCTCTGCCAGAGCAGGAAGCCGCCGAGGCGTTGTTCGCCGGAGGTGCGGATCACCAGGTCGGGGTCGGGCTGGCCCTTGGTGTAGAGATGCTCGGCGATGTGCTCGACATCGATGACCTCGGCGAGTTCCTCGATCGTGCGGCCCTGGGCGGCCTGCTCGTGGAGCAGCGAGCGCACGGCGTCGGCGATCTCGCGGCGGCCGCCGTACCCGACGGCGATGTTGACCAGGATCCCGTCGACGTCGCGGGTGGAGTCCTCCGCGGCCTTGAGCCGGGCCGCGGTCGCAGCCGGCAGCAGGTCCAGGGCGCCGACCGGGTGCAGCCGCCAGCGGTGCTGCTCGGCCAGCGAGGCCACCGCACCCTCGATGATGCCGAGCAGCCCGGTGAGCTGTTCCGTCGGCCGGTTGAGATTGTCGGTCGAGAGCAGCCACAGCGTGACCACCTCGACGCCGACCTCTTCGCACCAGTCCAGCAGCGGCTCGATGTTCGCCGCGCCCGCCCGGTAGCCGTGCGCCGTGTCGGCCCCGACGGCCTTCGCCCAGCGCCGGTTGCCGTCGAGCATGACGCCGACGTGCTTCGGGATCAGGTCCGAGTGCAGGCGGCGGACCATGCGAGCCTCGTACGCCGGGTAGAGCACCCTGCGCAGTCCACGCTTCCAGTCAGCCACCGGCTCAGGTTACCGCCGTCACCCCTGCCGTTCAGCCACCTGGGTCGAGCCGCTTCAGGCGGCCTCAGCGGTGATCCCGGCCACGTCTCCACCGGCGTCTCCGGGACGCGGCAACCTACGGTCGCGTAACCTCAAACCCATGAACAGTCACGCGCCGGTCACCGACAAGGCGGCCCAACTCGCCCACGAGGCTGCGCTGGCTGTCCACGACAAGATGAACGCGGCCAAGCCGAAACTGCGCGGCTGGCTGCACGCCGCGACCTCGCCGCTCGCGCTCGCCGCCGGGATCGTGCTGATCGCCCTGTCCCCCACGGCCGCCACCAAGGTCGGCTCGGCGGCCTTCGCCGGCAGCGCGATCCTCCTGTTCACCGTCAGCGGGATCTACCACCGCGGCACCTGGTCCCCGCGGGTCTGGGCCTTCCTGCGCCGGTTCGACCACGCCAACATCTTCCTGCTCATCGCAGGCTCTTACACGCCGTTCGCAGTGATCCTGCTCGAGGGGAGCGCCCAGGTCGGCATGCTGGTGATGGTGTGGACCGGGGCGATCCTCGGCGTCGCCTTCCGGGTGTTCTGGATCGACGCGCCCCGCTGGCTCTACACCCCGCTCTACGTCGCGCTGGGCTGGGCGGCGATCTTCTACGCCGACGACTTCGCCGCCGGGGGCCCCGCGGTGATCACCCTGATCGCGGTCGGCGGCGGGCTCTACACCGTCGGCGGCCTGGTCTACGGCCTGAAGTGGCCCAACCCGTCACCGCGCTATTTCGGCTTCCACGAGATCTTCCACGTGTTCACGATCGCGGCCTTCATCTGCCACTACGTCGCGGCGTCGATCGCGACGTACCAACTGCGCTAGCTACAGGTACGCCGGGTCGGTGACCGGGCGCTCGCAGACCATCCCCCGGCACACGTACGCCGCAGCCTTGCCGCCGACCAGACCCCTGCCCTCGAGCAGCGGGATCGTGGACGCAGCGACCTGCTCGGGCGTGACCACCAGGACCACCGCACCCAGACGCCGGCGGGCCTCGCGTGCGAGAGCGGCACCGGCCGGGTCGCCGTCCGGGGTGACCACCACGATCTCCAGCGGTCCGTCGAGCGCGGTCTGCGCCGCCGCCAGCGACCAGCCGGCGAACCGCGGCGCCCGTTCGGCGAGGCCGCGGACCGCGGCCAGCGCGGCCTCGGCAGCGTCGCGGTGCCGGCCGGACCCGGTGAGCGCCGCGTACCGGACCAGGGCGTTGGTCAGCGCTGAGTGCCCCGAGGGGCTGGCGTTGTCCGAGGGGTCGCGCGGCCGGGCGATCAGCGTCTCGGCGTCGTCGGCCGTGTCGTGGAAGCCGCCGTCGCCCGCCGCGAACTGCTCCAGCGCGACGTCGAGCAGGACGCCCGCGCGGTCGAGCCAGACCCCGTCGCCGGTCGCCTCGGCCAACGCCCCGAAGCCGTCCGCGACACAGCCGTAGTCCTCCAGCACCCCGGCCGGCTGCCCGACCGCACCGTCCCGGGAGACCCGGAGCAGGCGTCCGTCCTGGACGTGCAGGTCCCAGAGCAGCGTGCCAGCCGCGAGCGCGGCGTCGAGGAACCGCGGCTCGCCCAGGACGCCCGCAGCGCGGGCCAGCGCCGCGATCGCCAGCCCGTTCCACGCGGCCACGACCTTGTCGTCCCGGGCCGGCCGTTCCCGCAGCGCCCGGGCCGCGAGCAGCCGGGACCGTACGTCGGCCCAGCGCGCTGCGTCGTCGGGGTCGGCCAGCAGTTGCAGCACCGAGGAGCCGTGCTCGAAGGTGCCGGCCGCAGTGACCTCGAGAAGACCGGCGGCCCAGCCACCGTCGTTGTCGCCGAGGACCTCGACCAGCTGTTCCGGCGTCCAGACGTAGAAGGTGCCCTCGGCGCCCTCGGAGTCGGCATCCAGTGCCGAAGCGAAGCCGCCCTGCTCGGTGCCGAGCTCGGCCAGCAGGAAATCGGCGGTCTCGGTCGCGATCCGCCGGGCCAGCTCGTTCGGCTCCGCGGCGTACCAGGACGTGTACGCGCCCAGCAGCAGTGCGTTGTCGTAGAGCATCTTCTCGAAGTGCGGCACCACCCAGCGCGCGTCGACCGAGTACCGCGCGAAGCCGCCACCGAGCTGGTCGTAGATGCCACCGCGCGCCATCGCGGTCAGCGTCTTCTCGGCGATGTGCGCCGCGTCGCCGCCGGAGGTCGGGCCGGTCGAAACCCGGAGCAGGAACTCCAGCAGCATCGACGGCGGGAACTTCGGCGCGCCCCCGAAGCCGCCGTGAGTGGCGTCGAACTCGACCTTCAGGCGCGCGACGGCGGCGTCGAGCACCTGGGCATCGATGGGCGCCGAGCCGGTGAGGTCCGCGTTGGCGGCGATGTGCGCGGTGATGTTCGCCGAGGTGCTGAGGACATCCTCGCGACGATCCCGCCAGGCCTCGGTGATCGCCTGGAGCAGCTGGGTGAAGCTCGGCTGGCCGTGGCGCGGCTGGTCCGGGAAGTACGTGCCCGCGAAGAACGGCCGGCCGTCGTGGTCGAGCACACAGGTCATCGGCCAGCCACCGTGCCCGGTGGTGGCCACGGTCGCCTGCATGTAGACCGCGTCCACGTCGGGACGCTCCTCGCGGTCGACCTTGACGCTGACGAAGTGCTCGTTGAGGTAGTCGGCGGTCGCCTGGTCCTCGAAGGACTCGTGCGCCATCACGTGGCACCAGTGGCAGGCGGCGTACCCGACGCTCAGCAGCACCGGTACGTCGCGACGCCGCGCCTCGTCGAAGGCATCGCTGCCCCACTCCCACCAGTCGACGGGGTTGTCCGCGTGCTGGAGGAGGTACGGGCTGGTTGCCGTGGACAGGCGGTTCGTCATGTCACAGCACTCTGCCACCGGGAGGGTCATCGGGCCGACGCAGGTCCGGAAACGCACGGAGGGCGGGCCCTGATGGGCCCGCCCTCCGCGTTCAGCTGGTGATTCAGTACTGCCAGATCAACGGATCGTGACCTGCATCCGCGCGGAGGTGTACAGACCGTTGGCGGTCCGGACCGTCGCGTAGAAGGTCGCCTTCCGGCCGACCCGGTACTCGGCGCCGAGCAGGACCGAGATCCGGCCTGAGGCGTTCAGGTGCGAGAAGAACACCTGCTGCGGACCCGAGGCACTGACCCGGAACACCTTCACCGGCGCGCCGGGAGCGGCAGCCAGCGTCGTGACCGAGGCACGGACCCGGTGGTCGATCCCCTGGACGGCGACGAACCCGACGCGGGTGTCGTCGTTGACGATCCGGCCGATGGCACCGCCGTCAGCGACGGTGGCGTGGACCGGCGCGCTCAAGGTGACGCGCATGTACTCGCTCGCCTCGCGGACCCGGTCCGAGATGACCGTCACCCGGATCGTCCCGGTGGTGGAACCCGCCGGGATGGTGAGGGTGCCGGACTTGGCCCGGTAGTCGCTGCCCGCCAGGGCGCCACCGTTCGAGGTGGCGTAGTCGACCGAAGTCGCCACGGCGAACGGACGGCTCAGGGTGACCGGGAACGTCAACGTGGCTCCCCGGTTGCCTTCCGAGACCGACGTGTCACCGATCGAGAAGGTCGGCGGGGTCGGTTCCAGGTCGAACCGCTTGCCCGCGACCGTCTTGCCGGTCGCCGCGTCCACCTTGCTGATGGTGATCTTGTCGAGGAAGTACGACCCGTTCATCTGGGCCGCACCACCGCCGCCGCCGACCAGGAAGGCCGTGCCGCCGTCGACCTGCGCGGGGACCGAGCTGTCAGCGTTCTCGACGATGGTGGCGTCCGGGTGGGCGACCACGTAGTCGTCCAGCGTGACGGCAGCTGCCGCACCCTGGTCACCGTTCACGTTCCACACACCGTTGCCGGCGTCCCAGTTCTGCCAGGTGCCCTGCGCGACCGTCCCGTTGTTGGCCGGGTAGTAGTACAGGGAGTCGTCGGTGCCGCCGTCGCCGTCGTTGTCGACGCTCAGCCGCAGGTACGCCGGCTGCTGGGGCGTCGCGTTACCGGCATTCGCCTGCGCGAAGGTGCTGAACGTGATGGTGCGCAGGTCGCGGACCAGCGTGTCGTCGTACTGGGTGGTGCGGAACAGTTCGACCCGGTCCGGGTTCTCACCCGAGTTCAGCGTGAACCGCAGGCTGCCGCCGCCGGCCGGAGGGGTCCCCGGCCCGTCGACGAACGTCTGGTTCGACGTCAGGTAGTCGACGTTGTCGTAGGCCTGGTGCTGCCAGCCCTGGGAGTGGGCCGGGTCGACGGTCAGGTCGGACGTGCCGCCGTTGAGCTCCGAGCCGCCACCCAGGTCGTACAGGGTGTCGGCGTCGTTCTCCCCGACGATGACCCGGTCGACGAAGTACTCGCCGTTGATCTGCGGGTCGGTGTCGCCACCGAGAGCCCCGCCGACGATCAGCGAGAGCGCTCCCGCGTCGTGGTTCGGGTCGTACTTGTCGTTGACCAGCGTCGCATCGGGGTTGGCGTCGGCGTACTGCGCCAGCGTCGTCGTCCCGCCGTTGTCGCCGTTCACGTCGATGGTGCCGCCGGCGACGTCCCAGTGCTGCCAGGTGTTGTTCACGACCGTGCCGTTGTTGGCCGGGTAGAAGAACAGGCTGTCATCGGTGGTGCCGTTGTTGTCGGTGTCCACGCTCAGCCGCAGGTACGCCGGCTGGCGGTCACCGCCACCCGCGGTGGGACGCGCGAGCTCGGAGTACTCCAGGCGGGTCAGGTCGGAGAGGTTCACGCCGTCGTACGCGTTGGTCCGGTAGAGCTCGGTCTGCGCCGAGGACTCACCGATCTCGATCCGGTGGCTGTTGGTGCCGAACGGCGCCCGCTGCGGACCGGCCACGTCGGACTGACGCGGGGTCAGGTAGCCACCTGAGGGGAAGTTCTCGTAGGCCTGGGGGTACCAGGCTGACGAGCCCTCGATCGTGGACGTCTTCTTGGGCTCGGCTGCGAGGGCGCCGGCGGCGCCCAGGCTGGACAGGACGATCGCGCCGGCGGCGAGGAGGCCGACGCGGCGGAGAGGTGAATGCAAGAGATCTCCCAGGGACATGCGTGCGTTCGGATGGAAGGTGGAGACACAGGAGGACGACGCACACGGCACCCCACCGGGCCGATCCCGAACCGCAGGTCGTGCACCGCCGTCGCATCACGACGCCGGCACCCGCGCTCGGACACAGTGCCCGGCCAATGTGACGAATCGGGCACCTTGTCCGCGACGGGTACCCGTTACCTCCGGGACCATGCACCGGCGAACGGCGGTACTTGAGGACCGCGGTCCGGCACCTGCGGCGGAGGCGGTGACGGGGTCGCTCCGCTGAGGGTTGGATCATGACGATCCTGCTCCCAGCTCCGCGCGTCGACACGGGCACCGCACCGCTGCTCACCGTCGACCCGGCCGCGATCGCGGCCAACACCCGTCTGCTGGCCTCCCGGACCGACGCCGCGGTGATGGCGGTGGTCAAGGCCGACGGGTTCGGGCACGGCGCCCTCACCGCGGCCCGCGCGGCCCTGGCCGGCGGCGCGAGCTGGCTCGGGGTGACCAGCCTCGCCGAGGCCCACGAACTGCGCGACGCCGGCCTGGACGCCCCGCTGCTGAGCTGGCTGAACCCGGTCGACGCGGACTGGTCGGGCGCTGTCGCCGACGGCATCGACGTGGCCGTCCCGTCCCTGGCTCACCTGGAAGCGGTCGTGCGTGACGCCGGCATCTCCGGGACGCCTGCCCGGGTCCACCTGCACCTGGACACCGGCCTGGCCCGGGACGGTGCCGAACCGGAGACCTGGGCCGCCCTGTGCCGGCTGGCCCGCCGCGCCGAGCAGTGCGGCCGGGTACGGGTCGTCGGCGTGATGGGCCACCTCCCGTGCGCGGACCTCCCCGGCGACCGTGCCAACCAGGTCGCGCGGACCCGGTTCGCCTGGGGCGTCGAGGTGGCCCGCGCCGCCGGCCTGCGCCCAGCCCACCGGCACCTCGCCGCGACCTCGGCCGTCCTGACCGACCCGCAGAGCCACCACACGATGGTGCGGATCGGCGCCGGCCTGTTCGGCATCGACCCGTCAGGGACCACCGGCCTCGCCGGCGCGCTGACCCTGACCGCGCCGCTCGTCTCCGTGCGTCGGGTCCGCGGTGGGACCGGTGTCGGCTACGGCCACAGCTGGTCGACCCCGGGTACGACCACGCTCGGCCTGCTTGCCCTCGGGTACGCCGACGGCCTGCCCCGGGTCGCCTCCGGGCGGGCCGAGGTCCTGGTACGCGGTCGACGCCGCCCGCTGGTCGGGCGGATCTCGATGGACCAGGTGGTCGTCGACCTCGGTGACGAACCGGCCCAGACGGGCGAACCCGTGACCGTCCTCGGCCCGGGTGCGAACGGTGAACCGACCGTCGCCGAGTGGGCGGGCTGGTCGGACACGCTCCCCCACGAGATCATGACCGGCTTCGGCCCGCGCCTCGATCGGGTGCTGCACCGACGCGGACTGCGAGGCGTGTCGTGACCCCGCTTGTCGTGACCCCGCGTGTCCTGCCCCCGCTGCGGATCGCCGTGATCGGTGGCGGCGCGAACTGCGAGCACACGGTGTCCCTGGCTTCCGCGGCCTCCGTCTGCCGTGCCCTGGCGGACCGCGGCCATGACGTGGTGGCGTTGACCATCGACCCGGACGGCTGGTGGCTGGACGCGGCCGGCGCGGTGATCGGGCTCGGCCGCGGCGTCGAGGTCCTGCGTACCTGCGACGTGGTGGTCCCGGTCGTGCACGGCCCGCACGGCGAGGACGGCACCCTCGCTGCCCTCTGCGAGCTCGCCTCCGTCCCGTACGTCGGCTCCGGCGTCCGGGCCGGGGCGCTGGCGATGGACAAGTGGGCCACCAAGCTCGTCGCGGAGGCCGTCGGCGTCGCGACGGCCGCCGGGATCGTGCTGACCCGGCGTACGGCGGCGGCGTACTCGTTCGAGGGGCCGGTCGTGGTCAAGCCGATCGCGGCCGGGTCCAGCCACGGGGTCTCGTTGGTCCGGCGTCCGGAGGAACTCGGCCCGGCACTCGACGCGGCGCTCGCCCTCGACGACCGGGTCCTGGTCGAGGAAGTGGTGACTGGTCGCGAGATCGACGTCGCTGTCCTCGGCACCCGGTCCGGGGAGCGACTGGTCTCGCCCGCCCTCGAGATCGTCACCGACGGCCTCTTCGACTACGACGCCAAGTACGGCGGCACCGCCGACTTCCGCATCCCCGCGCTGTTGGCCGAGGCCGACCGGAAGGCCCTGGAAGCCGCTGCCGTGACGATGTACGACGCCCTCGGCTGCGGCGGCGTGGCCCGGATCGACTTCTTCCTCACCGAGGACGGTCCGGTGCTCAACGAGGTGAACACGATGCCCGGGTTCACCGAGCACTCCCAGGTGCCCCGGATGTTCGCCGCCGACGGCCTCGGGTACGCCGACCTGCTGGAGGTCCTGGTCGTCGACGCGCTCGCCGCCGCACCCGGTGATCAGGCCGCGCACCATGATGAAATGGCGCGGTGACGCCAGCACCGCCTCCCGCCGCCAAGGTCGTCGACTGGCGTGACTGGGTGCCCGACGCGGCGGCCGCAGGGGTCGTCCTGGGCCTGGGGATGTACGAGGCCGCGACCACCGACTACGTCATGAACTCGCGAGTCGAGCTCGCCTGGATCGCGCTGGCCACGGCGGTCGCGGTCGGCCTGAGCCGGCACCTGCCGATCGTGTCGCTCGGGATCGTCTGGTTCACCTGCGCCTACGAGGCGTTCTTCACCGTGCCGATCATGTACGTGCAGGCGAGCATCGCCATCGTCGCGTTCGGCACCGCCCGCTGGGGTCGCACGATCACCGTGCTGCTGAGCGGCCTGTCCATCCCGTTGGCCGGCATCATCGCGGCCGCGGCCAGTGACCGGAACCTGTTCGCGACCATCGTCACCGGCTCCCAGTACGAGCGGCTGATGGACGGCGTGCAGCAGTTCGGCACCAGCTGGCAGATCGCAGCGGCGGTCCTGGGGATGGCCCTGCTCGGGGTCCCGTGGCTGGCCGGGCTCACGGTGCGGTTCAGCCAGCGGGCCGCGGTCTCCCAGGCGTCCCAGCAGATCGCGGAGGAGGAGGCAGCGCGGGCTCACCGGGAGAGCGAGCAGGCCCGTGAGATCGCCCGGCTCCGCGAGGAGCAGACCAAGCTCGCCCACGACGTGCACGACGTGGTCGGCCACTCCCTCGCGGTCATCCTCGCGCAGGCCGAGTCGGCCCAGTTCCTCGACGACGCCGACACCGGCGCGCTGCGGTTGTCGATGGCCAACATCGCGGCATCGGCCCGCGGCTCGCTGCAGGACGTCCGGCAGGTGCTCACCGCGACCGAGGAGACCCCCAGCGCCCCCGGCGAACTGCACGACCTGGTCGAAGGCGTGCGCACCAGCGGGCACACCGTGCGCTTCGACGAGATCGGGACCGCGCGGCCGCTGCCGCCGGAGCTCGCCACGGTCGCCTACCGGGTCCTCCAGGAGATGCTCACCAACGCGATCCGGCACGGCCGGCGCGACGCGCGCGTCGACGTGGAGCTGCACTGGAGCGGGGAGCTGCGGATCGAAGTGGTGAACCTCATCGGCGCCCCCGAGGCGCCCGAGTCCGCGGCCGCAGCCCAGAGCCTCGGCGGTCAGGGACTCGACGGCATGCAGCGCCGGCTCGAATCCGTCGGCGGCCGGCTCGACATCCGCCGCCGGGACGTCGACGGCGCCGCGACGTTCACCGCCACGGCCTGGGTCCCGATGCGTACGGTCTACCCGTGAACGCTGCGAACCCCTCGGGTGACATCGGCGTCGTGCTCGTCGACGACCAGGAACTGTTCCGCGCCGGCGTCGCCGTGATCGTGGACGCCCAGGACGGCATGGGCGTGGTCGGTCAGGCGTCGGACGGTCTCGAGGCGATCGCCCTGGTCGACGAGCTCCAGCCGGACGTGGTGCTGATGGACATCCGGATGCCCGAGATGGA
>JAKFBZ010000042.1:0-10812 GCA_036676945.1 Marmoricola sp.
TGGGTGCGATCTTCCGGTCCGGTGCCGCGCTCGGGTTCGACGCGGTGCTGCTCGCACCGCGCTGCGCTGACCCGCTGTACCGGCGTTCGATCAAGGTGGGGATGGGGGCGGTCTTCACGATGCCGTGGACCCGGCTGCCGGACTGGCACGAGGCGATGGTCGACCTCCACGCACGTGGCTTCACGACGGTCGCCCTGACCCTGGCCGACGACGCGGTCCCGATCGAGCAGGCCGTCAGCGGTGTCGACCGGCTCGCGCTGGTGCTCGGCGGCGAGGGCCACGGGCTGTCGCCTCGCTGGGAACAGTCGGCCGACCGTCGCGCCATCATCCCGATGGCGGCCGGGATCGATTCGCTCAACGTGGCCGCGGCCACCGCGGTGGCCTGTTACGCGGCGAGCAAGCGATAGCGGTCAGGGCGTCTCGACAAGCTCGACGTCCGCCGCGGGCCAGCCGGCCGGGAAGTCCCCGGCCTCGGCCTCCATCTGCTTCTGCAGCTTCTTGCGGAGCCGGTTGGAGAGCCGGTCGCCGAAGACCATCCCGGTGGTGTGATCGGTCTCGTGCTGGAAGCAACGTGCCAAAAGACCGTCACCCTCGTAGGCGACCGGTTGGCCGTCCAGTCCCTGGCCGGTGACGGACGCCTGATCCGGGCGGGCACAGGCGACGAACGCACCCGGGTAGGACAGGCAGCCCTCGTCGCCGTCATCGAGTCGACGCTCGCGACCCTCGGGAACCGTGAGGACCGGGTTGCAGACCACCCCGGCGTGGGTCTGCCCGTCGGCATCCGGGCAGTCGAAGACGAAAACGGCCAGGTCGACGCCGATCTGGCACGCGGCGAGGCCGACGCCCTCGGCGGCGTACATGGTCGCGGTCATGTCGGCGACCAGCTCCCGCAACGCGCCGTCGAAGGTCGTCACCGGCCGCGCCGGCTGGTGCATGACAGCCTCACCCCAGCGGGTGATCGGACGGACGGTTCCACCGGCGGGGAGCGCCGGGTGCGGGTCGGTCGACATGCTCCAAGCCTAGGGTGAGCGCGCCGTCGGACACGGAGCGGCCCCGGGAGTGATCGGCGCCACGATTCCCGGTGTAGCAATATGTGTAACTCAGAGTTACAGTTGCCAGCATGGCATTCGACCCCGTGAAGAGCGTGCTCTCCGCCGGCGGAAAGCACGGACTCAGCGACAACGAGAGACGTGACCCGATCGGTCTGGCAGTGGCGGCGCTGAACAAGTTCGCCCAGAGCGACATCATCGACCGACTCGGCATCCGGAAGAGCAGTGAGCAGACTGTCTTCCGGGTGACCAGTGCAGGCTTCAAGGCCATCGGCTTCGCCGGACGCACCTTCGCCCGTTCGGGCGGCAAGGGCGCCGGCAAGCGGGTTCCGTCGGCGCAGCCCACCGGGCTGTTCGACCTCTCGCCGAGCGAGGACGAGCAGATGCTCGTCGATGTGGTCGCCGACTTCGCCGAGGAGATCGTCCGTCCCGCCGCGGCCGAGGCCAACGAGACCTGCGCCGCTCCGGAGGCGCTGCTGAAGGCCTCGCTCGAACTCGGCCTGCCGATCCTCGGCGTCTCCGAGGACCTGGGCGGGATCGCGACCGAGCGTTCCGCGGTCGCCGGCGTGCTCGTCCACGAGGCACTGGCCAAGGGCGACATGGGCCTGGCGGTGGCCAGCCTGGCCTCCGGCGCCGTCGCCACCGCACTCTCCCTGTACGGCAGTGACGAGCAGCAGTCCACCTACCTCCCGGCCTTCGCCGAGGACGACGTGCCCGCCGCGGCTCTGGTCCTCGCCGAGCCGGCGGCCCTCTTCGATCCGCTGACCCCCTCCACGACCGCGACCCGTCAGGGCTCCGGCTACGTGCTCAACGGCGTGAAGTCCGGTGTCGTGCGCGGCGCCGAGGCCGAACTCTTCCTGGTCGGCGCCCTGCTCGACGGCAAGCCGCAGCTGTTCCTGGTCGAGTCCAAGACCGATGGCGTGTCCGTGGAGTCCGACCCGTCGATGGGCGTCCGTGCGGCCGGTCTGACCCGGCTGCTGCTGAAGGACGTCGCTGTGGACGAGATCGCTCTCGTCGGTGACGAGGCGTCCTACCGCGAGGTCGTGCAGAACTCCCGGCTCGCCTGGTGCGCGCTGGCGGTCGGCACCAGCCAGGCCGTCCTCGACTACGTGATCCCGTACGTGAAGGAACGCGAGGCGTTCGGCGAGCCGATCGCGCACCGCCAGTCGGTGGCGTTCATGGTCGCCAACATCGCGATCGAGCTCCAGGGCATGCGCCTGGTGACCTACAAGGCCGCCGGCCGCGTCGCTCAGGGCAAGGACGCATCGCGCGAGATCGCACTGGCGCGCCGGCTCTGCGCCGAGCGCGGCATGGGCATCGGCAACGACGGCGTCCAGCTGCTCGGTGGCCACGGCTTCGTCAAGGAACACCCGGTGGAGCGGTGGTACCGCGACCTGAGAGCGATCGGCCTGATGGAAGGGGCGGTGCTGGTATGAGTATCAATCTCGAGACCCCGAAGAAGATCCGCCCGCTCATCGACCAGGCTCACCAGGTCGCGATGAACATGCTGCGGCCCATCTCGCGCAAGTACGACGAGGCCGAGCACGAGTACCCGGTCGAGCTCGACATGCTCGCCGCGATGATCGACGGCCTGGCCGACTCCGGCGCGTCCGAAGGCGCCGGCGCCGCCGGTGTCCGTCGTGACGACAAGCCGGTCGAGAAGGGCAACAAGAACGGCGCCAACCTGGCTTCGGTGCTCTCCGTCCTGGAGATGTGCTGGGGCGATGTCGGCCTGACGCTGTCGATGCCCCGCCAGGGCCTCGGCAACTCGGCGATCGCGTCCGTCGCGACCGACGAGCAGCTCGCCCGCTTCGGCCCGACCTGGGCCGCGATGGCGATCACCGAGCCGCACTTCGGCTCGGACTCGGCGGCGATCCGCACCACCGCGGTCAAGGACGGAGACGAGTACGTCCTCAACGGAGAGAAGATCTTCGTGACCTCGGGGGAGCGCGCGGACAGCGTGGTCGTCTGGGCGACCCTGGACAAGAGCCTGGGGCGGGCGGCGATCAAGTCGTTCGTGGTCCAGAAGGGCACCCCCGGCATGCGGGTGGAGCGGCTCGAGCACAAGCTCGGCATCCGCGCCTCCGATACCGCGGTGATCATCTTCGACGACTGCCGGGTCCCGGCCGAGAACATCCTCGGCAACGAGGAGATCGACGTGAAGGAGGGCTTCGCGGGCGCGATGGCCACCTTCGACAACACCCGTCCGCTGGTCGCCGCGATGGCGGTCGGCTGCGCCCGGGCGTCGCTGGACCTGACCCGGGACATCCTGAAGAACGCCGGCATCGAGATCGACTACGACCGCCCGGCGTTCAGCCAGTCGGCCGCTGCGGCGACGTTCCTCCAGCTCGAGGCGGACTGGGAGGCGGCGTACCTGCTGACCCTGCAGTCGGCCTGGATGGCGGACAACCGGGAGCCGAACTCGATGGAGGCCTCGATGGCCAAGGCGAAGGCCGGCCGGATGGGCAGCGACGTGACGCTGCGTTGCGTCGAGCTCGCCGGCACCCTCGGCTACTCCGAGACCGACCTGTTGGAGAAGTGGGGCCGCGACTCGAAGATCCTCGACATCTTCGAGGGCACCCAGCAGATCCAGCAGCTCATCGTGGCCCGCCGGGTGTTGAACCTGAGCTCGGCCGAGCTCAAGTAGCCGCAAGCAGTTCCGCACCTCGGGAGGCCTCGACCACGAACACGGTCGGGGCCTCCCAGTCGTTCCGGGCGAACCCGGCCTCGACCTCGCGCCGGAGGGCGCCGAGATCCGCAGCTCGGACCAACGCGATCGCCGCGCCTCCGAATCCGCCCCCGGTCATCCGTGCGCCGAGGGCGCCGGCCGCGAGAGACGCGTCCACGGCCAGGTCCAGCTCCGGGCAGGACACCTCGAAGTCGTCGCGCAACGAGGCGTGTGAACCTGTCATCAGGCTGCCCGCCCGGGTCCAGTCCCGGCTGGTCGCGGCGGCGACCAGCTCGCGAACCCGGCGTTGCTCGGAGACCACGTGCCGCGCACGCATCCGCTCGGTCCCGCTCAGCTCGGTCAGGCGGGATTCGTCGGCACGCGCCAGGAAGGTCAACCCGAGGCGAGCGGCGGCGGCCTCGCAGTCCGCCCGGCGGTCGGCGTACGCGCTGTCGGCCAGCGCGTGCTGCACCCGGGTGTCGATGACGACCAGGACGCAGCCGTCGTCCTCGGGCCGCCACGCGACCGGCGCACGGGTCCCGGCGTCGAAGTCGAGCAGGAGCGCTCGACCCGGCGAGCCGAAGAGTGCCGCGGCCTGGTCCATGCCGCCGGTCGGCACCCCCACGTGGTCGTTCTCAGCGCGGATCGCCGTCGCGACCAACTGGTCGGGCGACCTCCCCAGCCCGAGGAGCTCGTTGACCGCGACGGCGACGCTGCAGGTCAACGCGGCCGAGCTGGCCAGTCCGGCCCCCAGCGGGACCTCCGAGGTGACGGTGACCTCCAGCGGGTCGGTCACCCCGAGGGCGGCCAGGACGCCGAGGACGTACGCCGTCCAGCCGTCCGGTGCCACGTCGCTGGTCAGTACATGGCCGACCCCTGACGCCTGCCGCACGACGGCTGTCGTACGACGGTCGATCGCGATCGGCAGGCAGAGGCCGCCGTTGTAGTCGAGGTGTTCCCCGATCAGGTTCACCCGCCCGGGAGCACGTGCGGTCACGGCGTCCTGCATGACGTCATCCTGCCCGAACGCGGCAGCGGTAGATTCGAACGGTGCGATTCCTCAACAACGCAGTGCCCGGCCACGACCTGACCTACGACGACGTGTTCATGGTGCCGCGACGCTCTGCCGTGGCGAGCCGGTACGACGTCGACCTGTCCACGCCCGACGGCACCGGGACGACGGTGCCGCTGGTGGTCGCGAACATGACCGCGGTCGCCGGACGGCGGATGGCGGAGACGACAGCACGTCGCGGGGGCCTTGCCGTCCTGCCGCAGGACATCCCCCTTCCGGTCGTTGCGGAGGTCGTCGACTGGATCAAAGAACGTCACCCGGTGTTCGAGACCCCGATCACCCTGGAGCCGCACCAGACCGTCAGTGACGCCCTGGCGCTGCTTCCCAAGCGCGCGCACCTGGCGGCCGTGGTGGTCGAGGGCGGGAAGCCGGTCGGGATCCTCACCGAGTCCGACTGCCTCGGCGTCGACCGGTTCACCCAGGTCGGGACCGTGATGACCACCGACATCGTCACCCTCACCGACGACGTGGAACCGCGGGCCGGGTTCGACGTCCTGGCCAGCACCCGCCACCGACTCGCTCCGGTGGTCGGGCCGGACGGCGGACTGGTCGGGCTGCTGACCCGGATCGGGGCGTTGCGTTCCACGATCTACGGCCCGGCACTGGACGGTCGCGGCCGGCTCCGTGTCGCTGCCGCGATCGGGGTCAACGGCGACGTCGCGGCGAAGGCCGAACGGCTGCTCGCGATGGGTGTCGACACGCTCGTCGTGGACACCGCACACGGCCACCAGGAACGGATGCTCGATGCTCTGAAGGCGATCCGCTCGATCGGTGGGGTCGAGGTCCCCGTCGTGGCCGGCAACGTGGTCGCGGCCGACGGCGTCCACGACCTGATCGAGGCCGGGGCGGACATCATCAAGGTCGGCGTCGGGCCCGGAGCTATGTGCACCACCCGGATGATGACCGGGGTCGGGCGGCCGCAGTTCAGTGCCGTCCTCGAATGCGTGGCAGCGGCCCGCGAGCACGGCAAGCACGTGTGGGCCGACGGGGGAGTCCGGCATCCCCGCGACGTCGCGCTCGCCCTGGCGGCGGGAGCTTCGCAGGTGATGATCGGCTCCTGGTTCGCCGGGACGTACGAGTCGCCCGGCGATCTGCAACGCAGCGCCGACGGACGCGCGTACAAGGAGAGCTTCGGCATGGCCTCGGCGCGTGCCGTGGCGAACCGCACCTCGGCCGACGATGCGTTCGAGCGTGCGCGCAAGGGGCTCTACGAGGAGGGCATCTCCTCCTCGCGGATGTTCCTCGATCCGAAGCGGCCGGGCGTCGAGGACCTGATCGACGAGATCTGCTCCGGGGTCCGGTCGGCCTGCACGTACGCCGGGGCTCATGACCTCGCCGAGTTCAGCGACTTCGCTGTCATCGGGGTTCAGTCGGCCGCCGGCTACGCCGAGGGTCGCCCGCTCCCGGCGGGCTGGTGACGCCGGTGGCCGAGCGGTTCCTGGTCGTTGCGGCGACCGCTGCGGAAGCTGCGTACGTCCCGGCCGGGATGACGCTGGTGATCACCGGGATCGGCAAGACCGCCGCGGCGACCGCGACGGCGCGGGCGCTGGCCGAGGATCCGGACCCGACGACGTTGACGGTGCTGAACGTCGGCACCGCCGGTGCCCTGCACGACGGGTTCAGCGGACTGCATCTGCCCGGCACCGTGCTGAACCACGACCTGAGCGCCGCTGCGATCCGGGCGCTCGGTCACGACCCGGAGGAACTGCTGACCGTGGCCGGGGGATCCGAGGTGGTGCTCGCCTCGGGGGACGTGTTCGTCACCCACCCGGACGTGCGCGCCGAGCTCGCCGAGCGGGCCCAGCTCGTCGACATGGAGGGTTACGCGGTCGCGTACGCATGCCTCCGGTTCGGCAGCCGCGTCGAACTGGTCAAGCATGTCTCGGACAATGCCGACGAGTCAGCCCTCGACTGGCCCGCCATGGTCGACGCGAGCGCTCGCGAACTCGGAGCCTGGCTGGGGCGCCGCACCCAGGAGGCCGATCCAGCGTCCAGCAACTGAGACGCGGTCCGTTTCAGGTTTGAGTCGTTCTTCCAGGTGGGTAGAACGACTGTGGGTCACCGGTCACACAGCAGGCCACTCTGATCCCCCGCGCAAGGAGCAGTTTCATGCTCTCCGCCACCCTTCCCGTGCAGGCCGACCCGGATCTCTCCGGTGAGCCGCTCACCCCCATCGAGTACGACGACGCGACCCGGGCAGCGATGACCCGGGACCTGTTCGACCGCCTCCTCGAAGTCGAGGACCCCGGCGAGCGCCAGCGCATCGTCCACGACATCGCCATCGTGAACCTCCAGGTCGCCGACGCCCTCGCGCAGCGGTACGCCGCCCGCGGGCTCGCCCTCGACGACCTCGTCCAGGAGGCGCGGCTCGCCCTGGTGCGCGTCGTGGAGTCATTCAAACCCGGTCTCGGGCACGACTTCCTCTCCTATGCCGTCCCGTCGATCCTCGGAACCCTGCGCAAGCAGTTCCGCGACACCGGCTGGGCGGTGCGGCCGCCGCGCCGTGTCCAGGAGGCGCAGCAGGCGATCAACAAGGCCCGCCCGGACCTGGTCCAGGCGCTGGGGCGCGAACCGACCATCGCCGAGGTCACCGAGCGACTCGGGCTGGACATGGAGACCGTCATCGAGGCGTTGTCCGCGGACGGCTGCTACGCACCGGCCTCTCTCGACCGCCCGGTGGGCATCGGTGACGACGCCGACGCCGGGGCCAGGACGCTCGGGGCCACCCTGGGCGACGTGGACGACTCCCTGAGCCGCTGCGAGACCCGTCTTGCCCTGGCTCCGCTGCTGCGCAGGCTCCCGGAGCGTGACCAACTCGTGATCCGGCTCCGGTTCGTCGAGGAGATGACCCAGCGCGAGGTCGGTGATGCGATCGGTGTCACCCAGATGCAGGTGTCGCGGATCCTGACCCGGATCTTCGCGACCCTGCGTGAACAGCTGGGCGACGTGCCGGTCGAGGAGCTCGCTGCCTGAGCCACGGGCCGTCGATCGAACAGGCCGTCGATCACGAGCGCTGATCACAGGGCGACGAGATGGTCCTCGAAATCGAAGTTCAGCTGGTTGCCGGTCCAGGCCTGGACGACGGCCTCCTCGAGCCGCTCACGTGACCACCCCGTCAAGGCGGGGTGGTCACCCAGCTCCCCGAGCGACCGCGGGCCGCACCGGTCCAGCACGTAGACCACGAGGTCAGCGTCGGTGCTCATGGGGTGCGTTCTCCGTTCATGATTGATCGATACCCGCGCATCCCGATTCCATCCTCATGAAGCTGGTCGGACCCCGGCCGTCGATGTCATAACCTGAATCCAGAGACACCTGTCCGCTGACAAGACCGGAGAAGACATCCGTGAGCATCCCTGCCGAATCGGCCGCCGAGGAGTTCGCGCAGCTCGCGATCGCCCTGCACGACGAGCCGACGATCGAAGAGACGGTCGAGATGGTGCTCTCGTTCGGGCTGAAGGCGACCGGTGCCGATCACGCCGGTGTGATCTTCGTGCACGGCAAGCAGCGGGTCGAGACCGCCGCGGCGACCGACCCGATCGTCGCCAAGATCGACGCGATCCAGATGGAGGTCGGCGAAGGGCCGGACGTGTCCGTTCTCGAGGACCGGCTGAGCGTGATCGTCTCGGACTCCCTGTCCGACTCCCGGTGGCCTCTCTGGGCGGAGCAGGTCGCCGATGCGGGAATCCGGAGTCTGCTGAGTGTCCGGATGTACACCTCGGAGACCGTCGTCGGGACGTTGAACCTCTACTCGATCAAGCCGGACGCGTTCGACATCGACGACCAGGCGGTCGCGCACATCCTGGCCAGGCACGCGGCGGTCGCACTGGCATCGGCGCGGAAGCTCGACAACCTCTGGCAGGCCGTCGACGCCCGCAAGCGCATCGGCCAGGCCCAGGGCATCCTGATGGAGCGTTTCGACCTGAACGCCGACCAGGCGTTCGCCGTTCTCCTGCGCTACTCCCAGGACAAGAACATCAAGCTCCGCGCGGTCGCCGACCTCCTGGTCGAGACCAGGAAGCTGCCGGGCTGATCCAGCAGGCGGCTACGCTCGGCACATGAAGACGCGAATGAACTGCCCGTGCGGCGAGTACATCACCGGCGCCGACGAGGACGAACTGGTCACCAAGGTGCAGGCGCACCTCGCGGCCGAGCACCCGGGTCGTGAGTACGACCGCGAGGCCATTCTGTTCATGGCCAGCTGACTGCCGGCTGGTCGGGCCGCCACCAGGCTCAGATGTTGCGCGCGCTGGTCGAGCGCCCCAGCTGACGGACCTCCTCGTCCATCAGAGGCAGCAGGCGAGGCACCTCCTTGAGGGTCGCTCTCTCGCCGAGGGGCGAGTTCAGCACGTTCCGTGCCGACGCGATCGCGCCCACCCAGCCGGGGACGTAGATGTGGCGTTTGCGCTTCTCGATCCCGCTGACGAAGGCAGTCACACACTCCTCGACCGACGTCGTCTTGCTGAGCGGGCCGGGCAATGACTCGATCATCTGACTGAAGGCGGTCAGGTCGGCTCTCGACTCCCGGACGAGCGGAGTGTCGATCCAGGACATGTGCGCGCTTCCGACCGCGACACCCTGGTGGTGGACCTCCAGGCGGAGAGAGTTCGCGAAGTGCTCGGACGCCGCCTTGCTCGCGTCGTACGCCGCCATCCCGGGAGCCGCCGCGAAGGCTGCGAGTGACGAGACCACCAGCACGTAGCCCTTGCGTTCGATGACCGAGGGGAGCGCGGCCCGAACGGTGTTGAAGACCCCGGTCACGTTGACGTCGATCACCCGCTTGAACGTCGCCGGATCGACGCCGAGGACCGACCCGTAGCTCGCGATCCCGGCGTTCGCCACCGCGACATCGATGCCCCCGAACTGCTCGGTCCCCGTCGCGACCGCGCGTTCCAGCGAGGGGAGGTCGGTGACGTCGGCGACGACTCCGACGGCGTTGCCGGCACCGAGCCTGGTGACCAGGTCGTCGAGCGGCGGCTGGTCCACGTCGACGAGGACGACCTTGGCGCCCTTGGCGACCAGGGCCTCGGCCGTCGCGGCCCCGATCCCGAGGGCACCGCCGGTGATCAGGACGACCTTGTTGCGAACGCTGCCCATGGGTGCCTCTCTCACGGTCCGAGACCTCGCTGTCGGGGTCAATCTAGCCCTGTGACCGGGGTCTCGGACACGGTGTGATCCCGCTCTCGGCGTACGCGGAAACGGTCGAATTCGCGGTGACGGCGGTCACGGGCCGATTTGAGTGCGCGTGCTCGGGCTGGCCCACTTGTTAGCGGGTGCTTGCAAATGCAAGCGCCCGTCCGTGCGCCTGACGGTGAGCGGATCGTCGCCTCACCGCATGGGGAAGGAGATCCCCGACCATGCTCGAACCGATGCGCACCTTGCGCCCGACCGCCACCCGCGGTCTCCTGACCGCCCTCCTCGCCGCGTCCCTCGCCGCGTTCCCGGGTGCCGGTGTTCCGGCGCACGCTGAGAGCGCCGACGACGCGCCCCGCCTGGTCATCGCCGGGCACGTCCTGCGGCCGCGCCCGCCGGCCTTCGTGCTCCCGGTCCGGGGCTACCACCTGACCGGTCGGTTCGGCGACACCAGCTACCACTGGCACACGGCCCACACGGGCCTCGACTTCGCCGCCGCTTCCGGCACCGGGATCCGCGCCGTCGGCTCGGGCGTCATCGTCTCGGCGTCGTACGACGGCCGCTACGGCAACAAGACCGTCCTGCGGCTGAACGACGGGACCGAGATCTGGTTCTGCCACCAGACTTCGTTCACGGTCGGTGCCGGCGAGCGCGTCCGCGCCGGCCAGCTGATCGGGTACGTCGGCTCGACCGGCAACGTCACCGGCCCGCACCTGCATCTCGAGGTGCACCCGGCCGCGGGCGCCCCGGTCGACCCGGCCGCGTGGCTCCGCAACCGCGGTGTCCGGGTCTGACCGACCACCGGGCCCCCGATATCCTGAGCGCATGCAGACACCGGAGACCTCCACCGACCGCGTCGACATGGCCACCGGCACGCTGGGATCGCTGGTGCT
>JAKFBZ010000043.1:0-34595 GCA_036676945.1 Marmoricola sp.
GGCAACAGTTCTCAGGATGCCGTTCGGGAGGCAGCGCACCTCGATGCGTTCGAGGAACAGCGGCTGGCCGGCTTGCTGGTGACCCCCGTGCAGAGGGACCTGGCTCGGCTGCGTCGCATTCGTGACCGGGGTACCGCTGTTGTGCTGGTTGACCGGATGTCGAAGACGAAGGACTTCTCGTCTGTTGCGGTGGATGACCGACTGGGTGGTCGTCTGGGCGCTGAGCACTTGCTTGCTCTCGGTCGCCGGCGTATCGCGTTCATCGGTGGTCCGAAGAACATCACTCAGGTCGCGACGCGCCTCAAGGCTGTTCAGACGGCAGTGAACGCGTTCGGTGCTGGTGAGGTTGCGTTCATCGAGACTGTGGCGATGAACGCTGCTGCGGGCCGTGAGTCGGTTGAGCGGTTGCTGGAGTTGCCGAGGTCTCGGCGCCCGGACGCGATCTTCGCGGCGAACGACCTGGTGGCTCTTGGCGCGTTGCAGGCGTTGACCCTCGGAGGGCTTCGGGTCCCGGACGACATGGCCATCGTCGGCTACGACGACATCGATTTTGCCGCTTCGGCAGCGATCCCGTTGACGTCTGTTCGTCAGCCGGCGCATCTGATGGGCCAGGCCGCCGCGTCCTTGTTGCTCGAGGCGATCGCGGATCCTGGATCCTCAGGTAAGCACGTGACGTTGGAACCTGAACTGGTTCAGCGTCAGTCGTCGGTCGGCTGACCTGTCGGCGTCCCCGCTGCGCCGGGCATTCCTGCAGGGAAGCTGCCCCGGAAACAGCGAACCGGCCCTGAGGAGGTCGCCCTCCCGGGCCGGTTCACATCAAACGGGGAGAACCCGTTCTCACGTGCGCGAGGGGGGATTTGAACCCCCACGCCCTTTCGGACACTGGCACCTGAAGCCAGCGCGTCTGCCGTTCCGCCACTCGCGCGTGAAGCGGGAGTCAGGTTATCCCACCCGGCGCCGTGCCCCAAAACCGGGGCGAAGCACCCGCACCGCCCTCGGGCGACTGGCCACGTCGTCCGTGCGGCGCGCCCCGCGGCGCGTGAGGCCTGCCCGATACGATCACGAGGACGCGACGAAGCGCGGCTGACGCCTGCGCTGTTGCGCTACGCAACGAGGACGACCGAGGCGAACAGGACAGGAGGTGCGCGATGGGCGGGCTGCAACGCTTCGAACAAAGGCTCGAGCAGATGGTCTCCGGTGTCTTCGCACGCACCTTCCGCAGTGCCGTGCAGCCGGTCGAGATCGCTTCCGCCCTCGCCCGCGAGGTCGACAACTCGGCCCAGATCCTGAGTCGCGACCGGCGCCTGGTGCCCAACGACTTCCACGTCGAACTCTCCGAGCCCGACCACGAACGGCTCAGCTCGCTGGGCAGCGCGCTGCGCCAGGAACTGATCGGCCAGCTCAAGGACCACGCGGCCGCGCAGTCGTACGTCTTCACCGGCCCGGTCGACGTCACCCTCGAGGTGGCCGACGACCTGACCACCGGCCGGTTCCGGGTGCGCAGCCAGGCCCTGGCCAAGGTCAGTCAGACCGGGCCGGAGGCCTCCGACACCCAGGTAGGCCGGGCGACGGCGTACGTCGAGGTCAACGGCGAGCGGCTCCCGCTCGCCCCGCCCGGGATCGTCGTCGGACGCGGCAACGACGCCGACCTCCGGGTCAACGACCCCGGCGTCTCCCGCCGGCACGCCGAGATCCGGGTGAGCGCGGACAGCGACGGCGACCGGATCAGCGTCCACGACCTGGGCTCCACCAACGGCATCCTCGTCAACGGCCGCCGGGTCGAGAACGCGACCCTGGCCGACGGCGCGGTGGTCCGGCTGGGCAACACCACGCTGACCCTCCACCAGAAGCAGGCCTGACGCCCATGTCCGAACCCACCCTGGTCCTGATCAGGTTCGCCTATCTGGCGGTCCTCTGGATCTTCGTGCTCGCGGCGATCTCGGTGATCCGCTCGGACATGTTCGGCGCCCGCGTCGCCCGCGACGCCGGCCGTGGCCAGGAGCGGCGCGCCGCCAAGGCAGCCTCGAAAGCACGCTCCAAGCCGGCGAAGCCGCGCCGCGGCGAGCCGACCGCGGTCGAGATCGTCGAGGGCGGCAACGCGGGCGAGGTCGTCGCGCTGGCCGGCGCTCCGTTGCTGATCGGCCGCGGCAACGACGCGGCCATCCGCCTCGACGACGACTACGTCTCCACGCGGCACGCGCGCATCGCCAGCTCCGGTGACCAGTGGTACGTCGAGGACCTCGGCTCCACCAACGGCACCTATGTCGGCACCAGCAGGATCACCCAGGCGACGGCGATCTCGCTCGGCACCCGGATCCGCATCGGGAAGACCATCCTTGAGCTCCGGAAGTGAGCCGGGGTGAGCCGAGAGTGAATCTGTCGCTGCGCTACGCCGCCCTCTCTGACGTGGGCCGCGTCCGGAAGGACAACCAGGACTCCGGCTACGCGGGGCCGCACCTGCTGGTGATCGCCGACGGTGTCGGCGGCGCGGCACGGGGCGACGTCGCGAGCAGTGCCGCGGTGGAGGCGCTGCGCAAGCTGGACGTCCCGCCCGGCAACGACGCGCTCAGCGAGCTGGCCGCCACGATCCACCTCGCGCACGACCGGCTGGCCGAGATCGTCGAACAGCACCCGGAGCTGGACGGCACGAGCACCACGGTCACCGCGGCGATCTTCGACGGCACCCACCTGCGGGTCGGCCACGTCGGCGACAGCCGCGGGTATCTGTTGCGCGACGGCGAGCTCAGTCCGATCACCACCGACCACACCCTGGTGCAGAGCCTGATCGACGAGGGCCGGATCACCGAGGCCGAGGCCCGGGTGCACCCGCACCGCAACCTGATCCTGCGGGCCGTCGACGGCGTCCACGAGCCCGAGCCTGACCTGTTCTCCATCGACCTGCGCGCGGGCGACCGGGTGCTGCTCTGCTCGGACGGCTGTTCCGGCGTGCTCGAGAACCACGTGATGGCCGAGCTCATGACCGGCCCGCTCCCCGAGGCCGCACAGCGCCTGGTCCGCAACGCCCTGGACGCGGGCTCCTCCGACAACGTGACCGTGATCGTCGCCGAGGTGACCGACGAGGCGCCGGGTCCCGCGCAGCCGAACGCCGGTGACGGCGCTGCGGTGGATGCTGCCGAGGACGTCGGCGGGGGGCTCGTCGTCGGGGCCGCCGTGACCAGCCCGCACCTGCAGATGAGCGATTCGACCGGCAACCTCTCCGACCGCGACATCGCCGTCCTGAGCACGGCCGACGCCGACATGGCCCATGTCGACCCCGAAGAGCTGCGGTACGCCCCACGGCCTCCGCGCCGCTTCGTCTGGGTCCGCCGGCTGCTCGTGATCGCCGTGATCGCCGGGCTCGTCGCGTTCGGCGGCAAGCTGTTCTACGACGCGACCCAGGACCAGTACTACGTCGGCGTGGAGGGCGACGAGGTGGTCATCTACCGGGGTGTCGACCTGCCGCTGCTGCACACCGCGGTCACGTACACCGGCCTCGACGTCGACGATCTGCCCACCACGCGGATCGGCCTCCGCAAGGGGATCTCCCAGGACAACCTGGCCGAGGCCGAGGCCTTCGTCGCGAACCTGCGCGCGGAGTGCGCCACCGCCGTCGCGATCGAGCCGACGCTGCCTCCGCTGCGCGACCCGACCCTTCCCACCTGGCAGCCGACCGCGCAGGAGCGCGCCGTGGCCGAGAAGTGCGGCACGTCATGAGCACCACGACCGCCAACCGGAAACCCGGACCGATCATGGAGTTCATGCACCGGCGCCGCCGTGGCGCCGAGCTCTTCCTGCTCGTCCTCAGCCTGGCCGTCGGCATCGGTGCCTACGCCGCGGTCGGGCTCGGCCTCGACGGCGAGGTCCCGGCGGATCTGATCAAGCACGGTCTGTGGCTGACCGGACTCGTCGTCGCCGCACACGTGACGATCCGGTTCAAGGCGGCGTACGCCGACCCGGTGATCCTGCCGATCGTCGCCGCGCTCAACGGGCTCGGCCTCGCGATGATCCACCGGATCGACCTGGGCCGGCAGGCCGCCAACCCCGACGCGCAGGCGTTCGCCTCGACGCAGCTGGTCTGGATGACCCTGGGCGTCCTCCTGTTCATCGTCGTCCTCGTCGTGCTGCGCGACCACCGCCGCCTGCAGGCCTTCACCTACACCGCGGGACTGGCCGCGATCATCCTGCTGATCCTGCCGCTGGTCCCCGGCATCGGCCGCAACATCCGCGGCGCCCGGATCTGGATCCACCTCGGCCCGATGAGCTTCCAGCCGGGCGAGGTCGCCAAGGTGCTCCTGGTGATCGCCTTCGCCGGCTACCTGGTGCTGCACCGGGACGCGCTCGCGCTGGCCGGCCGCCGGGTCCTGTTCGTGGACCTTCCCCGCGGCCGCGACCTCGGCCCCATCCTCGGGATGTGGCTGATCAGCCTCGGCATCCTGGTCTTCCAGAACGACCTCGGCTCCTCGCTGATGTTCTTCGGGATCTTCCTGGTGATGCTCTACGTCGCGACCGAGCGACCCGGGTGGCTCGTGGTCGGTGGCGGGCTGTTCATCCTCGGCGCCTACTTCGGATACCTGACGGCCGGCCACGTGCAGGAGCGGGTGGCGTACTGGCTCGACCCGTTCGCCCGCGAGAACCGTGACGGCGCCGGCCAGATCATCAACGGGATGTACGGGTTGGCCGGCGGCGGGCTCACCGGCCGCGGCCTCGGCCAGGGCTCGCCCGAGACGACGCCGTTCTCCTACTCCGACTTCATCATGACCTCGTTCGGCGAGGAGCTCGGCCTGACCGGGATGCTCGCGATCATCGTGCTCTACGGCCTCCTGGTCGAGCGCGGCCTGCGCACCGCGCTGATCTGCCGGGACAACTTCGGCAAGCTCGTCGCCACCGGCCTGGCCACCGTCTTCGCGCTCCAGGTCTTCGTCGTCGTCGGCGGCGTCACCAAGCTGATCCCGCTGACCGGTCTGACCACTCCGTTCCTCTCCCAGGGCGGGTCCAGCCTGGTCGCCAACTGGGTGATCGTCGCGCTGCTGCTGCGCGTCTCCGACCAGGCCCGCCGGCCACCCCCGGAGTTCCTCGACCCGGACGCCGACGTGGACGCCACCCAGGTGGTGAACCTGCGATGAACCGTCCGATCCGTAACCTCGCGACCGCGTTCCTGGTGCTGTTCCTGGCGCTGATGGTCAACGTCACCTACCTGCAGTACTGGCAGGCCGGCGACCTCAATTCGCTGGCCAAGCACCCCGACAACCAGCGGGTCCGGATCTCGGCGTACTCCCAGCTCCGCGGCGCGATCACGGTCGGCGGCAAGCCGGTCGCGGAGAGCCGCGAGTCCGACGACCGGTACAAGTACCAGCGGGTCTACCCGCTCGGCCGTCAGTACGCCGCCCTCACCGGCTTCTTCGCCTACTCCTACGGCCCGATGGGCATCGAGGCCAGCCAGAACGACGTCCTCTCCGGTGAGGACTCCCGGCTCTTCGTGAACCGCGTCGTCGACCTGTTCCGCAACCAGTCCACCCAGGGCGGCACCGTCAGCCTCACCGTCAACGCCGCCGCGCAGCAGGCCGCCTTCGACGGGCTCCGGGCGCTCGGCGAGAACGTCCAGGGCTCCGTGGTCGCGCTCGAGCCCAGCACCGGCAAGATCCTGGCGATGGTGAGCAGCCCCGGGTACGACCCGAACCGGATGGCCACGCACGACTTCGCGGCAGCGGACCGGACCTGGGCGCGGTTGATCGCCAACCCGCTCTCCCCGCTGAACAACCGGGCGATCGAGGAGCGGCTCCCGCCGGGCTCGACCTTCAAGCTGGTCACCGCGGCCGCGGCGCTGGAGACGGGCGAGTACCAGCCGGACACCCTGGTCAAGGGCGGCACCCGCCTCGACCTCCCGCAGACCACCGTGGACCTGGTCAACCAGGGCGGCAGCGGCTGCGGTGGCGACCCGATCACCCTCCAGCAGGCCCTCGAGGTCTCCTGCAACGTGTCGTTCGGCTCGATCGGCCTGAAGATCGGCGACGACGCGCTGCGCGAGCAGGCCGAGAAGTTCGGTTTCGGCCAGACCTACTTCCACGACCTCGACGACTCACTGACCCGGCAGGTGATGAGCGTCTTCCCGCCGGACCCGAACAAACCGCAGACGGCGCAGTCGGCGATCGGCCAGTTCGACGTCCAGGCCACCCCGCTGCAGATGGCGATGGTCGCCGCCGGGATCGCCAACCGGGGAACGGTGATGGAGCCCTACCTGGTCGACGAGATCAAGTCCGCCGACCTCGAGGTGGTCGACAAGACCACGCCCAAGGTGCTGACCAAGCGGGCGATGTCGCCGGCCAACGCCGACGAGCTGACCGACATGATGGTCGGCGTCGTCGACAACGGCACCGGCACCAACGCGCAGATCCCGGGCGTCCGGGTGGCCGGCAAGACCGGCACCGCTCAGAGCGCGCCGGACCGGCCGCCGTACGCGTGGTTCGTCTCGTTCGCGGCCGCCGGCAGCGACCCGAAGGTGGCGGTCGCGGTGCTGGTGCAGAACGCCGGCGTCGACCGCGGCGAGATCTCCGGCAACGGCCTCGCCGCACCGATCGCCAAGGCGGTCATGGAGGCGGTGCTCGGCCGATGACGACTCGACTCTCAGGTCTGCAGCGGTACGCCCGCGAACAGCTCATCGCCACCGGCGGGATGGGCGAGGTCTGGCGCGCCCGCGACAGCGTCCTCGGCCGCGAGGTGGCGGTCAAGGTCCTGAAGCAGGAGTTCGCCCAGGACGCGGGGTTCCGGACCCGGTTCCAGTACGAGGCGCGCAACGCGGCGTCACTGCACCACCCGAACATCGCGGCCGTCTTCGACTTCGGCGACGCGGCCGAGGACAGCCCGCCGTACCTGGTCATGGAGTACGTCGACGGCCAGCCGTTGAGCGCGATCTTGACCGGCGCCCCGCTGCCGGCCGAACGCACCCGGGCGCTGATCCTCCAGGCCGCCCGCGGACTCGGCGAGGCGCATTCGGCAGGCATCGTGCACCGCGACGTCAAGCCGGCGAACCTGCTCGTCACCCCGGACGACGTCGTCAAGGTGACCGACTTCGGGATCGCCCGTGCCGCGGACGACGCCGCGCTGGCCCTGACCCACACCGGCCAGATCCTCGGGAC
This sequence comes from Marmoricola sp., assembly GCA_036676945.1. Lineage (GTDB taxonomy): Bacteria > Actinomycetota > Actinomycetes > Propionibacteriales > Nocardioidaceae > Marmoricola. The sequence continues at coordinate 7,134 of JAKFBZ010000043.1, forward strand.
GCCCTCCTACCTCTCGCCCGAGCAGGCGGACGGAAGGACGGCCACGGCGGCCAGCGACGTCTACGCGCTCGGCATCGTGCTCTTCGAGTGCCTCACCGGCGCGCGCCCGTTCGTCGCCGACAGCGCCGTCGCGGTCGCGCTGGCCCATCTGCGTGACCCGGTCCCGCCGCTCGGCCCGGACGTGCCCGCGGATCTGGCCGCCGTCACGGCCCGCTGCCTCGCCAAGGACCCGGCTGAGCGCTACCCCGACGCCGGTGCGCTCGCCGCGGCACTGGCCGCGAACCAGCCCGAGCCGACGATGGTGCTGACCGGCCCGGTCGGCGCCGTGACGGAGGCGACGGCCGTCCAGCCGGCAGTCCGACGCCGGCTCACCCGGAAGCTCCCCGTGCTGGTGATGGCGGCGCTCGCGCTGGCGTTGCTGGTCACGGTGGTGATCGCCGGCCTCGGCGACGAGCCCGGGACCGGCAACGAGCCGAACCCGACACCTCCGGCCGCGTCCGGGACGTCCACTCCGCGCGTCCCGACCCCGACGTCGACCCCGGCGTCGGTGCGCGTCGCCGCGTCGACGTACGTCGGTGACCCGCTGGCCGTGACCCGGTCGGCGCTCGCGCAACTCGGGTTGAGGACCCGGGTGGTGTCGTCGGTCAACGACGGCAGCCACACCCCCGGCACGGTGGCGTCACTGCAGCCGACCGGGACCGTCCCTGAAGGGACGCTCATCACGCTGCACGTCTGGGGACCGGTGGCCAGCGACGACGACGACGACGAATCCAAGCCCGGTAAGGGCAAGGGCCCGAAGAAGAACTGAGGGAAGATCACGATGTCAGACACGAATTCCGGGCCGCACCGCATCGGGGGACGCTACGAGCTCGGTGAGCTCCTCGGGCGCGGCGGGATGGCCGAGGTACGCAAGGGCACCGACGTCCGGCTCGGGCGCACGGTCGCGGTCAAGCGACTGCGCACCGACCTCGCCTCGGACGCCACCTTCCAGGCCCGGTTCCGGAGGGAGGCGCAGTCCGCGGCATCGCTCAACCATCCCTCGATCGTCTCGGTGTACGACACCGGCGAGGAGCTGGCCACCGACGGCTCGAACGTCGCCCAGCCCTACATCGTGATGGAGTACGTCGCCGGCCGGACGCTGCGCGAGATCCTCCGCGAGGGTCGCAAGATCCTGCCCGAGCGTGCGCTGGAGATCACCTCGGGCGTCCTCGCCGCTCTCGACTACAGCCACCGCGCGGGCATCATCCACCGCGACATCAAGCCCGGCAACGTGATGCTCACGCCGTCGGGCGACGTGAAGGTGATGGACTTCGGCATCGCCCGCGCAGTCTCGGACGCGCAGAGCACGATGACCCAGACCGCCGCGGTCGTCGGCACCGCGCAGTACCTCTCGCCGGAGCAGGCGCGCGGCGAGACGGTCGACTCGCGCTCGGACGTCTACTCCACCGGTTGCCTGCTCTTCGAACTGCTGACCGGGCGGCCGCCGTTCGTGGGTGACAGCCCCGTGGCCGTGGCCTACCAGCACGTCCGCGAGCAGGCCCCGAACCCCTCCTCGCTCGACGCCGACCTGCCGCCGGAGATCGACGCGATCGTCGCCAAGGCACTGGCCAAGCGACTCGACGAGCGTTACCAGAGCGCCGCGGCGATGAAGGAAGACATCGATCGCTACATCGCCGGCCGGCCGGTGCAGGCACCGCCCGTGCCCGTCGAGAACGCGACCACCGTGGTCCCGGCCGTGGCGGGAGCGGCAGCCTTCGACTCCACCGCCACCAGCGGCGTCCCGGCGTACGAGGAGGAGAAGCGCCGCAACGGCCCGCTGATCCTGCTCGGCGTGCTGCTGCTCGCCCTGATCGCGGGCGCGCTGTTCTTCGGGCCGAAGCTGTTCGACTCCGCGCCGGAGCAGAAGTCAGTCCCCTCGGTGGTCGGCCTGACCCGGGCCGCGGCCGAGACGAAGCTCGAAGCGGCCGGACTGGTCCTCGGCGAGGTCACCACCGCGGCCAGCGACACGGTCGCCAAGGACCTGGTCGTCTCGCAGAGCCCGGAGGCCAGCGACTTCGCCGACCCCGGCACCGCGGTCGACCTGGTCATCTCCACGGGCAAGCCCCAGGTCGAGATCCCGGCGGTGATCGGCGACAACCGGGACAGCGCGATCCAGGCGCTCGCGGCGGTCGGACTCACCAACGTCACCGTCCAGGAGAAGTTCGACGACGAGACCGCCGGCAACGTGATCGCCGTGAACCCGGATGTGGGCACGCCGGTCACCAAGGACCAGGAGATCAAGCTCACCGTCTCCAAGGGCCCGAAGAAGGTCCCGAACGTGGTCAACAAGACCGAGTCGGAGGCGACCAGGATCCTCGAGGACGCCGGCTTCCAGGTCGACAGCATCCCGGACACGTCCTCGACGAAGCCCAAGGGCACGGTGACCTTCCAGAGCCCGCAGGCCCAGACCCCGCAGCCCTCGGGAACCACGATCACGATCGGGGTCTCGACCTACGAGCCGCCGGTGATCACCCCGACGCCGACACCGACGGACCTGCCGACGGACGAGATCACTCCGTAGCGGACCCGTCCGGCTCCCGCGGACCGGTGACCGTCAGCGCCGCGATGGCGGTGGTCACCGGGACCGCGAGCACGAGACCGATGCCGCTGGCCAGCGTGCGCACGATCTCCTCCGCGATCACTTCGCTGGAGAGGAGCTGGCTCAGCGGACGGTCGTAGAGGGAGAGCAGGAGCAGGATCGCCAGCGCGCTGCCGGCGTAGGCGAAGACGATCGTGTAGATCGTCGAGGCGATGTGGTCGCGGCCGATCCGCATGCCGCTGGTGAAGAGCTCCCGGCGGCCCAGCGCGGGTCCGGCCTCGCGCAGTTCCCAGACCGACGACGACTGGGTGATCGTGACGTCGTTGAGGACGCCGAGTCCGGCGATCACCAGGGCGCAGGTGAGCAGTCCCTGGAACGAGATCTGGGTGGTGAAGGCCGACAGCAGGGCCGAGCTCTCGTCGGAGAAGCCCGACAACGTGGCACCGTTGATGGCCAGTTGCCCGATCAGAGCGGTGATCCCGATCCCGATCAAGGTGCCCGCGAGCGCGGTGCTGGTCCGCAGCGACGGCCCGTGCGCGATGTAGAGCACCACGAACATGATCGCCGAGGAGCCGACCAGGGCGACCGCGATCCCCGAGGACCCGGACAGCAGCGCGGGCAGCATGAACCAGAGCAGGACCGCCCCGCCGAAGGCGAGCCCGACCAGGGCCAGGATCCCCCGCATCCGGGCCACCAGCGCCACCGCGACCACGAACACGACCCACAGGATCCACAGCGGCTTCGCTCGTACGACGTCGTCGTACACGTAGCTCGCGGGCGCTCCGTCGGTGCCCGGGATCCGCATCAGCCGGACCGTGTCGCCCGCGGCGAGGCCCGAGTCCAGCACCGCCGGCGGTGCGCCGACCTTGCGTTCGGCGCCGGACTCGCGCCCGGCGGTCACCGTCACCGAGATCGTGCCGCAGGTGGCCGTTGCCAGGTCCGGACCCGACCCGGTGGTGTTGCCGTCGGCGTCGACCGGGCAGGGGTCCTGCACCTTCGTGACGGACGCTTTGACGAAACTGACCCCGGGTGCGGCGTACTGCGCCTTGTCGCGGAGTTCGCTCACCGCGGCCCGGTCCGGCCACAGCGCCACCAGGCCGATGACGGTCACGACCGCGCAGAGCGCCAGGAAGGCGAGCAGCACCCGCTTCGCCCGGGGCGCGACCGCGACGTCGTCGCTGTGCCGGTGGGCATGGGCATGGGAATGGGCGCCGCCCATCGGCTGCTCCTCAGCTCTGTCCGGGACCGGGTTCTTCAGCGCGGGCGTGCTCGAGCGTCGTCCTGCCCTCGTACGCCGGGAACTGCAGCTGCACACTCGGGACGACGTCGTAGCCGAGGTCGTGGTTGGCGACGAAGGTCTGGTACGCCGCGATGTAGTCGCTCGAGTCGAGGGCGGCCTGGAGCCGGCTCGGGTCGCCGATCGCGGCGATCTGGTACGGCGGCGAGTACGGCACGCCGTGCAGCACGACGGTGTTGCCGACGCACTTGATCCCGGTGGTGGAGATGACCCGCTGGTTCTGGATCGTGAGCGCCTCGGCGCCGCCGGCCCAGAGCGCGTTGACCACCGCCTGGATGTCCTGCTGGTGCACGACCAGCTCGTCCGGCGTCACGCCGCCCGGCTCCGCGGCCGCGTCGATCTCGCTCTTCGGGGCGTCGTCGAGGACCACGGTCAGGCCCGGGCCCTGGACCTTCGAGAAGCCCGCCGGGCCCCGCAACTGGTCGATCTGGCGCTGCAGCTTGGTCACTTCGGTGTTGTCGACCTGGCGGCTGAGCCGGCTGACCTCGGCGTTCAGGTCGGCGACCCGCTCCTGGAGGTCGTCGGAACGCTCCTTCTCCTGGCGGACGACGTGGTTGAGGTCGGTGATGCTGGCCGCGCGCAGGTCAAGACCGTCCGAGCTCAGCGACGTCGTCGCGAAGAGGCCGCCGGCGAGCGCGAAGACCGCTATCGCGGTGCCCCGCCAGCGGTGCCCCGGCGTGATCCGGAACGCATTGCGCAGGCGATCGCGAGTGTCGACCACCGTTCCGCCTCCGCCCCGCCTGGATGTCCGTCGTTTCGCTGAATCTTGCGGCCGGTACGTCGTTCGCCGGCTGCGGTGACTACGCTAACCGACGACCACGAACCCAAGGAGCCCCACCGTGTCCAAGCCCGCAGCCCGCAAGCCCACCGTCTCGGTGAGCGGCTACGAGACGTCCCTGGTGCGTTGCGCGGTCGCGCTACTCCTCGTCGTGCTCGGAATCGTCTGGATCACCGTGTACACCCACAGTGCGATGGATGCCGCGAACTTCGGCACCCCGCCTGAGGGGGTCAAGGGTCCGCACACCGATTTCCCGTGGATGGCCGACCTGCACCGCTGGAACTACGTGATCGGCTTCGGCCTCATCTTCGTCGGCCTGATCGTCGCCGCGCACCCGAAGACCCCGCTCGGCCGCGGCCGGGGCGTCGTCGTGGGGATGCTCGGCTGCTTCGGCATCGGGCTCCTCTGGATCATCACGTACTACTTCGTCGCGCAGAGCGCGGACACCCACATCCCGGTCATGGACCAGCTCGACCAGTCGAACCTGCTCGTCGGCGTGGGCTTCATGGCCGTCGGCTTCACCTTCGCCACCAAGTGGGAGTAGGTCGTCGGAGCGCGCGTCGCCGGCGAATGACATCGGTGTAGTTCTCCACAGGTTTGTCCCCAGGGTGGGGATAACTTTCCCTTCGGCCCGTGGGGGCGGTTGTTTCGGGGTTTCGGGCTCCCGGACACGCCTAGTACGCGATCCCGACGGCGGAGAAGGCCAGGGCGCAGAAGGCTGCCGTCGGCGCGGTGAGGATCGCCGCCGGGATCAGCACCTTCGGGTGCCGGGCGGTCACGATCAGGACGACGACCCCGAGGGCCGCCATCAGCACCGCGGTCTGCTGCAGCTCGGTGTGCCAGTTGCCGGTGGCCCATGCCAACCGCTCCTGGGTGTGGAGCGCCTCGCCGATCAGCACGCCGGCGCCGGTGGCGGCGCCGAGGACCCGCTGCCACCAGACGGTTCCCGAGGTCCACGCGCCGGCGACGCCGAACACCACCCCGGCGACGACCCCGAAGACCAGCCACATCCGGGCGTGCTCGGACCACATCGTCGCCAGGCCGCTGAGGCCGAAGGCGCTCGCGAAGCCGTAGTACGCCTCCACCGCGACGAGCAGCATCACCACCCCGGCGACGGCTGCTCTCGGCGGATCGGTGCGCAGTGCGGCGCCGAGCACGAAGGCGCCGATCGCCCAGACAGCGCTGGAGTTGGCCAGGTTGGCCCAGGGATAGGGCAGGTGGGTGATCGCGTAGAGGTCGCCGATCCCGAGAGCCAGCCCGGCCAGCGTCGCGATGACGAGGATCCGGACCGTGTCGGTGACGGCGAAGGTGACGGCGGGGCGGTCGAACGTGGTCATCGGACCAGCGTGGTCGACGGCCGCGACACTCACCTCCGCCTGGGGTACCGGTCCGCGGACCTCAGGTACCGAGGGTGCTGGACCGGGGGCTCGATCAGCCGGCGCTCGATCAGCCCAGGGCCAGGGACCGCGCCACGATCAGCCCGAGCGAGACCAGGCCGACGGCAGTCATCCCGAGGACCTGGTACGTCGTCCGGTTCTCCTTCGGCGCGTAGACCAGGATCGCCGCGACCACGACGCCGCCGATCAGGCCGCCGAGGTGACCCTGCCAGGAGATCGAGCCGCTGTTGAGGAAGGTGAACGCGATGTTGATGCCGATCCAGCCGAGGATCGACCGCACGTCGGCACCGATCTTCATCGCGACGATGAGCAGGGCGCCCATCAGGCCGTAGACGGCACCCGAGGCCCCGAGGGTCGAGGTCTGCTCCCCGGCGAGCAGCATGACGGCGGCGCTCCCGGTCAGGCCGGAGAGCAGGTAGAGCGCCAAGAACCGGGCCCGGCCGAGGATCGACTCCAGCTGCGGCCCGAGGAAGTACAGCGCGAGCATGTTGAAGCCGATGTGCCAGACCGCCTCATGGGCGAAGACCGAGGTGACGATCTGCCACGGGGCACCGTCGGACACACCAGGGATCCAGTGCCCGTTGTTGAGGGCGCACCCAGCCTCGCCGAGACCCGGGTAGTACCTGCCGGATCCGGCGCTCACCTCGCAGATCCCGACCGGGTGCAGGGCCAGCCAGTCGACGAGCTGCGGGTAGAGAAGGATCAGGGCCCAGACGATGACGTTGATCCCGATCAGGACCTGTGAGGTGAGCGCCGGGTTGGCGGAGCGCTCTCCGCCGTACGGCAGCCGCCCGGTCCGGGTCTGCTTGGCACCCTCCTTGACGCAGGAGGGGCACTGGAAACCGACCGCTGCCGGAAGCATGCAGTCCGGGCAGATCGGTCGGTCGCAGCGTTGGCACCGGATCCAGGTCTCGCGATCCGGATGCCGGTAACAGACCGGGGCGGCCGTCGTGGGCTCGCTCACCTCAGCGTGGTCCGAGGATCGGGCTTCGTCTGGTCACCCGCTCAGGCGCGGGTGATCTCCACGGAGTCGATGATGACCGGCTCGACCGGCCGGTCACCGGCACCCGTCGGGGTGGCGTCGATGGCGTCCACGACGTCGCGGCTGGCCTGGTCGGCGACCTCACCGAAGATGGTGTGCTTGTTGTTCAACCACGTGGTGGGCGCGGAGGTGATGAAGAACTGCGAGCCGTTGGTGCCCGGGCCGGCGTTCGCCATCGCGAGCAGGTACGGCTTGGTGAAGGCGAGCTCGGGGTGGAACTCGTCCTTGAACGTGTAGCCCGGGCCACCGGTGCCGGTGCCGAGCGGGCAACCGCCCTGGATCATGAAGCCGGAGATCACCCGGTGGAAGCCGAGGCCGTCGTAGAACTTGCCCGTCTTGCCCCCGTCGGCCTGGTAGTCCTTCGTGCCCTCGGCGAGGCCGACGAAGTTCTCGACCGTCGCCGGAGCGTGGTTCGGGAACAGGTTGATGACGATGTCGCCACGGTTGGTGTGCAGCGTGGCCTTCAGGTCCGACATGGAGAGTGCCTTCCAGAATGATGTGTTTTCCCGATCCTCCCATGAGGTGCAAGACGCCTCCGACCGGCCCGTCAGCAGCCGGTGAGGTTCCCCTCGAGGCGGGCTCGCGGCATGATTCCAGGGTGGGGAGGGTATGGACCCACCAGACGGAGAGGGATGAGATGGGCCGCAGGTCGCGCAGGAAGTCGGGATTGGTCGAGCAGGCGGGAGAACTCCTCGATCAGGTCACCGAGTCGGTCACCACGAGCGTCGTACCGACGAAGCGGAAGCGGCATCGTGGTCGCAAGGCCCTGCTCCTGCTCGGTCTGATCGCGCTCGGCGGCGCCGTGTTCTCCGCCGTACGTCGTGGGCAGGCAGGTCCGGCCCCGGCCCCACCGGCGCCCCCTGCCCCCAGGCCCACTCCGGCGCAGGCGCCTGCTCCGTCGGCCGCGGACGAGCCCACCGTGCCGACGGCGATCGCGGACCCGCCCGTGACCACGGAGGCTGCGCCCGAGACAGGACCCGAGTCCGAGGCCACGCCCGAGGCGAAGGCGGCACCGAAGCCGACCGCGAAGAAGCGGTCCAAGCCCGCCCCTGCCGCTGAGCCCGACACCGTCTCCGACCCCCTGGTCGACCCGCTCGCCGAGGGCGCGCCGGCTCGCGACCCGGAGGCGGACACCGGGTCGTTCTTCGAGCAGGTCCTGGCCGAGACCGGCACCGAGCCTGTGGCTCCGGCCCGACGCCGACCGCCGCGTCGTACCAAGGCGACCCCGGCCGAACCGGACCCGGCCTGAACGTTCAGGCCCTAGGGTCCGGTGCATGACGGTCGACAGCGCAGCACTGGCCGCCGGGAGCATCCGGCTCGCCTCGGGCATCTCGTTCCTGATCGCGCCGGAACGCGCCAACCGGCTCTGGGGTGATCAGGAGGAGCCCGTCCCGACGACGCGGCTGCTGCTGCGCTCGATGGGCTACCGGGACGCCCTGATCGGCGGCCTGCTGGTGCACGCCGCGCTCCGCGGACGCGACACCCGTGGCTGGTTCCTGGCCTCGGGCGGCGCCGACGCGGCCGACCTCCTCGGCGGTCTGTCGACCCATGGCGAGATGTCCGGGTCCCAGAAGGCGATCGGCCTCGGCGGTGCGGTCGTCGGCATCGGCGTGGGCCTGTGGGGCGCGACCCGCAGGCGAACGAGCTGACCCTCGGGTCAGTCGCCGCGCCGGGCCAGGCTCGACGGACGCGGCAGATCGACCGGCTTGTGCTCGTCGATCCAGGTGTCGATGCGTGCCCACCAGTCGAAGAGCCAGACGATCCGCTCCTCACGGCCTTCGGGGATCTCGGCGCGCGGGACGCGCCACCAGCCCATCAGCAGCTTCTTGTCCATCGGGAGCTCGCGCCAGATGTCGCCCAGTCCGGTGAAGTGGTCCAAGCCGGTGTGCGCGACGAGCAGCACGTCGGCGTCCGGGTTCGCGTCCAGGGCGGCGAGCGAGCCACCGGGCTGCGGTGCCAGCACGTTGGTCAGCTGCTCGGCGCGGTCGGCCATGTCCTCGCGGCCGAGCCGGCGCAGCTTGTCGATCGCCCGGGTCCGCCGCTTGGTGGTGAAGTTGCCGCCCTCGGGGAAGATCACGAACGCGTCGTTCGCGTCGAGGTTGCGGGCCAGGTCGCCGATGTCGGCCTCGAGGCTGCGGCCGTGCCGCTTGTGCACGAACCGGCTCGGCAGCCGGGAGAGCATCACGCCGAGGGCGGGGTCCCAGGCCAGCACTGCCTTCAGGACGATCCGCGGCTCGCGGTGGTACCAGTCCATCAACGCGTACATCAGGATGAAGGAGTCGCCGATGCCCGCGTGCCGGCAGAGCACGATCAGCGGCGAGCCCGGCATCGCGTCGGGGGTGGGTCCGACCGTCTCGATCTTCAGCCGCAGCACCCGGCGGGCCTCACGGAAGAAGACCACCAGGTAGGCCTGCATGATGTCGTAGTGGACCCGCTCGAAGAACGGGCGCCTGAGGAAGAGCCCGAAGCCCGAGGCGATCCACAGGCCGAACATCTCGATCAGGAAGATCGTCTCGAGCGTCATGTGCAGGACGGCGATCCAGAGCAGCCGGATCGGCCGTAACCAGCCCGGAACGAATGCGGAGGCGACCCCGCCGATCAGCAGCGTCAGCGGCAGGGTGACCCAGAGCAGCACCGTGAGCACGACCATCAGCGGCGCGACCACGCACCGTTGCAGGAACCAGGTGAGCGCCGGGTGCATCTCTACGCCTCCGTGAGGTAGGCGAGACTGGCGCGGTACGCCGCCTCGACACGGTCGGCCACCGCCGAGGTGTCCCGGTAGGCCCTCGGCGAATCGTCCTCCTCGGAGACCGCGGACGGCAAGACGTGGGCGACGACGCTCTCGGGCAGGGCGTTGATCTCCCGGTTGAACCGGTGCCGCCGGGCGATCTCGAAGGAGACCCGGGCGACGTCCCAGGGACGGCGCGGCGGGGTGAGCGCTCGTTCGACCCGGCCGACCTGGAGCACGTAGATCCGCTCCGCGCCGAGCTCGACGGCTCGCCCGACCGGGATCGAGTTCACGATGCCGCCGTCGAGGTAGTGCTCCCCGTCGACCACGGCCGGCGGCAGCAGTCCGGGAACGGCGGCCGAGGCCAGCACGGCCGGCACCACCGGTCCCGTGGCGAACCAGTGCTCGGCGGCACGCTCGATGTTCGCCGCGCAGCACTGGAACGGCACCGCGAGGTCCTCGAACCGCAGGTCGCCGAACTCGGTCTCGAGGCGGTCGCGCAGCGGGTCGACCGAGTGCAGGTGGGTGCCGGTCCGCATCGCCCTGCGGAGCTGCTTCCAGGTCGGGTCGGCGTACACGTCGTTGCTCTCGGAGACCCCGGCCCACAGGTCCATCAGCCGGTCCACACTCGCCGGGCCCGGGTCGGTCGCGACCACCAGTCCGTTCAGCGCACCGACCGAGGTGCCGAGGATCAGGTCCGGGACCACGCCGCGTTCGAAGAGCGCGCGCAGCATCCCGACCTCGACGGCTCCGAGCAGCCCGCCGCCACCGAGGACGAATGCGGTGCGCGGCGCCATCGTGACCGCCTCAGGCCACCGGGACGCGGGGCCGGTCGACCTCGGGGAACTCGGCCCGGACCCGCTGGGTCGCGCGGTGCTCCGACCAGAAGGAGAGGATCGGGACGGTGCCGCAGAGCAGCGTGGTCACGGTGAACCCGATCGGCCAGCGGGCCTTGCGGGACAGGACGAACGCCGTGAACAGGAAGATCATGTACAGCCAGCCGTGGGCGATCCCGAGGTACGTCGAGATCCAGTTCCCGAACTCCTGCGCGTCGGTCCCCTCGCGGAACCAGCTCTCGTTGACGAGGTGCAGTTCGTTGAGCGGCAGGCCCACGAGGACCAGGACGATCAACAGGACGCCGACGATGTTGGCCATCACCCGGTAGGCGAGCAGTGCGTTCTTCACGCCCCCGAAGGTACTCGGCGGTGGGTCAGCGCCGGCGAAGCAGGTAGGTGTCCATCACCCAGCCGGCATCACTCGCTGCCGCGAGACGATCCGCCCGGATCTGCTCGGCGACCTCGTCCAGCCGGCCGTGGACGAGGCGTTCCGACGACGTGCCGAGGTTGGCTCCCCACCAGATCAGCCACCCGTCGGGATCAGGGATCACCTCGGGGTCCAGGCAGGCGAGGCGGCCGTCCAGCATCACCACGACGTTCTCGTGGCCGGCGGCGATCTCGGCCGCCAGCCGGCGTCCGGTGCTGACCAGCACCGCCCGGCCCACGGGGTGCAGCACGATCCGGTGCGCGGCGGCGAGCAGCTGCGGCGCCGCCAGCCCCGGGAGCACGTCGTACGTCGTGTCCGGGAGCGCGGCGACCAGGCGCTCGACGATCCGCAGCGTCGAGTCGTACAGGGAGGGGTCGCCCCAGACCAGGAACCCCACGTCGCCGGGGTGCTCCTCGATCACCGCCAGGTACGCCGCGACCCGGGCCTCGTGCCAGTCACGGACCGCGGCGTCGTAGTCCGCCGGGTCCTGCCGGTCCCGCTCGGGGTCCGGGACCGGGAGGAGTCGCACCCCCATCCGGTCGCAGAGCGCCTGGCGGACGCCGAGCAGGGCGTCCTCGGCTCCCTTGTCCGCGGCGACCACGTAGCCGACCGAGTCGAGGGCGGCCCAGGCAGCACCGGTCAGATGCTCGGGATCGCCCGAGCCGATCCCGATGACGCGGATGCGGCGGTGCCCGTTCGCCGACCGGTCAGTGCCGGTCTTCAAGGTCACCCTCGGTCTCGAGGTAGACCGCACGCATCTGCTCGAGGACGTCGGCGTCGGGCTCCTCCCAGAGACCCCGCTCGACCGCCTCGTGCAGACGCTCGACGATCCCGCGCAGCGCCCATGGGTTCGCGTCGCGCAGGAACGCCTGGTTGGTCTCGTCGAGGACGTACTCCTTCGCGAGCGCGTCGTACATCCAGTCGTGCACCACCCCGGCGGTGGCGTCGAAGCCGTACAGGTAGTCCACGGTCGCGGCGAGCTCGAAGGCTCCCTTGTACCCGTGCCGCTGCATCGCCGCGATCCAACGCGGGTTGACCACCCGGGCGCGGAAGACCCGCGCGGTCTCCTCGGCGAGCGACCGGGTCCGGACCGCATCCGGATTGGTCGAGTCGCCGACGTACGCCCGCGGGGCCGAGCCGGTCAGCGCACGGATCGTGGCGACCATGCCGCCGTGGTACTGGAAGTAGTCGTCGCTGTCGGCGATGTCGTGTTCGCGGGTGTCGATGTTCTTGGCGGCCACGGCGATCCGGCGGTAGTTCGCGCGCATGTCGTCGGCCGCCTCGGCCCCGTCGAGGTCGCGCCCGTAGGCGTAGCCGCCCCACTGGGTGTAGACCTCGGCGAGGTCGTTGTCGTCGCGCCAGTTGCCCGCTTCGATCACCTGCAGGATCCCGGCGCCGTAGGTCCCGGGACGCGACCCGAAGATCCGGGTCGTCGCCCGGCGCTCGTCGCCGTGCCCGGCGAGATCGGCCCGGGCGTGCGCACGGACGTAGTTGTCGTCGTCCGGCTCGTCCAGGTCCGCGACCAGGCGTACGGCGTCGTCGAGCATCGCGACCACGTGCGGGAAGGCGTCCCGGAAGAAACCCGAGATCCGCACGGTCACGTCGATCCGGGGGCGGCCGAGCTCGGCGAGGTCGATCACCTCCAGGCCGCTGACCCGGCGCGACGCCTCGTCCCAGGTCGGGCGGACGCCGAGCAGGGCGAGCACCTCGGCGACGTCGTCACCGCTGGTGCGCATCGCGCTGGTGCCCCAGGCCGACAGACCCACCGATCGCGGGTACTCCCCGGTCTCGGCCAGGTGCCGGGTGATCAGGGAGTCGGCCATCGCGACCCCGGTGTCCCAGGCCAGCCGGGACGGCACCGCCTTCGGGTCGACGGTGTAGAAGTTGCGCCCGGTCGGCAGCACGTTGACCAGGCCGCGCAGCGGCGAGCCGCTGGGTCCGGCCGGGACGAAGCCGCCGTCCAGGGCGTGCAGCACCGCGTCGAGTTCGTCGGTGGTCCTCGCGAGCCGGGGCACGACCTCGGTCGCAGCGAAGGTGAGCACCTGCCGGACGACCGGGTCGTCGTGGAGTGCGTCGACCGCGGCGACCGACCAGCCGCTGTCTTCCATCCGTTGGATCAGGTGACGGGCCTGCGCCTCGATCGCGTCCACCGTCGTTGACGCCTCTCCCTCCTTCAGGCCCAGGGCCGCGCGCAGCCCAGGCACGGCGCCATGCTCTCCGCCCCAGATCTGGGTGGCGCGCAGGATCGACAGCACCAGGTTCACCCGGGCCTCACCCTCGGGTGCCTGACCGAGGACGTGCAGCCCGTCGCGGATCTGGGCGTCCTTGACCTCGCAGAGCCAGCCGTCGACGTGCAGGAGGAAGTCGTCGAACTCGTCGTCGTCCGGGCGCTCCTCGAGCCCGAGGTCCTGGTGCATCTGCGCGGCCTGCATCAGGGTCCAGATCTGGGCCCTGATCGCCGGCAGCTTCGCCGGGTCCATCGCCGCGACGTTGCCGTACTCGTCGAGCAGCTGCTCCAGGCGGGCGATGTCGCCGTACGACTCGGCGCGTGCCATCGGCGGGATCAGGTGGTCCACGATCGTCGCGTGCGCCCGGCGCTTGGCCTGGGCGCCCTCGCCGGGGTCGTTGACCAGGAAGGGGTAGATCAGCGGCAGGTTGCCGATCGCCGCGTCCGAGCCGCAGGAAGCCGACAGCGCAGCGTTCTTCCCCGGCAGCCACTCCATCGATCCGTGCTTGCCGAGGTGCACGACAGCGTGGGCGCCGAAGCCGCCGTCGTCCGCGGCAGCGCCGACCCAGCGGTAGGCGCCCAGGTAGTGATGACTCGGCGCCAGGTCGGGGTCGTGGTAGATCGCGACCGGGTTCTCGCCGAAGCCCCGCGGCGGCTGGATCAACAGGACCACGTTGCCGGCGCGGAGTGTGGCCAGCACGATCTCGCCGCTGTCGTTGACGAAGAGCTTCCCGGGGGCCGGGCCCCACGCCTCGACCATGGCGGCGCGCAGGTCCGCGGGCAGGTCCGCGGTCCAGCGCTGGTACTCCGCGGTGCTGATCCTGACGTGCGACTCGGTCAGCTGTGCCGTGGTCAGCCACTCCTCGTCCTGGCCGCCGGCGGCGATCAGCGCGTGGATCAGACCGTTGCCCGCTTCTGTTTCATCGTCGAGATCCAGGAAGCGGGTGATCTCGCCGCCGGGTTCGCCCAGGTCGTAGCCGGCGTCGCGGAGCCGGCGCAGCATCCGGATCGCGGAGACCGGGGTGTCCAGACCGACCGCGTTGCCGACCCGGCTGTGCTTGGTCGGGTACGCCGAGAGCATCAGCGCGATCCGTCGATCCGCCGGAGCGAGGCGGCGCAGCCGGGCATGCCCGACGGCGATCCCGGCGACGCGGGCGGCGCGCTCGGGATCGGCGACGTACCGGGGCAGGCCGTCGGCGTCGATCTCCTTGAACGAGAACGGCGCGGTGATGATCCGGCCGTCGAACTCGGGGATCGCGATCTGGGTCGCGGAGTCGAGGGGGGTGAGCCCGTCGTCACTGGCCTCCCACTCCGCCCGGCTCCAGGTCAGGCAGAGGCCCTGGAGGACCGGGATGTCGAGAGCAGCCATCCGGGCGATGTCCCAGCCGTCGTCGTCGCCGCCCGCACTCGCCGTGCCCGGGGCGGAGCCCCCTGCCGCGAGGACGGTGACGATCAGGGCGTCGAGCGTGCCCAGGGCGTCGAAGAGGTCGTCCGGGGCCGACCGCAGACTCGCCGAGTGGATCGGCAGCCCGACCGCCTCGCCGGTCGCATCGATCGCATCGGCCAGGGCGTGCGCGAAGCCGGCGTTCCCGCTGACCTCGTGGGCGCGGTAGTAGAGGATCCCGATGCGCAATGTCGATCGTTGGTCGAGGCGCGGTTGCGCTGCGACCGCCGCGAAACCCGACCGGGATGCCCAGCCCCAGGCCGGGATCTCGGCCGGGGGCTCGAAGACGTCACCGGTGAGCAGCACCGTGTCGGAGAGGAACCCGTGCAGGTTGGTCAGGTTCCCCGGGCCGCCCTGCGCCAGGTACGCGTGCGCCTGCGCAGCCGTGCCCACCGGGACGGTGGAGAGCTCCATCAGCGCGGCGTCCGGGCTCTGCTCACCGCCGAGGACGACCATCGGCAGCCCGGTGCCGAGGACGGCCGCGAAGCCGGACTCCCACGACCGGGGCGTGCCGAGCAGGCGGACGACCACGAGGTCGCAGCCGGTCAGCAGGCCGGGAAGATCCTCGACGTCGGTCCGGGACGGGTTGGCCACCACGAAGTCGGCGCCGGACGCACGGGCGCTGAGCAGATCGGTGTCGGATGTGGACAGCAACGCGAGACGCGCCATCGGAGCCTCCTGAAGGGTTCTCGCCCCTCGTCGTAGGTCGTCCCGTGGCCAGTGTCTGGCTGCGCTGCCGTCCCCGGAGGAACGGCGGCGTCACAGTGGCGGAACCGCCCCGGACTTGCACCGGGTTCCTGTTCCACGGGACGTGAGGACGTCACCCTACCCCGCGTCCGACCCCTCGTTCTGCCGCCATTCGTCGGCGAGCAGGGCGTAGCCGAAGCCGTCCATCCAGCCGCCGTCGCGGTGCAGCGAGTCGGCGATGTTGTGCGCTTCGCGTCGCATCCCGACCCGCTCCATCAGCCGCCAGGACGGCTCGTTGTCGGCGAAGCAGAGCGCCGTCACCCGGCGCAGCCCCAGGTCCTCGAAGGAGATCCGGATCAGCTCCACGACCGCCTCGGTGGCGTAGCCGTGACCCTCGACGGAGGGATCGATGCACCAGCCCAGCTCGGCCTGGACGCCGACCGCCCGGTCCTTCACCTCGCCCTGGGCCCAGGCGTCCTCGACCCGCAGCATCAGGTCGCCGATCACGACGCCGTCCCGCTCGATCACCAGCGTGGACGCCAGCCGGTCGATCTCGTGCGCCTTCTCGACGAACTCGGCCCACACCGTGGAGGAGTCGCCCATCCACCGGCCCACCGACTCCTGGCGACGGATCTCCCAGAGCGCCTTGAGGTCGTCGGTGAGCGCCGGGCGCAGAGTCAGGCGCTCGGTGTGCTTCGGCCAGGTCAGGTCGGCGATCCCAGGCATGGGACCGATCATCCCCTCGGGACGGTCTCGGGCGCATCCAGGTTTCGTGGTGAGCGGGGCAGCCGGTGCTCAGGAACCGGTACGCCGCCGCCGAGGTGCTCGGTGACGATCCGCTCGCCGACCTGCGCGGTCACCGCGCCGTACCAGACGTCGTCGGGCTGCACGCTGACGACGGGGGCCTGGTTGCACGGGAACTGGCACGCGGTCTGGGTGACGAGGACGTCGTCGTCGCCGAGCCCCGCGCGCATCAGCGCCAGGATCATCGCCTCCGCGGTCCGGTCCGAGCCCAGTGCCGTGCACCGCGGTCCGCGACAGACCAGGAGCTGGTGCCGGTGCCGCGGCACGTCCTCCCACGCGGCCGAGGTGAGTCCGGGCTCCTCCCCGGTGACCGGCCGGGTGACGGTCCGGACGAGCGCGAGCTCCTCGGGGCCCCTCGATCCGAGCAGCACGGTCGCGACCTGCACCCGTGGCGCGGCGGGGCCACGCTCCCGCCACCAGTGCGCGGCGATCCGTCGCAGCCAGGACACGGCCGGGGCCAGGGTGCCGAGACTGACGCCGACCAGGACGATCTCCTCGCAGCCGTCGTCGGCCAGCCGGGTCAGTTCCCGGCCCAACGCCGGATCGGCGACCTGCAGGAAGGCCAGCGAGCCGCCGGCGTGCCGGGCGAGGGCGGCCAGGTCGTCCCGGCGCTCCACCTCGCGGACCGACATCCCGACGAGGACCAGCGCGGTCCCGGCGGGTCCGCGGGTCGGCCGCTCGCTGTCGATGTCCATCGGCGCGGACGCTAACAAACCTCGCCGGACGTGGCGAAGGACGCATCCGGCTCTCCGCTGATTTCCCCCCATATCCTCTCCGAACCCGGGAGGATGCCTGTCGGGAGAGTCAGAGAACAGGGGTCATGTTGTTCGGCGCGTGGAAACGAACGCTCGTCGGTGGTGCCCTGGCGGCACTCGCCGTCGTGCTGGTGCCTGCCCCTGCTACCGCGGTCGGACCCGACCCGGGAGTCAGCTTCGGCTCGGTCTCCTACTCCGGTCAGCCGCGCCCGTACAGCGTCTACATCCAGAACAACATCACCGGCTCGAAGATCGTCGCGCGGCTGAGCAACAGCCCGTCGTTCTCCGACACCTCGCTGAGTTGCCTGCCGGCCGGAGCAGTCAACGGCCGGGGCCGCTGGCGCTGCACCGCGAGCATCACCCGGCGGCTGAACCCCGGCGGCATGACCCTGCGGGTTCAGGCGGTCGACACCGGGGACCCGAGCCGCAGCTCGCGGGTCGTCACCCGGTCGGCCTCGGTCACCAGCTCGTTCACGGCCGGCGGCGGCGGGACCGTCCGCGAAGGCAGCAGCTTCGCGGTGTCCGGTCGCTACGACCACCTCTCCGGCATCGACGACTACCGCGTCACCGCGCGGGTGACCAGCAACGGTCGCGTCGTGCTCGGCCAGAGCGCGATCACCTGCAGCCGCAGCGGGTCGTCGTACCGCTGCACGGTGCGGACCGCGACCGGCGGCCCCGCGCGGAGCACCTACGCGGTCCAGGTCACCGAGCGGTCCCGCACCACCGGTGACAGCCGGTCCCGCACGGTCAACGCGACGGTGATCGGAGCGGCGACCCCCACCGCCCCGTCGTTCGCGGTCCCCAGCACCCTCGACGTCGACGCCGACCCGCTGGTGATCACCGGGTCCGCGGGCGCGCCTGGCCTGCGGGTCGAGATCGCGGTCGACAACTCGAGCTTCTCCTCGATCGCGACGACCTGTACGTCGAGCGCGAGCGGCTCGTTCGTCTGCTCCCTGCCCTCGAAGCTCTCCGAGGGCACCCATGTCATCTACGCGCGCTCGGTGAACCCGGCCGCGCCGACCCGGATCTCCCCGGTCTCCTCGGACAGCACGGTCGTCTCGGAGGACGCGCCGACCCCGACCCCGACGCCCACCCCGACCCCCACCCCGACGCCGTCGAGCACGCCGACACCCACACCGACGAGCACCCCGACCGAGACGGCCGCGCCGGCTCCGGAGCCGAAGCCGAACACCGATGAGCCCTCCGCTGATCTCAACCACGGCCAGGACGCCCTGGTCCTGCTGCTGATCCTCGGTCTGGCCGTCGTCACCATCGGCCGGCCCGGACCGCTCTCCCTGGTCCGTACCGGGATGTCGGTCTCGTTCACCGACGAGGCCGTCGAGGAGCAGGCCGCCGCCGAGATCGAGGCGGTCGGCCTGGGCGACCAGTCGGGCTCGTGGAGCTTCGGCGGTCACGAGGTCGTCGACGAGTGGAGCCGGACCGTCCCGGTGGGCCTGGCGGGCTGGAGCCCGTTCCTGGCCCGCAGCGCCGGCGACGGACTCAACATCCGCGCGATGTTCGGCGGGCTGTGGTGGTTCGGACCGCTGATCGCGCTCGTCCTCGGTGTCACGGCCGCGGTCCAGTCCGACTGGCAGGCCACCGCGCCGCCGACCTGGCTGATCATCGCGATCCTCGTCGTCGCCGCGCTCGACGCCTTCTCGGGCCTGGTCGCGAGCATCGCGTTCGGCGTGCTCGTCCTCGGTGACCTCGGCCCGAGCACCGGCCACGGCCTGCTCGTGCTGCTCGCCCTCGGCACCCTGTGGTCGGCGCTCCCGATCGCCGTGAACGCCGTCCGGCCGCTACGACGCGTCGGCAGGTTCTCCTGGCAGTACCTCTGGGACCGGTTCGCCGACGCCGCCATCGTGGCGTTGATCGCCGGCTGGCTCGCCTGGGCCGTCGCCTCGTCCTTCGACGTCATCGCCGGACGCCCGACCGGGCTGCCGGACGACGCCGCCGCCGTCGGGATCGCCACCGCTGTCGCGATGGCCGCCCGCGTCGGACTCTCCCAGCTGGCGACGGTCTGGTGGCCCGAACGGCTGCGGACCACCGGTGTCGACATCGAACTACCGGCGCCGCGGCCGAGCGCAGTCATCGCCGGGGTCGTCGTACGGGTCGGGCTGTTCGCGTTCGCCGGTCACGTGCTCATCGGCGGTTGCTGGCAGTGGGTGCTCGGGGTGCTGTTGTTCGCGCTGCCCGACGTCCTCGCCCTGGTCGACGACGTGGCCGGCTGGTCGTGGAGCCACCGGGTGCGGCTGCCGATCGGCGTCACCGCGATCCTCGGGATGGTCGTCGTCGGGTGCGTCCTGGTCACGATCGCAGTCTCCGGAGCCGACTCCGACACCTCGGCGCTGCGCTATGCCTTCCTGGCGGCGGCGCTGGCACCGGCGGCGCTGGGGACGGCGCAGGCCTTCGACGGGACGACCCGCGAACCCGGCTCGACCTGGAACTGGCAGCTGGCGGGGATGGCGGTCGTCGCCGTCCTGACGGCGCTGGCCCTGCAGGGCTGGAACTTCTGAGGTCCGGGAGCTGCCTCGGCTCACGGGGTCCCGACAGGCTCGACCTCCGGGGCCGTGGCACCATGACGCGGTGATCAGCCCCACCACCGGGAGCGGCGTCGCGGCCCGCGAGCGTGCCGACCGCTGCCCGGGCGTGCTCCGTCCCTGGATCGCCGAGGACGGCGGACTGGTCCGGATCCGGCTCATCGGCGGCGAGATCCCGGTCGCGGGCCTGGTCGCCCTGGCCGCGATCGCCGACCGGTACGGCGTCCCCGGGCTGCACCTGACCCGGCGGGCCAACCTGCAGCTCCGCGGACTCCCCGTGGTCGACGGACGCCTGGCCCCGGCGGTGGTCGACGAGCTGCTCGGCACGGGACTGCTGCCCTCGCCGACGCACGAACTGGTCCGCAACGTGATGGTCTCGCCGCTGACCGGGCTCGACGGCGGACGCGCCGACCTGGGTCCGGTCGCCCGGGAACTCGACCGGCTGGTCTGCTCCGACCCGGTCCTGGCCGCCCTGCCCGGGCGCTTCCTGTTCGTCCTCGACGACGGCCGTGGTGACCTCGTCGGCCGGTCCCTCGACCTCGGGCTGGTCGCCGTCGGCGAGGACACCGCACAACTGCGGGCAGGCACCGACCAATGGGGTCCGGTGGTGGACCTCGCCGCCGCACCCGGCGCCCTGGTCGAGCTGGCCCGGACCTTCCTCTCCAGGAGGGGAAGCGGTCGGACCGCCGCCTGGCACGTCGGCGAACTCGACGGTCCGCTGCTCGACGGCGTCCGCGATCCGCGGACCGGGGTGAGCTGCGCCGCGGCGCCGTACGGACGCGGGCGCGAGGACGGACCCGGCTACGAGCACCGCGCGGTCGCCGACGGTGTCCTGACGCCGGCGTCGCTCGAGGCGATCGTCGCCGGCCGGCATCCGGATCCGGTCCGGGTCACGCCCTGGCACGGGCTGATCCTGCTCGACTCCTGAGGCCGCGTACGCTGGTGCCCCGATCCGTGGAACAGGAACCCGGTGCAAGCCCGGGGCGGTTCCGCCACTGTGATGCCGCAGGTGACCGACACGGTCGCCAGCGGTTCAGCCAGACACTGACCACGGATCGTTCGCTACTGACTGGGGCGCGAACCCCGAGGAGTGTCTGAATGAACGTCCTGGATCCGGCCGTCCGGCCCACCCGCCGCTACGCCTACGTCGACGACGGTGCCGCCATCTACCTGGACTCGTTCGCCATGATCCGGCGCGAGGCCCGGTTCGACCACCTGCCTGCCGACGCCGAGAAGGTCGCGGTCCGGATGGTGCACGGCAGCGGCCAGACGGACCTGGTCACGGATCTGGCCGTCCACCCGCACCTGGTCTCTGCGGCGCGGGAGGCGCTGCAGAGCGGTGCGCCGATCCTCACCGACGCGCACATGGTCGCCTCCGGGGTCACCCGGGCCCGACTGCCCCGGGACAACGAGGTCCTCTGCCTGCTCCGCGATCCGCGGGTGCCGGCACTCGCGGCCTCGATGGGGACCACCCGCTCCGCGGCCGCGGTCTCGTTGTGGGCCGACCGCCTCGACGGAGCCGTGGTGGCGATCGGCAACGCACCGACTGCGCTGTTCCACCTGCTCGAGCTGCTCCTCGACGGTGCCCCGCGGCCGGCGGCGATCGTCGGCGTCCCGGTCGGCTTCGTCGGGGCCTCCGAGTCCAAGCAGGCGCTGGCGTCGTTCGCCGCGGACCACGGTGTCGATGTCCCGTTCCTCACGGTGCACGGGCGCCGCGGTGGATCGGCGATCGCCGCGTCCGCCCTGAACGCCCTCGCCCGGGAGGCCGAATGAGCACCGGCACCTTCTACGGCGTCGGAGTCGGCCCGGGCGACCCGGAGCTGACCACCCTCAAGGCGGCCCGGCTGATCGCCGCGGCCGACGTCGTCGCCTACCACTCCGGGGTCGGCAAGCAGTCGAACGCGCGCCGGATCGCCGCCGACCTCATCGACCCCGGGGTGATCGAGGAGAACCTCGTCTACCCGGTCACCACCGGCGAGGTCTCCCATCCCGGCGGGTACGCCGGCGCGATCGCCGCCTTCTACGAGGAGAGCGCGGACCGGCTGGCCGTGCACCTCGCGGCCGGACGCACCGTGGTCCTGCTCGCCGAGGGGGACCCGCTCTTCTACGGGTCGTACATGTACATGCACGACCGGCTCTCGGAGCGCTTCCGGACCGAGATCGTCCCGGGGGTGCCGTCGTTCGCAGCCGCCGCCGCCAGCGTCGCCTCACCGCTGGTCCGGCAGACCGACGTCCTCACGATCCTTCCCGGCACCTTGTCCGAGCCCGAGCTGGCCCGCCGGCTCGCGGACACCGACGGGGCCGTGATCATGAAGCTGGGGCGGACCTTCCCGAAGGTGGTCTCGGCGCTCGCGCAGGCCGGCCGGCTCGACCATGCGCTGTACGTCGAGCGCGCCTCGATGCCCGAGCAGCGCTGGCTCCCGGTCCGCGACGTCGACCCCGAGACGGTGCCCTACTTCTCGCTCATCGTGGTGCCCGGCGACTCGGTCGCGGCGGACCCGACCGGCCGGCGCGACGTGACACCGGCGTCGCGGCCGGTGGTGCGGACGCTGCCAGGAGTGGAGCCAGCCGTCGGCGAGGTCCTGGTCGTCGGGCTGGGCCCGGGGCCCGACGAATGGCTCACCCCCGAAGCCAGCGAGGTGCTGGCCGAGGTCGACCACGTCGTCGGCTACGCGCCGTACGTCGCCCGGGTGCCGCAGCGCGCCGGCCTGACCCGGCACGCGTCCGGCAACACCGTCGAGGTCGACCGTGCTCGGTTCGCGCTCGACCTGGCCCGCGCCGGTGAACGCGTCGCCGTCGTCTCCGGAGGGGACGCGGGGGTCTTCGGGATGGCGTCCGCGGTCTTCGAGGCTGCCGAGGTCGACTACCCCGACGTGCCGATCCGGGTGGTCCCCGGCGTCAGTGCCGTGCAGGCCGTCGCCGCCCGGGCGGGCGCTCCGGTCGGGGGCGACTTCGCCGTCCTGAGCCTCTCGGACCGGCTCAAGCCGTGGTCGCTGATCGAACGCCGGCTGCGCGCGATCGGGGAGGCCGACCTGGTGCTCGCTATCTACAACCCCGCGTCCCGCTCCCGGACGACCCAGGTCGCCGAGGCCCAGAAGGTCCTGCTGGAGTCGCGGCCCGCGCACACGGTCGTCGTGGTCGGCCGTGACGTCGGCCGCGCCGAGGAGTCGCTGACGGTGACCACCCTCGCCGGACTCGACGCGGACTCGATCGACATGAAGTGCCTGCTGATCGTCGGGTCGAGCGGGACCCGGCTGACCCCGTCCGGCCGGGTGTGGACCGCCCGGTCGGTCGCGGAAGGGCTCACCGTCACGTTCTGAGGACCAAGGTCTGGCTGAGATAGATAGGTAAGGCTATCCTTACTTCATGCCGATCACACGTCCGTACACGTTGACCGAGGCCGAACGCGCCAGGACCATCCTGGCGAGTTGCACGAACGTCCGGGTCCTCGTCCCGGGCCTGACCCTCGAAGTGCACCGGCACGGACTCACCCCGGACGGGTCGGTCCTGTTCCAGGCCCCCGCCGACCTGGAGCCGCAGCAGGCCGGGTTGACCGCGATCGACGTAGCCGCGGTGCCGCAGCCCGACCGGGTGCGCGGTGTGGTCGAGCTGCGCGGCCTGCTCACCGAGGTGGTCGACCCGCTGCCGGCCGGCATGCGGGCGCACCTGACCGGCTCGGACGACCCGGCGGCGGGCCGCCTGCTCCGCCTCACCCCTGAAGAAGCGGAGCTGGACTGGCGCTGCGAGGACAGCTCGGGCTCGTTCCCGCTGTCGCTGCCGGCGTACCGGGCGGCGTTCCCGGATCCGCTGGTCGGGTACGAGCTCACGTGGTTGCCACACCTGCAGGCCGACCACAGCGAGGTCCTCGTGCAGATGGCGCGCCACGAGCTCGGCATCGAGGAATCCGTCGACGTGCGCGCGCTCGGGCTGGACCGGTACGGGATCGTCCTGCGGGTCCGTCACGAACAGAACCAGTACGACGTCCGGGTCTGCTTCGACCGGCCGGTCTCCTGCGGCTGCGACGTCCGCGAGGCGTTCGGCGCCCTCGCCGGACGAGCCGGCATCGATCCGCACTGCTGAGGACCTGCGTCAGTCCGTGCGCTTGAGCCCTCGGTCGCGGGTCGCGTCGTAGAGGTAGGACTCGGCGACGGCGGCCGGGTCGAGGGCGGGGCCGACCAGGATGATGGCCGCCTGGCGCAGACCGGCGGCTTCGACGTCGGCTGCGATCGACGCGAGCGTCCCGCGCAGCACGATCTGCTCGGGCTGACTGGCCCGGTAGACGACGGCGACCGGGCAGTCGGGGCCGTAGTCGTCGACCAGGGAGCCGGCGAGTTCGCGGATCCGGGTGATCGCCAGGTGCAGGACCAGCGTGGCGCCGGTGGCGGCGAAGGCGGCCAGGGTTTCGCCGTCCGGCATCGCGGTCGACCTGGCCTGGGCCCGGGTCAGTACGACGGACTGCGCCAGCCGCGGCACCGTCAGCTCACGGCCGAGCACCGCCGCGGCAGCGGCGTACGCCGGCACTCCGGGGGTCACGTCCCAGGCGACCCCGGCGGCGTCGAGCCGCGCGGTCTGCTCGGCGACGGCCGAGTACAGCGACGGGTCTCCGGAACAGAGCCGTACGACGTCCTTGCCCGCCTGGTCGGCCGCGACCAGGACGGTGGTGATCCGGTCCAGGTCGAGGTCCTGGGTGTCGACGAGTTCGACACCCTCACGGCAGTGCGAGAGCACCTCGGCGTCGAGGTAGGTGCCGGCGTAGACGACCACATCCGCGGCGGCGAGCAGGGCCGCCGCACGGACAGTGATGAGGTCGGCGGCACCCGGGCCGCCTCCGACGAAGTGGATGGTCACGCGCCGGCTCCGTCCGCTGGTCCCGGTTTGGTCCAGGCCCACTGGGTGATCGCCCGTGCCGGCGCCCAGCCCGTGAACGACCCGATCGGTGCGGCGGTCTCCACCTGGAGCCGGATCAGCTCACCGCCCAGCTCGGCGTACCGGGCCGCCAGCAGCGTCTCGGTCTCGAGGGTCACGCCGTGCACGACCAGACGGCCGCCCGGCCGGAGTACGGCGATCACGGAATCGAGGACTCCCTCGCGACTGGCGCCGCCCCCGACGAAGACGGCATCCGGGACCGGCAGGTCGGCCAGCGCGTCCGGAGCGCTCCCGGTGCGTACGACGAGCCTCGGAACCCCCAGGGAATGGGCGTTCCGGCCGATCCGCTCCGCTCGTGCGGCGTCCGCCTCGATGGCGACAGCGCTCGTGGTCGGGTGGGTGCGAAGCCACTCGATGCCGACCGATCCGGCGCCGGCGCCGACGTCCCAGAGGCACTGGCCGGGACCCGGCGCGAGCCGGGCCAGGGCCGAGGCGCGCGCGTCGCGCTTGGTGAGCTGGCCGTCGTGCTCGAACGCCTCGTCCGGCAGACCCGGGGTCCAGGTCCAGCCGGTCCCGACACAGTCGATCGCCAGGACGGTCAGGGCTGCGGTCTCGCCGACGAAGTCGGAGGCGACTGCCGAGCGACGGGACTCCTTGGCGCTGCCCAGGTCGCACAACGCGGTCAGCACACTCGCCCCGAACCCGTGCTCGGTGATCAGACCCGCGATCTGGCCGGCTGTGGAGCCGTCGGAGCAGAGCACCAGGAGCCGGTGCCCGGGAGCCAGGGCACGCAGCACGGCGTACCGGTTGCGCCCCACCAGCGGGATGACTTCGACGGTCTCGGCCGGCCAACCCATCCGCGCCCTGGCGAGCACGACCGACGACACGGCCGGGATGATCCGGATCTGTTCGGCACCGAACCGATCGGCCATCCGGTCGACCAGGATGCTGCCGACGCCGGAGAACAGCGGGTCCCCCGTGGCGAGCACCACGACTCTGCGGCCGACGTACTCGTCGAGAAGCGTGTACAGGTGATCGCGCAGCGGCCGCTGCCAGACGATCCGCCTCTGTCCCGCCACAGAGGGCACCATCGCGAGGTGCCGCTCTCCTCCGAGGAGGACCTCGGCGTCGAGAATCTCCTGCTGGGCTTGGGAAGTGAGGCTCTCCCAGCCGTCGGCGCCGATGCCGACGACGGCCAACGAGTCAGCCGGGGTGGGGTCCATGACGGGAGACGCTATCGTGAGCGCTCCTAGGCACGAGGTGCCCCGGAGGACCCCAGCGCAGCATCGGGGTCGAAGGGGAGAATCAGGGAAGCCGGTGAGAATCCGGCACAGGGCCCGCTGCGGTGACCGGAGGCCAGCGACACACGCTGGGACTCCGGAAGTCCGAAGACCGGCCTCGCGCCAATCGTTGTTCGATGGCTGACGAGCGGGAGCCCCCATGCCACAGCAGTTCCCTTTCAGTGCCGTTGTCGGCTCCACCGACATGGCCCTCGCCCTGATCCTGACCACGATCTCGCCCGAGGTCGGCGGCGTCCTGGTCCGCGGTGAGAAGGGCACCGCGAAGTCGACGATCGTGCGGGCGCTGGCCGCCGTGCTGCCGCCGATCGACGTGATCGCCGGGGACCGGTTCTCCTCCGATCCCGACGACAAGGACCCGCTCTCGCCCGACGGCCCGTTCGCCGCCGACGCAGCCGTGGAGACCCGGCCGGTGCGTCTGGTCGAACTGCCCATCGGCGCCGGCGAGGACCGCGTCCTCGGGTCCCTGCACCTCGAACGGGCCCTGCGCGACGGACGCGCCGAGTACGAGCCGGGACTGCTCGCGCGCGCCCACCGAGGCGTCCTCTACGTCGACGAGGTGAACCTGCTCCACGACCACCTCGTCGACCTGCTCCTCGACGCCGCGGCGATGGGCCGGGCGACCGTCGAGCGCGACGGTGTCTCGGTGACGCATGCCGCGAGGTTCGTCCTGGTCGGCACCATGAATCCCGAGGAGGGCGAGCTCCGGCCGCAGCTGCTGGACCGTTTCGGGCTGACCGTCGAGGTCGCCGCACCCCGCGATCCGTCGGTCCGGGTCGACGTCGTCCGCCGCCGGATGGCGTACGACGCGGACCCGGACGCGTTCATCGCGTCGTACGCCGACGCGGAGCGCGCGCTGACCGCCCGGATCCGCGCGGCCCAGCAGGCGCTGCCTGCCGTCGTACTCGGAGACGACGCGCTGCTGAAGATCGCCGAGGTCTGCGCGGCCTTCGACGTCGACGGGATGCGCGCCGACCTGGTCAC
Source organism: Marmoricola sp. (assembly GCA_036676945.1). GTDB lineage: Bacteria > Actinomycetota > Actinomycetes > Propionibacteriales > Nocardioidaceae > Marmoricola. The sequence continues at coordinate 33,822 of JAKFBZ010000043.1, forward strand.
CGCCCGGGCCGCGATCGCCCACGCCGCCTGGCACGGCCGCACCTGGGTGACCCGCGACGACATCCGGGCCGCCGCCCGACTCGCCCTGCCGCACCGCCGGCGCCGTAACCCGTTCGACGCGCCCGGCCTCGACGAGGATCTGCTGGACCGGATCCTCGGCGACGACGAGCCGGAGCCGCCGACCGAGGGCCCGGACGGAGAACTCGGCGACGACTCTGCGGACGCCTCGACGAGCTCGACGGACCAGCCGGAGGACGAGGCAGACGCGGACGCGGCAGATGTCGCGACGAGCTCGACGAACGAGGCTCAATCCGAGGTCGCCGAAGACCCTCCCGGCGTCCCGACAGGCTCGACGAACGAGGCGGAGGCGACCGTCACCGCCGGCGCCCCGTTCCGGCCCCGGCTGCTCACGGTCGACGGCCTCGGTGCCGGGGATGCCGGCCGGCGCAGCCGCGCGGTGACCAGCACCGGCCGGCGGATCGGCGCGAAGGCCCCGCACGGCCAGGGAGGGTCGATCCACCTGGTGGAGACGATCCGCGCCGCGGCCCGGCACCAGGGAGAACGCACCCGCACCGGTCCCGCGATCAGCCTCCGTCCCGAGGACCTGCGCGTCGCGGTCCGGGAGGGGCGCGAGTCGAACCTGGTGCTCTTCTGCGTCGACGCCTCAGGGTCGATGGCGGCCCGCAAGCGGATGAGCGAGGTCAAGGCAGCGGTGCTCTCGCTGCTGCTCGACGTCTACCGCCGTCGCGACAAGGTCGGCCTGGTGACGTTCCG
>JAKFBZ010000044.1:0-33506 GCA_036676945.1 Marmoricola sp.
TCAACCAATCAGTTGAGCAAGGAGTTGAAGGATGGGCCTTCCCGCCGAGGACGACCAGCTCTCCAGGGTCTTCAGCGCGCTCGCTGACCCGACCCGGCGCGACATGGTCGCGCGACTGACGCTGGCGGACGCGACCGTCGGCGAGCTCGGGTCGGCGTACGACGTCTCCCTGCAGGCCGTCTCCAAGCACCTCAAGGTGCTCGAGGACGCCGGCCTGGTCAGCCGGACCAGGGATGCGCAACGCCGTCCGGTGCACCTCGAGGCGGAGGTCTTCGACCTGATGACGAAATGGATCGAGCGCTACCGGCGCCAGGCCGAGGAGCGGTTCCAGCGCCTGGACGCTGTCCTGGCCCAGATGGACGACCAGTCCGAACAGCGCGGCGGCGGCCGCCCGCGGAAGTAGCCACACCCACCTCCGGTACTCCGGACAAGGAAAGAGGAGCACGATGAGCACCATGGCCAAGCACGAGACCCAGATCCTCGCCCCCGAAGGTCTGCCCTGGATCGACATCATCCGCGAGTTCGACGCACCGCCGGAGAAGGTCTTCCGGGCGCACGTCGACCCCGACCTGCTCGTGCAGTGGCTCGGGCCGCGGGACCTGGAGATGCAGGTCGGGCACTTCGACGTCCGCAACGGCGGCAGCTGGGCGTACACCCACCGCCGTGGCGAGGACGTGTTCGAGTTCTACGGGTCGTTCCACGAGATCCGCGAGAACGAGCGCATCGTCCAGACCTTCACCTACGCCGGCTTCCCGGACGGAGTCGCCCTGGAGATCGCGCAGTTCGAGGCGCTCCCCGGCGGCAGGACCCGACTGGTCAACCGCAGTGTCGGATCGAGCGTCGAGGAGCGGGACGCGATGGTCGCCAGCGGCATGGAGACCGGCATCGTGGAGGGCTACGAGCAGCTCGACGAGCTGCTCGCCGGCGACTGACAGCCCTTTCCGTCCGCGACGAACCCGATCACCCAGGCGCACGGGGTGGTCGGGTTCGACTGCGTCCGCACTCTTCTGAATGCGAGCAAATTCGTTAACCGGGCATTAGTGACAAAACGGACATAAGGGCATAAACTCCCCTCAGGGGAGGAAGCGACTGGACCACGAGTCGAGGAGCTACTCAAACGGCCGCGCAGTACGGCGGCACGGAGCGGCGGGATGCCTACTCAGGCAGCCGGCGCCGCGACTGGGTAGCTCTCCGCGGCGGTTCATTTGGCTCATCACCCCAGCGAGTGAGGAGCCAGGAATGTCGAACCGCCAAGCACTCTCCGTCCACAGGACGCGTGCGGCCTCGGCGTCCCTCCCTCACCCACGAGGGAGGAGAGCAGGCATGAGGAAGCTCGTTGTCGCAATGGTGGCGGTGGCCGTGGGGTCCATGGCTGTCATCGCGGCACCCGCCGACGCGCAGGCATCACGCCTCGTGACGATCCAGGTGCCGTCCGTGAGCCAGGCCGGGCAGTACGTGGTCGTCCAGGGCCGCGCTCCGGCGCGCGCCACCCTGGTCCGCATCGAGCGCCGGGTCGGCGACCGCTGGGCCCTGGTCCGGCGCGCCAAGGTCACCAACGGCAGGTACCTCGTCCGGCTGCGGCCGGCCGCTGGAGTGACCAAGTTCCGTGCCCGGGTCGACAGCCGGTACAGCGCCGCGCGCACGCTGCGGGTCGTCCGGCCGCCCACCACGACGACGGCGAAGGACGCTTGCGGCACCCGGCCCGCCAAGGCGGACGGCTCCCTGTGGGCGTGCACCTTCAACGACGACTTCTCGGCCAGCACGCTGGACCGGACCAAGTGGATGCCGCAGACCCAGTTCGGTTCCGGCGTCCAGACGGCGCGCGCGTGCTACCTCGACGACCCGTCGGTGATCAACCAGGCCAACGGCTTCCTCAACCTGACCGTGCGCAAGGTGGCGGACCCGGTGTCGTGCTCCTTCGGCGGCCTGAGCGGCCCGACCGACTACGTCGGCGGCAGCGTCACCACCTACCACCTGTTCAGCCAGCAGTACGGCCGGTTCGAGGCAAAGATCAAGAACACCGCGACCACGTCTCCCGGTCTGCACGAGGCGTTCTGGCTCTGGCCCGACGACCGGGTGCCGTCGACGGCGCTGTGGCCGTACGCCGGTGAGATCGACATCAGCGAGACCTACTCGTCGCACCCGAACCTGTCGATCCCGTTCCTGCACTACTCGGCCGACGTCTACGGCAGTCTCCCCGGCACGAACACCGCCTGGAACTGCACGGCGAACCGCGGCGTCTGGAACACCTACACCCTCGAGTGGTCCGCGAACCGGCTCGAGATCAAGGTCAACGGCAAGACCTGCCTGGTCAACACCTCGGGCGACCCGGCGTTCCAGAAGCCCTACATCATGACGCTCTCGCAGATGCTCGGTGCGGCAGGCAACGTCTACGACGGCCGCGCTCCGATGCCCGCGACGATGAGCGTCGACTACGTGAAGGTCTGGAAGTAACGAACCTCGGGGTCGCTCGGGGATGACCAGATCTGCACGGCTCGTCGGGTCCTGATGAGAGATACCCAGGGGGTGTAGCTCTCAGAAGGGCTCGACGAGCAGGCAGGTGCCCTGGCCGGCGACGCGGGTGAGCACGATCGTGCCCGCCGCATCGCCGGTCGGGGCCAGTCGCTTGCGCAGGAGATCCGGGACGATGTCGACGCCGCGCTTCTTGATGGTCAGCCGCCCGATGCCGCGTTCGCGCAGGGCGGCCTTGAGCGGCTTCTCCCGGTAGGGGAGCTCCTCGAGGATCCGGTAGGAGCGCGCGAACGGACTCCGGAACGGCTCGTCCGCGGTGACGTAGGCGATGTGCGCGTCGAGCAGGCCGCCGCCCACGCCCGCCGCGACGGCGGTGACCAGGCCGGCCCGGATCACCGCGCCGTCGGGTTCGTAGAGGAAGCCGCCGAGAGCGCGGACCGCCCCTTCCCCGTGGGGTCCGGGATCATCCGCCTCGGTCATCGTGGCGAGCCCGCCGTCGGCGATCACGGTCGCGCGGCGGTGGGCGGTGGCCAGGAAGCCCGACCACAGTGCGGCCTCCTTGACCTCCCCGCGATCACTCACCCATTCGGCCTCGACATGAGCCGGGACCAGGTCGTGCGGGATCCCCGGGGCGACCTTCACACACGCCGGGCGGTCGAACAGGCTCTCGACGAAGGCCCACGGCGGCGTCCAGTCGTCGATGCTGAAGCTGCGCCCGCGGGCGGTGCGTCGGGCCGGGTCGGCGAAGGCCACGTCGAAGCCGCTGTGATCGACAGTGGTGGCGTCCGCGACCGAGACCGCGCCGCCGAGGTCGAGCGCGGCCAGGTTCGCCCGGGCCACTTCCACGCGCAGCGGGTCGAGGTCGATGCCCGCCGCGGTGATCCCGGCCCTGGCGACGCTGATCAGGTCGCCGCCGATGCCGCAGCCGAGATCGATCGAGGTGCCGGTGGCGGCCGCCACGAGCCGGGACGCGCGGTGCTCGGCGACCGGGCGCCGAGTCGCCTGCTCGAGCCCCTCGGGGGTGAAGTACATCCGGTCCGCGAGGTCGCCGAACTTGTCCCGGCCGCGCTCGCGGAGCTCGGCCTGGGTCAGCGCGGCCGCGGCGTGGGTCGGCTCGGCTCCGGCCTCGCGGCGCAGCGCCGCGCCGGCGCGCAGCGGGTCGCTGTCCTCGGCGCGCAGGTCGCAGGCCCTGCGCAGCAACCGCTGGCCGGCGTCGCTGAGCAGCCAGCGGAAGGCGTCGAGGTCCACGCGTCCATCATCCCCGTCCTCGGTGTCCGGCCGGGGCGAGCGCCCCGGTAGGCCCCCAGTCTGGCACTCGCTCGGGTCGAGTGCTAAGTTCGTAGCTGGCACTCTCCCGGTGAGTGTGCCAGCGCCTGTGTTCGACGTACGACCCCCGCGACGGCGTGCGGCAGGGCAGGCGAAAACGTGATTCACCACCAACGAAGCGTGAAAGTGGAGGTCGACAACGTGTCGGTCAACATCAAGCCCCTCGAGGACCGGATCCTCGTCCAGCCCCTCGACGCCGAGCAGACCACGGCCTCCGGCCTGGTCATCCCGGACACCGCCAAGGAGAAGCCCCAGGAGGGCCTCGTCGTGGCCACCGGTCCGGGGCGGTTCAACGAGGACGGTGACGAGCGCATCCCGATGGATGTCTCCGTCGGCGACAAGGTCATCTACAGCAAGTACGGCGGCACCGAGGTCAAGTACGCGGGTGCGGAGTACCTCATCCTCTCCGCGCGCGACGTCCTCGCGGTCATCGCCTGATCAGGCACAGCCTGAAACATCTCGAGTCGAGTGCTCAGGCGGCCGCTGCGGCGACGCCTGGGCACTCGATCCGTTTCCTAGCTAGGAGCAGCAGTGCCCAAGATTCTTGAGTTCGACGAGAACGCGCGACGCGCTCTCGAGCGGGGCGTCGACGCCCTCGCCAACGCCGTGAAGGTGACCCTCGGTCCGAAGGGCCGCTACGTGGTCCTCGACAAGAAGTGGGGCGCCCCCACGATCACCAACGACGGTGTCACCGTCGCTCGTGAGATCGAACTGGACGACCCGTTCGAGAACCTCGGTGCACAGCTGTGCAAGGAGGTCGCCACCAAGACCAACGACGTCGCCGGTGACGGTACGACGACCGCGACCGTGCTCGCCCAGGCGATGGTCCACGAGGGCCTGCGCGCGGTCGCGGCCGGCGTGAACCCGATGGGCCTCAAGCGCGGCATGGACGCTGCCGGCGAGGCGCTGAGCAAGGCGCTGGCCGAGGCTGCCCGCGAGGTCGGCTCGGTCGAGGACATGGCCGCGGTGGCCACCGTCTCCAGCCGTGACGAGGAGATCGGCGCGCTGCTCGCGCAGGCCTTCGACAAGGTCGGCAAGGACGGCGTCATCACCGTCGAGGAGTCCAACACCATGGGCACCGAGCTCGACTTCACCGAGGGCATGCAGTTCGACAAGGGTTACCTGTCGCCGTACTTCGTGACCGACCCGGAGTCGATGGAAGCCGTTCTCGACGACCCGTACATCCTGCTGACGCAGGGCAAGATCAGCGCGATCTCCGAGCTGCTCCCGGTCCTGGAGAAGGTCATCCAGTCCGGCAAGCCGCTGTTCATCCTCGCCGAGGACGTCGAGGGCGAAGCGCTCTCGACCCTGGTGGTCAACAAGATCCGCGGCACCTTCAACGCCGTCGCGGTGAAGGCCCCGGCCTTCGGTGACCGTCGTAAGGCGATGATGCAGGACATCGCGATCCTGACCGGCGCACAGGTCGTCGCTCCCGAGGTCGGCCTCAAGCTCGACCAGGTCGGGCTCGACGTGCTGGGCACCGCCCGCCGCGTCGTGGTCACCAAGGAGAACACCACGATCGTCGAGGGCGGGGGAGACCACGCCGAGGTCGCGGGCCGCGTCAACCAGATCAAGGCCGAGGTCGAAGCGACCGACTCCGACTGGGACCGCGAGAAGCTGCAGGAGCGCCTGGCCAAGCTGGCCGGCGGCGTCTGCGTCGTCAAGGTCGGCGCTGCCACCGAGGTGGAGCTCAAGGAGAAGAAGCACCGCATCGAGGACGCCGTCTCCGCGACCCGCGCCGCGATCGAGGAGGGCATCGTCCCCGGTGGTGGCTCGGCCATCATCCACGCCTCCGCGGTCCTGGATGACGACCTGGGCCTGACCGACGACGAGGCGGTCGGCGTGCGCGTCGTGCGCAAGTCGGTCGACGAGCCGCTGCGCTGGATCGCCGAGAACGGTGGCGAGAACGGCTTCGTGATCGTCGCCAAGGTCCGCGAGGGCGGCCTCGGCACCGGCTACAACGCCGCCACCGGCGAGTACGGCGACCTGGTCGCCCAGGGCGTTCTCGACCCGGTCAAGGTGACCAAGTCGGCACTGACCAACGCGATCTCGATCGCCGGCATGCTGCTGACCACCGAGACGCTCATCGTCGACAAGCCCGAGGACGAGGAGCCGGCCGCCGCCGGTCACGGCCACGGTCACGGTCACTGATCAACGCACTGACCCGGCTCGGCCCAGCAGCAGGAACGCGGGCCCGGGCCGGGTCTTTGCATCTCCGGACCTGATCTGTGCCGCCCGGCGCGTCCGTTTGGCCACGGTGCGGGTCGCCGGCTTGATAACCTCCGGCGGTGCCAGCGGTGATGGATGTGTTGCAACGTGTGCGGAGCGTGATCCCCGCCCGTTCACTGCCCGGGATCGTCGAGAAGCGGGTCGACGCGCTCTGGGCCGACGATGCCTTCCGGGCCCAGCAGGAAGCGCACATGCGGTTCCTGCTCGAACACACCGAGCGGGCCGACGAGGTGCCCGAACTGGCCCGCCGCTACTCCGAGCAGTCGATGCTGCGCACCTGGATGCGCTGGCACCCGCGGCTGATCACCCGCCAGCGTGTCGAGGGCATCGAATGGCTCACCACCAAGCGCGACGAGTCGCGTCCCGCGATCCTGAGCTTCATGCACCACCACCGCTACGACGGCATGTTCGGTTCGCTGAAGCGGGCCGGTGCCGACGTGCACTGCCTGGTGCTCGCCGACGCGATGGCGGACGACGCTCCGGCGCAGATCAAGCAGCATGTCCGCGTCGTCGCCAAGGGCGGGCCGATCCTGCCGACCACCGGGGGCACCGCGGCCGTCGTCGAAGCGCTGCGCCCCGGCGTCACGATGGCGATCGCCTCGGACGTCCCCGGACAGACGCCGGTGGAGTTCCTCGGCCGCAAGGTCCTCGGCTCGTTCGGTGCGGCCCGGATCGCGACCATCACCGACAGCCCGGTCGTCCTCATCACGGTCGTCCGTGACGGTGAGGACAGCCACTACCTCCAGGTGCACCCGCCACTCGAGCCCCGGGACTTCGCCGACCCGGGCCAGTTGCTCGCCGAGATGCTGCGCCGGCACGGGGAGGCCGTGCTGGCCTGGCCGGAGGCGCTGGACACCCCGCTCGCGCGCTTCGGTCAGTACGATGCCTGACCCGGTCCGGAGCAGGTCGGCACGATGAAGACGCTCCTCTACAGCGGCCTCGCGCGGGTCCTCGGCTTCGTCCCGACCGGCATCGCCACGCTGGTCGCGAGCCACCTGATCATCACGCACTTCGGGCTGGACGCGTTCAGCAGTTACGCGCTGATCGTCTCGGTGCTGCTGCTGATCCCGCTCAACAACCTCGGTGCCGGAGCGTCGCTGACCCAGGCGGTCGCGGCGCACGGTGTCACCGACGAGTTCAGCGTGCGCACGGGCGTGACCGCGGCCCGGGTGCTGACCGTCTCCGGCCTGGTGCTGAGCACCGCGGCGGTGGTGCTCGGCCTGATCGACATGTGGCCGAAGCTGCTCGGCGAGTCCTCCGGCGCGAACGGGTTCGTCGCGGCCGCGATCGTCGTGTACGCCGTCAGCTTCGTGCCCGGGTTGGGCCAGAGCGTGCTGCTCGCCACCGGGCGGAACCACCTCGCGATCACGGTCCAGGTCTTCATGTCGGTGCTGGCCGCCTTCTTCGTCTGGCTGATGATCGTCGGCGACCTGGACGAGCGACTGCTGGTGGTGATCCCGTCGCTGGCGATCCTGCTCGTCAACCTCGCCACGCTCACGCTCAGCCAGCGGCTCACGGGCTTCCCGTGGTCGACGGTGGTGGCCCGGGTCCCGTCGCGCAGCCGGTACCCGGGGACGCGGATCCGCTCGCTGGCGATGCCGATGCTGATCACCTCGCTGGCCCTCCCGCTCGCGTTCCTGTCCGACCGGATCGTGTTGAGCCAGGTCTCGACCAGCGAGGAGGTCGCTCGCTACGCCCTGGTGCTGCAGATCTTCGCTCCGGTGACCGGGTTGATCGTGGCCACCGCCCAGCCGTTGTGGCCGATGTTCACCCGCGCCCGGGTGGAAGGCACGAACGGGCCGCGGATGGGGCTGGTGTTCGGCGGCTTCATCGGGGGCACCCTGATGGCGAGCACGGTGCTCGTCGTGCTCGCGGATCCGGTCGGCAAGCTGATCAGTGACGACAAGATCTCGCTCGGCTACGGCCTACCCGCGTTGGCGGCGGCGATGACGCTGGTGCAGGCGGTCGCTTTCCCGCTGTCGATGAGCATGGTCGACCCGGCCGGAGCGCGCCTGGTCGCCACCTGTTCGGTGATCTCGGTGCCGGTGAACGTGACGCTCTCGGTCCTGTTCGCGAGCGCGTGGGGCGCCCCCGGCCCGCTGGTCTCCGGGCTGATCGTCGGGATCTTCATCCAGGTGACCCCGTGGATCATCTTCGCCCTGCGACGTTCACGTTCCGGCGAGAAGGTCGCCGTCCTCTGACTCAGGCCGTGCTCACGGCCGCGAGCGCGGCGGGGTCGATCTCGCCGAACACGGCGCTGAACAACCGGATGCACCGCTGCGTCATCTCCTCCGGACTCTCCTCCGGGTGGTCGAGCCACCAGGTCACCAGCGTCCGGAAGACGTTCTCCCAGACCGCCCGCATCGCCGAGGTGTCGGTCGGGTCGTCATTGCCCGCCAGCCGGAGCAGTTCGCTGACGCCCTCGACCCCGAAGGCGAAGATGCGCCGCTCGTACGCGGCGAGGACCTCCTGGGTCGCCTCATCGCGGGGGGCGGTCGTGTCCAGGACCAGGTGCCAGATCCAGGGCTGCGGCGCCAGTGCCCGGAACATGCCGTCGAGCGTGACGACGGCCCGCGCCAGCCCGACCGTGCCGCTCGCCGCGGTGCGTTCGATCTCGGCGGTGAGGATCTCGGCGGCGTGCTGCACGCAGACGGCGTACAGGCCCTCCTTGGAACCGAAGTAGTTGTAGATCAGCGGCTTGGAGATGCCGGCCGCTTCGGCGATGTCGGCCACCGAGGTCGCGGCGAAGCCCGCCTCGCCGAACGCCCGGCTGGCGATCGCGAGGATCTGCGCCTCCCGGTCGGCACGGGCGACGCCCTTGGTGCCGGCGTTGGGGCGGACGGAAGTCATGGAAGAGAGTCTAGCCGGTGATATGAACCTATGGTAACTTACTCAGGAGTCATATCAAGGAGACCCGATGGACGACCTGCTGGACCCGCTGAAGAACCCGGTGACGTACGCCGTCCCGTTCTTCCTGCTCACCATCCTGATCGAGCTGGCCGCGCTCAAGTGGCTCGACCACGACGACAACGTGACCGGGTACAACGGCAGGGATGCCCGCACGAGCATGGGCATGGGTGCGATCTCGCTCTTCTTCAGCCTGGCGCTGAAGGTCGGCTCGTTCCTCGTCTACACCGTCGTCTTCACCTACTTCGCGTTCTGGGAACTGCCGACCGACACCTGGTGGTACTGGGTGCTCCTGCTCGTCGCCGTCGACCTCTCCTTCTACGCCTCGCACCGTTTCGTGCACCGGGTCAACGTCGGCTGGGCGGCGCACCAGGCGCACCACTCGAGCGAGTACATGAACTTCGCCACCGCGTTGCGCCAGAAGTGGAACCCGTGGTTCGAGTTCATCTTCTGGTTGCCGCTGCCGTTCCTCGGCTTCGCTCCGTGGACCATCTACGTGGCGTTCGGCTTCAACCTGATCTACCAGTTCTTCACCCACACCGAGATGATCGGCAAGCTCTGGCGGCCGATCGAGTTCGTGATGAACACCCCGTCGCACCACCGGGTCCACCACGGCTCGGACCCGGAGTACCTGGACAAGAACTACGCCGGGATCCTGATCATCTGGGACCGGATGTTCGGCACCTTCGTCGAGGAGAAGCAGAAGCCGACGTACGGGCTCACCAAGCCGGTCGAGACGTACAACATGATCAAGCTCCAGTACGGCGACTACGCGCAGATCATCCGCAATGTGCGCGCGTCGAGCAGCTTCCGCGACAAGCTCGGCTACCTCTTCGGCCCTCCCGGCTGGGAGCCGCCGAGCCATCCCAGCAACCCCGACCTGGAGCCGATCAGGCCGCCGGCGCCCGTGGCCTGATCAGCGGCCGCGCAGGAAGCTCACCCGCATCGGGCGCAACTCGGGTCGCATCAGACCGGCGGTGATCGCGGGGTCGGACATCATCACCTCCGTGGCGGCCTCCTCGTCCTCGGCCTCGATCACCGCGATGCCGGTGTTCACCTGCCCGAAAGTGGGGCCGGCCAGGATCAGCACGCCCTGCTCGTGGAGGTCGGCCAGATGGCCCGCGTGGACCTGCATGATCGCGGACTCCTCGTCGGTGATCGTCTCGACGAACCGCTCCCGGGGCGGGTGCAGGAAATAGATCCACTCACTCATGGGCCCAGCCTAGGAGCGGCACGAACCGGAACGCGCCGTGCGCGCTGATCTCGTCGCGCCCGTCCGCGCGGACCACCATCGTCATGGTCGAGTCGACCGGCACCACCAGGCGGCCCGGGTCGGCCAGTTGGTCGAGCAGGTCGCCCGGCAGCCGGGCCGCGTCCGCCGAGACCAGCACCCGGTCGTACGGCGCGCTGTCCGGCCAGCCCAGGACGCCCGGTTCTGACGGCCTGACCGTGGCCCAGTCGTACGTCGTGCGGCGGACGTTCTCCTCGCCCCAGGCCGCCAGCTCGGGCACCAGCTCGACCCCGACCACCCGGCCGGACGGGCCGACGAGATGCCCGAGGAGCGCGGTGGTCCAGCCCGAACCGGCGCCGACGTCGAGGACACGCTGGCCGGGCAGGACGTCGAGCAGTCGCAACATCGCCGCGACGGTGCGCGGCTGCGAGTTCGTCTGCCCGTAGCCGATGGAGATCGGGCCGTCGTGCCCGGCCCGGTCGCGAGTGTCGGCGAGGAGGAACCCCTCGCGCGGGACGGCGTCGAACGCCGCCGCGACCGCATCCATACGTGCAGTTTCGCACTGTGAGCCGTTGTTGACCTGCGTGTAACGAGGGCGCAGCAGCCGAGCAACACGGAATCGGCAGGATCTGGTCATGTTCTACCGGGTTCGCACCAGGCTGGCTGACACGCCGGGCGCTCTCGCGATGCTGGCCCAGCATTGCGGGGACGCGGGCGTGAACATCCTGGCGCTGCAGATCTACCCGGAACTGGGAGCGGTGACCGACGACCTGGTCGTCGAGACGCCGGAGAACTGGACCGCTGCGGCGGTCGTGGAACTCGTGAGTGGCGCGGGAGGAGACGAGGTGAGCGTCGTCCCCTGCGCCACTCACGACCTCGTGGATCAGCCGACGGCGTGGCTCCGTGCAGCGCAGTCGGTTCTCGATGAGCCGGAGTCGCTTCACTCCGCGCTCACAGGGCTTCTCGGGCCGCGCGTGAGGTGGTCTGCGACTGAACAAGTCCGCGCGGTCGCCCTGACCGAGATCGCCGACCGGGGGCGGTCCGCCGCCGTACCGCCCCCGGCCTCGGCGGCCGGATCGGCGGTGGTGGAGTACGAAGTCACCTCGGGGAGCGTCGCTGCCAAGATCGGCGCGCACACGGTCGGTGCCGGGCGCCTGCACGCCCTGGTCGACGACGCCGTCGAGGCGAGTCTCGAGGTCGCCCCGGCCTGGCGCCGGCTCGGCATCGGGCGCCAGCTGCTGCGCCAGGTCTGCGGTCTCGCCGCGGCCCAGGGCGCCTCGGAGCTGGTGCTGCGCGCGCCGGCCTCGGAAGAGGGCGCGGTCCAGGTCCTCGCCGCCTCCGGCATGCGCGGCCGGATCCGGCTGACCCAGGACGGCCTCAGTGTTCACGTGAACCTCACCGGGGTGCGGCCGATCGGCGAACTGCTCGCCGGGTAAACTGGAGCATGACCTCCGGAGTCCCCGACAAGTTCGCCCCTCTCGGCCTCACCTACGACGATGTCCTGCTGCTGCCGGGCTCGTCGGATCTCAATCCGACGGAGATCGACACCACCACCCGGCTGACCCGCGAGATCTCGATCCGGGTCCCGCTGATCAGCGCGGCGATGGACACCGTGACCGAGTCCCGGATGGCGATCGCGATGGCCCGTGAGGGCGGCATCGGCGTGCTGCACCGCAACCTCTCGATCGAGGACCAGGCCTACCAGGTCGACCTGGTCAAGCGGACCCAGACCGGGATGATCTCCAACCCGATCACGATCGGGCCGGACGCCACCCTCGAGGAGCTCGACCAGACCTGTGGCGAGTACCGGGTCTCCGGCCTCCCGGTCGTCGACTTCGACAACCGGCTGCTCGGCATCATCACCAACCGCGACCTGCGGTTCACCCCGGTCGCGGAGTGGGCGACCACCAAGGTGGACGAAGTGATGACCCCGATGCCGCTGATCACCGCGCCGGTCGGGATCTCCCGTGACGACGCCACCGCGATCCTGCGCCAGCACAAGCGCGAGCGGCTCCCGATCGTCGACACCGACGGCAAGCTCGCCGGCCTGATCACGGTGAAGGACTTCGTGAAGTCCGAGCAGTTCCCGAACGCCTCGAACGACGCGGACGGCCGGTTGATGGTCGGTGCCGCGATCGGCTACTTCGGCGACGCCTGGGAGCGGGCCACCACCCTGATCGACGCCGGTGTCGACGTACTCGTCGCGGACACCGCGCACGGCCACGTGAAGCTGCTGCTCGACATGGTCGCGCGACTCAAGTCCGACCCGGCCACCAAGCACGTCCAGGTGATCGGCGGCAACGTCGCCACCCGGGTCGGCGCGCAGGCGTTCATCGACGTCGGCGCCGACGCGATCAAGGTCGGGGTCGGCCCCGGCTCGATCTGCACGACGCGGGTGGTGACCGGCGTCGGCGCACCCCAGGTGACCGCCGTCTACGAGGCCTCGCTGGCGGCGAAGCCGGCCGGAGTCCCGGTGATCGCAGACGGCGGCCTGAAGCATTCCGGTGAGATCGCCAAGGCGCTGGTCGCCGGCGCCGACTCGGTGATGCTCGGCTCGCTGCTCGCCGGCTGCGAGGAGAGCCCGGGAGACCTGGTCTTCGTCAACGGCAAGCAGTACAAGTCCTACCGGGGCATGGGCTCGCTGGGTGCGATGTCCAGCCGCGGCAAGAAGTCCTACTCCAAGGACCGCTACTTCCAGGCCGAGGTGACCAGCGACGACAAGATCGTCCCTGAGGGCATCGAGGGCCAGGTCGCCTACCGCGGCCCGCTCGCCGCGGTGGCGCACCAGCTGATCGGCGGCCTGAACCAGTCGATGTTCTACGTCGGCGCGCGGACGGTCCCGGAGCTCCAGGAGAAGGGCCAGTTCGTCCGGATCACGGCTGCTTCGCTCAAGGAGAGTCACCCGCACGACGTGCAGATGACGGTCGAGGCGCCCAACTACAGCGGCTTCTGAGCCGGTGGCCGATGCCGTGATCCGCCCGTACGTCGAGGCGGACTGGCCGCAGGTCGGGGCGATCATCGACGAGGTGCTCCGCGACGGCGAGACCTACGCGATGGACGTCCTCGACGACGCCGCCGCACGGGACTTCTGGCTGACCGGTGAGCTGGTCGTGGTGGCCGAGGTCGACGGCGTGGTGCTGGGCACGGCCAAGGCCGGCCCGAACCGTCCCGCGCAGGGCAGCCACGTCGGCACGGCGTCGTTCATGGTCTCCGCGGCCGCCCGCGGCAAGGGTGTCGGCCGCGCACTGGGGGAGCACGTGGTCGCCTGGCACCGGGCCGAGGGCTACCGGGGGATCCAGTTCAACGCCGTGGTCGACACCAACGTCGCCGCGGTCCGGCTCTGGCACGACCTGGGCTTCGCGACCGTCGGCACCGTGCCCGGCGCGTTCCGCCGTCCAGACGGTTCGTTCGTCGGTCTGCACGTGATGTACCTAGACTGCACGGCGTGACTGAGATCGAGATCGGCCGTGCCAAGCGCGGACGGCGGGCGTATTCCTTCGACGACATCGCCATCGTCCCCAGCCGGCGTACCCGTGACCCCGAAGAGGTGTCGACCGCCTGGCAGATCGACGCCTACCGGTTCGACCTGCCGATCATGGCGGCGCCGATGGACTCGGTGATGTCGCCGGCGACCGCGATCGCCTTCGGCAAGCACGGCGGCCTCGGCGTGCTCAACCTCGAAGGCATCTGGACCCGCTACGAGGACCCGGCGCCGCTCCTGGAGGGCATCGCCGGACTCGACAACGAAGCCGCCGTCCGCCGGATGCAGGAGGTGTACGCCGAGCCGATCAAGGCCGAACTGATCACGGAACGCCTCCAGCAGATGCGTGCCGCCGGGGTGACCGTGGCCGGTTCGCTCTCGCCGCAGCACACCAAGGAGTTCGCCAAGACGGTCGTCGACGCCGGGGTCGACATGTTCGTCATCCGCGGCACCACGGTCAGCGCCGAGCACGTCTCCGGCCAGGCCGAGCCGCTGAACCTCAAGGAGTTCATCTACGAACTCGACGTGCCGGTGATCGTCGGTGGCTGTGCCACCCACCAGGCTGCCCTGCACCTGATGCGGACCGGCGCTGCCGGCGTCCTGGTCGGCTTCGGCGGAGGCGCCGCCCACACCACCCGGACCGTGCTCGGCGTCTCGGTGCCGATGGCCAGCGCGGTCGCCGACGTGGCCGCGGCTCGTCGCGACTACATGGACGAGTCCGGCGGCCGGTACGTGCACGTGATCGCGGACGGCTCGATCGGGCGCAGCGGGGACATCGCCAAGGCGATCGCCTGCGGTGCCGACGCCGTCATGATCGGCTCCCCGCTGGCCCGGGCCTCGGACGCGCCGGGCCAGGGCTACCACTGGGGCGCCGAGGCGCACCACGCCGAACTGCCCCGCGGTGAGCGGGTGCAGATCGGCACCGTCGGGACCCTGGAGGAGATCCTCTTCGGGCCCTCGCGGGTCGCGGACGGCACGATGAACCTGGTCGGAGCCCTGCGGCGCGCGATGGCGACCACCGGCTACACCGACGTCAAGGAGTTCCAGCGCATCGAGGTCGTCGTCCAGTAGGCGGAGCCCGGGGGAGCGCAGCGACCGACCGTCACAACGCCTCAGCCGCCGGCAGCAGCCGCGTTGACCAGGTCGACCACACCGCGGGCGTCGTCCACCGTGAGGTGCAGGCGCTCGAACGGTGCACCCTCACCCAGCAGGATGACGACCGTGTCGCTGCCGGCACGCACGTTCCAGTAGGTCTTCACGCCCTTCTTGTAGAAGGTGCCGACCCATTTCACGCCCGGCACCGCGAGGCCCGGATACCGGATGCCCTTCCGGGTGCTGGCTGCGTCGGCATCGACCGCGGCGCCGATCACCTGGTCCAGCGGGATCTCTATCCGGCGGCGCCAGCCCCAGAACTTGTCCAGCCCGACGGGCTCGACGACCAGGCGACCTTCGACGACGCTGACCAGGTTCCGCACTTACGCGACGCTACCGGTCAGGTCGGCGACGAGTGCCTCGATCCTCGCCTTGATGTCGTCGCGGATCACCCGGACCGACTCGATGCCCTGGCCGGCCGGGTCGTCGAGCTTCCAGTCCTCGTAGCGCTTGCCCGGGAAGAACGGGCACGCGTCCCCGCAGCCCATCGTGATCACCACGTCGGAGTCCTGCACCGACTCGGTGGTCAGCACCTTCGGCTGGGCGCCGGCGATGTCGATGCCGACCTCGGCCATGGCCTCCACCGCGGTCGGGTTGATCGTCTCGGCAGGCGCGGACCCGGCGGAGAGCACGTCGATCCGGTCGCCGGCCAGGTGCTGCAGGAATCCGGCGGCCATCTGGGAGCGCCCGGCGTTGTGGACGCAGACGAAGAGGACGGTGGGTCGTGAACCGCTGTCGGTGGTCATGCGTCGGCTCCTTCGGGAAGCTCGGTGGGGCGCGGGTAGAGCACGAGGACGAGGCCGAGGGCGAGCACACCGCCGAGGACCTGCATCAGCACGAACGGCGGCACCGACGAGGGCGCGATCCCGGCGAAGGTGTCGGAGAACATCCGCGAGACCGTCACCGCCGGGTTGGCGAAGCTCGTCGACGAGGTGAACCAGTACGCCGCGGTGATGTAGCCGCCGACGGCGTACGCGATGGTCTCGGTGCGCCCGGAGCGGACGGCGCCGAAGACGACGACCACCAGGCCGAGGGTGGCGACGATCTCGCCGAGCAGGACGCCGCCGCCGGTGCGCTCGTGCGTGGACCAGGTGACCGCGTCCAGGTCGAACATCAGGTTCGCGACCACGGCGCCCAGGATGCCGCCGGCCACCTGGGCCACGGCCAGGACTCCGGCCTCGGACCATCGGATCAGACCGAGGGCCGCTTCGACCGCACTCACGACCGGATTGAACGCCGCCGAGACCGGCTGCAGGGTCAGGATCAGTGCGACCAATGCAGCGCCGGTGATCAGGCTGTTCTCCAGCAGTTGCAGGCCGACGTCGTCAGGGGAGAGCCGCGATGCGGCGATCCCGGAACCCACCACGGCCATCACCAGGAACGCGGTCCCGACGAACTCCGCCACCAGGCGCCGGGTCACAGACCGCCCCCGAGCAGTGACGCCAGGTCGGTCAGCGCCTCGCGACGTACGCGGTAGTAGACCCAGACCCCGCGCTTGCTCCGGTCGAGCAGGCCCGACTCGTGCAGCACCTTGAGGTGGTGGCTGATCGTCGGCTGGGAGAGGTCGAAGGCGTCGTTGAGGTCGCAGACGCACGCCTCGCCGTCCGCGTGCCCGGCGACCAGCGAGAGCAGGCGCAACCGGACCGGGTCGGCGATCGCCTTGAGCAGCGGGGCGATCCGCTCGGCCGTCTCGACGCTGAGCGGCTCGGAGACCAGGGGCGAGCAGCACGCGACGGTCTCGACCGGCGTGAGCGTCAACTGGGACTTAGACATAGATCTATATTGACAGAGGTCGATGTCCTGTGCAAACCTCCAGCTATATCGATAACCATCAATGTCTAGGAGCTACCCATGTCACGCGTACAACTCGCCCTCAACGTCGAGAACCTCGAGGAGTCGGTCGCCTTCTACTCGACCCTGTTCGGCACCGGGCCCGCCAAGACGAAGCCCGGCTACGCCAACTTCGCGATCGCCGAGCCGCCGCTGAAGCTGGTCCTGATCGAGAACCCCGGTCAGGGCGGGTCGGTCAACCACCTCGGTGTCGAGGTCGACGACTCCGCACGGGTCGACGCCGAGCACCTCCGCCTGGGCGCCGCCGGCTTCGCCGCCACCGAGGAGCGCGACACCACCTGTTGCTACGCCAAGCAGGACAAGTTCTGGGTCGAGAACGCCCCGAACGGCGAGCGCTGGGAGATCTACACCGTCCTGGAGGACAGCGAGACCTTCGGCGCGGCCCCGCAGGACGACGCCGGTTGCTGCACCTCGTCGGCCGAGGGCCCGGCCGGCCAGGAGCTGGCGCCGACCGCCTCTGCCTGCTGCTGAGGCGAGCGACGCGCCGACCCCGGCGACCTGAGACACTTCCTCCATGAGCCTGATCGCGGACCTCGGACCGGACTCACGCGCGAAGGCGCTCGCGGGCATGGCTCACGAGGAGGTCGACGTCCTGGTCGTCGGGGCCGGGGTCGTCGGGGCCGGCGTCGCGCTGGACGCGGTCTCGCGGGGCCTCTCCACCGCGCTGGTCGAGCAGCGCGACTTCGCCAGCGGCACCAGCAGCCGCAGCAGCAAACTGGTCCACGGCGGCCTGCGCTACCTGGAGATGTTCGACTTCGGGCTCGTCCGCGAAGCCCTGCAGGAGCGCGGACTGCTGCTCACCCGGATCGCGCCGCACCTGGTCCGCCCGGTTCCGTTCCTCTACCCGCTGCACAACACCTGGGAGCGCCCGTACGTCGGCGCCGGCCTCGCCCTGTACGACGCGATGGCGATGGCGGGCAAGTACGACATGGGCGTGCCCAAGCACAAACACCTCTTCCGCCGCCAGGTCGCCCGGATGGCGCCGGATCTGCGCACCGACAAGCTGACCGGAGCGATCCGCTACTACGACTGCCAGGTCGACGACGCCCGGCTGGTGATGAACATCGCCCGGACCGCGGCCGCGTACGGCGCACACGTGGCGTCCCGCACCAAGGTCACCGGGTTCCTGCGCGAAGGCGAGCGCGTGGTCGGTGTGAAGGCGCGCGACCTGGAGAACGACGCGGAGCTCGAGATCCGCGCGCGGGTCGTCATCAACGCAGCCGGTGTCTGGACCGACGAGATCCAGGACCTGGTCGGCGGCCGCGGAGCCCTGCGCGTCGAGGCCAGCAAGGGCGTGCACATCGTCGTCCCGCGCGACCGGATCCGCTCGGAGACCGGGTTCATCACCAAGACCGAGAAGTCGGTGCTCTTCGTCATCCCGTGGGGCCGGCACTGGATCATCGGCACCACCGACACCCCGTGGGACCTGGACCTTGCCCACCCGGCCGCGTCGAAGGCGGACATCGACTACGTCCTCGGCCACGTGAACGCCCTGCTCAAGGACCCGCTCGACCACGAGGACGTCGAGGGTGTGTACGCCGGCCTGCGACCGTTGCTCAAGGGCGAGAGCGACGCGACCTCGAAGATCAGCCGCGAGCACACCGTGGTCGCGCCGGTGCCGGGCCTGGTGCTGATCGCCGGCGGGAAGCTGACGACGTACCGGGTGATGGCCAAGGACGCCGTCGACGTGGCCGCGGACTCGCTCGAGGGCGGGGCGCGCACCAGCATCACCGACCGGGTGCCGCTGCTCGGCGCCCACGGCTTCGAGACCCGGACCAACCAGCGTGCCGCGCTCGCCCGCAGCACCGGCCTGCACCTCGCCCGGGTCGACCACCTGCTCGGACGCTACGGCGGGCTGATCGACGAGCTGATCACGGTGATGACCGATCGTCCCGAGCTCGCCGAACCGTTGATCCACGCCGAGGACTACCTCGGCGCCGAAGTGGTCTACGCGGTCACCCACGAGGGCGCCCGGCATCTCGACGACGTGCTCACCCGGCGTACCCGGATCTCGATCGAGACGTTCGATCGCGGCGTGCTCTGCGCGCCGCAGGTCGCCGAACTGATGGGCGGGGTCCTCGGCTGGGACCAGGAGCGGATCGACGAGGAGGTCGACCACTATCTGCGCCGCGTCGAAGCAGAGCGCCAGTCCCAGGAGAAGCTGACCGACCAGGAGGCCGACGAGGCCCGGGTCAGCGCGCCGGAAGGTCCCTGGGCGATTTAACGGGTCGCACCCGCCGTCCGGGACCGGTAGACACGGACCCATGACCTGTTTCGTCTCGCACGTGACCATCGACAGCCAGAACGCCTACGAGCTCTCCGAGTGGTGGAAGCAACTGCTCGGCTACGTCGACATCCCCGGCGACCCGAACCTGCCCGAGCACCCCGAGTGCATGATCCAGAGCCCGGACGGAAGCCACCAGCTCCTGTTCCTCGCCACCGGTCACGACCCCAAGACGGTGAAGAACCGGCTGCATCTCGACCTGCGGCCGTCCGAGCGCGAGCGCGCCGAGGAGGTCGAGTGGGCGCTGTCGATCGGGGCGACGCTGGTCGACGACCAGAGCGACCACTACGGACCGGGCATCGGCTGGTCCGTGCTGGCCGACCCCGAGGGCAACGAATTCTGCATCCTGCGAAGCGTCGCGGAGGCCGAGCGGACCGACGCGATCCTCGACTGACGTCCGCCGTTCAGACGCTCGTCCTCGGGGGTTACCCGGACCCGTCACTATGGTCTGCGTGAGCAGACCGGATGTGCGGGTGTCCACGGACCCGCCGGCCGGTGGCTCCGTGCGGGTCGTCGTGGTCGCGCTCGCCTCGGTGTTCCTCCTGCTCGGCCTGGTCGGGTTCGCCGTCCTGCACTTCGGCGGCGGCACCCCGCCCGGCGAGGCGTACGGCGCTGTCGGCGACCCCGCGCCCAGCCCGGCCGGCGCTCCGGCCGCGACCCGGGCCGGCGAGCAGGGGGCCTCCCGATCTGGCTCGCGGTTCCAGGTGGATCCGGCGTGGGTGACCCGGACGGCTGCCGTGACCGGCATCCCGGCACCGGCGATGCGGGCGTACGCCGACGCCGAACTCCGCCTCGACGCCGAGCAGCCCGACTGCCGCGTCGGCTGGAACACCTTGGCCGGGATCGGCTGGATCGAGTCGCACCACGGGACGATCGGCGACCGGACGCTACGCAGCGACGGGTGGTCGTCCACGACGATCCTCGGACCGGCGCTCAACGGCGCCGGCGACTTCGCCGCCATCCGGTCGACGCCGTCGTCCGCCGCGTGGCACGACGACGCCACCTGGGAGCACGCCGTGGGCCCGCTGCAGTTCCTCGCCTCGACCTGGGACCGCTGGGGCGCCGACGGCGACGGTGACGGGGCGGCCGACCCGCGCGATCTCGACGACGCGGCGCTGACCGCCGGCCGGTACCTCTGCGCCGACGGGCACGACCTGGGCTCGGACTCCGGCTGGAGCGCCGCGGTGCACTCCTACAACCACGACATGACCTACGTCGCCAACGTCGCCAGCGTGGCGAACACCTATGCGGCACGAGTCGCCGGTCGCTGATCCGCGACGAGGACTGAGCCCGCGCTCGTTGTCCCCGGCACCCCGTAGGCTGGTGCCCTACCCCCTCTCCCGTCGAGAAGGGGCTTGTCTGCGTTCCTCCAGGAGTACTTGTGCGTCTCGCCGGCCTCGCTGAAGCCGTCCTGTCCGACCCCACACTCGCCTCGTCGATGGCCGACGCGAAGGCCGATCTGCTGCCCGCCCTCGACCTGACCGGTCCGCCGTCGCTGCGGCCGTTCGTGATCGCGGGCCTCGCGCGCACCGGCCGCACGGTGCTGGTGGTGACGGCGACCGTCCGCGAGGCCGAGGACCTGGTCGCCGAGCTCGGTGACGTCGTCGATCCCGACAGCCTGGCGCTGTTCCCGGCCTGGGAGACGCTGCCCCACGAGCGGTTGAGCCCGCGCAGCGACACCGTCGGCCGCCGTCTCGCCGTGCTGCGTCGGCTGGTGCACCCGGGGGATTCGACGAGTTCGGCCACCGGCCCGCAGAACGGCCCGGTGCAGGTGATCGTCGCGCCGGTGCGCTCGGTGCTGCAGCCGCAGGTCAAGGGTCTCGCCGACCTGGTGCCGGTCGAGTTGGTGCCCGGCCAGGAGACCGATCTGGACGACGTCGTCCGGGCGCTCGCCGGAGCGGCGTACTCGCGGGTCGACCTGGTCGAGAAGCGCGGCGAGTTCGCGGTCCGCGGCGGCATCGTCGACGTCTTCCCGCCGACCGAGGAGCACCCGGTCCGGGTGGAGTTCTTCGGCGACGAGGTGGACGAGATCCGGGCCTTCGCCGTCGCCGACCAGCGCACCTTGGACAAGGTCGACCGGCTCTGGGCGCCGCCGTGCCGCGAGCTGCTGCTCACCGACGACGTCCGCCGCCGCGCCGCCGAGCTCGGTGCGGCCCACCCGGAGCTCGCCGAGCTCACCGACAAGCTGGCCGAGGGTGTCGCCGTCGAGGGGATGGAGTCGCTGACCCCCGCCCTCGTCGACGAGATGGAGCTGCTGGTCGACCTGCTGCCGGCCGACACCCATGTCCTGGTGCTGGACCCCGAGCGGGTCCGGACCCGGGCGCACGACCTGGTCGCCACCAGCGAGGAGTTCCTCGGCGCCTCCTGGGCCGCGGCCGCCTCGGGCGGGCAGGCGCCGATCGATCTCGGGTCGGCTTCGCTGCGCTCGCTGGCCGACGTACGGGCGACGGTGCTCGAGCAGGGCAAGGCCTGGTGGGGCGTCAGCCCGTTCGGCCTCGACGCTGCCGACATCGACCTTGCCGAGATTCCCGACGGTGGTGTCGAGTCCCGTCCCGTCCCGGCGACGGCCGTCGAGCCGTACCGGGGCGACATCGAGGCCGCCGTCCGCGACATCGGCGACCATCTGCGCAGCCGGCGCCGGGTCGTCATCGTCCACCAGGGCCACGGTCTTGCGCAGCGAACCGTCGAGGTGCTCGGCGAGCACGACGTCCCGGCCCGGCTGGTCGAGGAGATCGACAGCGTCTCTACGGGCTCGGCGAACAACGACGGTGTCGTCGAGGTGGTGCAGGGGTGCCTGACCCAGGGTCTCGTCCTCGCCGACCTGGTGGTGCTCACCGGTGAGGACCTGTCCGGCCAGAAGGCCTCGACCCGCGACATGCGCAAGATGCCGACCCGGCGCAAGAAGCAGATCGACCCGCTGGAGCTGAAGCCCGGCGACTTCGTGGTCCACGAGCAGCACGGTGTCGGCCGGTTCCTGGAGATGAAGCAGCGCGAGGTGCACGGCGCGATGCGCGAGTACCTCGTCCTCGAGTACGGCGCCAGCAAGCGGGGGCACCCGCCGGACCGGCTCTACGTCCCGGCCGATGCTCTCGACCAGGTGACCCGGTACGTCGGCGGCGAGCAGCCCAGCCTGGACCGGCTCGGCGGCGCCGACTGGGCCAAGCGCAAGGGCCGCGCCCGCAAGGCGGTCCGGCAGATCGCCGCCGAGCTGATCAAGCTGTACGCCGCCCGCCAGGCGACCAAGGGGCACGCGTTCGGGGAGGACACCCCCTGGCAGCGCGAGCTCGAGGACGCGTTCCCGTTCCACGAGACCCCCGACCAGCTGACCACCGTCGACGAGGTCAAGGCCGACATGCGCCGTACCGTCCCGATGGACCGGCTGGTCTGCGGGGACGTCGGCTACGGCAAGACCGAGATCGCCGTACGGGCCGCGTTCAAGGCGGTCCAGGACGGCAAGCAGGTGGCGGTGCTGGTCCCGACGACGCTGCTGGTCACCCAGCACCACTCGACCTTCGCCGAGCGGATGAGCGGCTTCCCGGTGGTGCTCAAGCAGCTGAGCCGGTTCCAGACCGACAAGGAGGCCAAGGAGGTCATCGAGGGCCTGGAGAACGGCTCTGTCGACATCGTGATCGGGACGCACCGGCTGCTCAACCCGGACATCAGGATGAAGGACCTCGGCCTGATCATCGTCGACGAGGAGCAGCGCTTCGGGGTCGAGCACAAGGAGCTCATGAAGCGGATGCGGACCAGCGTCGACGTGCTCGCGATGAGCGCGACGCCGATCCCGCGGACGCTGGAGATGGCGATCACCGGCATCCGGGAGATGTCGACGATCACCACCCCGCCCGAAGAGCGGCACCCGGTGCTCACCTACGTCGGCGCCTACGAGGACCGGCAGGTCATCGCGGCGATCCGGCGCGAGCTGCTCCGTGAGGGTCAGGTCTTCTTCATCCACAACCGGGTGACCTCGATCGAGAAGGCCGCTGCCAAGATCAAGGAGCTGGTCCCGGAGGCCCGGGTCGCGACCGCGCACGGGCAGATGGGGGAGCACCAGCTCGAGCAGGTGATGCTCGACTTCTGGGAGCGTCGTTTCGACGTGCTCGTCTGCACCACCATCGTCGAATCGGGCCTGGACGTGTCCAACGCGAACACGATGATCATCGAGCGCTCCGACACCCTCGGCCTCTCCCAGTTGCACCAGCTCCGCGGCCGGGTGGGCCGCAGCCGCGAACGGGCGTACGCCTACTTCATGTACCCGGCCGACAAGCCGCTGACCGAGACCGCGCACGAGCGGCTCGCGACGCTGGCGCAGCACTCCGACCTCGGCGGCGGCATGGCGATCGCGATGAAGGACCTCGAGATCCGCGGCGCCGGCAACCTGCTCGGCGGCGAGCAGTCCGGCCACATCGCCGACGTCGGCTTCGACCTCTACGTCCGGCTGGTCGGCGAGGCCGTGGCCGAGTTCCGTCAGGACGGGAAGGGCGCGGACGCCGAGGACGCCGGCGAGATCCGCATCGAGCTTCCGATCGACGCGCACCTCCCGCACGACTACGTGCCCAGCGAGCGGCTGCGCCTGGAGATGTACAAGCGGCTCTCCGAGGTGCGCGCCGACGAGGACGTGGTGGCGCTGCGCGCGGAGATGGCCGACCGGTACGGCGCCCCGCCCGCACCGGTGGAGCGGTTGTTCGAGGTCGCCGCGTTCCGGGCCCGGTGCCGGCGCGCCGGCCTCGGCGAGGTCACCGTCCAGGGCAAGAACGTGCGCTTCGCTCCGGTGGAGCTCCCGGACTCCCGTGTGGTCCGGCTCAACCGGGTCTACCCCGGCAGCCTGGTCAAGGCCGGAGTGCGTACGATGCTGGTGCCTCGTCCGTCGCAGCTGCGGGACTCCGAATTGCTGGCGTGGGCAGGTCGGGTGATCGACGCCGTGATCGATCCAGTCGAGTCTTGAGGAGACATCGTCGTGAAGGCCAACCGTCTGGTCCTGCTCGCCGTCGCCGGCGTGGCAACGCTCTCGTTGTCGGGCTGCTCCGAGTCCGGCGGCAACGCTGCTGAGGTCGGCGACGACGTCGTCAGCACCTCCGACGTCTCCTTCCTGACCCGGATGCAGTGCGACGCGCTCGACTCCGCCGCCAAGGACCCGGCCCAGGCCGCGCAGGTGCAGACCACCTCGACGCGTCTGGTCCGTGCCCAGATGGTCAACGCGCTCGTCCAGTCCACCCTCAACGCGCAGCTCGCCGACAAGGAGGGCGCCGACTACGACCGGGCGACCTACCGCCAGGTGATGGACCAGTTCGAGCCGGCCGTCCAGGCGGCGCCGGCCGAGGACCAGGACCGGTTCCGTGATCTGGTCGGCCAGTTCTACCAGGGGCAGCTGGAGATCTTCGCGCTCGCTCAGCGTGAGCTCTCCGGGCAGGGCGTGCAGGAGCCCACCGACGCCCAGATGGAGGCGACCGTCGGGGCGCTGCAGGACCAGTACCGCAAGTCGGTGACCGTGAAGATCAACCCGGTCTACGGTCCCGACGCCTCCGGTGTGGCCGGCGTGACCGATCCGTCGCTGTCGGTCCCGGTGTCGTCGTTCGCGAAGCAGGCGTCGTCCTCGTCGCCCGCGCCGGAGTTCGTCGCGACCCTTCCGGCGAACCTGCGCTGCGGCTGAGGTCTGAGCAGACCGCAGTCATGGACGACTCCGCGCCCGCCGACCCCGCTCTCGTCGAGCTCGCCGAGGTGATGGCCCGGCTGCGTCGTGAATGCGCCTGGAAGGCCGGGCAGACGCACGAGTCGCTGGTCCGGTACCTGCTGGAGGAGACCTACGAGCTCGTCGAGGCGATCGAGACGGGCGATGCCGACCATCTGCGCGAGGAGCTCGGCGACCTGTTGCTGCAGGTCTTCTTCCACGCGTCGATCGCCGCGGAGAACGGCCGTTTCGACATCGACGACGTCGCCGCCGACCTGGTCGCGAAGCTGCGCCGGCGCAACCCGCACGTCTTCGCCCCGGACGGCGCTTCGGACGCCCACGACCCGGAGTCGATCAATGAGCAGTGGGAGCGGATCAAGGCGGCCGAGAAGCAGCGCCCGGGAGTGATGGACGGCGTACCGGACGAGCTCCCGGCGCTGCTGCGCGCGACCAAGGCCCTGGACCGGCTCGAGCGCGCCGGCGTCGCGCCGGACCTGGACCCGTCCGCGGACGGGCTCGGGGACCGGCTGCTGGCCCTGGCGGTCGAGGCGCGCGCGGCCGGCGTCGACCCGGAGCAGGCGCTTCGCGCCGCGGTCCGGCGGGTCGCGGGCGGATGAGCGGGTCAGCCCGGGTGCGGAGCGCCGTGATCGGAGTCCTGGCCACGACGGCACTGTCGGCCGTGGCGGGCTGTGGGGGCCCCGACGACGAGCTCGTCCGGCCGACGCCGCGGGTGTCCGTGGCGCCGTACGAGCTGTCGGACCTTCCGGTGCTACCGACCGGCAAGGGCGGCGTGCGGCCGGGCGATCGCGTGCGTGCCTCCGGCACCGACCTGATCGTGCGGGGCCGGCGGATCTCGCTGGCGCCGCTGCGCGCGGACCAGGTCGCGGTGGTGCCCGGCGGCGTGTACTTCCGCAACGGGACCGAACTCTGGTTCACCGATCTGACCCGGGCGCAAGCGACGGGCTTCGAGAACATCGCGTCCGTGGTCGCCTCCGCCGACGGCCGGCGGATCGGGTTCGTGGACCTCGGGCACGGCCCGGCGGACAAGGACGGGACCCGACTGGCGGCGGCTGTCGCCTACGACGCGGTGACCGGGCGGCCGCTGGTCGCGACGTACGCCGGGATGGGCGATCTGGCGGGCGACGACCTCTCCGAGCTCTACGGCGACCATCCCCCGACGGTGCTCGGGTTCACCGGGACCGCGATGCGGCTGCGCGGAGCCACCGGGGACTACCTGGTCCCGCTCGACGGGGACGACCCGGTCCGGTTCCCGTGAGGGCGCCGTCGGCGGACTTTCGTCGATGAACGCGTCCGCAGGCCGGGTGCTGCCAGGGTTCGGGTCCCGGCACCGTTAGGCTGACCGGGCTCGTACAGCCCGATCCAGGAGCCCTCATTGGCAGCCATCGAAGACGTCATCGCACGCGAGATTCTCGACTCCCGCGGCAACCCCACCGTCGAGGTGGAGGTGATCCTCGAAGACGACAGCTTGGGCCGCGCGGCGGTGCCGTCCGGTGCCTCGACCGGCGCGTTCGAAGCCGTCGAACTGCGCGACGGCGGTGACCGCTACGGCGGCAAGGGCACCGAGAAGGCCGTCAAGGCCGTCGAGTCGGAGATCGCCCAGCGCATCGTCGGTCTGGACGCCAGCGACCAGCGCCTGATCGACCAGGAGATGCTCGACCTGGACGGCACCCCGAACAAGGCCAACCTCGGCGCCAACGCGATCCTCGGTGTCTCGCTCGCGGTCGCGAACGCGGCGGCCCAGAGCGCGGACCTGCCGCTCTACCGGTACGTCGGCGGCCCGAACGCCCACCTGCTCCCGGTCCCGATGATGAACATCCTCAACGGTGGCGCTCACGCCGACACCAACGTGGACATCCAGGAGTTCATGATCGCGCCGATCGGTGCGGCCACCTTCCGCGAAGCGCTCCAGCAGGGTGCCGAGGTCTACCACGCGCTGAAGTCGGTGCTGAAGGGCAAGGGCCTGGCGACCGGCGTCGGTGACGAGGGCGGCTTCGCTCCGGACCTGAGCAGCAACCGCGCCGCACTCGACCTGATTGCCGAGGCGATCGGCACCACCGGACTCGTGCTCGGCAAAGACGTCGTGCTGGCGCTCGACGTCGCGGCCAGCGAGTTCTGCACCGACGGCGTCTACACCTTCGAAGGCGCGTCCAAGACGTCGGCCGAGATGACGGCGTACTACGCCGAACTCGTCGCCGCCTACCCGATCGTGTCGATCGAGGACCCGCTCGACGAGGACGACTGGGAGGGCTGGAAGACCATCACCGACCAGCTCGGCTCGAAGACCCAGCTCGTCGGCGACGACCTGTTCGTCACGAACGTGGAGCGGCTCCAGCGCGGCATCGACGGCGGCCAGGCGAACGCGCTGCTGGTCAAGGTCAACCAGATCGGCTCGCTGACCGAGACCCTCGACTCCGTGGACCTCGCGCACCGCAACGGCTACCGCTGCATGATGAGCCACCGCAGCGGCGAGACCGAGGACACCACCATCGCCGACCTCGCGGTGGCGACGAACTGCGGTCAGATCAAGACCGGCGCCCCGGCCCGTTCCGAGCGGGTGGCGAAGTACAACCAGCTGCTCCGGATCGAGGCCGAGCTCGCCGACGCGGCCCGGTACGCCGGCCGCGGCGCGTTCCCGAGGTACCAGGGCTGAGATGCCGCCGAGCCGTCGTACGCCGTCGCGCGGGGAGCGTCCCCGCAACACCCGTCCCGGTCAACGGGGTGGCGCGACGCGTACGCGGAAGGCGGACGACGCACGTCCGCGTCCCCGCGTCACCAACCGGGCCGCGGTCCTGCTGGTGGTCTTCGCGATCCTGGTCGTCTCGTACGCGTCCTCGATGCGCTCCTACCTCGAGCAGCGCTCGCACATCAACGACCTGAAGGCGCAGATCGCCGAGTCGAAGGGCGAGATCGCCACGGCACAGCGCGAGATGCGCCGCTGGCGCGACCCCGCGTACGTCGCCCAGCAGGCCCGCGAGCGGTTCGGCTGGGTCCAGCCCGGCGCGACCGTCTACCAGGTGCTCGACAAGGACGGGAAGCCCCTGACCGGAGAGAGCGAACTGACCGACCCGGCGTCGATCGCACCGGACAAGCCGACGGCCTGGTGGAGCAAGGTGCACGAGTCGATGGACGCGGCCGACCACCCGGAGAAGCTGGTCAAGCCGGTGCCGGTCGCCAAGATCACTCCGCCTCCGACCCCGTCACAGCAGTGAGCATCGAGCCTGCCGACGAGCGCGCGATCGAGGCGCAGCTCGGCCGTGCCCCGCGATCGATCCATGCGATCGGGCACCGCTGCCCGTGCGGCAACCCGGACGTGGTGACCACCGAGCCGCGGCTCGACAACGGGACCCCGTTCCCGACGACGTTCTACCTCACCTGTCCGCGGGCCTCCTCCAGGATCGGGACCCTCGAGGCGTCCGGCCTGATGAAGGAGATGTCCGACCGGCTCGCCGAGGACCCCGCGCTGGCTGAGGCATACCGGGCGGCGCACGAGTCGTACCTGGAAGCCCGCAACGCCATCGAGGCCGAGATCGGCGCGAGCGTCCCCGAGATCGCCGGGATCTCCGCCGGGGGTATGCCCGACCGGGTCAAGTGCCTGCACGTCCTGGCCGGCCAGTCACTGGCGCAGGGCAAGGGCGTGAACCCGCTGGGTGACGAGGTGCTGGAGGCACTCGGGGAGTGGTGGGCCACCGGCCCGTGCGTCACACCCGAGGACCCCGCATGACCCGCGTGGCGGCCTTCGACTGCGGCACCAATTCGCTGCGGCTGCTGATCGCCGACCTCGACCCCGCCACCGGAGGCGCCGAGGAGCACGTCCGGGAGATGCGGATCGTGCGGCTGGGTCAGGACGTCGACCGCACCGGCCGGATCGCGGCGGAGTCGATGGAGCGTGCGCTCGCCGCCCTGGACGAGTTCGCGATGCTGGTCACCGAGTACGTGCCCGACCGGGTCAGGTTCTGCGCGACCTCCGCCGCCCGGGATGCCGAGAACGCGGACGAGTTCACCGCCGCTGTACAGGAGCGGATCGGCGTGGACGTCGAGATCATCGCCGGGGACGAGGAGGCGCGGGCGTCGTACGACGGCGCGACCCGGGTCCTCGCCGGCGCGGAGTCGCCGTGCCTGGTCCTCGACATCGGCGGCGGCTCGACCGAACTCATCCTCGGTGACGCCGACGGCACCGTGACCTCGGCGCACTCGCTCGACATCGGCTCGGTGCGCCTGACCGAACGGCACCTGCACTCCGATCCACCGACGGGGACGGAGATCGCCGCGCTCCGCGCCGACATCGACGCCACCCTCGAGACCTGCCGGGTCGACCCGGCCCTGGCCAGGACCGTCGTGGGCGTCGCCGGGACCGTGACGACCGTCGCCGCCGGTGTGCTCGGGCTGCCGAGCTACCAGCGCGACCGGGTGCATCTCGCGCGGCTCGCAGTGTCCGAGGTCAACGCCTGTGTGGAGGATCTGCTGGCGATGACCGTCGCGGAACGGCGGGCCCTGGGGTACATGCATCCGGGACGCGCCGACGTGATCGGCGCGGGCGCCGTGATCCTGGAGCGGATCCTGCGGCGCACGCAGGTCGACGTCCTGACCGTGTCCGAGTCCGACATCCTCGACGGCATCGCTTGGAGCGTGGCATGACTCTGATCAAGACGACCGTGAAGAACTTCCTGCGGCACAAAGACACCGATGTCGCCGCCGGGCTGACCTACTACGCGATGCTGGCGATCTTTCCTGCGATCCTGGCGCTCGTCTCGCTGCTCTCGATCGTGGTCGAGCCGGAGGACGCGCTGGACGCGATGCTCGACGTGCTGGAGCCGCTGGTCTCGGACGAGACGCTGGCCGACCTCGAGCCCACCCTGCGCAGCCTGACCGACGTCCAGGGCGCACCGCTGGTGCTGGCGTTCGGTGCGGTGCTGGCACTCTGGTCGGCGTCCGGGTACGTCGGAGGCTTCGGCCGTGCGATGAACCGGGTGCGCGAGGTCGACGAGACACGGCCGGTCTGGAAGCTGCGACCGCTGATGCTGCTGATCACCCTGGTCGCCGTGGTTCTCAACGCGATCGCGCTGTTCATCATCATCGTCAGCGGCCCGATCGCACAGTCGGTCGGCGAGAAGCTCGGCGTGCCGCAGGACACGATCGACCTCTGGGAGATCGCGAAGTGGCCGGTCCTGGCGATCGTGGTGGTGATCGTGGTGGCGCTGCTCTTCCACGCCACCCCGAACACCAAGACCGGGCGGGTCCGGTTGCTGACGCCGGGCGCGTTCCTGGCCCTGCTGCTCTGGGCGGCCGCGTCGACCGGGTTCGCCTACTACGTCGCGAACTTCGCCTCCTACAACAAGACCTACGGCTCGATCGCCGGCGTCGTGGTGGCGCTGCTCTGGCTGTGGTTGACCAACGTCGCGTTGCTGCTCGGCGCCGAGCTCGACGCGGTCCGGGACGCCCGGAAGGACGCCCAGAAGGACGAGCGCAAAGCGGAGGCCGCGATGATCGCCGCCTCCGGTCCGATCGACACCGAGGCCGCCAAGTCGGCAGCCGACGCGGATCCGGAGGACCTCGAGCGCCTGATGGCACCCGCGATGGTCACGTCCTCGCGGCGCCGGGACAAGGGCAAGGTCGCCGGGTCGTTCCCGCAGAAGCCGGGCGAGCCGCCGTACGGGCCGGTCACCCAGCCCGTCCCCGACGAGGACTGACCGTTGCTGCTGCCGCATCCGGTGACAGGCGAACTGTTCGCGAGCCCGGTACCGCCCGGCACCGGCTGGCCGGACGACCCTGCCGCACCGTCGACGCCGGTGGCGCGATCGGCTGAGGACGTCGCCGCGCTGGCGACGGTGGACGACCTGGCCGAACTCGACGCCCGGGTCTCGGTCTGCGCGGCGTGTCCGCGGCTGGTGACCTGGCGCGAGGACGTGGCGGCGACCAAGCGCGCCTCGTTCGCCGATCAGCCGTACTGGGGCCGGCCGATCGCCGGCTGGGGAGAGACGGCGCCGCCGATCCTGATCGTGGGCCTGGCGCCGGCAGCGAACGGCGGCAACCGCACCGGCCGGATCTTCACCGGGGACTCCTCGGGGGACTGGCTCTTCGCCTCGCTGCACCGGGTCGGGTTGGCCAGAACCGCCACCTCCGTCCATGCCGGTGACGGTCAGGGGCTGATCGGAGCCCGGATGGCGGCCGCGGTGCGGTGCGCGCCGCCCGAGAACAAGCCGACGCCGGCGGAGCGCGACGCCTGTGCCCCGTGGATCGCCCGCGAGGTGGAACTCGTCGCGCCGACGTTGCGGGTCGTGGTCACGCTCGGCGCCTTCGGTTGGGCGGCGGCGCTGCGATCACTGCGCGATGCCGGCTTCTCGATCCCGAAGCCGCAGCCGAAGTTCGGCCACGCCGTCGAGGTCCCGTTGAGCGGCCCGCACGGCGACGTGACCCTGTTGGGCTGCTACCACCCCTCCCAGCACAACACGTTCACCGGCCGCCTCACCCCTGACATGCTCGACGCCGTGTTCACCCGAGCCCAGGAGTTGGCCGACTAGCTGTGATGTCCAGGGACGTTGTTTCGTGACACGGCCCTGAAGTACTGGAAGGCGAAGGCCTCCGGTTGTGAAGTGGAGCTGTCTAAGGAACCGCTTCACGCACCAGGAGGCCTTCGTGTCCCACGCTAACGCTGCACTGACCCCGAAAGCTCGACTACGGCTCGCTCGGTTGGTCGTCGAGGACGGCTGGAAGCCGGCCGAGGCGGCCAAGATGTTCATGGTCTCGACCGTGACCGCCCGCAAGTGGGCAGCGCGGCTGCGAGCCGAGGGCCCTGCTGGGATGGCCGACCGCTCCAGTCGACCGCGGCGGTGTCCGCACCTGACTCCGGCGCCGGTGCGTCGTCAGATCTTGGAACTGCGCTGGCGCCAGCGGCTTGGGCCCGTGCAGATCGGTGGGCGGCTGGGAGTCCCAGCATCGACTGTTCACGCGGTCCTGGTCCGAGCAGGCGTCAGCCGACTCTCGCGGATCGACCGGATCACCGGCGAACCGATCCGTCGCTATGAGCACCCGTATCCAGGCTCGTTGATCCACGTCGACATCACGAAGTTCGGCAACATCCCCGACGGAGGTGGCCATCGGTTCCTGACCCGTCAACAAAGCAAGTCCAACGCAATCGCGACAGCTCAGCGAACCGGCAAGCGCGGCAAGGAGTACCGCCCGCTGATCGGCACGGCGTTCCTCCACACCGTCATCGATGACAACTCGCGCCTGGCCTACGTCGAGATCTGCGCCGACGAGAAGGCCGAAACCGCGATCGGCGTCCTCGAACGAGCCGTCGCCTGGCTCGCTGACCGAGGCGTGGTCGTCGAGCGAGTCCTCTCCGACAACGGCGCCTGCTACCGCTCCTTCGCCTGGCGCGACGCCTGCGCAGCCCTCGGCATCAGCCACAAACGAACCCGGCCCTATCGACCACAAACCAACGGCAAGAGCGAACGCTTTCACCGCACCCTGGCCGACGGGTGGGCCTACGCCCGTTTCTACAGCTCAGAGACCGAACGCCGAGAAGCGCTCCCGAACTGGCTGCACTTCTACAATCACCACCGCATCCACTCAGCGATCGGCGGCACTCCCATCAGCAGGCTCAACAACCTGCCTGGACATCACAGCTAGCCGTCTACCCAGAACGCCGTGACATGTTCGGGACCAAAGAGGATCCGACAGCCGGGATGGATCGTTGTGATCACCTGTGGGTGGTTGTCGAGCGTCCCGACATAACTGCCCGCCTTGGCTTCGATGATCTGCACCCACATGCGCTCGGCTGACACCTCCCTGTCGCCAGATCCAACGACTTCAAAGATCAACTTGACCAAGTCGCCTGGAACAAAGTTCTCCCGCTGTTCACGGGTAGGGATCAGGAAGGAGTTCGGCGCTTCGCGATTCCGGTCCTCCGCGTTAGCCAAGACGTATTCAGCTTCTGGCGACCTGCTCCGGCCGAGCCGTTGAAAGAAGCGCATACGCCGATGTTGCACGTCTTCTCGATTGATGTGTTCGAAACTGTCCGGTTCTGGGTGGGTTCGTCGACATCATCAGTCAGTCGCGACGACCGTCACATCCACGTCCCTGGTGCGATCTTCTCCCCGTTGGAGGAAATGCTGCCAGCCGCGTGAGTATTCATAGGAGACCTCATCGACTCGGGCCGATCCCGGCGTCGTCGGCTTGATGCTCATGACGATGTATTGCTCGGCTTTCTCTGCGTCTGCCCAGAGAAGTCTCGTTCCGTCGACTATCGGACGGACCTCGTCGCAGAATGCAGAGAGGGGTTGGCTGTTCATCGCCCCGAGGAGCTCGGCTCGGTTGCCGCGTACGCATACGGCGAATGAGGCCGTCGCGGATGCTGAGTTTTCGGCGAAGTGTGCCGTTGCAGCCTTGAAGGTGATCGTTTCCCTGTCCTCACCGCGCACTTCGGGCAGTGTGATTCCAACGTGCAGGACTGCCTGGTCGAGCGGCTTCGATGCGGCTTCGAAACCCATTCCCGTGCGCTGTCCGAGCACGTGCGGATGCGACCACCAGGACCAGAAGAAGGCCACCGACACGGCCAGCACTAGCGCTGTGATTGCGAGAGTCAGCCGACCAGGCCCGATCCGATTCGCAGAGGCAGGTGTCGAGAGATCGTCCTGCATGCGTCTCCGCTTCTCGTCGAGTCCGATTTCGATCGATATTCCACCACGGAGACAGGACGCGTGAGGCCGAATCCAGCGGAAGCTGTCTCGGCATCCGGCGCAGTCGGCGTCCGAAACTCTCAGTTTGTGTGCCGCTTCGCCGCGGCGAATCGTCGGTTGCCATGACAAGTACTAACAACCTCATCGGGTACGCCCGCGTGAGTACATGGGACCAGACCACAGAGCTCCAACTGGATGCTCTCCAA
>JAKFBZ010000045.1:0-6342 GCA_036676945.1 Marmoricola sp.
CTGGAGGCCGGCCCGCTGCTCGAGATCGGGCGCGGCTACCTGGCCGGGTTCCTCACCCGCCTCCAGGCCGACGGCCACCTGCCGGCGTACGACGTCGGTCCGGTCGCGGACTGGCTGGCTCGCCAGGCCCAGTCCGAGATCCTCACCCCCGCCGCGGTCCCGCTCTCCGAACAGGAGACCCGGGACTTCGCCCGGGACCACCTCGCCCCGTTCATCCGCCTCTCCCTCGACGAAGGAACCACTCGATGACCAGCACGATGCCCGACCGTTCGACCAGCACCGACGCCGTCGAGAGCGACGCACCGAGCGCGCCGCGCGCTGTCCCGGCCACGCTCCCCGAGCGTCCGCGCCGCTGCGCCGAGCCCGGTGGTGTCCTCTGGGAAGGCGTCGGGCTGATCACGTTCTCGTTCACCAGCGGCAGCGCGTTCCTGCTGCAGACGATGGAGCCCTCGATCGCGGCCGTCGTCGACAAGCACTCGGCCTTCCGCACCGACCCGATCGGCCGTGGGCTGCGCAGCCTCGCCTCGGTGATGATGTGGGTCTACGCCGACGAGGAGTCGCTGGCGGAGGTCGAGCGGTTGCGCGAGATGCACTCCACCCTCGACGCGGTCGACGCGAACGGCGTCCGGCACACCGCGCTCTCCTCGGGCCCGTGGGCCTGGGTGCTGCTCACCGGCGTGCACGCCTTCACCGTGGGTGAGAAGTACTTCGGCACCCACAAGGACGGTGCGGTCGACGTCGACCAGATGTACGAGGAGATGAAGCAGCTGATGCGCGGCTTCAAGGTCGCCGAGAAGGAGATCCCGCCGACGTACGCCGAGTTCGTGACGTTCTTCGACGCGAAGATCGAGGAGCAGCTCGACACCAACATCGTCGCCCAGGACTTCCTCACCGGGGTCCGCCACCCGGGCCCGCCGCTGGGCACCCCGCGCATCCTCAAGCCGCTGTGGAACCTGCTGATGAACCCGATCGGCTACGTGCAGTACCTCTCCGTGGTCGGCACCCTGCCCGAGGCCGCCCGCCGCAAGCTCGGCGTGCCCTGGACCCGCCGGCAGGAAGCGCAGCTGCGCATCTTCGGCCGGATCGTCGCGTTCACGGTGCCGCTGCTGCCCGAGCGGTTGCGCTACTTCCCGATCGCCTACGAGGCCAGGCGCGTCGAGCGCGACAAGGCGCGACTGCGCAAGGTCATCGACCTGCGCCCGATGTGAGACGGGCTATTTCAGCGCGGCGTACCCGGGCTTGATCACGTCGTTGATGATCTTCAGCCGCTGGTCGAAGCGGAGGAACGCCGACTTCATCGCGTTGACGGTGAACCACTGCAGGTCGTCGAGGTCGTAGCCGAACGCGTCGACCAGCGCCGTCATCTCGTTGGTCATCGAGGTGCCGCTCATCAACCGGTTGTCGGTGTTCACCGTGACCCGGAACCGGAGCTTGGTGAGCAGCCCGATCGGGTGCTCGGCGATCGAGTCGGCGGCACCGGTCTGGATGTTGGAGTGCGGGCACATCTCGAGCGGGATCCGCTTGTCCCGGACGTACGCCGCCAGCCTGCCCAGCTTGGCCTCACCGTCGGCCCCGACGGTGATGTCGTCGATGATCCGGACGCCGTGACCGAGCCGGTCGGCGCCGCACCACTGGATCGCCTCCCAGATCGACGGGAGCCCGAAAGCCTCGCCGGCGTGGATGGTGAAGTGCGCGTTCTCACGCTGCAGGTACTCGAAGGCGTCCAGGTGCCGGGTCGGCGGGTACCCGGCCTCGGCGCCGGCGATGTCGAAGCCGACCACCCCCGCGTCGCGGTACTTCACGACCAGTTCGGCGATCTCGCGCGAGTTCGCCTGGTGGCGCATCGCGGTGAGGAGCTGCCGGACCACGATCGGGTACTCCCCCTGCGCGGCCGCTTGTCCCTCCTCGAAGCCGCGCTGCACGGCGGCGACGACCTCGTCGAGGGTCAGCCCGTTGCGGAGGTGCTGCTCGGGCGCGTAGCGGATCTCGGCGTACACGACCCCGTCCGCGGCCAGGTCCAGCACGCACTCGCGGGCGACCCGGGTGAGGTTCTCCGCGGTCTGCATCACCGCGACGGTGTGGTCGAAGGTCTCCAGGTAGCGCTCCAGCGAACCGGAGTCGGCGGATTCGGTGAACCAGTTGCCCAGCGCCTCAGCGCCGTCGGCGGGCAGTTCGTGCCCGATCTCCGCGGCCAGTTCCACGATCGTCGCCGGGCGCAGGCCGCCGTCGAGGTGATCATGGAGCAAGACCTTCGGAACGCGCCGGACCAGCTCCCTAGTAGATTCCTCCATACGCCTCATCCAAGCAGAGCACCAAGACGAGCACTACAAACGGGGAACCACGCATGCGCACCTTCACCACGTTCGATGAACTCTCCACCGCCGCCGGCACCGTCATCGGGACGAGCGACTGGGTCGAGATCACCCAGGACCGCGTCAACCAGTTCGCGGAGGCGACCGGCGACCACCAGTGGATCCACGTCGACGTCGAGAAGGCCGCGACCGGTCCCTTCGGCGGCACCATCGCCCACGGCTACCTGACCCTGTCGCTGGTCCCGTGGCTCGGCTCGCAGGTCTTCGCCCTGGAGACCCCCGGCGCCAAGCTCAACTACGGCGTCAACAAGGTGCGCTTCCCCAACCCCGTCCTGGTCGGCTCCAAGGTCCGCACGACGGTCTCGGTCAAGGAAGTCGCCGACATCCCGGCCGGCAAGCAGCTGACCCTGGGTTACGTCATCGAGATCGACGGCCAGGACAAGCCCGCGTGCGTCGCGGAGACCGTCGTCCTGCTGTTGCCGTAGTCAGGCGCTGACCGCGCGGGTCCCGACCAGAACGCCGATCTTGTCGATGCGGTGCTCGGGATTGCCGAACCGGTCCGACCAGTAGTTGCCGGCCGCGTGGTCCTCAGGGGTCGCGCAGGTCGACAACGTGATCATCGCCCGGGTGGCCGGCACGCCCGGCCGTCCCGGGACGGCAGCTGACTGCGCGGCCAGCGACCGCGGGGACCGGAACGACGTCGAGCGGGTCCCGACGATCCGGTAGACGAACACGGTCGATCCCGATCGGATCTGCACCCGGTCACCGACCCGCACGGCGGGCAGGTCCCGGAAGGGCGCGGCATGTGAGGTGCGATGGCCGGTGACGATGTGGTTGCCGATCTCGCCCGGCCCCACGCCACCCCCGGGGCCACGGGGAGAGGCGGCCGGACCCCGGTTCTGGATCCGGGTGCCCTGGGCGTCGTCCGGGCTGCCGACGTACCGGACCACGGTCACCGAGCGCAGGCCGAGGGCCGGAATGCTCAGGTACGACCGACGCGGCTCCTCGGGGGGCACGCTCGGGGCCAGGGGTTCGGCGGTGGCCGTCGGAAGCCGGCTGTCGATCGGCTGCGACGCCGACTGCGACGACGCCGGATCGCCGGCGGCGTCAGGACCCGCGCCCGCGCAGCCGACAAGCACCAGCGAGGCGGCCAGCCCGCCGACGAATCCGGCTGCGGCTGTGGTTCTGCGGGTCACGCCACCACGGTACGTCGGGCCCGGTGGCGGACCACCGGCTTACTCGACCCGGCCGAGGATCAGCGGTGTCGCCTCGTACGCCGTACCGTCGGCGCTGATGTCGTAGCCGCCGTCGAGTGCTCCCAGCGCTCGGTCGAAGCGCTCCGGTTCGTCGGTGTGCAGCGTCATCAGCGGCTGCCCCTCGGTCACCGTGTCGCCCGGACGGGCGTGCCACACGACCCCGGCACCGGCCTGGACGGCGTCGCCGAGGGCCGCACGTCCGGCGCCGAGGCGCCAGGCGGCCAGGCCGACCGCCATCGCGTCCAGCCGGGTCAGCACACCGCTCGACGGCGCAGCGACCACGTGCGTCTCCCGGGCGACCGGCAGCGACGCGTGCGGATCCCCGCCCTGGGCCGCGATCATCGCGTTCCAGGTGTCCATCGCCCTGCCCGACGCCAGTACCTCTGCGGGGTCGACATCGGTCCGGCCGGCACCGGCGAGCATCTCCTGCGCGAGCGCCAGCGTGAGCTCGACGACATCGGCCGGGCCGCCGCCGGCGAGCACCTCCACCGACTCGCGCACCTCCAGAGCGTTGCCCGCGGTCAGGCCGAGCGGCGTGGACATGTCGGTGAGCAGAGCGACCGTGTGCGTCCCGGCGTCCTTGCCGAGCGCGACCATCGTCTCGGCGAGTTCGCGGGCCCGGTCCAGGTCCTTCATGAAGGCGCCGGTGCCGACCTTCACGTCGAGGACCAGCGCCCCGGAGCCCTCGGCGATCTTCTTGCTCATGATCGAGCTCGCGATCAGCGGGATCGCCTCGACGGTGCCGGTCACGTCACGCAGCGCGTAGAGCTTCTTGTCCGCCGGCGCCAGACCGGCGCCGGCCGCGCAGACGACCGCGCCGACCTCCTCGAGCTGCCGGTGGAACTCCTCGTTGGAGACCGTTGCCCGCCAGCCCGGGATCGCCTCCAGCTTGTCCAGGGTGCCGCCGGTGTGGCCCAGCCCCCGGCCCGAGAGCTGCGGGACCGCGACCCCGCACGCCGCCACCAGCGGGGCGAGCGGCAACGTGATCTTGTCGCCCACGCCGCCGGTGGAGTGCTTGTCCGACGTCGGCCTGGACAGGCCGGAGAGGTCCATCCGCTCCCCCGAGGCGATCATCGCGGCGGTCCAGCGGGAGATCTCGTGACGGTTCATCCCGTTGAGCAGGATCGCCATCGCCAGTGCCGACATCTGCTCGTCGCGCACCACGCCCTGGGTGTACGCGTCGATCACCCAGTCGATCTGGCTGTCGGTCAGGGTGCCGCCGTCGCGCTTGGCGATGATCACCTCGATGGCATCGTGCTGTTCAGGCATGGGTGCTCCTCACCAGGACCGAGTGGTAACCGCGCAGCACGAACGTCCCGCGGGATTCCGGCTCACCGGCGAGTGCCAGGTCCGGGTACGTCGCGAAGAGGTGCTGCACCGATTCGGTCAGCTCCATCCGGGCCAGCGGCGCGCCGAGACAGAAGTGCACCCCGACCCCGAAGGCCACGTGGTTGTTCGGGGTCCGGTCCACCCGGAACTCCGCCGGCTGCTCGAAGACGGCCGGGTCCCGGTTGGCCGAGCCGAGCAGGACGGCGATCTTCTGACCGGGCTCCAGTTCGACGGACCGTCCCTCGGGGCCGACGGTCACCGGCTCGGTCGCGGTCCGCTCGAAGAGCTGCAGCGCCGAGTCGAAGCGGAGCATCTCCTCGACCGCCAGCGCGGCGTCCTCGCCCGGCCGCAGCCCCCGGCGCAGCATCGCGACCAGCCCGTTGCCGAAGACGTTCACGGAGGCTTCGTGACCGGCGTTGAGGAGCAGCACCACCGCGGCGACGACCTCGTCCTCGGAGAGCTCGGTGGCGACCAGATCGGTGATCAGGTCCTCGGCGGGATGCGCGCGACGGGCGGTCGCGAGCTCGCGGACCAGCGCGGCGAAGTCGGTCGCCGCGGACACCGCCGCCGCGACGGTCGCGTCGCTCGGCGCGGGCTCGTACATCCGCACGATCGCCTGGGACCAGTCGCGCAACGAGCCGGCGTACGAGGCCGGGACCCCGAGGAGTTCGGCGATCACCAGTACCGGCAACGGCTCGGCGTACCCGGCGATCACGTCGAACTCGGCACCCTCCGCCTCCTCCAGCAGTTCGGCGGCCAGATCCCGCACCCGCGGCCGCAGCCGTTCGATGTGCCCGCGGGCGAAGGCCGCGGCGACCGGGCGGCGGAGCCGGGTGTGCTCGGGCGGCTCGTTCTCCATCATCTGGTTGCGGTGCAGCAGGTTGAACGGCTCCAGGTAGTCAGCCGGTTGACGGTCCGCCCAGATCCGGCCGAGCCGCCGGTCGCGTTGCACCGCGCTCACCGACGCGTGGTCGAAGGCCAGGTACAGGCCCATGCCCTCGTGCCACGCGACCGGGTGCTCGGCACGCT
This sequence comes from Marmoricola sp., assembly GCA_036676945.1. Lineage (GTDB taxonomy): Bacteria > Actinomycetota > Actinomycetes > Propionibacteriales > Nocardioidaceae > Marmoricola. The sequence continues at coordinate 5,927 of JAKFBZ010000045.1, forward strand.
CGGCGTCGAAGAACGGGTACGGATCGGCGACGACCTCCGCCGCGTTCAGGTCAAGTGAGGTCGTCGGGACCGAAGGCATCCGGCAGCACCTCATCCATCCGCTTCACCCCGGAGCCGGTCAGCACCAGCAGGTCGGGTCCGCCGTTCTCCCAGAGCAGCTGCCGGCAGCGGCCGCACGGCATCAGGATCTCGCCGAGCCCGTTGACGACCGCGAAGTGCGTCAGCTGCCCGCCGCCGGTGACGTGCAGCTGGGAGACGAGCCCGCACTCGGCGCACAGCGCCACGCCGTACGCCGCGTTCTCCACGTTGCACCCGACCACGATCCGGCCGTCCTCGACCCGGGCGGCGGCACCGACCTTGAAGTTCGAGTACGGCGCGTAGGCGTGCTCCATCGCCGCCCGGGCATCGTCGAGCAG
>JAKFBZ010000046.1:0-32521 GCA_036676945.1 Marmoricola sp.
TTGCCCAGGACGTCGCCGACGTTGATCAGGTGGTCGAGTCCGAGTGCGGGCAGCTTCTTCCGCCGCCCGCTACGGACGTTCTGCAAGAAGGTCCAGGCGTCGGGCTTCTTGGGCGACGACTCGTCAGTGAGTCCCAGCTCGAGGCGGGCGACGCCGAGGTTCGCGCGGTTGGCCGAGACCTTGGCCGGGGTCGCGTCCTCGGTGTTCAAGGTCCAGCCGAGGCTCTCGGCGACCTCGGTGAGCTCGGCCAGCAGCTCCGGGGTGACGTCGCGGCGCGCGACGAGGATGCGGGTGCCGGCGTATGCGGTCTGCAGCGGCTGCTTACCGTCGGCCCGGACCGCGGTGACCGTGTTGAGCAGGCGGGGGGAGATCCGCTCGAACGCGGCCAGTCTGGCCTGCTCGAGCTTCTCCCGGTCTGCCTGCTGCTTGTCGAGCGCGCGCTGGAGACGACGGCGCTCCGCTGCGACCTCCGCCTGCGTCGGAGGCTTCGGAGCCGCGGTCTTCTTCGCAGCGGCCTTCTTGGCGGTGGCCTTCTTGGCGGGCGCGGCCTTCGTCGCAGGCGCGGACTTCTTGGACGTGCTCGAACTCGCTGACTTCTTGGCGACCATGAACGGACCTCAGATCCAGAAGGGAGGGGTGACCAGCGGGCGGGTGCTGCTGGCGTCCGAGATGAAGGTCAAGCGGCAGGCCCCGGTGGGGGTCACCGGGAACTCGAAACGGCCGGACTCGCCGACCTGCGCTTCATCGGTGGAGCCCCGACGCCCCATCGAGGTGAGGTGCACGGTCATCGGCTGGGCCGGGACGACCCACCCGTCGAGCCGTGCCTGACGCTGGCTGCGGGAGATCCGCACCTGGACCCGGAATCCGGGCCCGAGGTATTCCAGCGACCACGTCCCGACCTCGTCGGGAGCGCGGAGCATGGTGACCGAGCGGACACCCGCGAGTTCCTTGTCGAACTCGACCAGGGTGAGCAGTTCGGCATCGAGGTCCTCGACCTCCAGGCGTGCCAGCACGCCTTCGGCGAGGTCTTCGGGCGGAGGGTCGATCGCGTCGTACAGGTCGCCGATCGCGTCGAGGAGGGCGTCGTCGGAGAGCGGGTCGTCCCCGCGGACGTTGTCGGGCGTCATCGCACTCCTCCTTCGACCACGAGTTCGGCGCGGAGCTTCTCCAGGCAGCGCGCCCGGGTCGGGCCGATGCTGCCGATCGGCATCCCCAGCGCACTGGAGATCTCGGCGTAGTCCGGACGGGGTCCGGCAGCCACGATCCGCAACAGGGTCTGGCAGCGTTCGTTGAGTCGCTTGAGGCAGCGCACGAGCAGCTTCTTCTCGTCGTCGAGGACGACGGCGAACTCCGGGCTCTCGACATCGGGCAGGGCGACCGCGAGCGCGGTCTCGTCGGTGGGGCTCTCCTGACGGCCGCGCTTGCTCGCCCGCCACGCCTCGCGGCGAGCCGTGGTGCACAACCAGCCGGCGACGGCCTGGGGTGAACTGATCGATTCCGCCGAGCGGACCAGGGCCAACCAGGTCGACTGCACGACGTCCTCGGCGCTCTCCCGGTCCAGGCCGGTCGCGCGGACCACCTGCCACAGGACCGGGCTGAGCAGCCGGACCAGTTCCTCGAGCGCGTCGGCCTGCCCGTCGCGCCAGGCGACGAAGGCGGCTGCGGACGCGGACCAGCGAGCGCCGGTGTCGGCGCTGTCCTGGGTCTCAGGCATCTCGGAAACCGTGATCACATCCCCATGGAGGCGCTCATCCGCCTCTTGATACAGCCGGTCCTCGGAATCTAGTGCTGCACCAGTGGTGCTCACCAGTATTTCGGCACCCGAATCGCCGACCGTGTCCAGGCGTCTAGACCCCTGCGCGGGGCACGAACAGGACGTGCAGAGGGCCGAACGGGAGGCCCGCGGTGGTCTGCGGAGGTCTTCGTTCATCACGTCAGACCCAGAACGGCGGCGTCGAGGGCGGGCGGCCGGCGTCGTCGACGATGAAGCTCATCCGGCACGCGCCCGTGGGCGCGACCGGGAACTCGAAGCGGCCGGAGTCGCTGATCCGCGTCTCCAGGATGATCGGCTTGCGCAGCAGCGAGGCGAGCAGCACCGTGATCGGGCGGGCCGGTGACATCCAGCCGTCGAGCCGTGCCTGTCGGTTGCGGCGGACGATCCGCAGCTGGACGTGGAAGCCCGGGCCGAGGTACTCCAGGGACCAGGTGCCGATCTCGTGGGCGTTCTGCAGCAGCGCCGAGCTCCGCACCAGGTCGGGTCGCTGCCCGAGCGGTACCAGCTGGAGCGGCTCGCCCAGGAACTCCGGGTCGACCTGGTCGATGAAGTCCTCGTCGAAGACGCCCGCGGGGCCCGGTCCGGGTCCGTTCTGGTGCGCTGCGGGGTCGAAGTCGTTTGCCCAGTCGGGATCGCGCTGGGTCGCGAATTGTCGGCTCACATCGACTCAGAGCACCGAGCCGGGCCTCTGATACATCCCGGGCGCGCTGATGGTCGAGAACCTCAGATCCAGAACGGCGGTGTCATCGGCTCGGCATCGGACTGCGAGGTGAGGAAGATCAGCCGGCACGGCCCGGTCGGTGCGTTGCGGAACTCGAAGCGGCCCGAACTGCTGACTGTGGCCTCCTCGATCGCCGTGCTGCGCGTCAGCGAGACGAGCAGGATCGAGGTCACCGCGGCCGGAGACATCCAGCCGCCGACGTGCGCGGCGCGCCCGCGACGGGCGATCCGCACCTGGGCGTGGAAGCCGGGACCGAGGTAATCGAGGGTCCAGGAACCGACCTCGTGCGCCGGCCGGGGCGTCGAGCTCCGCGCGCCGTCGAGCTCGGCAGCGGTCCCCGTCTTCCCAGACGGCCGTGCGCGATCCTCGAACTTGTCGACGGCCACCGCCCCATCATCACCCCGTTGGCGACCGATGGCGCGGTGACGCTGGTGACATCGACAAACACGTGCAGCCGAGCGGTGCGCCTCAGTACAGCTCGGGGGTCTCGCTGGCCTTGGCGGTGAAGACCGGGTCACGCTTCTCCAGGAAGGCGGCCACGCCCTCCTTGCCGTCCCCGATGGAGGAGTGCCACATCGCCAGGCTGTCGGCGCGGTGCGCGACGATCGGGTGGTCCGCGGCGGAGTTCGTGTAGAGCATCTTCTTCGCCAGGGCGAGCGCCATCGGCGACCGGCCGACGACGAACGACCGGGCCAGCGCGTACGCCGCGTCGAGCAGTTCGTCCGGCTCGTGCACCGATCGGAGCAACCGGCCGGCGAGAGCCTGCTCAGCGGTGAGGATCTCCGCGGAGTACACCCACTCGAGGGCCTGCTGGATCCCGACGATGCGCGGCAGGAACCAGGTCGACGCCGCCTCGGGGACGATGCCGAGCTTGCCGAACACGAAGCCGATCCGGGCCTTCGTCGAGGCCAGCCGCAGGTCCATCGCCAGCGTCATGGTGGCGCCGATGCCGACGGCCGGACCGTTGATCGCGGCGATCACCGGCTTGGGACAGGCGTGGATCGCGAGGGTCACCTTGCCACCGGTGTCGCGGACACCGGAGTGGAACGGCTCCTCGGTGAGCCGGTCGCGCATGTCCGCCGGAGTGGGATCGGCGTTCTCGTCGAGGCCGAACACGTTGCCGGTCGCCGACAGGTCCATGCCCGCGCAGAACGCCCGGCCCGATCCGGTCACGACGATCGCCTTGATCGTGTCGTCAGAGGCGGCGTCGAGGAAGAACCGCTCGAGTTCGCGGGCCATCGTGACCGTGAACGAGTTGAGGGCGTCCGGGCGGTCCAGCAGCAAGGTGGCGATGCCGTCGTCGTCGACGGTGACGGTGAGCGTCTCGAACGTGTCGGCGCCTGGGGTCACGGGTTCAGTCCTGTCGGTCGGCACAGCCGCTTGGGGATGTCGGCGGTGCGGTCGGTCTTGATCAGCTTGAGCAGCGCGAGCGCGCGTTCACGATCCCAGTGCACGGCGAGGTCGCGGATCGGCATCGAACAGGTGAGACCGTCGGTGCCGTTCACCCGGGTCATCGCGAGGGCGAACCGGCCCAGATCGACAGGGCCGGTGCCTTCGCTGACCCTGAGCGAGGAGACGGCACCGTTGACCAGCCGGTGGTAGCGGAACGGGTTCAGGATCGTCCACGGCGACTTCACCTCCTCGCCGATCGCGCTGACCACCTCGCGCTGGTGCTGGGCGCGGGTGATGTCGCCGAGAGCGGGGTCGGTGTGCCGCGACCGGGCGTAGCCCAGCGCGGTGACGCCGTTGACGTGCTGGCAGCCCTTCTTGATGTTCAGGTTGGCCCGCGGGTCGACCATCCGCCGGGTCGGGCAGATCTCGATCCCGCCGACCGCGTCGACCGAGTTCACGAAACCGCCGAAGCCGATCTCGACGTAGTGGTCGATCTTCACGCCGGTGTTCTGCTCGACCGTCCGCACGAGCAGCCGCGGGCCGCCGTACGCGAAGGCGGCGTTGATCTTGTTGGTGCCGTGCTCGGGGATCGCCACGATCGAGTCGCGCGGGATGGAGAGCAGGACGCTCGGACCGTCTCCGGTGTGCAGCAGCATGATCGTGTCCGTGCGCCCACCGTCCGCGCCGACGCCGCCGGTGCCGAGCTTCCGGTTCTCGGCCTTGGTCAGGCCCTTGCGCGAGTCCGACCCGACCAGCAGGTACGTCGTCCCGGGCTGGTCGGCCGGGCGGGCGCCGTTCGGCGTCGCGTCGACCTCGGCGACCTGCTTCCAGGCGATCACCGGCACCGCGACCAGGAAGGCGACCCAGGCGATCAGCACGGCCAGCAGCACCTTTCCGAACGGGAACCGGCGGCGCTTCTTCGGCGCGTCCTTGCCCGGCTTGGGCAGGGGCGCCTTCGGCGGAGGTGGCGCCTGGGGGTGCTCGGAGCGCCGCAGGACCCGGGTCTGCTCGGTCTCCTGCGGGTCTGCGGGCTGCTCGGAGCGCGGCGGTCGCGTGGCGGACTGCTTGGCGCCGTAGAGCCAGTCGAACTCCGGCGGGTCGGAGGGCTGGTCAGGCATGCGGGTGACGGTACAGGTGGAGCCTGAGGGTTTCCCGAGCGCGACGCGTGTGGCGTGACGCACCTCTCCGGGCGCTCCGCCGGGCCCGGGTCGGGCGCCGCGGCACGGTTAGCCTTCGCCCATGGAGCCGCTGCCGCCGTCGTTCGGGAGGGTGTCGCTGACCCTCCTCGCCGACCACACCCACGCGAACCTGCTCGGCAACGTGCACGGGGGAGAGGTGATGCGGCTGGTCGACTCGACCGCCGGAGCCGCGGCCGGGCGGCACAGCGGCGGGCCTGCGGTCACCGCCGCGATGGACGAGATGGCCTTCCTCGCGCCGGTGAAGACCGGCGACATCCTCCGCGCGTCCGCCCAGGTGAACTGGGCCGGACGGACCTCGATGGAGGTCGGCGTCCGGGTCGAGACCGAGCCGTGGAACCAGGCCGGGACCGATCCGGTGCACGTCGCCTCGGCGTACCTGGTCTTCGTCGCGATCGACCCCGACGGGCAGCCCCGTGAGGTGCCCCCGCTCGCCGTCCAGTCACCCGACGAGATCCGCAGGATGCGGGAGGCCGAGATCCGCCGGGCGCACCGGCTGGCCCGCAAGGAAGAGATCATGGCCGGCCGCGACGACGGATAGTCCGCTCGGCGCGCCTGATCTGTGTGACGCGTGTGACTGGTGATACTGAGCGCCATGCAGTCCGTTCTTCCCCCGGACCATCGTGCCCAGCTGGGCAGGATCCGCTTCCGCCGCGCCGTTGCGCTGATGTTCATGACCCTGGTGCTGCCCGGGTCGGCCCAACTGGTCGCCGGGCGCAAGGAGATCGGGCGGATCGCGATGCGGATCTGGTTCGGCCTGATCCTGTCCGGGCTGACCCTGTTGCTGCTCGGGCTGGTCTCCCAGGACTTCGCGTTCTGGTTCGTGACCAACACCTTCTTCCTCGGCCTGATCCGGTTCGTGCTGATGGGGCTCGCGATCGGGTGGGCGTACCTGTTCGTCGACGCCTGGCGGATCGGCGAGCCGCTGGCGCTGCGCCAGAAGCAGCGGCTGGCCATGGTCGGCATCAACGGGGTGCTCTGCTTCTCGGTCGCCGGCAGCCTGCTGTTCGCCTCGCACATCGTGAACGTGAACAAGGACCTGATCACGACGATGTTCGGCAGCACCGAGGTCACCGACGCGCACGACGGTCGGTACAACGTCCTGCTCCTCGGCGGCGACTCCGGCGCCGACCGCTGGGGCCTGCGCCCGGACAGCATCACCGTGGCCAGCATCGACGCCGAGACCGGGGCGACGATCCTGTTCGGGCTGCCGCGCAACATGCTCAACTTCCCGTTCCGCAAGGGCTCGATCATGGCCGAGCAGTTCCCCGACGGGTACCGCTGCGGCGTCGAGTGCGAGCTCAACTCACTGGCCACCTGGGCCCAGGGCCACAAGAAGCTCTTCAAGGGGTACGCCGACCCGGGCGTCGAGGCGACCACCGAGGCCGTCGAGGGCATCACCGGCCTGAAGATCAACTACTACGCGATGGTCAACCTGCGCGGGTTCAGCGACATGGTCAACGCGGTCGGCGGCATCCGGCTCAAGGTGCGCGACCGGATCCCGATCGGTGGCGTCGGCGGGCCGGTGACCGGCTACATCGAGCCCGGCACCCGCAAACTCGACGGCTACCGCACGCTCTGGTTCGCCCGTTCGCGCGAGTCGGCCGACGACTACTCCCGGATGGCGCGGCAGAAGTGCGTGATGAACGCGATGCTGCACCAGTTGAGCCCGAAGACGGTGGTGCTCAAGTTCGGGGACATCGCCAGCGCCAGCACCAAGCTGATCTCGACCAACATCCCGGCCTCGGAGATCGACCACTTCATCCCGCTGGCGCTGAAGGCCCGCAGCCAGCCGGTGCGCACCGTGTCGTTCGTCCCGCCCGCGATCCACACCGGTCGCCCGGACATCGCGAAGATCCACCGGATGGTGCAGAACGCGATCGACCCGCCCAAGGCGAAGAAGGGCACGCCCAGGAAGACCGGTACGGCGACCCCGACGAACCAGGGCACCACCGGCGGTGCGATCGGCAGCATGCGCTCCGGGTACGCCGCCAACCAGGCGAGCGACCTCGGCGCAGCCTGCTGACGCCTCCACATCTAGGGTGACACCGTGACCACGCCCGCCGTCGACCCCGCACGTGTGGTCGCGGTCGTGGTGACCTGGAACCGGATCGACCTGCTCACCGAGTCGATCGCGGCGCTCCGGGCCCAGACGCACCTGCCGGCCGCGATCGTGGTGGTCGACAACGCCTCGACCGACGGGACCACGGCGCTGCTCGGCTCGGCGTACGCCGACGAGGGTCCGGTCGCGCTGGATGTCGTGCACCTGGCGGAGAACACCGGGGGAGCGGGCGGCTTCACCGTCGGGGTCGAGCACGCGCTCGGACACCAGCCCGACCTGGTCTGGCTGCTCGACGACGACACCGTGCCGACGCCGACGGCGGCCGCCGAGCTGGTCCGCGCGTGGCAGGAGTACCCGGGCCCGCAGCGGCCGGCGGTGCTGGCGAGCAAGGTCGTGTGGACCGACGGCCGCGACCACCCGATGAACACCCCGCGGCCCAAGCCCGGCGCCGGTGCCGAGGAGAAGGCAGCCGCGGCCCGGGTGGGGGCTATCCCGGTCCGTTCCGCCTCGTTCGTCTCGATCGCCTGCGACGCCGGACGCATCCGCGATCGCGGCCTCCCGGTGGCCGACTACTTCCTCTGGAACGACGACTTCGAGTACTCCACCCGGCTGATCCGCGACGGCGTCGGCCTGTACTGCCCCGACAGCGTCGTCGTGCACAAGACCAAGGTCTTCGGCGGCACCGACGTCGACCCCGGCGAGCGCTTCTTCTACGAGGTCCGCAACAAGCTCTGGGTCTTCACCCGCTCCCAGGGCCTGAGCGTCCCGGAGAAGGCGATGTACTCCGCGGCCACCGCCCGCCGGTGGGCACGCACCTTCGGAGCATCGGGGGACCGGCGTACGTTGCGGCGCGCGCTGGGACGCGGACTGCGTGCGGGGCTGCGCCGCCCGCGCAGCAATGCGGTCGTGCTCGCCGCTGCCCGGCCGCGGCAGGCCGCCGTCGCCGCGGAGCCGTTCAGTCTCCTGATGAGCACGTACGCCGGCGACGACCCCGGCTACCTGCGCGACGCGTTCGTCTCCTCCACCGCAGCGCAGACCCGGCCGCCGGCCGAGGTGATCCTGGTCCAGGACGGCCCGGTGCCGGAAGCGCTGGCCGCCGAGATCGCAGCGCTGATCGCCGGGAGCACGGTCCCGGTACGGCACCTGGAGCTCCCGGCCAACCTCGGGCTCGGCCCGGCCCTGGACGCCGGTCTGGCCACCGCGGCCCACGAGATCGTCGCCCGGATGGACGCCGACGACGTGAGCGTCCCGGAGCGGTTCGAGCGTCAGGTCCCGGTCGTCGAGGCCGGTGCCGACATCGTCGGGTCCGGCCTGTGGGAGTTCGGTACGTCGATCGACGACGTCGTCGGCCGCCGTACGCCGCCGACCGAGCCCGAGGAGATCCGCCGGGTGATCCGGTTCCGGGACCCGTTCAACCACCCGACCGTGGTCTACCGCCGGGCCGCGGTCCTCGCCGCCGGCGGCTACAGCGACATGGCGCTGCTCGAGGACTACCTGCTCTTCACCCGGATGGTCGAGGGCGGTGCGGTGCCGGCCAACATCGCCGAGCCGCTGGTCTACTACCGCGTCGGCGACGGGGCCTACGCCCGGCGCGGCGGCACAGAGTTGCTGCGCAGCGAGTTGAAGCTGCAACGCCGGTTCCGGCAGCTCGGCATCACCACCCGCACCGAATACCTGCGCAATGTCGCCGTCCGCGGCGGATATCGGCTGGTTCCGGAGGGTGTGAGAAAGGTCGCCTACCGCCGCCTGTTGGCGAACAGGGGCGCTCGCGTGCACAGCTAGACTGACCCGGGCTCCGCGTGCCTTCTAGGAGCCTGCCCAGAAATGCCTTGAGGAGTGTGTGTGGACCCCGATCTGGTCATCGTCGGTGCCGGTTTCTTCGGCCTGACCATCGCTGAGCGCTGCGCGAACGAGCTCGGCCTCAAGGTCCTGGTCCTCGACCGCCGCAACCACATCGGCGGTAACGCCTACAGCGAGCGCAACCCCGAGACCAACGTCGAGGTGCACAAGTACGGCGCGCACCTGTTCCACACCTCCAACGAGAAGGTCTGGGAGTACGCCAACCGGTTCACCACCTTCACCGACTACCGGCACAAGGTCTTCGGCAAGTACCAGGGCCAGGTCTACTCGCTGCCGCTGAACCTGGCGCTGATCAACCAGTTCTTCGGGAAGAGCCACACGCCGGACGAGGCCCGGGCGCTGATCGCGGAGCAGTCCAGCGAGTTCTCCACCGAGGAGGCCACCAACCTCGAGGAGAAGGCGATCAGCCTGATCGGGCGCCCGCTCTACGAGGCGTTCATCAAGGGCTACACCGCCAAGCAGTGGCAGACCGACCCGACCAAGCTGAGTGCGGACATCATCACCCGGCTCCCGGTCCGGTACACCTTCGCGAACGGCTGGTTCAGCGACACCTACGAGGGCCTGCCCACCGACGGTTACACCGCGTGGCTGACCCGGATGGCCGACCACGAGAACATCGAGGTCCGGCTGGAGACCGATTTCTTCACCGTCGCCGACGACTACAAGGGCAAGGTCCCGATCGTCTACACCGGCCCGGTCGACGAGTACTTCGGCAACTCCGAGGGCCGGCTCTCCTGGCGCACGGTCGACCTGGAGGAGTCCGTCGAGGACGTGGACGACTTCCAGGGCACCGGCGTGGTCAACTACAACGACCAGGAAGTGCCGTTCACCCGGATCATCGAGTTCAAGCACTTCCACCCCGAGCGGGAGAAGACCCACCTGCCCGGCAAGACGGTGATCGTGCACGAGTACTCCCGGTTCGCCCAGGACGACGACGAGCCGTACTACCCGATCAACACCGCCGAGGACCGCGAGAAGCTGCTCAAGTACCGCGACCTGGCCAAGAAGGAGCCGATGGTCCTCTTCGGCGGACGGCTCGGCACCTACAAGTACCTCGACATGCACATGGCGATCGGTTCGGCGCTCTCGATGTTCGAGAACAAGCTCCGGCCGCACTTCACCGAGGGTGTCGAACTGAAGTCCGGAGGCGTCGACGGTGAGTGACCAGACGATCGAGGGCGGCACCGTGCGCCGCATCCTGCAGCGCTTCGTGCTGCCCGCCGACCGCGACCTGGACGTCGTCCCGCTGTACGTCGACACCGAGCCGGCGATGCTGGACGCCGACAAGGACGCGATCGGGTCCGACAAGGGCGCACAACGGCTGAACAAGGCCTCCGCCCGGCAGGCGATCTCCTCGGGCACCTCGCTGCACCCTGACGACATCCTGGATCGGCGGACGTTGCGCGTTCCGGCCTCCACCCGGATCTCGCTGGGCACCTATTTCAACGGCTTCCCGGCCAGCTACTGGCGGCGCTGGACCGTCGTCGACGAGGTCCGGCTCGACCTGACCGTCCGCGGCGCCGGCGCCAGCGTGATCGTCTACCGGTCGATGGCCAACGGCCGCTCGCAGCGGGTCGACGGCTGGACCAGCGAGTCCGGCGGCACCAACTCGGCCTCGTTCGACCTGAGCCTGACGCCGTTCGTCGACGGTGGCTGGTACTGGTTCGACGTGGTCGCCGGTGACGAACCAGCGGTGATCGAGGAGGCGACCTGGAGCGCGGAGGTTCCCGCGGACCGGGCCGACGTCGGCCGGGTCACCGTCGGCATCACCACGATGAACCGCCCGGACTTCTGTGCCGAGCTGATCGCCCAGATCGGCGACGACGCCGACGTGCAGTCGCTGCTCGACGAGGTCCTGGTCATGGAGCAGGGCACCCAGAAGGTCGTCGACGACCCGGCCTTCGCCAAGGCGGAGGCAGCGCTCGGCACCAAGCTGCGGATCATCGAGCAGGGGAACATCGGCGGCTCCGGCGGCTTCGCCCGGGCCCAGTTCGAGGCGCTCAAGGGCAGCTCGAAGTACGTGCTCTTCCTCGACGACGACATCGTCGCCGAGCCGGAGAGCATCATCCGGGCGGTCACCTTCGGGGACCTGGCCCGCCGCCCGACGATCGTCGGCGGCCACATGTTCTCGATCTTCGCCAAGAGCCAGCTGCACAGCTTCGGTGAGATCATCAACCGGCACCGGTTCTGGTGGATGTCGCCGAAGTCGTCGGAGGACCAGTGGGACTTCGGCTCCCGCAACCTGCGCAGCACCCGCTGGCTGCACCGCCGGGTCGACGTCGACTTCAACCCGTGGTTCATGTGCCTGATCCCGCTGGACGTGGTCCGGGAGATCGGGCTCAGCCTCCCGCTGTTCATCAAGTGGGACGACTCCGAGTACGGGCTGCGCGCGCAGGCCGCCGGCGTGCCGACGGTGTCGATGCCCGGGGCGGCCGTGTGGCACGTGCCGTGGACCGACAAGAACGACGCCCTCGACTGGCAGGCCTACTTCCACCAGCGCAACCGGTTCGTGGCCGCGCTGCTGCACTCGCCGTTCCCGCACGGCGGCCGGCTGATCCGGGAGAGCCTGAACCACCAGGTCAAGCACCTGATCGCGATGCAGTACTCCACCGTCGAGCTGCGCCATCTGGCCCTGGAGGACGCGCTGGCCGGTCCGGAGGGGCTGCACGCGGTCCTCGGCAGCCGGCTCGGTGACGTCCGGGAGTTCCGCAAGAGCTTCGACGACGCACAGCTGAACGCCGACCCCGAGGCATTCCCGCCGGTGCGGCACAGCAAGCCGCGCAAGAGAGGTGACACCTCGGAGATCCCGAGCCGGGTGAGCCAACTGGCCTCGGCCGTGATCGGCGGCATCCGTCAGTTCCGCCCGGCCCGGCCGCTGGCGCAGCAGCACCCGGAGGGCAACCTGCCGGCGATGGACGCCCGCTGGTACCACCTGGCAACCCTGGACTCGGCCGTGGTGAGCATGCCCGACGGCACGTCGGCGGCCTTCTACAAGCGCGACCCGGAGAAGTTCAAGGACCTGCTGACCCGGACCATCCAGATCCACGAGCGCCTCTACCGGGAATGGCCGGAACTGTCCGCGCGCTACCGCGAGGCACTTCCGCAGATCACCTCGCCGGAGGCGTGGGAGCCGACCTTCGAGGCCTCGATGAAGGACCGGGCATGAAGGCTGGCGACAAGGCCAACAAGAGGCACGAGACCGACGAGCGCGGGCGTCGCAAGAACGCCGCCAAGCGGGCTCGTGCCCTGTTGGAGAAGAAGGCCGACTCGATGCCGGTCGTGGCGCCGGTCGACGGTCCCCGCGCCGAGCGCATCGTCAACGCCGACCTGGTCAGCCCGGCGCCGCGCGGCGGCATCGTCGAGGTGCTGCAGCAGCGGTACCTGCTCCGGCTGATCGTCGGGCGCGAGCTCGCCCAGCTGTACGCGGCCTCGCTGCTCGGTCTGCTCTGGTCCTACATCCAGCCCGCGCTGCGGTTCACGATCTACTACTTCGTCTTCGGCGTGGTCATCAACGCCCACGGCGACATGCCGAACTTCGCCATCCACCTGTTCTGCGGCATCGTCTTCGTGCACTACTTCAGCGAGACCTGGTCCGGCGGCACGCGCTCGATCTGGAGCAACCGCAACCTGGTGCTGAAGATGCGCGTCCCCCGGGAGATCTTCCCGATCGCCTCGATGGTCGTGGCGTTCTACCACACCGGTCCGCAGATGCTGGTCCTGATGGCCGCCTGTCTGCTCGTCGGCTGGCACGTCTCCTGGGCCGGGATCGTGGCCGGGATCCTGGGCGCGCTGATCCTGGTCTCCTTCGCGATGGCGATGGCCCTGATGTTCTCGGCGCTGAACGTCTTCTTCCGCGACTTCCAGAACATCGTCCAGACAGTCACTCAGTTCCTGCACTTCATGGTCCCGATGATGTACCCGTTCTCGCTGGTCCGTGACCTGTCGGCCGACCACCCCTGGCTGTACCAGCTCTACATGGCCAACCCGCTGGCCGAGGCCGTGCTGCTGATGCAGAAGTTCTTCTGGGCCGGGACGCTCGGTCCCGCCCAGGAGAAGTTCAGCCGGGAGTTCCCGCCCGATCTGTACTCGCGCGGCGTGATCATGCTCGGCGTCTGCCTGGTGCTTCTCTACCTCGCGCAGCGGCTGTTCGCCCGGCTCGAGTCGAAGTTCCCGGAGCGCCTGTGATGACTCCAGCGTGTGAGATGAGCCGAGTACTGAAGAGGAGGGCGGCATGACCGAGTCGATCGTCGTGGACCACGTGTCCAAGGACTTCACGATGCAGTACCACCGCACCCTCAAGCAGGTCACTGTCGCCACCGTGCGCGGCCTGCCGTTGAAGGAGAACTTCCAGGCGGTCAACGACGTCTCCTTCACGGTGCAGCAGGGCGAGTCGATCGGGCTGATGGGCCTCAACGGCAGCGGCAAGAGCACGCTGCTCAAGCTGATCAACGGCGTGATGCGTCCCGACCAGGGGACCGTCCGGACCCGTGGCCGGATCGCCGGCCTGATCGCGACCGGCGCCGGCTTCCACCCGCAGCTCTCCGGTCGGGACAACCTGTTCCTCAACGGCGCGATCCTCGGCATGAGCGAGGCCGAGATCAAGAACAAGTTCGACGAGATCGTCGACTTCGCCGACATCGGCAAGTTCCTCGACACCCCGGTCTCGCACTACTCCTCGGGCATGTACGCACGGCTCGGGTTCTCGATCGCGATCCACGTCGACGCCGACATCTTCCTGGCCGACGAGGTGCTCGCGGTGGGGGACCGGCCGTTCAAGAAGAAGTGCCTGGCCAAGATGCAGGAGATCCGTGCCCAGGGCACGACCATCTTCTACGTCAGCCACGCGACCGCCTCGGTGCGGGCGATGTGCGACCGCGTCCTGGTGCTCGAGTCCGGCCACCTGAACTTCGACGGTGACGTCGAGGAGGGCATCCGCTACCTCCAGTACGACGACGACTCCGAGACGGATGAAGGACTCGTGGACGGCGAACTCGGCGCCGACATCTGACTGAGCGCCGTGAAACGCCGCTCAGTGGTGGTCTCGGTAACGACGGTGAAATACCCTGAAGAATGCAAGGAATGACACCGTTGTAATTCATTAATTACAGGTTTGTAATTAGCAAGAATGGCTTGCGCTAATGCATGTTACTGATGTGACATGTGGTGTTCGTGTGAATCTTCCCCTCACATGGAGACCTGAAATATGCGCTTTAGTCGGGCTAGGTACATCACCGTGTGCCAGCAGTTCCTGGTCACCGCCGCGGTTGCGGCGGTGGGCCTTTCTGCTGCCGGAGTGATGACCCTGCAGATCGTGACGCCGGAGGCCAGTGGCCCCGGCGCCGCTGGCGCGTCCTCACTCGCGCCGGCGATCGATCGGCAGGACGCCTACGTCGCCCGCAAGCCGGTGACCCCCAAGGTGCGGGAGGTGGCGGTCGCCCCGCTGAAGGCCGGCTCGGCTGCCAAGCGGGTCGTCACCGGCAAGGCCGGCGGAGTGAAGAAGGCCCGCACCGTCGCGGCGCTCTCGGCTCCGACCGCGGTCCGCGGGTTCGGCACCGTCGGGGTGACCTGGAAGGCCGGGACCGATCTCGACGAGGACCAGATCGCGGTCCAGGTGCGCACCCGCACCGACGGCACCTGGTCCGGCTGGACGACCGCCGAGTACCACGACGAACACGGTCCGGACGCCGGCACCGCGGAGGCTGCCAAGGTCCGCCCCGGCACCGACGCGGTGGTGATCGGCGACGTGGACGAGGTCCAGATGCGTGCCGAGACCTCCGACGGCAAGGCTCCGGCCGACCTCAAGCTGGCCGTGGTCGACCCCGGCCAAGGCGAGGTGGCCAAGGGCGCTCCCGCGATCGACACCGCGAAGATCCCGGCCTCGGAGCGCACCGCCACCGGCGCGGCACCGATCGAGCGGACCGCGGGCGACGGCGGGGACGACGCCGACCAGGGCGACCTCGCGCTGATGGCGATGAATGTCGCTCCCAAGCCCGTGATCTACTCCCGTGCCCAGTGGGGCGCCAACGAGAACCTGCGCGACAAGAGCTCACTGCGCTACGGCACCGTCAAGGCCGGGTTCATCCACCACACCGTGAACGCGAACGACTACAGCGCGGCCCAGGTGCCGGCGCTGCTCCGCGGCATCTACGCGTACCACACCCAGTCCCGCGGCTGGAGCGACATCGGCTACAACTACCTGGTCGACCGGTTCGGCCGGATCTGGGAGGGCCGGTACGGCGGCGTCGCCCGTGCCGTCGTCGGCGCACACACGCTGGGCTACAACGAGTACGCCTTCGCGATGTCGGCGATCGGCAACTTCGACATCGCCCAGCCGCCGCAGGCCGTGGTGGACGCCTACGCCCGGCTCTTCGCGTGGAAGCTCTCGCTGTACAACATCCGCGCCGACGCCGCCAAGGTCTGGGTGAAGGACCGCTACCTGCGCGCGATCAACGGCCACCGCGACGTCGGCCAGACCGCCTGCCCGGGTCGCTACCTGTACGCGAAGATCCCGGCGGTCCGCGTCGCCGCCCAGCAGATCCAGAACACCGGCATCGTCCCGACCACTCCGACGGCTCCGACGACGCCGACCGACCCGGCCCAGATGGTGCCGCTGGCGGCCCCGGCCGGCACGCCGTTGCCGACGGCCGAGCCGCTCGCGGCCGTGCGCCAGCCCGCGATCGACTTCCCGGCGCGGCGCAACATGACCGGGCTGCCGTGGCCGGACCTCGCGGCGAAGAGCTCGAACGGCTCGATCACGATCATTCCGACCGGGGGTGTCCTCGGGTACGACCCTGCCGTGCTCAACGCCGGTCCGTGGGGTGCGATGTCGTTGGTGACGGCTCTGGGTGACGTCACCGGTGACGGCAAGGGCGACGTGCTCGCCAAGACCGCCGCGTCCGGGTACGCCCGGGTCTTCCGCAGCGACGGTCGCGGTCACGTCAGCTCCAAGGCCTGGGCGGGCGGCTACGACTTCAAGACCTCGAACCTGATCGTGGCTGCCGGTGACGTGAACCGTGACGGCCGCAACGACGTGATCAGCCGGGACCGCCGTACCGGAGCGCTGAAGCTGCACCGGGGGACCGGGACGGGGACGTTCGCTCCGGCGACGGTGCTGCGTTCGACCTGGCGCTACACCTACACCGCCGCGGCCGACCTGAACAAGGACGGCCGGACCGACCTGATCGGGCTGCGCGGGGACAACTCGCTGATCTACTTCCCGGGCAAGGGCGGCACCACCGCCACGACGTCGTTCGGGACGCCGCTGGTGATGGCGAAGCTCCCCTCGACGGTCACCGGCCTGGCCGCCGGCGCCGACTCCACCGGCGACGGCCGGCCGGACGTCGCGGTCCGCTACGCGACCGGACTCGTGACGCTGTACTCCGGCACCGGCACCGGGCGCCTCGGACAGGCCTGGGGCCCGTTCACCGACGCGTCCGGGCTCGGTCAGCTGACCGGCGCCTCGATGCTCGGCACCGGCGCCTTCGACCTGGTCGGCAAGACCTCGGACGGTCGCCTCGCGGTCCTCGCCAACAACGGCCGCCGCAACATCGGGTCGCGGGTCAGGACCAACCTGCTCGTCCCGGGCGCGACCCAGGTCCTCAATGTCGGCGACTGGGACCGTGACGGTCACGCGGACCTGGTCACCCGCGAACAGTCCGACAACAGACTCGTCCTCCGTCCCGGACTCGGCAACGGGAAGTTCGGACGTGGCCGCTCCCTCGGGAACGGCTGGGCGCCCATCACCCGGTTGGCCGCAGTCGGTGACATCACCGGCGACGGGTACCCGGACCTGATGGGCCGGATCGGGACCGGGCCGATGCTCGTGTTCCCCGGCGCCGGCCTCAAAGCGTTCAAACTGCCCATGCTTGCCCCAGCATCACTGCGAACGTTCAACCAGATCGGGAGTGCCGCGTGGTCACCCCGTGGAGCGACGTTCACCTCGACGGACCGCACCTTCGTGCCGTTGTCGGGAAGTGATCTGGGTACCGCCCTGCGGGCGGCGAACGGCCCGGTGGTCACCTCTTATGACTCTTACGCCGGCGTCGGTGACGCCGACGGGGACGGGGTGGCGGATCTCCTGGCCAGGGAAAAGGGAACCGGCACTCTCTGGTTGCTCCCGGGGAAGACATCCGGCGGCTTCTCGCCGCGGGTGTGGGTGGCAAACGGGTACGCCGGATATCAGCTGATCGGCTGATCCGACCGCAGGACCGCGGTGGCCCGCTCGCTCTGGGAGTGAGCGGGCCATCGCTCCCCTTCAGGGTGGCCGACCAGGACCAGCGATCCTGCGCCGGCGAGCAGCCCGACCAGCAGCGCGGTGCCTGTCGGTGACAGCGGGTTCAGATCAGTCAGCACCCGGCGGTCGTCCGGGTCCGGTGTGCCCAGATCGGCCGGTCCTACCGGCGAGAAGACATCGCTCTGCCCGGCCCAGACAGTGCCGTGATCGATGACCCCGGGAGGCACGCCCTCGGGGAAGCGGGTCGCGAACGGATGCAGGGCGGTCGCCAGCACGGTCCCGGCCCCCCTATCGAGCCCGGTCTCCAGGCCGTCCGGTCCGACGACGGCCACCTCGGCGTCCTCGCTCAGCACCAGCCCGCACGCCAGCACCGCTCCGGCGAACACCGCACCCAGCCAGTGCGTCGGCAGCTCGATCCGGATCGCCTCACCCGGGTCCAGCATCAGCTCGTCGGCGAACAGGTTCGCCGTCTTCGAGATCCAGTTCGCATACGTCACCACCGACAACTCGGTCCGCTCCCCGCTCGCGTCGTCGTAGTAGGTCACGAACGGCTGCGCCGGGTCGGTGCGGAGGCGGCGGGCCAGGAGGTCGGGGAAGGTCGTCACGGGGTCACCGTAACGAGGGTCGGGCCCGTCGAAACCCGGTGGCCTTCAGACCGGGCTCACGTGCGAGCATTCGCCGCATGGATGACAACCTCTGGGCCGTCGTACCGGCGGGTGGCGCGGGGACGCGGCTGTGGCCGCTGTCCCGGGCCGGCTCGCCGAAGTTCCTGCACGACCTCGGCGGGACGGGCCGGACGCTGCTGCAGGCGACGTACGACCGGCTGGAGCCGTTGGTCGGGGAGCGGCTGATGGTCGTGACCGGAGTCGCCCACCAGGATGCCGTGCGCGGACAGCTGAGCGACCTCCCGGCAGAGCAGGTGGTCGCCGAGCCGACCCCTCGCGACTCGATGGCCGCGATCGGCCTGGCCGCTGCGCTGATCGAGCGCCGCGACCCGGACGCGGTGATGGGATCGTTCGCCGCCGACCACGTCATCGCCGACGCCGAGGCCTTCCGCGCCTGCGTGCGGGAGGCGGCCGCGGTCGCGCGGACGGGACTGCTGGTGACCATCGGGATCGAACCCGACAGCCCGTCCACCGGCTTCGGCTACATCCGGCTCGGGGACCGGCTGGCCGACTTCGCCACGGCGCACGCGGTGGCCTCGTTCGTCGAGAAGCCGGACGCCGTGACGGCCGCGGCGTACGTCGCCTCGGGGGAGTACCGCTGGAACGCGGGCATGTTCGTCGCCCGGGCGAGCGTGATCCTCGAGCTCCTCGCCGTCGAGCACCCCGACCTCGCCGCGGGGGTCCGCGCGATCGCCGCCGACCCGTCCCGCCTGGAGGAGATCTGGCCGGGCCTCACCAAGATCGCCATCGACCACGCCGTCGCCGAGCCGGCCGCGGCGGCCGGTCGGGTCGCGGTCGTCCCGGGATCGTTCGGCTGGGAGGACATCGGCGACTTCGAGGCGCTGAGCACCCTGCTCGGCGCCGCCGACGGGGTCAAGGTCCTCGGTGACGCCGGCCTGGTGCTGGCCAAGGACGCGTCCGGGCTCGTCGTACCGATGAGCGGTCGGACCGTGGCCGTCCTCGGCCTCGACGACGTCGTCGTCGTCGACACCGGTGACGCGTTGCTGGTCACCTCCACCGCCTACGCCCAGGACGTGAAGGCGATCGTGGAGAGCCTCAAGCAGAACGGACGCGCCGACCTGACCTGATCAGGTTCGGCGCGTCCGCGCTGCGTCGTTCGGAGGATCAGGGGGCGCCGGGTTCCGGCGCGTTGTCCTTCGTGTACTTCTCGTCGAACTCGGCGACGACCTCGCCGCTCGGCTTCCCGCAGTACTCCCAGACACCGGTCTGCTTGTCGGGACCGGTCCAGTGGGTCAGCGCCACGTGCTTGCCCTCGGGGAACGGGTCACCGTCGCTGCTCTTCCACGGGACGATGTTGAACCACGGGTTGTCGGCGAGCTTGGTCGCCATGGCTTCCAGGTCCTTGTACTCCTGGCTGCCTGCCTTGATGGTGTCGTCGTACCAGAGGAAGGTGTGCCCGTGCTCGAGGCTGTGCACCATCCGCTCGAGCTCGGGGCGGTCCTCCGGCGTGTACATGTTCCGGATCTCGGAGCCCTGCAGGAAGTTCGGCCAGTGCGGGCCGAACGCCGGGGGCGCCTCGTCGTACGGGATCGACGTGCCGGTGGCCTTGTGGTCGCCACTGCCTTCGGCGGACTCGGTCTTGATCGGGTCGCAGTCCGCGGCAGATCGGGAGACACCGAGCTTGGCCAGTTCGGTGTTCTTGATCTCCTTCTTGTCGGCCTGGTCCTTCAGGTACGGGATCAGCGCGGCGGTGAGCAGGCCGAGAACGACGACGATGCAACCGCCGAGGATGAGCAGACTCCGCCGCTTCTCCTTGCGGGCCTGCTCCTGGCGCATCTTCTCCACCAGGGCACGGCGCTCGATGTCTTTCGGGTTCTTCTTGGCCACAGGCTGCTCTTTCGTCAGTGAATGCCGGCGTCAGGTCGGGGTCAGGCGCGGACCGGGACTCGCGGGCGAGCCGTCGGGCGGATCGGGGGCAGTCTACGAAAGCGGGACAAGCTGCGTGCCCGGGTCCCGGGATCCGTCACCGGATCCTGGCACAGAGCCCGCCAGCTGCCAGCCGAACGCGTGCACCAGCGCGTGCAGGCGACGGTCCGCGGGATCGGCGTCGACCTCGATCGCCGCAGGCCCGGTCAGGTGCCCGGCGAAGCCGCAGGCGGTCAGGGCGTCGAGGAGGTCCGGTGCTCCGGCCGGCGCGCCGAAGGCCTCCTGCTGGGAACCGGCCAGGGCCGCGACGACCGCTTCACGACTGCCCAGGCCGAACATGTCGGTGCCGGTCTCGCGGACCAGGACCCGGGCCCCGGGGCCGTTCTGGCCGACCGGGAGGACGCGTGCGTCCAGCCCGCGCACGACCGTCAGCGGGCGGCCGCCGAGTTTGCCGGTGACGAGTTCGGCCGCGGCGGCGATCTCGTCGGCGACGGCGGGGGCGGTCACGGCGAGCGGGTTGCCGTACCCGTCGACGTGGCCTTCGAACGATTCGAGCGGTTCCAGGCCGGCGGCGCCGATCGCCAGATCGGTCTGGCCGTGGCGCCAGGCACGGCCGGCGGTGTCGGTGATCACGACCGCGACGTTCAGGCCGGCGCGCTCCTGCAGGGCCGAGCGGATCGCCCGGGCCGTGGCATCCGGATCGACCGGGAGCAGGACCAGCCAGCCGGCGGCGACGTTGCTCGCGTCGATCCCGGCGGCGGCCATCACCAGGCCGAGGTGGTTCTCGACGATGCTCGTCGGCCCGCGCCGGGCGACGACCCGGACGGTCTCCTCGCGGATCGCCTCCTCGCGGTCACCGCGCACCACCCGGCCCTCGGCCTTGCTCACCACCTTGCTGGTCAGCACCAGGACGTCGCCGTCGCGCAGGTGCGGCAGCGCGAGCGCGGCCAGATCGGTCCCCTCGGTCACCTCGCCGATGCCGTCCGGAGCGACGACCTCGAAACCCGGGCCCGCTCCGCTCACAGGCCGACCAGGTCCAGGGCGGCCGCGGTCATGTCCGCTGTGGCGTCGTGATCGGACATCATCAACGGCACCGCCCGCGCGCTGATCCCGGCGGCCTCGATCCGGCCGACGAGCCCGGCGTCGACGGTGTCGACCAACCAGGCGTCGATCACGCCGCCGTTCTTCCGGGCGCCGTAGTGCTCGGCCACCCCGGCGGCGGAGACCTCCACGTCGAGGATGCCGAGCAGTTGCCGGGCCATGCCGCGGACGTGGTCGCCGCCGACGATCCCGGAGACACCGACGACAGGTGCCGTGGTCGAGCGCAGGATCTCGCGGACGCCCGGAACGGCCAGGATGGTGCCGACCGAGACCACCGGGTTCGACGGCGGGACGATGACGACGTCGGCGTCGGTGATCGCGTCCAGCACTCCGGGCGCCGGGACGGCCTTCTCGGCCCCGATCGGCACCACGGAGTACGCCGGGACGCTCGCCTGGTGCTTGATCCAGTACTCCTGGAAGTGCACGGCCCTGCGCTCGCCGGAGTCCGGGTCGTCGATGACCACGTGGGTCTCGATCCGGTCGTCGGACATCGGGAGCAGGCGGACGCCCGCCCCGTAGACGGGCGAGAGCCAGCGCTTGCACAACGCCTCGGTGACCGCCGACAGCGCGAACCCGGCGTCGAGCATCTGGGTGCGGACCAGGTGGGTCGCCAGGTCGCGGTCGCCCAGGCCGAACCAGGTCGGCTCGACGCCGTACGCCGCGAGCTCCTCCTTGGCGTGCCAGGTCTCGTCGACCCGGCCCCAGCCGCGCTCGGTGTCGATGCCGTCTCCGAGGGTGTACATCACGGTGTCCAGATCGGGGCACACCTTGAGCCCGTGCAGCCACAGGTCGTCGCCGGTGTTCGCGATGACGGTGACCTCGGTGTCCGCGCCGCTGCGCTCGACCAGCCGCAGCACGCCTTGGATGAAACGGGCCCCGCCGACGCCGCCCGAGAGGACGGTGACGCGACGGGGGAGCGGGCGCTGGGGAGCCGAAGTCATGGGAGAAGTGTGGCCCCCGCGTGAATCGCGGACGGAGGGAGGTCGGACTTCTGTACCAGACCAGGGCTTGACTTCAGGGGTACGACAGGCATGTAATCACATCAGTGTGGTTTTCAACTCCGACTCGCGTCGGTGAGGAAGATCACCCCACAGTGAAAACGCGGCTCGTCAGGGTCGCAGGGTCGAAGGGGAACATCGTGCGCGAGCTCTATCTGCTCCCGGGGGACGGCGACGAGGCTGGTTGGCAGGAGCGCGCCTTGTGCGCGCAGACCGACCCCGAAGCATTCTTTCCCGAGAAAGGCGGGTCCACCCGCGAAGCCAAGCGCGTCTGTCTGACCTGCGACGTCCGGGGCGACTGCCTCGAATACGCCCTCGGCAACGACGAGCGCTTCGGTATCTGGGGCGGCCTGTCCGAACGGGAAAGGCGCAAGCTCAAGAAGCGCGCCGTCTGACGTCGTGAAACGCGGCACCTGGCTGCGTTGTCGTCGACTCGACGTCCGCTCCGCTGCGCTCCGCTGAAGGACGCCTTCGCTCCTCCGCCTTGCCAGGCACCACGTTTGACGACGTCAGGACCTGACCTTGTCCACCGCGTGCGGGGCCTGCCCACGCACCACCTAGGCTGACCCCTCGTGAAGGTCACTGCGCTCCTGGTCAGCCACAACGGCGCACGTTGGCTACCCGCGGTGATCGACGGACTTCGTTCCTCCACCCGCCTGCCCGACCGGTTGGTCGCGGTCGACACCGGTTCGACCGACGACTCGGTCGCGATCGTCGAGGCCGCGCTCGGCTCCGCTGTGCTGCACCTGGACCCTCGGACGCCGTACGCCGAATCGGTCCGGGTCGCGCTCGCCAGTCTGCCCCCGGCCGAGCCGGACGAATGGGTCTGGCTGCTTCACGACGACTCCAAGCCGGCCCCCGAGTGCCTCGAGGTGATGGTGGCCGCCGCCGAGGCCACGCCCGCCGAGGTCGCCGCGCTCGGGCCGAAGCAGCGCGAATGGCCCTCGCTCAAGCGGCTCCTGGAGGTCGGCGTCACGCTGACCGGCACCGGGCAGCGTGAGACCGGGCTCGAACGCGGCGAGTACGACCAGGGCCAGCACGACGAACCGCGCCGGGTGCTCGCGGTCAACACCGCCGGCATGCTGGTGCGGCGGACCGTGCTGGAGCAGGTCGGCCTCGACCAGTACCTGCCCGTCTTCGGCACCGACCTGGACTTCGGCTGGCGGGTCGCACGTGCCGGGCACAGCACCCGGGTTGTCCCCGACGCGGTGATGTTCCACGTCGAGGCGTCCCGGCGCGGTCGTCGCGACGCCGTCCTCGTCGACCACCCCGGTCGGCAGGAGCGCGAGGGCGCTCAGTACACGCTCCTGGTCAACAGCCCGGCCTGGACGATCCCGTTCCGTTCCCTGCGGATGCTGCTCGGCGGCCTGCTCCGCGCGCTCGGCCTGCTGCTGGTGCGCGCGCCCGGCGAGGCCGCCGACGAGATCGCCGCGCTCCTGGAGGTCTTCACCCATCCCGGCCGGGTGCTCCGCGCGCGTCGCGGCCGGGCCGACAGCGCGACCGTGCCGCACAAGGCGGTCCGTCCGCTACTCGCGCCGTTCTGGCTGCCGTACCGGCACGGGCTCGACTACGTCACCGACGTCGGCCTCGCCGTTGGTCACAGCATCCGCGACCAGGCCGACCGGCGCCGTCCGCCCGGGACGACCGGGGAGACCCCCTTGCTGGCCAGGATGGTGCGGCTCCCCGCGCTGTGGGCGCTCCTCGGCGCGGTCGTGCTCTCGTTCGTCGCCGGCAGTGCCCTCTTCGGCAGCGGCCCCTTGCACGGCGGCGCCCTGCTCCCGGTGCCTGACGACGTCGGGCACTGGTGGAGCGTGTGGAGCAGTTGGCGGCACACTCTCGGCACCGGGACCGACGTCGCCGGACCGGCGTACCTGTTCCCGCTGGCGTTCGTGGCGACCCTGC
Organism: Marmoricola sp.; assembly: GCA_036676945.1. Classification (GTDB taxonomy): domain Bacteria; phylum Actinomycetota; class Actinomycetes; order Propionibacteriales; family Nocardioidaceae; genus Marmoricola. The sequence goes on from JAKFBZ010000046.1 coordinate 23,792, forward strand.
TGGTCGGCAAGGTCGGGCTGCTGGTCACCGTGCTGTTCGTCTTCGTCGTCCCGATCGGCTTCCTCGGCGCGCACCGCTTCCTGCGCCGGGTCACGACCGGCAACTGGGCCCCCGTCTGGGGCGCGGCGACCTACGCGTTGCTGCCTGTGGTCAGCGGCGCGGTCGCCCAGGGCCGGATCGGCACCGTCGTCGGAGCGATGATCCTGCCGTGGGTCGCCGTCGCCGCCCTCGGCCTGGGTGCCACCGATCCCGAGCCCGGCACCGACGCCGCCGCGGGCAAGGACCAGCCGGCCTCGGTACGCCGCTGGCGTGCCGCCTGGCGCACGGCCTTCGGCGCCGGACTGCTGATCGCTTTCGTCCCGCCGGCCTTCCTCGTGCTCATCGTCGTGGTCCTCTTCGCCGCGGTCGGCGGGGGACTGCGCGGCCGCGGCCGCGAGATCGCCGTCGTGGTCGGGATGCCGCTGCTGCTGGTGCTGCCCTGGGCGATCGCCACGATCGCGGCGCCCGGTGCCTGGCTGGTCGAGGCCGGCAGCGCCGCGGCGATCCCGCTCGATCCCGACCTCGTGGACCTCGTCCTCGGACGCGCCGGGGGTCCCGGCTCCGCGCCGGGCTGGATCAGCATCGGCCTGCCGCTCGCCGCCCTGGTCGCCTTCCTCCGCCCCGACACCCGTCCGCGGGTGCTCCAGATCTGGGTCCTGATCCTGGCCGCGTCTGTGGTCCTGGCCGCCGCGTCCCGCGTTCCGGTCACGCTGCCGGGCCTGCCGCTGGAGTTCCGGCCGTGGCCCGGGTTCCTGCTCCTGCTGGTGCAGGCAGGGTTCATCGTGGCCGCCGCGATGGCGGCCGACGGGATCACCCGCTACATCTCCGAGGCGAGTTTCACCTGGCGGCAGCCGATCGCGGCCGTCGTGGCGGTGCTGGCACTCGCCGCACCGGTCCTCGGCGTCGGCTGGTGGGTGATGCACGGTGACGACGGGCCGATCGAGCGGGCCGAGTCGACCGAGATCCCGACGTACATGCAGGAGCTCGCTCGCGGCAACGACACCACCGGCGTGCTCCGTCTCGAAGGCGGGTTGCGCGCCGGCATCCAGTACCAGGTGCTCAGGTCCGGTCCGCAGCGTCTCGGCGACGACGGCGTCCTGGAGCTGACCGAGCCGGATCCGGAGTTCCGGGCGCTGGTCGAGCGGTTGCTCTCCTCGGCACGCCCCGACGACGCCGAGCTGCTCGCGTCGTACGGCGTGAAGTACGTGTACGCGCCGGCTCCGGTCTCCGACGCCGTCAGCGGTGGGTTCGACGCCGCGGCCGGGTTCGGCGGTGCCAGCGCGCCGGCCCCGGGATCGCGGGCCTGGGTCGTCCAGCCGGACCCGACCCTGGAGTCGCTCGACGACAGCAAGGCCCTGCTGCGGCCGCTGTGGGTGCTGATCGACATCGTCGCGCTGCTGACCTGCCTGGTCCTCGCCGCTCCCGAACGGAGGCGCCGATGAGTGCCCAGACCCCGGACCGGACCCCGGGCCGACGGTCGCGGGTGCAGGTGAGCGCCACCGGCCGTCCCGCCGTGCTCGGACTGATGGTGGTCGCCCTCACCGCCGGCATGCTGGCGCTGGCGGGCACCACGCCGCGGGGGATCGGGGCGCCCGTCGACGAGGTCTCCCGGATCACCCTCGACCAGCGCACCTTCGTCTGCGACGCGAAGCTGCCCGGCACCGAGGTCCGGCGCGGGACGATCGTCTCCGGCCCCGGTCGCACCGTGAAGGCGTCGGCGCCGGTCGTCGTCGAGGTCGATCGCGAACTCGCCCGGGGAGCGTTCACCGCTGAGCAGGCGTCGTCCGCTCGCTGGGCCGCCTGGTTGCCGTGCCCCGAAGCCCACGCCCGCTGGTGGTTCGTGGGTGCGGGCGGCGCCTCGGTCACCCATGACACGGTGCTGACGATCACCAACCCCCGCACCGGCGCGGCCGTGCTGGACATCGACGTCTACGGTCCCAGCGGTCAGGTGACCGCGCCGGGACTGCACGGCGTCACGCTCGCCGGGGGCGCCACGACCACCGTCGACCTCGCCGCGGTCGCGCCGACCGTCGGCGAACTGGCGGTCAACGTCACCGCCCGCCGCGGCCTGGTCGCCGTCTCCGCGTCGGACACCTTCTCGCCCGGCTCGGTCGGCAAGCGGGTCCGCGAATGGCTGCCGGCCACGACGCTGCCCTCGAAGGAGATCACGCTGGCGGGCCTGCCGTCGCGGCCGGCCGGAGCGACGCTGCTCGTGGTGAACCCGGGCGAGATCGAGGCGGTGGCCAGCATCGAGGTGATCGGTTCGGGGAGCACGTACGAGCCCGAGGGGATCCTGCCGGTCACGGTGCCGCCGAAGTCGGTGCGGACGATCGCGCTGGGCGCCGTCTTCAACGGCACGCCGGTGGCGATCCGGGTCCTCGGCACCGGGCCGCTGACGGCCACCGTGCGCGTCTCCCGTGACAACGACATCGCGTTCGCCGGCGGGGTGCGGCCGATCCGGGGCGCGACCGCGGTCGCGATCCCGACCGGCAACGGCCGGCAGCTGGTGCTGTCCTCGCTGGGCAAGGCGGGCAGCGTCACGCTCGTCGGGTACGACGCCAAGGCGCAGCGGATCCTGCAGCGGACGATCGACGTGCCCGCGCAGACCAGCGTCGCTGTGAAACTCGGCGTCGAACTGTCCTACCTGCGGCTCGCGTCGTCCTCGGCGAACGTGGTCGCGGGCCTGAGCACGAACGCCGCCACCGGCCTGGTCACCGCCGGCGTCGCTCCCGCGATCCGCTCGATCCGGCTTCCGGTGGTCCGGCCCGGCTGGTGATCAAGGACGCGGAGGGTCCGGCTCAGTCGGCCTCGTAGCCGGGATGGACGTCCTCGGCGGGGATCCCGAGGACGTCGGCTAGCTGCTCGACCACGACAGTCAGCAGCAGCACCTCGAGCTCGACGGCGCCCTCGGCGCGGTGCTCGAGCGGTCGGCGGAACAGCACCAGCCGCGGCGCCGAGTCCGCCGTACCCGCGACGAACGCGGCCAGCGGGACCGAGGCGTCCGACCAGCCGGACGGCAGCACCGGCACCTCCTCCACCGCGAGTTCCACGTTGCCGAGTTCGGCGGTCCAGCGGCTGACCACGGCGCGCATCACCCGCAGCGCGGTGTCGTCGAAACGCTCGGCGCGGGTCCGGGCAGCGGGGACGCCGTCCGGGGCCAGCGGGCTCGGCCGGAGGGCGGGACCACGGGCGCCCCTGCCGTGCCGGTCACGCAGCCGACGGGTCCGGGTGCGACGCCCGGCAGCAGAACCCCCGGCGGCCGGGACGGGCTCGACGGCGAAGTCCGGGAAGTCAGGGGAGTCCGGGGACTCCGACGGGGTGTCGGCCACGCCGCGAGCCTAATCGGAGTGCCGCCGGCCACGTTGTAGCCTCGGCCGCGTGAGTCTGCTCCGTCGATGTTCGCGCACCGCCTGCGGGCGTCCCGCCGCGACCACGCTCACCTACGTGTACGCCGACCAGACCGCCGTCCTCGGACCGCTGGCGACGTACGCCGAGCCGCACGCCTACGACCTCTGCGAAGAGCACAGCGAGCGCCTCAGCGCGCCCCGTGGGTGGGAGGTGCTGCGCCTGGTCCAGGACGACCCGCACGCGCACTCCTCCGACGACCTGCTCGCGCTCGCCGACGCCGTCCGCGAGGCGGCACAGCCGCGTCCGGTGCCGGTCTCCCGGGAGCCGTTCTCGACCCGCGAGGTCGCCCGCAAGGGGCATCTCCGCATCCTCAGAGACGAGTCGAGCGACTAGCGTCGCCATCCGCGGCGCCTGGCTGCGTTGTCGTCGGTCGACGACCGCTCCGCTGGCGCTCCGCTGAAGGTCGCCTTCCCTCCTCCGCCTTGCCATGCACCACGCCTGACGACGCTATTTCGCCCGACGACCCCCGAATAGCCCGTCCGGCGACGCGGACTAGGGTTCGCCCCATGTCGATCGACCTGAACCTCATCTTCAAGGCCTACGACGTCCGCGGAACCGTTCCCGATCAGATCGACGCCGATCTCGTCCGCCGTGTGGGCAATGCGTTCGTCGCCGTGATCGGCGCCGAGCCGGTCGTCGTCGGCTACGACATGCGGCCGTCCTCGCCGGAGCTCGCGCGCGCGTTCGCCGACGGGGCGATGGCGGCCGGTGCCGACGTCACCCTGATCGGGCTCGCCTCGACCGACGGGCTCTATTTCGCCTCGGGACATCTGGGTCGTGCGGGGGCGATGTTCACCGCGAGCCACAACCCGGCGCAGTACAACGGCATCAAGATGTGCCGGACGCACGCGCAGCCGATCGGGATGGAGACCGGCCTCGCCGAGATCCGGGACCGGGTCGCGTCCGGGGAGACCCTGGTCGCCGAGACGCCGGGAACCCTGGACGAGCAGGACCTGCTGGCCGAGTACGCGTCGTACCTGCTGAAGCTGGCACCGGTCTCCGGCCGCCACCTCAAGGTCGCGGTCGACGCCGGCAACGGCATGGGCGGTCTGACCACCCCGGCCGTCCTCGGGCGGATCGACGCGGAGATCGTCCCGCTGTACTTCGAGCTCGACGGGACGTTCCCGAACCACGAGGCGAACCCGATCGAGCCCGCCAACCTGGTGGACCTGCAGGCCGCCGTTCGTGAGTCCGGTGCCGACATCGGCCTCGCCTTCGACGGTGACGCCGACCGCTGCTTCCTCGTCGACGAGAAGGGCGACCTGGTCAGCCCGAGCGTGCTGACCGCGCTGATCGCGGCCCGGGAGCTCGCCAAGCAGCCGGGTTCGGTGATCATCCACAACCTGATCACCTCGCGCGCGGTGCCCGAGATCGTCACCGAGCTGGGCGGCAAGCCGGTGCGGACCCGCGTGGGCCACTCGTTCATCAAGGCCACGATGGCCGAGACGGACGCGATCTTCGGCGGCGAGCACTCCGGCCACTTCTACTTCCGCGACTTCTGGCGCGCCGACTCCGGGATGCTGGCCGCGCTGCACGCGCTGGCCGCGCTGGCCGAGACCGACGCCCCGCTCTCGGAGGTGCTCGCGCCGTACTCGCGGCACGTGGCCAGCGGTGAGATCAACTCCGAGGTGACCGATCAGCAGGCGGCCGTGGCCCGCATCGAAGCGGAGTGGGGGAGCCGGCCCGGAGTCACCCTCGACCACCTCGACGGCCTCTCGGTCCTGCACGACGACTGGTGGTTCAATGTCAGGGCGTCCAACACCGAACCGTTGCTGCGGCTCAATGCCGAGGGAGCGGACGACGAGACGATGCGTCGGATCCGCGACGAAGTACTAGCCCAGATCCGCGCCTGAACCGGGAGACCTGATGAACCTCGATGAGCACCTGCTCGAACTGATCGCCTGCCCCGCCTGCCACGCCAGCCTCGCCGTCGACGACGCGGCCTCGGAGCTGGTGTGCACCGGCTGCGGCCTGGCCTACCCGGTCAAGGACGACATCCCGGTCCTGCTGGTCGATGAGGCCCGCAAGCCGAGCTGACCATGGTCTTCGACGACGGCCTGCTCGACGACGAGGACGCACTGCGTCGCGCGGACGCCGACCTGCGCCAGCTCGCGGAGGCGGGAGCTCGGGTGCGTCGCGAATCGGTCTCGGCCGCCGAGCCGATCGCCGCCGCGGTGGACCTGCTCTCCGGGGCGCCGCCGCGCGCCGTGGTGGCGGCCGGTCCCGACTCGCGCCTGTTGCGCGCCGTGCTCGAACCGACCTGCCCGGTGCCGTTCGTGGCTTGGCCGGGTGCCGGTCTGCCCGGCTGGGCCGGCGCCCTCGACCTGGTGGTCGTGCTGGCTCCCGACGGGACCGACCCGGGGACCGCGGCGGGAGTCGCCGAGGCGGTACGCCGGGGGTGCCCGCTGGTGGTCGCCAGTCCTGCCGAGTCCCTGGTCGCGCGGCACGTCCCGGGTCGCTACTCCACCCTGCTCCCGACCGTCACCGGCGACCAGCTCGCCACCGCGGTCGTGATGCTCGAGCTCCTCGACCAACTCGGCCTCGGCCCGGAGACCGACCCGGACGCGGTCGCCGTCGCCCTCGACGACGTCGCGGTGAGCTGCAGCCCCTTCCGGGACCTGGCGGTGAACCCGGCGAAGCTGCTGGCCAGCGGGATCGCCGAGACCAGTCCGTTGCTCTGGGGCGGGACCGTCCTCTCCGCCCGTGCGGCCCGCCGGATCGCCGAGTCGCTGCGCCGGGCCACCGGCCGGGCCGCACTCGCGGCAGATGCCGAGCACCTGCTGCCGGTCCTCGCCGCGGTCCCGCAGGCCGACGTGTTCGCCGACCCGTTCGCCGACGAGGACGCCGACGTGCGGCCGTCACTGCTGATCCTCGACGACGGCACCCCGGACCCGGTCGCGGCCGAGACCCGGGACCGGCTCACCGAGGCGGCCGACGGGCACGGGGTCCGGACCGAGCGGGTGAACGCCACCGGCTCCAGCGCGGTCGCGCGCTACGCCTCGCTGCTGGCCACCGGCACCTTCGCCGCCCAGTACCTCCGGGTCGGACTGTCGGAGACCTGAGCCTCAGCCCCGGGGCCGGTCTCCTCTAGGCTTCGGCCCATGTCGACCGAAGGTGGAACCAAGGCAGTCGTCGCGGCGCTGTGCGCGAACCTGGGCATCGCGGCCCTGAAGTTCATGGCCTACGCCCTGACCCGCTCGTCCTCGATGCTGGCCGAGGCGATCCACTCGCTGGCCGACTCGAGCAACCAGGTCCTGCTCCTGGTCGGCGGGAAGCGCTCGAAGCGCGCCGCGACCCCGGAGCACCCGTTCGGCTTCGGCCGGGAGCGCTACATCTACTCGTTCATCGTCTCGATCGTGCTCTTCTCGGTCGGCGGCCTGTTCGCCCTCTACGAGGCGTACCACAAGTGGCACGAGGTGAAGGAGCACCCGGGTGACATGGGCGACCTCGACGGCCAGTGGTGGTGGGTCCCGCTGGCGGTCCTCGCGCTCGCCATCGTGATCGAGTCGTTCTCGTTCCGGACCGCGATCGTCGAGTCCAACAAGGTGCGCGGCGACGCGTCGTGGGCCCGGTTCGTCAAGCGCGCCAAGTCGCCGGAACTGCCGGTGATCCTGCTCGAGGACCTCGCCGCGCTGCTCGGCCTCGTCTTCGCGCTCTTCGGGGTGAGCCTGGCGCTGATCACCGAGAACCTGATCTTCGACGTGATCGGCACGGTGATGATCGGCCTCCTGCTGGTCGTCGTCGCCATCGTGCTCGGCTTCGAGACCAAGAGCCTGCTCCTCGGTGAGGCCGCCGACCCGGCTGCCCAGGTCCGGATCAGGGACGCGATCGAGGGCACCGACGGCGTCGACTCGGTCATCCACATGCGCACGCTGCACCTCGGCCCCGAGGAACTGCTCGTCGGGGTCAAGGTCGCCGTGACGGCGGCGGACTCGGCCCAGGACGTCGCGGCGGCGATCGACTCCGCCGAGGCGGCCGCCCGCGCGGCCGAGCCGACCGCCCGGGTGATCTACATCGAGCCGGACATCCGGCGCACCGACGCACCCTCCGACCCCGCCTGAGGAAGCCCGGCTGGTCCGGTTCCGGCTACTTCTGCTACGGCGATTGGTTACTATGAGTGCCGCGCCTCGCGCACGAGATCGTGGCCAGACGCCTTGCACAGGTTTTCGCCTGTCTCCACCTCGTTCGAACGTCACTCAACCCTGCAAGGACTGAAACCATGGATTACAAGGTCGCTGACCTTTCGCTGGCCGAATTCGGCCGCAAGGAACTCACCCTCGCCGAGCACGAGATGCCCGGCCTCGTCTCGCTGCGTACGACGTACGGCGACGCCCAGCCGCTCAAGGGCGCCCGGATCGCCGGCTCGCTGCACATGACCATCCAGACCGGCGTGCTGATCGAGACCCTGGTCGCCCTCGGCGCCGAGGTCCGCTGGGCCACCTGCAACATCTTCTCGACCCAGGACCACGCGGCCGCCGCGGTCGTCGTGGGCAACGGCACCGTCGACAACCCGCAGGGCACCCCGGTCTTCGCCTGGAAGGGCGAGTCGCTGGCGGAGTACTGGGACGAGGCCGAGAAGGTCTTCGACTTCAAGGACGCCGAGGGCAACCTGGTCGGCCCGAACATGCTCCTCGACGACGGCGGTGACATCACCCTGCTCGTCCACAAGGGCGTCGAGTTCGAGAAGGCCGGCGCTGTTCCCGGTCAGGACTCGACCGACAACGAGGAGTACAAGGAGGTGCTGCGCGTCCTGGCCCGTTCGCTGGAGAACAACCCGACGCGCTGGACCAACATCGCCAACAACATCAAGGGTGTCTCCGAGGAGACCACCACCGGTGTGCTGCGCCTGTACGACCGCTTCAAGGAGGGCTCGCTGCTCTTCCCGGCGATCAACGTCAACGACTCGGTCACCAAGTCGAAGTTCGACAACAAGTACGGCTGCCGCCACTCCCTGATCGACGGCATCAACCGCGGCACCGACGTGATGATCGGCGGCAAGGTCGCGGTCGTCTGCGGCTACGGCGACGTCGGCAAGGGCTCGGCCGAGTCGCTGCGCGGCCAGGGTGCTCGCGTGATCATCACCGAGATCGACCCGATCTGCGCGCTGCAGGCGGCGATGGACGGCTACGAGGTCAAGCGCCTCGAGACGGTCGTCGAGTACGCCGACATCTTCATCACCACGACGGGCAACTTCGACATCATCAAGGTCGAGCACTTCGAGAAGATGAAGCACCAGGCGATCGTCGGCAACATCGGCCACTTCGACAACGAGATCGACATGGC
>JAKFBZ010000047.1:0-4652 GCA_036676945.1 Marmoricola sp.
TCGGTACGCCGGTTCAACGAGCTGGCCGCCGGCCTGGAGGACACGGTCGTCCTCAACGTCTCCCTCGACCTGCCCTTCGCCCTCGGTGGTTTCTGCGCGGCCGAGGGGCTGACCGACGTCCGGGTCGCCTCGGCGTTCCGGTCCACCTTCGGTGACGACTACGGCGTCCGGCTGCTCGACTCGGCGTTCGAGGGCCTGCTCGCGCGTGCCGTCGTCGTGCTGGACACAGACGGCACCGTGCTGCACAGCCAGCTCGTGGAGAGCATCGACCTCGAACCCGACTACGACGCCGCGATCGCGGCGCTCGGCTGAACCCAACCCAGGAGAAAACTGATGACTGACCGCAAGGCAACCACCGTCTGGTCCGGCACCCTGCTCGAGGGCTCCGGCGACACCACCTTCGAGTCCTCCGGCATCGGCACCTACCCGGTCTCCTGGCCGTCGCGTGCCGAAGAGGCGAACGGCAAGACCAGCCCCGAAGAGCTGATCGCGGCTGCGCACTCGGCCTGCTACTCGATGGCGTTCTCGGCTCGACTGGCCAACAACGAGACCCCCGCCGAGCGCCTGGAGACCTCCGCCGTGGTCACGTTCATCCCCGGCACCGGCATCACCAAGTCGGCGCTGACCGTCGTCGGCACCGTCCCGGGCATCGACGAGGCCAAGTTCCTCGAGCTGGCCGCGGACGCCAAGGAGAACTGCCCCGTGTCGGGTGCGCTCTCGATCGAGATCACCCTGGACGCGAAGCTCGCCTGAGCCGGCTCAGACCACCTGGCCGAACCTGGCCGCCAGTCCGTCCTCGGCACCGCGCATCATCCGCTGGTGGTTCCACCGCAGGAGCGGCTTGAAGAGGTAGGACGCCAGTACGAACGACCGGTCCACGGCGCGCACCTGCTGCTCGAACTCGAGCCGGGTGCCGCCGGGGACCGGCGTCAGCCGCCAGCGCGCGCTCCCGCGGATCGGCCCGTCGATCGCCACCTCGAGGTGATCGGCCTCCCTGCTCACCGCGTGCAGGTGCAGCTCGAGGTCGTAGGGCAGGGCCGAGCGGCACACGACCAGCGCGTCGTCCGGACCGAGGCTCGCCACCGCCCGGACCTGGGGCCACCAGGAGCCGAAGTACTCGAGGTCGACCAGGACCGACTGGACCTCGGCCGGCTCCGCGGCAAGAGTCATCGTGTGCGCGAAGGAGTAGTCGGCGGCGCTCACGACCACCACGCTAGCCGCCCGTGCCGGGCTAAGGTCGGCCCATGAGCGACGACCTGCTGGCGGCTGCCCGTGCGTGGGCAGCCGAGGACCCCGACCCGCAGACCAAGGCCGAGCTCGAGGCGCTCATCGCCGCCGGGCTGGACGGCCCCTCGGGCACTGAGCTCGCCGACAGGTTCGCGGGCACCCTGGAGTTCGGCACCGCCGGGCTGCGAGGTGCGCTCGGCGCCGGTCCGAACCGGATGAACCGGGTGGTGGTCCTCCGTGCCGCTGCCGGCCTGGCGCGCTACCTCCTCGACAACGGGGCGGCCCCGTCCGACGCGGTCGTGATCGGGTACGACGCCCGCTACAACTCCGATGTCTTCGCCCGCGACACCGCGGCCGTGATGACCGGCGCCGGACTGCGCGCGCTGGTGCTCCCCCGGCCGTTGCCGACGCCGTTGCTGGCCTTCGCCATCCAGGACCTCGGCTGTGTCGCCGGGGTGATGGTCACCGCGAGCCACAACCCGCCGCAGGACAACGGCTACAAGGTGTACCTCGGCGACGGCAGCCAGATCGTGCCGCCTGCCGACGACGAGATCGCGACCCGGATCGCCGCGGTCGGCGCCCTGGCCGACATCCCGCGCGGCCCCGAGGGTTCGGTGCTCGGTGAGGAGATCGTGGTGCGCTACGAGCAGTCCGTCGCCGCGCTGGTCGGCCCCGGTCCGAGGGACCTGCGGATCGTCTACACGCCTCTGCACGGCGTCGGAGGTACGACCGTCCAGCGGGTCCTGGAGCTCGCCGGGTTCTCGGCTCCCGTCGAGCCGCCGGCCCAGTCCGACCCGGATCCGGACTTCCCCACCGTCGCGTTCCCGAACCCCGAGGAGCCGGGCGCGATGGACCTGGCGATGGCGCTCGCGGCCGAGGTCGACGCGGACATCGTGGTCGCCAACGACCCGGACGCCGACCGGTGCGCGGTCGCCCTGCCCGTCGGGGACACGGCACACGCCGGGCCGCACGGGTGGCAGATGCTGCGCGGCGACGAGGTCGGTGCGCTGCTCGCCCAGCACCTGATCAACCGCGGCAAGCGCGGTGTCTACGCCCAGTCGATCGTCTCCTCCAGCCTGCTCGGCGCGATGGCGGCAGCAGCCGGCCAGGAGCACCAGGAGACGCTGACCGGCTTCAAGTGGATCGGCCGGATCCCCGGGCTCGCCTTCGGGTACGAGGAGGCACTCGGCTACTGCGTGGACCCCGAGCACGTGAAGGACAAGGACGGCGTCTCGGCCCTGCTGCTGGTCTGCGAGCTCGCAGCTGCGGCGAAGGCGGCGGGCCGCACGGTGCGCGACCTGCTCGACGACATCGCCCGGCAGCACGGGCTGCACGCCACCGACCAGCTCAGCGTCCGGTTCTCCGACCTGGCCGAGATCCCGGCCACGATGCAGCGGCTGCGCGACCAGTCGCCCACCGAGCTCGGCGGGCTCGCCGTCCTGCGCCTCGACGACCTCGCGGCCGGCTCCGCGGACCTCCCGCCGACCGACGGGCTCCGGTTCGTCCTCGCCGATCGCGCCCGGGTGATCGTGCGGCCGTCCGGCACCGAGCCCAAGGTCAAGTGCTACCTGGAGGTCGTCGTACCGGTCGAGGACGGTGCCGAGGACGGTGTCGACGCGGCACGGATCGCCGCGGTCGGACGGCTCGACGCGATCCGGGCCGACGTCGCGAAGGCCGCCGGCCTCTGACCGCTCAGGCCACGATGTAGCTGGCGACGAGGGCGAGCACGGTCAGCCCGAGGAGCACGATCTCCGGGACGGCGTACGAGCGCTCGATCGGCGTCTCCGGGAAGCCCAGCGCCCGGGCCCGGTCGGCGGCGGCGAGGATCCGGTCGGGCATCAGCGCCTGGATCTCCAGGTCGGCGAGACGGGGGTCCCGGGCCGGTTCCGGGCCGCGCCCCGCGGACGGTACGGCGATCGATCCCCCCAGCGTCCCGGGCATCGAACCGGACGCCGGCGCTGTCCGACCCCGTACGACCTTGCGCATCGAGTAGCCGACCGCGACCGCGTCGAAACGGCGGTCCTCGGTCTTGACGGTCGTGACCGTCTTGACCCCGACCACCCGGACGGCTGCCAGCGGGATGTGCCAGGACGACAACGGGTTGCGCAGCACCAGCGTGGAACCGCCGGCCTCGACGATGATCCGCGGCCGGAGCAGGTAGGCCCACACCAGGACCGCGATGCCGACGGCCGCGATCGCCACCCGGATCGACACCGTCGTCGGGTGGTCGAGGACCGCCATCCCGACGATGACCGCGCAGGTGCCCAGGCCGAGGAACCCGATCACCGACCCGGAGGTCGGGCCGTAGCGCTGCTCGGGGATCGTCTCGCTGGCTCCGGTCACCGGACCACCCTACGACCGGGCCGCACGGATCCGATTCGCCGGGATTAGCCGTGGTCCCCCGGGGCTCCTAGACTGCGAAGGTGACGACCTTGAACTCAACGGCGAGTTCACTGGCGGAGGCCACGGCCTCCGACGCTGCGCTCCGCCGCTTCCTGCACGGGCTCCCTGGTGTCGACCAGGTCGGAGCCGAGCAACGAGCCGCCGGGCTCGGCACCCGGTCGATCAAGACCACGGCCAAGGCCTACGCGATCGACCTCGCGATCCGGATGGTCGACCTGACCACGCTCGAGGGCTCGGACACGCCGGGCAAGGTCCGCACGCTGGCCGCCAAGGCGATGCGTCCCGACCCGACCGACCCGACCTGCCCGTCGACGGCCGCGGTCTGCGTCTACCCCGACATGGTCGCCACCGCGAAGAAGGCGCTCGGCGCCAGCGGCGTCAACGTCGCGGCCGTCGCCACCGCGTTCCCGAGCGGCCGCGCGGCGATGGACATCAAGCTGGCCGACACGACCGACGCCGTCGAGGCCGGCGCGGACGAGATCGACATGGTGATCGACCGGGGTGCGTTCCTGTCCGGCCGCTACCTGGAGGTCTACGAGGAGATCGTCGCGGTCAAGGAGGCGTGCAAGAAGGCGCACCTGAAGGTGATCTTCGAGACCGGCGAGCTGCAGACCTACGACAACGTCCGCCGGGCCAGCTGGCTCGCGATGATGGCCGGGGCGCACTTCATCAAGACCTCCACCGGCAAGGTGCAGCCGGCGGCCACGCTGCCGGTGACGCTGATCATGCTCGAGGCCGTGCGCGACTTCCGCGAGGCCACCGGCCAGATGGTCGGCGTCAAGCCGGCCGGCGGGATCCGGCACAGCAAGGACGCCATCAAGTACCTGGTGATGGTCAACGAGATCGCCGGTGGGGACTGGCTGGACCCGGACTGGTTCCGGTTCGGCGCCTCGACCTTGCTGAACGACCTGCTGATGCAGCGGTCGAAACTGAAGACCGGCGCCTACTCCGGTCCCGACTACGTCACGTTGGACTGATCGCCATGGCAAAGAAGAAGCACACACCGTCCGAGCACCACAGCG
>JAKFBZ010000048.1:0-3498 GCA_036676945.1 Marmoricola sp.
CGAGTGCAGCACCGCACGGTTGATCTCGACGAGGGCCCGGTCGCGCCACAGGGTCGCCTCGTCCGAGGTGTCCAGCCCCATCCGTTCCGCGACCGTCGGGACCAAGTCATAGCGGTCGCTGTCGGCCAGGTTGCGGGCCCCGATCTCGGTGCCCATGTACCAGCCGTTGAAGGGCGCGGCCGGATAGGAGACGCCGCCGATCACCAGCCGGTTGTTGCTGATGACCGGGACCGCGTGCCACCGCATGCCCAGGTCAGCGAACCAGGCGAGCTCCGGGTGCTCGAGCGGGACCTCGTGCACGGCCTCGGCCGGGAGCTGGAACATCCGCGGTCCCTCCTCGACGGTCTCCACGACGAGCGGGAGCACGTCGAAGGCTCCTCGAGGTTCGGGCGGCTGCCACCCCTGCTGGATCAGCTTGCTCGTGAAGCTTCGATAGCGGGGATCGCCGAGGACACGCCCGTTCGGCGGGCCGTACCCGGCGTACCGGATGAGTTGCTCGTTCCAGATCCTGGGGGCAGGCTGCAACGGAGTCTCCGGAGCGAACACGCTGATCATCGAACGGATCTTCCCGTTCCTGTTGGCCTCCCGCAGGTGCTCGATGCAGTGCCCGGCGACGCCCGCGGCGTCGGAAACCCTCCTGAGATCGCGCACCCGCAGGCTGCGCCAGTACAGCCGACCGATGCACCGTGCGTTGTTACGCCAGGCGGCGCGGGCGCCGAACGCCAGCTCCTCAGGGGTGTGCCAGTAGGTGCCGGTCATGTCGATCTCGCGCATGACCGCGGCGATCCGCGGCGCGACCGGCCCTGCTTGGGGGTTCTCGAAATGGAACAGCTCGAGGAACTCCTCGGCCTCGGCCCGATCCACCTCGATGCCGGCGCTCAGACCCGCCGACTGGCCGACCGGGTCGGTGTGGGCAGGGCAGGACGCACCGGGCGTCCCGCCGGTCGGCTCCGTGCTTGCGACTCGTCTCCCAAGAGTCCCCATGCGTCAGTAGGAGCTCGGAGAGTCTGGGCGGCTCCCGTTGCGGAAGCGGACCTCCCGGTCGCTCACGTCACCGAAAGGTGGATCGTTCGGGTACGGCGTCGCGGCGACCGAGTCAGCGGACAGAGGAGTGCTCCCGAGTCGGTCGACATCCCTGGCAAACGTCTCCATGATCGCCTGCATCTGGGCCTGAGCCGTGCGGGCGTACGAACGGACCTGCTCCCCCGCCGTGTTCAAGGCCTCCTGGACGATCTCGCGCTCTCGGGCGCGTGCCTGGCCGACGCGCTCGCGTGCGTCACGGCTGACATCGTCCACCATCTCTTCGGCAACGAGCTGCGCCTGGCTGAACATCTGGACGACCTGTTCATTCACGCGGTCACCCACGTGTTCGTAGTCGTACAGCTCCGCCTGCGCGCGCTTGAGCTCGGCCCGGGTGTCACTGAGTTCCTTCTCCATGGCTTGCACCTGGTCAGCCAGAAGGTCGAGGTACTCGTACACCTTCTCCGCGTCGAAACCCCTCATCACACGGGGGAACGACTCGGCCCGGATGGACCCGGGTGTCCGGTAGTGCGAAGAGACCCGGTGGTCGCTGTTCATCATCTGTTGTCTCCTGACCTGGTCAAAGGCGCCTCGACGCTGTGCTGGTCCGCAGCGGCGTAGTAGAAGTGTTCGTACGTGATGTGCTCGGGGTGCATGCCGGCGGCGGTCAGCTGCTGCAGGGTGTGCCCGACCATCTCCGGGCCACCGCACACCATCGCCCTGCGCCCGTGCAGCGCCTGCCGGGCCGCGACCGTGCCGACCTTGCCGCGCGTTCCGGGATGGGACGGGTCGTCCGAGACCACCTCGGTGTACTCGAACCAGGGCCGCCGCGCGGCCAGCTCTCGCAGCCACGTGCGGTCGTACAGGTGCCAGGCCATCCGTACGCCGTGCAGCAGATGGACGCGCGGGGCTGTGTGCGACCGTTGCCACTCCAGGTCGATCTGCTCGATGACGGCGCGGAGCGGGGCAAGTCCGGTCCCTCCGGCGACCATCAGCAGGTCGCTCGGGTCGCCGGCCCGCCGCGTCAGCCGCTCGCCCACCGGAGCCCCCAGCTTCACGGTGTCCCCGACCTCCAGCGACCGCACCAGGGCCGTGCTGACCTGGCCACCGTCGATCTGCTGGATGTGCAGGTCGATCGAGCCGTCGTGGCGAGGAGCGTTCGCAGGGCTGAAGTAGCGCCACTGCCGGGGGCGTTGAGGGATCTCCATCGACACCGACTGGCCGGGGAGGAACTGGAACGCGCTCCTGGGCCGGACCGTCAGCAGCGCGAGGTCCAGGGTCCGTCGCTCGACGGACACAACCTCGGCCTCCCACCAGTCCGGACTGGTCTCGGAGGACGTCTCCGCTGACTCGACCATGATCCGCGCGATCACCTGGTAGGCCGCGGTCCATTGCGCGGCGAGCTCCTCGTCCCACTCGGAGCCCAGGAAATGCTTCAGGGTCGCGCACAGGGAGGCGCCGACCGCGTTGTAATGCTCCGCGACGACGGCGTACTTGCGATGATCGCGGCCGAGATGTCGCAGGAAGTCAGCATCGTTCTCGATCCGGTCGGCGTGGCTGACGATCCTGCCGAGCGCGCTGACGAACTTGTCCCGCTGGTTAGCCATGGAGAGCGGAAACATCGACCGCACCTCGGGGTGCGACACGAAGATGTGCGAGTAGAAGTACAGCGGGACCTGTTCGCCGTGCCGCGTCACCCGGTCCCAGCTGTCCTGGAGGGCGCGTGCACTCATCTGGCTTCGCTCATTCGGCTCGAGACCAACTCATCGAACGAGCCGGACGGCCCACCAGCGGGCCATGCGTACTGTCGGTGGTCGGCTTCCTGAGCCGATGGGTATTGCGTTGACAAGGGTTCCCTCCCCGGTCTATCTGACGTGGCCTCCCTCTCGGCCCGCCGGGTCGAAACCCTGCGAACCGGAGTCGTCCCTCAACGCTCGCCAACCGTGCAGCGGTATCCACACGACGGCCAAGGAAAGGCGCTCCCTGCTGCCATTCTAGCGGTTCTGTTCAACGTGACCGCGACGCGTCCAGGCGATATGGAGACGCTGCTGGACGGACAACCCGTCGCTTTCCGTACGGACAACCAGTCGCTTTTCGTGACTCGTCGCGCGCCGGAACTCGGATTTCCCGGGTCCGAGGGTCCGGCGACACGCGCCCTCGTCAGCGTGCGCCAAGCCCGCTTGACAAATCTTTCTGAGTATCCTCATAATTGAGCATGCTCGTTTTGAGCAGCCATCCAGAAGGAGAACAACCGTCATGAGCAACACCGACTACAGAGACGAATCAGTCGTCACCTCGTACGCGAAGGCACCCGCCCGGACGATCACCGCAGGCGGCACGACGTACGCCTACCGAGAGCTGGGACCGAAGGGCGGAATTCCCGTCATCTTCTTCGTCCACCTCGCCGCGACCCTCGACAACTGGGATCCCCGCATCGTCGACCCCATCGCCAGGACCCGCCACGTCATCGCGTTCGAC
>JAKFBZ010000049.1:0-55222 GCA_036676945.1 Marmoricola sp.
CCCAGGGACTTGTCGACCTGGGCCTTGAGCCGGTTGACCATCACGTAGGCGTTGGCCGCGGTGACGCCCATGGCCTCACCGAGCTCGGCGCCTTCGAGGCCCTGGCGCAGGTGGAGGTCGAGCAGCGCCCGGTCGCGATCGGCCAGGCCCGCCGCCGCGTCCCACACCAGCTGGCGCAGCGCCGCGGTCTCGGCCTCCTCCTCCGGGGTCTTGGCATCGTCAGCCATGGAGATCAGCTGCTCGTCGTCGCCGTACGAGACCCGTTTGCGCGCCTTCAGCCGGCGCAGGCACTCGCTTCGCACGATCGCGTAGAGCCAGGGCCGGAGCCGGTCCGGTTCGCGCAGCTGGGGGAGTCGCTCGGCGAACAGGACGAAGGAGTCCGCCACCGCGTCCGCCGCATCCTCGGGATGGCGCAGCATCGAGTACGCGAAGTCGTAGAGCCGCGGGCCGTAGCGGTCGTAGACCACCGCGAACGCGTCCCTGTCCGCCGCCAGCACGAGCGACACGAGATGCGCGTCGGTCGGGCCGGTCTCCGAGGCGGTCACACCCAGATCCTAGGGTGAGGCGGCTCGGTACGGACGCAGGACGGCACGACATCGGGTTTCCTCTCAGGCGAGCGATGCTTCACCTGTAAGACACCCGTGCGGTCGAACTCTTACAACTTTTCTGCGGGCAGATCCGCCGGGAGGCGCCGCCGTCAGGGTCGGCTAGCCTGCTCCCACCATGCTCGAGAGATTCCGTCAGTTCTGGACCAACGTCTGGGCGCCCCTCGCCAACCTTTTCCTCCGCTGGGGGATCAGCCCGAACACCGTGACGTTCGTGGGCACGATCGGCGTCAGCGCCGGCGCGCTGATCTTCTTCCCGCAGGGGAAGCTGCTCGTCGGTGTCCTGGTGATCACCGCGTTCGTGTTCAGCGACATCATGGACGGCTACATGGCCCGGGCCTCGGGCCAGGTCTCCGTCTTCGGCGCGTTCTGGGACTCCACACTCGACCGGATCGGCGACGCAGCGATCTTCGGCGGCCTGGCGATGTACTACGTCGGACCGGGGGACAACGACTGGTTCGCGGCGCTCGCGATCTACTGCCTGTCGATGGGATCGGTCACCTCCTACGCCCGGGCCCGCGCCGAATCGCTCGGGATGCAGGCGAAGGTCGGCATCGCGGAGCGTTCGGACCGACTGGTCTCGATCCTGGTGATCACCGGACTGGCCGACATCGCGAACAAGGCCGGTGTCGGCGAGGACGCTCTCGTCGCGATCCCGATCACCCTCGGCCTGCTGGCCGTGGCCAGCACGATCACGGTGATCCAGCGGGTCCTGGTCGTCCGGGAGCAGGCGGTCGTCATCGATGCCGCGAGGAACGACACCGAGGCCTGAGCCACGGGCGTTCCACGCGCGCAACCCGGGTGAAATCGGGTGGCGTGACGGGCCTAAACTGGAGGCATGGCTTCCGACCTCACCCCCGACACTGACTCCTCCGGCACCGGCACCTCGCGTGTGAAGCGCGGCATGGCCGAGATGCTGAAGGGCGGCGTGATCATGGACGTGGTCAACGCCGAGCAGGCCAAGATCGCCGAGGACGCCGGCGCCGTCGCCGTGATGGCTCTCGAGCGCGTGCCCGCCGACATCCGCGCCCAGGGCGGCGTCTCCCGGATGAGCGACCCGGACATGATCGACGGCATCATCGAGGCCGTCTCCATCCCGGTGATGGCCAAGGCCCGGATCGGTCACTTCGCCGAGGCGCAGGTGCTGCAGAGCCTCGGCGTCGACTACATCGACGAGTCCGAGGTTCTGACCCCGGCCGATTACGCCAACCACATCGACAAGTGGGCCTTCACGGTCCCCTTCGTCTGCGGTGCGACCAACCTGGGTGAGGCGCTGCGCCGGATCACCGAGGGTGCGGCCATGATCCGCTCCAAGGGCGAGGCCGGCACCGGCGACGTCTCCAACGCTGTCACCCACATGCGCACCATCCGCCGCGAGATCCGCCGCCTCGGCGCCCTGCACGACGACGAGCTGTACGTCGCCGCCAAGGAGCTCCAGGCCCCGTACGAGCTGGTCAAGGAGGTCGCCGAGAACGGCAAGCTCCCGGTGGTGCTGTTCACCGCCGGCGGCATCGCCACCCCGGCGGACGCCGCGATGATGATGCAGCTCGGCGCCGAGGGCGTCTTCGTGGGCTCGGGCATCTTCAAGTCCGGCAACCCCGCGCAGCGCGCCGAGGCGATCGTCAAGGCGACCACCTTCCACGACGACCCCGACGTGGTCGCGAAGGTCTCCCGCGGTCTCGGTGAGGCCATGGTCGGCATCAACGTCGAGGACATCCCGCAGCCCCACCGGCTGGCAGAGCGCGGCTGGTAGTGGGACGGCGCTCGCGCCGCACCACGGACACCCGCTCCTGGGTGTCCTCACTGGTGCGGTCCGGCGTCGGCACGGCTGACGAACTGAGTCGTCAGGTCACCGAAGCCCTGCGCGCGGACCACCCGGACCTGGATGCGGACGCCGTGGCGTCACGGTGGATCGCCGAGGAAACGGCAGCGTGGCGCTCGGACGCGTCGCGGTGGTCTGACCCGACCGATTACGACCGGCTCCAGCGTGCGTTCGCGTCCCTGACAGCCCGCGGGATCGTGGTCCTGCAGGGTTGCCCGGATCACTGGTCGGCGCGGGACGTGGCGAGGTCGCACGCACCGGTCGGGATCGCCTGGTTCACTCCGCCCGACATCTGGCACTCCGTCGACGAGGGGATGCTCGAAGTGAACCTCTGGCACGCTTCCACGGCCAACGCCGCGCCCGGAGACGCTCTGCTCGACGAGGTGCTCGCAGCGTTCGAGAGCGCCGGTGTGCGTGCCCGTTTCGACGAGGGCCGCATCGAGGTTTCGGCGTACTGGCGCCGTCGGCCGCCGGGCCCCGACGGGTGACCTGAGCCACACCGCACGCGGGGAATCCATTATCTGTGACACGAAGTCACGTGTATCTCTTTACTTGTGACACCGTGTCTCACTAACCTCGGATCGTCCGACAACGACGTCACGAGGAGTTCCCGCGATGACCGCGATGCCTGCGATCCAGACCTACGAAGAGAAGCTGCTGACCCTGTCCGAAGGCTCGGTGAACCAGCACTTCGACCCGTGGACCGACATCGACTGGGACAGCCCGGAGTACGCCGTCGACCAGAAGGACCCGCGCTGGGTGCTCCCGGAAGCGGACGCCCTCGGTCGCAGCGAGTGGTACCGCTCGCTCCCGCTGGAGCGGCAGATCGAGATCGGCCTCTGGCGCCAGGCGAACGTGGCGAAGGTCGGACTGCAGTTCGAGAACATCCTGATCCGCGGCCTCATGGAGTACGTGATCGGCCTGCCGAACGGTTCGCCCGAGTACCGGTACATCACCCACGAAGCCACCGAAGAGACCCACCACACCCAGATGTTCCAGGAGTTCGTGAACCGGACCGGTGTCGACGTACCCGGCGGCCCGCGGTACTTCCGCGCCGTCGCTCCGTTCCTGCCGCTCGCCGCCCGGCCGTTGTCGATCGTCTTCTTCATGGGCGTCCTGGCCGGCGAGGAGCCGATCGACCACCTGCAGAAGGCGATCCTGCGCGAGGGCGAGGCGATGCACCCGCTGCTGCAGCGGATCATGCAGATCCACATCGCCGAGGAGGCCCGGCACATCTCCTTCGCGCACGAGTACCTCAAGCGCAACGTCCCCAAGGTCGGCCCGATCCGCAAGGGGGTGCTGTCGGTCGTCTTCCCGGTGATCATGCGCGTGCTCGGTGACGCGATCATGGTCCCCGGCAAGGAGATGACCCGCGACGTCGGCGTGCCGAAGAAGGTGCTCAAGGAGGTCTTCTGGGACAGCCCCGAGGCCCGCGTCATGCTGCGCGACGTCTTCTACGACGTACGGGCGCTCGCCGACGAGCTCGACCTGATGAACCCGGTCTCGCGCCGGGTCTGGAAGGCGCTGAAGATCGACGGTCCCGGCGCCCGGTTCCGCAGCGAGCCGGTGAAGCCGAGCGCCCGCAAGGCTGCCTGAGCCATGCCGTACGTCGTCACCCAGTCCTGTTGCAGCGACGCGTCCTGCGTGATCGCCTGCCCGGTCAACTGCATCCACCCGGCTCCCGGGGAGCCCGGCTTCGCCGAAGCCGAGATGCTGTACGTCGACCCGAAGGCCTGCGTCGACTGCGGAGCGTGCGTGACCGCCTGCCCGGTCGACGCGCTGAAGCCGCACACGAAGCTCACCGCGGACGAGCTGCCCTTCATCGAGCTCAACCGGCTCTACTACGCCGACCAGCCGCACGAAGACCGCACCCCGCTGGCCGTGATCCCCAAGCGCCGGGCGCTGCCCACCGAGGACATCCGGGTCGCGATCGTCGGCTCGGGGCCGGCCGGGCTGTATGCCGCGGACGAGCTCCTCAAGCACCCGGGCGTGACCGTCGACGTGTTCGACCGGCTGCCCACGCCGTACGGACTCGCCCGCGCCGGGGTGGCGCCCGACCACCAGCACACCAAGCAGGTCACCAAGCTGTTCACGGCGATCGAGGGACAGCCGGGCTTCAACTACCGGCTCAACGTCGAGGTCGGCCCCAAGAGCAACTCCGACGGCAACGCCGACCTCGGCCACGAGGACCTGGCCGCGCGCTACCACGGCGTGATCTACGCCGTCGGCGCCTCGACGGACAAGGCCCTCGGCATCCCGGGTGAGGACCTCCTCGGCAGTGTCGCGGCCACCGACGTCGTCGGCTGGTACAACGGTCACCCCGATCACCAGGACACACCGGTCGACCTCGGCGGCGACCGGGTGGTCATCGTCGGCAACGGCAACGTCGCCCTCGACGTGGCCCGGGTGCTCACGGCCGATCCCGACGCGCTGGCGGCCACCGACATCGCCGATCTGCCCCTGGCCACGCTCCGCGGGAGCCGCGTCCGGGAGGTGGTCGTCCTCGGCCGTCGCGGGCCGGCACAAGCGGCGTTCACGATGCCCGAACTCGTCGGCCTGGCGGGGCTGGACCACGTCGACGTCGTCGTGGAGACCGGGGGAGCGGCGCTCGACCCTTCGACGCCCAAGGGCCGGCTGCTCGCCGAGCTCGCCGCCCGACCGGTGCACGGTGACCGTCGTCGGATCACGCTGCGCTTCTGCGCGGCGCCACTGCGCATCCTCGGCACCGGCGCGGTCACCGGCCTGCAGATCGAACGGACCCGGCTCACGACCGTCGACGGACGTACGGTCGCCGTCGGAACCGGCGAGACCGAGATCCTGGACGCCCGGATGGTGCTCCGCTCCGTCGGCTACCGCGGCACCGCGCTCGCCGGCCTGCCGTTCGACGATGCGACCGGGACGGTCCCGAACGAGGCCGGCCGGGTCCGCCCGGGCGTCTACGTGGCGGGATGGATCAAGCGCGGCGCGAACGGCTTCATCGGGACCAACAAGTCCTGTTCGGAGGAGAGTGTCGCCTCGTTCCTCGACGACCTGGCTGCCGGCGTCCTCGACGAACCGGCCGGCGATCGTGCGGCCGTGGACCGCTGGCTGGCCGAAGCGGCTCCGGCCCAGGTGGGCCTGGTCGGCTGGCGCGCCCTCGACGCCGAGGAGCGTCGTCGCGGCGCCGTGCAGGGACGCCCGCGGGTGAAGTTCCTGGACAGTGACGAGATGCTCCGCGTGGCTGCGGACACGCCTGAGGGTCGTCGGCGGCGAAAGACTCTAGGCTTCAGGATGTGACCACGAAGCCCACCTCCGCGCCCGACGGGCGCGACGAACGGTGGGTGGCTCATCGCGAGGAGCGGCGGGCGCAGATCCTGGATGCCGCGATCGCCGTCATCGAGGCCACGCCGGAGGGCGAGGAGATCCACGTCCGGCAGATCGCGACCCAGGCGGGCCTGGGACGAGCGGTCCTCTACCGTCACTTCGCCGACAAGGCGGACCTGGACCGTGCGGTCCAGCGGCGGATCCTGCAGATGCTGATGGACCACCTCGTCCCGGAGTTCGAGCTCAGCGGCAGCATCGAGCAGATCATCCAGCGGATCGTGCACGCGTACGTCGCCTGGGCGGCCGAGCACCCGGCACTGCACCGGATCGGCGCGGCGGAGTCCCAGGACGGCGACCGGCTCAACGACGTCATCCAGACGACCCAGCAGATCGGCAGTCTGATCGCGGCGCTGGTCACTTCGGGCGCCAGCCTGCTCGAGGTCGAACTCAGCGACGAGGACCGCCAGATCCTCGATCCGCTCGTGTTCGGCATCGTCGGGCAGGCGGTCGGCACGGTCCGGTTCTGGCTGGCACGCGAGGTCCAGGAACCGAGCGTCGAGGTCCTCTCCGCGCACCTGGCCCGGTCGGTCTGGTTCCAGATCGACGGTCACGCCCGCGATCGGGGCGTCGTCCTCGATCCGACGGCCTCCCTCGACGAGTTGATCCTGGGCAGCCTGCGCGGTGACTAGGACGAAGGTCCCAGGAATTCTTTGTTTCTCCTCAGGTCACGGCACCGGAGTACCGATAGGGGTCGTGACGGGGTCCTGAACAGGTCTCCGGAGGGAGCCCGACCATGGATCACGAAACGTCGTACGAATCCACTCCGACGCCGCGCCGCTCGCGCCGCCGCACGGCCGCCATCTGGGGCAGTGGTGCGGTCGCGGCCACGGTGCTCGTCCTCGGGGTCAGCGGGACGCTCTCGTCCTGGACCTCGGCCCTGATCACCAATGACGACAACTCCGCCGGAGCCACCGCAAGCTACGTGGCCCTGGTGGAGACCGACGGCACCAACACCTGTGACACGACCACCCAGCCCAACAACACCGACTCGTCCTGCTCGACGATCAACAAGTACGGCGGGAACAGCACGATGTCTCCGGGTGACACCGAGGTCGTCGACGTGACCTTCACGAACCCGGGCACCGGAGCGGGCAACACCTTCTCCTACGCGCCGGGAGCCTGTGCGCCGACCAACGGCGCCGGGGGAGTCGACCTGTGCACCGACGGCGATCTGACGGTCGCGGTGTCCTGCTCGACCGGGGCGGCGTACAACGCCGGTGCGCTGGTGGCAGCGCTCGGTCAGTCGGCCGTCGCGCCGGGGAGTCTGGCCGCCAAGTCCTGGACCAGCGCGCCCGCGCTCGCTGCAGCCTCGGCGTCTGCGATCACCTGCCGGTTCACCACCACGCTGGACGCGGCCTCGCCTCCGGCGGACGCCGGCTCGCAGGTGTCCCAGCCGGTCACCTGGACGCTCGACGCGGTCTGATCCTCTGCCGATGTCCGCCCACCGTCGCACGCGGAACCGTGGCCCCTCGCGGGCCACGGTCCTGCTGCTCTGCAGCGGTCTGGTCGCGGCACTCGTGCTGTCGCTCGGCGTGAGCGGGACCTTGTCCTCGTGGACGAGCGCGGCCATCGGCAACGACACCAACACGGTGGCCACGGCATCGGCCGTGATCCTCCGTGAGGTGGGTCCGGGTCCGACGACCTGCCTGTCGAGCAGTGGCGCGGCGAACAGTTACACCTGCAGCACCATCAACAAGTACGGCGGCACCGGCAGCCCGCTCGCCCCGGGCGGCAGCCAGGTGACCGACGTCGTCTTCAGCAACGTCGGCTCCGCCGCGGCCTCGACCTTCGTGCTCACCCCGGGCTCGTGCTCGCAGACGCCCACCGCCGGCTCGGGTACGCCGCCGGCGGCCAATGTCTGCACGAGCGGCGACCTCACGGTGGCGATCTCCTGCTCGAACGGCGCGACGTACTCCGGGGGGTCGGCCTGGGCCGACCTGGTCTATCCGGCGGGCGCGCCGGGCAGCATCCCCGCGACCCTGACCCGCACCGCGACGCTGGCCGCAGGGTCGTCGTTCACCTGCCGGTTCACGGTGGCGCTGTCCGCATCCGCATCGGTCCTGGCCCAGGGCATCACTGCCAGCCAGCCACTGACCTGGACCCTGAACGTCTGATCTCGATGAACGCCCGGACAGCGGCGCTGGCCGCGGCACTCCTCGGCATCGGCGGGCTCTGCGCCGGGACCGGGACCTCGCTGAGCGGCTGGACCTCGGCGGCGGTGGCCAACCAGACGAACGCGGCGGCCAACGCGAGCCTTGCCTTCACCCACACCTACCCCGCCGGGTCGTGCTCGGCGACCGCACGCGGTTCGGGAACCGTCGCCTGCAACGGGGCGCCGCTGCCATCGGCCGCCGTCACCGGCGGCGGGGTGTCGGCCGCGGACACGATCACCAATGACGGGTCGCTCACCGCGGCTCAGTTGGTCTCGGAGTTCCGCGGGACCAGCTGCGGCCCGGTCCGGCTCGCCAACACCAAGACGGCCGCCGACCCGATGCTCCCGCGCTACGCGACCACCTTCCAGCAGAGCGACCCGTGGGGCACGACCGGTGCGCTGACCCTGGGGACCGGCGCCTACGCGGCCGACGTGGTGGCGACGAACACCGCGACCCTCCTGGGCAGCAGCTACAGCATGGGGGTCTGGTTCAAGGTCGCGAACGGGTACGCCGCCGGCGGGCCGCTGATGTCGTTGAGCGTGAGCCCCGTCGACGGATCGTCGACCGCCGGGAGCCCGCTGCTCTGGATGGACACCGCCGGCAGGATCCGGTTCCGGGTCACCGGGACGCTGGGCACGTCGAGCACGGGGGTCTCGGCGGCGGCGTACAACGACGGGGCCTGGCACCTGGCCGTCTTCAGCGTCGCCCAGGTGATCGTGTCCACCCCGACGTTGTACGTCGACGGCGCTGCCGGCGTCGCCGGGCTCGGTCTCGCCGCGCTGGCCGGGGGCAACGCCTACTGGCACCTGGGCTGGGGCGATTTCAGCGGGGTGGGCAGTCCGCCGGCCGCGACGCTGGCCGGATCGCTGGCCGGCGCGTTCACGACGACGTCGACGATCAGCTCGGCGACCCGGAACACCCTGTTCGCGGCGGCCTCCGGGGCTGCGTACTCCACTCTCGTCCAGGGGTTGAGCGGCTCGACCCACCTGTGGATGCTCAACGACTCCGGCACCTCGACCCATGCGGGGAGCCTGCCGGTGATCGGCGCGACCTCACCGTGCACGATGGTCGACATCGCCTGGGCGACGACCTCCCCGGCCGGCACTGTCGTGACCGGCGGCACCAGGCTCTCGGCCTTCGCGAACGGATCCTGGCGCGCGGCCGCGGCGCCGGACCCCGCGGCCGGCCAGACCTCGACGATCACCCTCAGCAGGGACGCGACCTGGAACGCCTACCTGGCAGGGATGCGCCTGTACCTGCCGTTGGAGCACCGGATCCAGGCGGCGCCTGCCGGGGGCCCGTGGTCCCGCACCTTCGACTGGTCCGGTCCCTCGTCGGTGGCGATCGGATGAACGGCTCGGCGGCCCGGCGGGCGCGTGCGACGCGGATCGCGTCCTGGGTGGGGGTGCTCGTGCTCGTCGCCTTCGTGGTCGGCCTCGGGGCATGGAGGCTGCACGGGGGGCACTGGGTCCGGGTCGAGACCGCCTCGATGGGGACCGAGGCACCGGTCGGAACGCTGTTGTGGGTGGCCCCGGCCGAGTTCGACCGGCTCCGCCCTGGGGACCTGATCACCTTCACGCCGCCCGGACGCGGGGAGGCGACCTACAGCCACCTGGTGCGTTCGGTGAACGCCGACGGGACGATCTCGACCCAGGGCAAAGTCACCGCGCCGGATCCATGGCGGATCGGTCCCGAGGACGTGGTCGGCAAGGTCGTGCTGCGCTGGCCCGGGGTCGGGTGGCTGGTGCAGGCGGCGCCGGTCCTGCTGGCCGGGGCCTTCGTCGTCTGGATCCTGGTCCGGCGACTGCGGGACCGCGAGCTGCGTCTTCCGGCAGCCGTCATCGGCGCAGCCCTGGTGCTGACCGCGGCGCTCGCGGTCTACCGCCCGCTGACCCGGGCCGAGCAGCTCTCCTTCGTGCCGGTCGACGGCGGCGCGCGGGCGACGTACATCTCGACCGGGCTGCTCCCGTTGCGGCTCAGTGCCGCCGGGGCCGACGACGTCGTGCTGCGCGACGGCGAGGTCGGCACCGTCACGTCCACGCTGCCGACCGACGCGCAGGGCGACTCCGAGCGATACGCCGTCTCGCTGCACCCGGCGATCCCGCGGACGTGGTGGCTGGTCCTGGTGGGGTGCTGCTTCGCTCCAGCAGCGGTGCGGTTGCTGGCGCGCCGGCGCCCGGCGGCGCACGCTGCCGGCAGGGCGGCCAGCGGCCACGCGCTCGCCACCTCCTAAACTCGGGGGATGAGCTCACCGACCGTCGGCGTCTTCGCCCTGCAGGGCGACGTGCGTGAGCACCTGCGCGCCCTGGACGCTCTCGGCGTCACCGGGCTCCCGGTACGTCGGCCCGCGGAGCTCGAGAGCTGCGACGGACTGGTCATCCCCGGCGGTGAGTCCACGACGATGTTCAAGCTGGCGCGCACCTTCGAGTTGTTCGAGCCGTTGCAGAAGCGGATCGCCGACGGCATGCCGACCTTCGGGACCTGCGCCGGGATGATCATGCTGGCCGACCGGATCACGGACGGGACGGCCGACCAGGAGACCCTCGGCGGACTCGACATCACCGTGCGTCGCAACGCTTTCGGCCGGCAGGTCGACTCGTTCGAGGGCGACCTCGCCTTCGCAGGCCTGACCGACCCGGTCCACGCCGTGTTCATCCGGGCGCCCTGGGTCGAGGAGGTCGGCGCCGGGGTCGAGGTGCTCGCCCGCGTCACCGGCGGCGAGGCCGCGGGTAGGATCGTCGCGGTCCGGCAGGGTCACCTGATGGCGACGTCGTTCCACCCCGAGGTCGGGGACGACCTGCGCATCCACGGCCTGTTCCTGGACCTCGTTCGTAGCTCGTCGGAAGGAAACTGATGTCCGGCCACTCCAAGTGGGCGACCACGAAGCACAAGAAGGCTGCTCTCGACGCCAAGCGCAGCAAGATGAACACCAAGCTCATCAAGAACATCGAGGTCGCGGCCAGGATGGGCGGGGGCGACCCGGCCGGCAACCCGACGCTGTTCGACGCGATCCAGAAGGCGAAGAAGTCCTCGGTCACCAAGGACAACATCGATCGCGCCGTGAAGCGCGGCTCCGGAGCGGAGGCCGGCGGTGCGGACTACATCACGATCATGTACGAGGGCTACGGGCCCAACGGCGTCGCGATCCTGATCGAGTGCCTGACCGACAACAAGAACCGTGCCGCGATGGAGGTCCGGACGGCGATGAGCCGCAACGGCGGCTCGCTGGCCGACCCGGGCTCGGTGGCGTACCTGTTCCACCGCAAGGGCGTCGTGATCGTGCCCGCCGACCAGGAGGGCAAGGACGTCTCCGAGGACGACGTGCTGGAGGCGACCCTGGATGCGGGCGCCGAGGACGTCAACGACCTCGGCGGTGCGTTCGAGGTGGTCAGCGAGGCGACCGACCTGGTCTCCGTCCGGACGGCGCTGCAGGACGCCGGCATCGACTACGACTCGGCCGACGCCTCGTTCGTCCCGTCGATGCAGGTGGAGCTGGACGCCGACGGCGCCGGCAAGGTGCTCCGGCTCGTCGATGCTCTCGAGGACCTGGACGACGTCCAGAACGTGTTCGCCAACTTCGACGTCTCCGACGAGATCATGGCCGCGCTCGACGCGTAGGACCCGTCCGTCGCGCTTGTCGAGACCTCCGCACCGAACGGCGTGGCGCAACCGGCACGGCTCACCCGCCGCGCTAACGTTCGTCCGAACACACGTTCGTACGACGAGAGGTTCTCATGCGCGTTCTCGGCATCGACCCGGGGCTCACCCGTTGCGGGGTGGGCATGGTCGAGGGCTCGATCGGCCGGCCGCTGCACCTGGTCGAGGTGGGCGTGGTGCGGACCGGTGCCGACCTGCCGATCGAGGACCGGCTGCTGGCGATCGCCCGCGGGATCGACGACTGGATCGACCGGCTGCGCCCGGACGCGATCGCCGTCGAGCGGGTCTTCGCCCAGGCGAACGTGAAGACGGTGATGGGGACCGCCCAGGTCAGCGGACTGGCGCTCGTCGCCGCCGCCACCCGTGGGATCCCGGTCGCGATGCACACTCCGAGCGAGGTCAAGGCCGCCGTGAGCGGATCCGGTCGGGCCGACAAGGCACAGGTCGCGGCGATGGTGACCCGGTTGCTCCGCCTCGACGAGGCACCGAAGCCCGCTGACGCCGCGGACGCGCTGGCGCTGGCGATCTGCCACCTCTGGCGTGGCCAGGCGACCAACCGGCTGCAGGCCGCGGTGGCCGCCCAGAAGCTCCAGCAGCAGGCAGTGGTGGCCCGATGATCGCGTTCGTGCGCGGCCCGGTCGCCGCTGTCGGCCTGACGTCGGTGGTCCTCGAGGTGGGCGGGGTCGGGCTGGAGCTCCAGTGCACGCCGAACACGATCGCCGAGCTGCGGGTCGGTGCCGAGGCGACGCTGCCGACCTCCATGGTCGTCCGCGAGGACTCGCTCACCCTGTTCGGCTTCGCCGACGAGGACGAGAAGCAGATGTTCGAGCTCGTGCAGACCGCGAGCGGTGTCGGGCCGAAGCTGGCCCAGTCGATGCTCGCGGTCCTGGCGCCCGAAGCGATCCGTGCGGCCGTCGCGCACGACGACGTGAAGACGCTGACCGCGGTCCCGGGTATCGGGCAGAAGGGCGCGCAACGCATCATCCTCGAGCTGCGCGACCGGATCGGCAGCCCGGGCTCGGTCGCGGTCGGCAACGCGCCGGCAGTGTCCGCCTCCGCGTGGCAGGCGCAGGTCCACGGGGGACTGGTCGGGCTCGGCTGGTCCGGCAAGGAGGCCGACCGTGCGGTCGCCGCGGTCACCGGAGAGGCCGAGTCGATGGCGACACCGGATGTCGGACGACTGCTGCGCCTCGCTCTCCAGACGTTGAGCAAGGCCTGAGCCCATGGCCTACGACGACACCGCAGCGGGCGAGAGCAGCACCGGCGCCCTCGACGAAGCCGAGCTCTCCTACCTCGAACGGCGGCAGGAAGCCCTGACCGCGACCGGCGCGGACGCTGACGAACGCGTCGTCGAGGCGGCTCTGCGTCCGAGGACGCTCGACGAGGTGATCGGACAGCACCGGGTGCGCGAGCAACTGTCGCTGGTCCTCGAGGCAGCCCGCACGCGCGGCCGGACCGCCGACCACGTCCTGCTGTCGGGCCCGCCGGGCCTCGGCAAGACGACGCTCGCGATGATCATCTCCGCTGAGATGGGCGCCCCGTTGCGACTCACCAGCGGACCGGCGATCACCCATGCCGGGGACCTGGCAGCGATCCTCTCGGGCCTCAACGAGGGTGACGTCCTCTTCGTCGACGAGATCCACCGGATGTCGCGTCCCGCGGAGGAGATGCTCTACCTCGCGATGGAGGACTTCCGCGTCGACGTCGTCATCGGCAAGGGTCCGGGGGCCACCGCGATCCCGCTGGAGATCCCGCCGTTCACGCTCGTCGGTGCGACCACACGCGCGGGCCTGCTGCCCGGGCCGCTCCGCGACCGGTTCGGGTTCACGGCCCACCTGGAGTTCTACGAACCTGCCGAGCTCGACCAGATCGTGCGCCGCTCCGCCGGCCTGCTCGGCGTGGAGAGCGACGCCGAGGGCACCGCCGAGATCGCCTCCCGCTCCCGGGGCACGCCCCGGATCGCCAACCGCTTGCTGCGCCGGGTCCGCGACTACGCCCAGGTCCGTGCCGACGGTGTGGTCACCCGGGACATCGCCCGCCGCGCGCTGGAGCTCTTCGAAGTCGACGAATCCGGCTTGGACCGGCTCGACCGGGCCGTCCTGCACGCGCTGTGCAGCCGGTTCGGGGGCGGGCCGGTCGGCCTGAGCACCCTCGCCGTCGCGGTCGGCGAGGAGCGCGAGACCGTCGAGGAGGTCGCGGAACCCTTCCTGGT
Source organism: Marmoricola sp. (assembly GCA_036676945.1). Classification (GTDB taxonomy): domain Bacteria; phylum Actinomycetota; class Actinomycetes; order Propionibacteriales; family Nocardioidaceae; genus Marmoricola. Next base: position 13,813 of record JAKFBZ010000049.1, read on the forward strand.
CCGGACCGGGATGCTCGCCCGGACGCCGCGGGGACGGATCGCCACGCCGGCAGCCTGGTCCCACCTGGGCCTGAATGCTCCGGCCGGGGTCCCGTTCGCCGGGGAGCCGACCCTGTTCGAGGGGTCCTGAGGCGCGGATCGACGCCTAAGGCCACCGGATGGTGTGGGGCCCGTTACACTTCACCGGCGGTGGCGCGACGTGATCTCGCACGCCTGCTGCCTCCCGAACCGAACCCGACCTGAGAGCTTCCGACGTGCCTGCCAGTCTGCAATTCGCGATCATCGCGATCGCGCTCCTCGGGTTCTGGGCCATCATCGTGCGGCCGGCCCGGCGCTCGCAGCAGCGAATGTCCGAGCTCCAGCACGGGATCGCCGTCGGCGACGACGTGATCATCTCGGCAGGGATCTTCGGGACCGTCCGATCGTTGAACAACGAGACCGTCGAACTCGAGATCGCACCGAACACTGTCATCACGGTGGCCCGACAGGCCGTCGTGAGCCGCGCGCCGGACCCGGCGCCCGATGAGCAGAGCTCTGAGGACTAGGAGAAGCTGGACCGTGGCAACTAAGACGTCCTCCCCGGGACGCACCCTGTTGATCTTCTTCATCTGTGTGGCGGGCCTCTTCGGGCTCGCCGCGCTGGGTGACAGTTGGAAGCCCAGCCTGGGCCTCGACCTCGAGGGCGGCACCCGGATCACCCTGACCGCGACCAACGACAAGGTCGACCCGGAGAAGCTGGAGCAGGCCGCGGGCATCATCGAGTCCCGGGTCAACGGCAGCGGCGTGGTCGAGGCCGAGGTGTCCACCCAGGGCAGCCGGAACATCATCGTCGAGATCCCGGGCAAGAACCGGAAGGACCTGGTCGACTCGGTCAAGCGGACGGCGCAGCTGCGGTTCCGGCTGGTGTCCGGACAGGCGATGAGCGGACTCCCCGTCACCGTGACTCCGTCGGCGAGCCCGAGCGCGTCTCCGACCGCAAAGGCGAGTCCGTCGGCCACGGCCAGCCCGACGGCGACGTCGAGCGCGACCGCGACGCCGAAGCCACGTCCGGCTCCGGCGTTCGCCGCCGCAGCCGAGACGCCGACCCCGACCCCGACGGCCACGCCGACGACACTGCCGGTGCCGCAGGCCACGCCGACGGTGACGCCGCAGACCACCAAGGGCTCCTCGGTCGACGACCCGCTGAAGTGGATCCAGAACCCCGGCAGTGAGTGGACCTCGAAGTTCGCCAGCTTCACCTGCCCGGTCAAGGGCGAGGACGCTCCGCCGGTCGCGGACAACCCCGACGAGCCGCTGATCGCGTGCACCGAGGACGGCGCGAAGCTGCTCCTGTCCAAGGCCGTGATCGAAGGCACCCAGCTCAAGTCGGCCAGCTACGGCACGCCCCCGCAGGGTGTCGGCTGGGTCGTCCAGCTCGCCCTCAAGGGCGACGCCAAGGGCACCTTCGCCGACGTCAGCCGCGAGCTGTACGGCAACGGCGGCCAGTTCGCCATGGTCCTCGACGGCCAGGTGATCTCCTATGCCGGCTTCAACGAGCCGATCCTGGACGGCAATGCCCAGATCACCGGCGATTTCACCGAGTCGGAGGCCAAGTCGCTGGCCAACTCGCTGAAGTACGGCGCGCTGCCGATCAAGTTCGACCCGGACGTCACCACGGAGACCGTCGGCGCCACCCTGGCCGGCGACCAGCTCTCCGCGGGCATCCTGGCCGGCGTCATCGGCCTGCTCATCGTGATGCTCTACTGCCTGCTCTACTACCGCGGCCTCGGCCTGGTGGTGATCGCGTCGCTGATCGTGGCGGGCGTGATCACCTACGGGACGGTGCTGGTCCTCTCGGAGGCGGCCGGGTTCACCCTCACGCTGCCCGGTATCGCGGGTCTGATCGTCGCGGTGGGTATCACCGCGGACTCGTTCATCGTCTACTTCGAACGCATCCGCGACGAGATGCGCGACGGCAAATCGATGCGCGTGGCGGTCGAGTCGGGCTGGGTCCGCGCGCGGAACACCTGTCTCGCGGCCGACACGGTCTCGCTGCTCGCCGGTGTGGTGCTCTACATCTTCGCGATCGGCGTGGTGCGCGGCTTCGCGTTCGCGCTGGTGATCAGCACGATCATCGACATCGTCGTGTTCTTCTGGTTCACCAAGCCGACCGTCTCTCTGCTGGCACGGCGTCCGTACTTCAACAACGGCGGGAAGTACTCGGGCCTGTCCCGCGACTCGCTCGGTGTCGACGACGAGGTCGCGCCGGCCTCGTCGGTACTCGTGGGAGGTAAGGCCTGATGGGCAAGTTCAGCAGGCTCGGCACCGAGCTGTACGACGGCCGTCGGTCCATCGACTTCGTCGGCCGCAAGTGGCTCTGGTACTCCATCTCCGGCGTGATCCTGGCCGTCTCGATCCTGGCCCTGTTCATCCGGCCGCTCAACTTCGGCATCGAGTTCCAGGGCGGCGTCGAGTACACGGTCACCGTGCCGACGAGCCAGATCAACCAGGAGAACGTCGACAACGTCCGCAACGCGGTCGCCGACACCGGCATCGACGAGGCGTCCTCGCCGGTCGTCAACGCGGGCGGCAAGTCGATCCGGGTCCAGACCGAGGCGATGTCCAACGACGACGCCGACACGGTCACGAGCGCGATCGCCGACGCCGTCGGCATTCCGGCGGCCGAGGTCGACACGAGGATCTCGGTGCAGGAGGTGGGGGCCAGCTGGGGTGAACAGGTCGCGGACCGGGCCATCAAGGGCCTGATCGTCTTCCTGATCCTGGTGGTGCTCTTCATCTGGGGGTACTTCCGGGAGTGGAAGATGTCGGTGGCTGCGCTGGTCGCGCTGGTCCACGACATCCTCATCACCATCGGCATCTACGCGCTCTCCGGGTTCGAGGTCACCCCGGCCACCGTCACCGGTGTGCTGACGATCCTCGGGTTCTCGCTCTACGACACCGTGGTCGTCTTCGACAAGGTGCGCGAGAACACCAAGAACCTGCGCCAGGGTCGACGGACGTACTCCGAGCTCGCGAACCTGGCGGTCAACCAGACCCTGGTGCGCTCGATCAACACCTCGATCGTCGCTCTGCTGCCGGTCGGCGCGATCCTCTACGTCAGCGTGGTCACGCTCGGGTCCGGCGCGCTCAAGGACCTCTCGCTCGCGCTCTTCGTCGGGATGGCGGTCGGTGCGTACTCGTCGATCTTCATCGCGACGCCGCTGCTGGTGCAGCTGAAGTCGGGGGAGAAGGAGATCACCGAACAGGACCGCCGTGCCAAGGCGCGCGTGAGGCGCGACGTCGACCGTTACGCGAACGTCCCGGTCTTCGCCGACGACATGCCGGTGGCCGCCGAGCCCGGGGCCGTCGCGGTCGACGAGGACGGGGAGCCGGTCGAACGGGCGCCGTTCCAGGCGCCGCCGAGCCGGCCCGAAGCGACCGGATCGGGCAGGGTCGTTCCGGAGACCAAGGCTCCGGTGCAGGACTCCGGGTCCGCCCATCGACCGCAGCCGACCCGGCAGCCGCGTTCCAAGCGCGGCAAGTGACCAGACGATGACGGAGCTCGGGTCGTTGATGGACGACCTCGTTCGCGATGTCCCGGACTTCCCCAAGCCCGGGGTGATGTTCAAGGACATCACCCCGTTGCTCGCGGACCACGCCGGGTTCACCGCGGTCGTGCAGGCCCTGGCCGACGCCGGCCGCGACGAGACCGGCGCCACCGTCGTCGACAAGGTGATCGGGATGGAGGCCCGCGGCTTCATCCTGGCCGCCCCGGTGGCGCTCGCCCTGGGCGTCGGGTTCGTCCCGGTGCGCAAGGCAGGCAAGCTGCCGTCGGCCACCTACGCGGTCAGCTACTCGCTGGAGTACGGCGAGGAGACGCTGGAGATCCACACCGATGCGCTGGCACCGGGGGAGCGGGTGCTGCTCGTCGACGACGTCCTCGCCACGGGCGGGACCGCCCGGGCGACCCGGTTGCTGGTCCAGCACTGCGATGCCGTCGTACACGGCCTGGCCGTCCTGATGGAGCTCTCCTTCCTGGACGGACGTTCGGGCCTCGGGAACGTTCCGTTGACCGCCCTGCGCACTCTCTGATCCCTGACGTCCGGTGCGGTCGACGTACCGGTTTCGCCCGCGCATCGGACCGTCCTCCTAGACTGGCTCCATGGCGGATGAGCGGGCGGTCGCGAAGACGGATCCGCCTGCGCCCGCGGTCCCTCCGGTCACACCCGCGGCAGCCGCTGATCCCGTGCCGGCCCGCGCCGTGATCGCACCGGCCGACGACCCGGCGGCACCGGGTGGCCTGAGCGCCGGAGGTCGTGGCGTCCGCGCCCGGCTGGCCAGGATCGGCAACAGCAAGCAGTCGGACAACCCCGAGCTCGAACCGCTCTTCCGCGCGGTCCGGGCCAACCACCCGAAAGCGGACCTCGCGCTGCTGGAGCGGGCGTACGTGATCGCGGAGCGGATGCACCGCGGCCAGATGCGCAAGAGCGGTGACCCCTACATCACCCACCCGCTCGCGGTGACCACGATCCTCGCCGACATCGGCATGACCGAGCCGACCCTGGTCGCGTCCCTGCTGCACGACACCGTCGAGGACACCCCGTACACCCTGGAGCAGTTGCGCAAGGACTTCGGCGACGAGGTCGCTCTGCTGGTCGACGGCGTCACCAAGCTCGACAAGGTCAAGTACGGCGACACGGCGCAGTCCGAGACGATCCGCAAGATGATCGTCGCGATGAGCCGCGACATCCGCGTCCTGGTCATCAAGCTCGCCGACCGGCTGCACAACATGCGCACCCTGCGCTACGTGAAGGCCGAGACCCAGGAGCGGAAGTCCCGCGAGACGCTGGAGATCTTCGCGCCACTGGCCCACCGGCTCGGCATGAACACGATCAAGTGGGAGCTGGAGGACCTCGCCTTCGCGACCCTGCACCCGAAGGTCTACGACGAGATCGTCCGGATGGTCGCCGAGCGCGCGCCGTCGCGCGACCAGTTCATGCGCCAGGTCATCTCGGTGGTGGAGACCGACCTCAAGTCGGGCAAGATCAAGGCCCGCGTCACCGGGCGGCCGAAGCACTACTACTCGATCTACCAGAAGATGATCCACGGCGGCCGTGAGTTCACCGACATCTACGACCTCGTCGGGATCCGGATCCTGGTCGACAACGACCAGGACTGCTACGGCGTCCTCGGTGTGCTGCACAACCGCTGGAACCCGATCCCGGGCCGGTTCAAGGACTTCGTCGCGATGCCGAAGTTCAACATGTACCAGTCCTTGCACACCACCGTGATCGGCCCGCAGGGCAAGCCGGTGGAGATGCAGATCCGGACCTTCGGGATGCACCGGCGCGCGGAGTACGGCGTGGCGGCGCACTGGAAGTACAAGGAGGACACCCGCGAGGGCCGGGACACCGACAAGACCCTCGCCGAGACCGGCGGCCAGGACATGCCCTGGGTGCGCCAGCTGCTCGACTGGCAGAGCGAGACCGAGGACCCGGGCGAGTTCCTGGAGTCCTTGCGCTTCGAGATCAACGCCGCCGAGGTCTACGTGTTCACCCCGCGCGGCGACGTGATCGGGCTGCCCACGGGATCGTCCCCGGTCGACTTCGCGTACGCCGTGCACACCGAGGTCGGCCACCACACCATCGGTGCCCGGGTGAACGGGCGGCTGGTGCCGCTGGAGTCCCAGCTCGAGCACGGCGATGTCGTCGAGGTCTTCACGTCCAAGTCGCCGAACGCCGGCCCGAGCCGCGACTGGCTCGGCTTCGTCAAGTCCCCGCGGGCCCGCAGCAAGATCCGGCACTGGTTCACCAAGGAGCGCCGCGAAGAGGCGATCGAGCAGGGCAAGGACCAGATCGCCAAGCTGATGCGCAAGGAGGGCGTCTCCCTCAAGCGCGTGATGACGCACGACTCGCTGACCCAGGTCGCGCACGACCTCCGGCTCGCCGACGTCTCCGCGCTCTACGCTGCCGTCGGCGAAGGCAACCTCGGAGCGCAGTCCGTGGTCCGCAAGGTCATCGAGACCTACGGCGGCGAGGACGGTGCCGCCGAGGACATGGCCGAGACCGTCACGATCACGCGGCCCCGGCGCAGCGCCAAGGGGCCGAGCGACTCCGGTGTCATCGTGATGGGCACCTCGGACGTGCTGGTGAAGCTGGCGAAGTGCTGCACCCCGGTGCCCGGCGACGACATCCTCGGCTTCGTCACCCGGGGCTCCGGTGTCTCGGTGCACCGACGCGACTGCACCAATGCGGCCTCGCTCCTCGGCCAGCCCGAGCGCCTGGTCGAGGTCGAGTGGGCGCCGACGGCCACCTCGACGTTCCTGGTGCAGATCATGGTGGAGGCCCTGGACCGGGCCAGGCTGCTCTCCGACATCACGCTGGTCCTCTCCGACCAGCACGTGAACATCCTGTCGGCTTCGCTGAACACCGGCCGTGACCGGATCGCGAAGAGCAAGTTCACCTTCGAGATGGGCGACCCCAAGCACCTCGGCGCGATCCTCAAGGCCGTGCGCTCCATCGACGGTGTGTTCGACGCGTACCGCGTGACGCACTGACCGACGTTTCTGCGCAATACCGGTCTAGCGTGCTCGGGAGTGGTCGGCACTCGAAATCCGACACGACGCTGTTTTGGGTGCGCGAGCGGCTCCGGTCATGAGTGAATGTCCCAGATCTCAGACGACGTTCGACCTCCGGACCCGCCTCGGGCCCCGAGGGTTCCCGCTGATCACCGAGGTGATGTCCCGATGAGGATCACGTTCTGCGGCGTCCGTGGCTCGACCCCGGCGCCGGGAGTGCCCTTCGCCCGGTACGGCGGTTCGACGTCCTGCGTCGCGCTCGCGCACGGCAGCGAGCCGCCCAGCTTGCTTCTCGACGCCGGTACCGGCATCCAGAACGTGACCGGGTTGCTCGACGGTGTGCCGTACGACGGGTCGGTGCTGCTCGGACACCTGCACTGGGACCACACCCACGGAATGCCGTTCTTCGGCGCCGGGACGGCCGCGGGCAGCCGGGTCACGGTGTACATCCCCGAGCAGGGAGCGTCCGCCGAGGCGGTGCTGGAGCGCGCCTTCTCGCCGCCGCACTTCCCGATCGTCCCGTCCCAACTCGGGCCCGGCTGGGCCTTCGACGGCCTGGACGAGGGCCTGCACGAGGTCGAGGGCTTCACCGTGCTGGCTCGAGAGATCCCGCACAAGGGCGGTCGCACCTTCGGATTCCGCGTCGAGAGCGGTGGCGGGTCGCTGGCCTATCTCTCCGACCACAGTCCGACCTCTGTCGGCCCGGGGCCTGACGGCCAGGGCGAGCGGCACGACTCGATCATGGAACTTGTCGACGGGGTCGACCTGATGATCCACGACGCCCAGCACCTGGCCTCCGAGTTCCCGGGCGTCGGCTTCCTCGGACATGCGAGTGTCGAGTACGGCGTCGCGGTGGCGCTCGAGTCGCGGGTCTCGACACTGGCGTTGTTCCACCACGCGCCGAGCCGGGATGACGACGAGATCGACGCGATCGCGCTGATGGCCCGGGATCTCGCCGGGGCCGACCTGAACGTGGTCGCGGCGTACGAGGGTCTGGTGATCGATCTGCCGGCCCTGGCCGGCGAGGAAGGTGCCGCGACCTCGGCGCAGTCGGTCAGTTGAACTCGGCGGCGGCCTTGTGCGCCATCTCCAGGAAGGCCTGACGTGAGGCCAGGTTCTCCTCGAGGTCCTTGATCTTCCTGGCGTCGCCGGCATCACGTGCCTTGGCCAGGTCGCCCTCGATCTTGGCGATCGCGTCCTCGAGCTGACCGATCATCCCGTCGGCGCGGGCCGACTTCTCCGGGTCGCTCTTCTTCCACTGGTCCTCTTCGAGGCCGCGGATCTCCTGCTCGACCTTGCGCATCCGGCCTTCGAGGGTCTTGATCTGGTCGCGGGGGACCTTGCCGGCGGCGTCCCAGCGGTCGGCGAGTTCGCGGAACGCCTTCTTGGCCGCGTTCAGGTCGGTCACCGGGAGGAGCGCTTCGGCCTCGACGAGGATCGCCTTCTTGACCTCGGCATTGGCCGCGAACTCCTGGTCGAGCTCGGCGTTGGCCGCGTCACGGGCCGCGAAGAAGACGTCCTGCGCGCCGCGGAACCGCTTCCAGAGCGCCTCGTCGACGTCCTTGGGCGCGGGTCCGGCGGCTTTCCACTCCTGCATCAGGTTGCGGAACTGTGCCGCCGTACCGCCCCAGTCGGTCGAGTCGGCGAGCGCCTCACCCTGCGCGGCCAGCCGTTCCTTGATCACCCGGGCGCCTTCGCGCTTCTCGGACAGCTCCGCGAAATGGGCCTTGCGCGCACGCGTGTACGCGGTGCGGGCACTCGAGAACCGGTGCCACAGCTCGTCGTCGGCCCCCTTGTCGAGGCGCGGGAGTTCCTTCCACTCGGCGAGCAGGTCGCGCAGGCGGTTGGCGCCGTTGCGCCAGTCGCGGCCCGCCGAGATGCTCTCGGCCTCCGCGACGATCTCCGCCTTGCGCACCTTGGACTCTTCGATCTTCCGGTTGCGGTCCTCGCGGCGCTGTTCGCGCTGGAGCCCGAGCACCGGCTTGAGCGAGTTCAGCCGGGCCAGCAAGGCGGTGATGTCGCCGACGGCGTTCGGGTTCTCCAGCTGGGCGGAGACCTTCGCGATCGACTTGGCCGCTTCGTCGGGGGACATCGCCCCGCCGCGGACCCGCTGCTCGAGGAGCTGCACCTCGAAGGCCAGTGCCTCGAAACGCTTGGTGAAGAAGGCCATCGCCTCCTCTGCGGTGCCCTCCGGGTACTGCCCGACGGCATGTTCGGTGTCGCCCACCCGGACGTAGACGGTTCCGTCGGCGTCGACCCGGCCGAAACTGTCGTGGTTGTTGCCTTGCGCGGTCACTTCTCGCCCCTCTGCGTCCGGATCGCTCACTCGAGTTGTGCTGCGGGCATCATCGTACGCATGCGCGGCCGTCGCGTCGGGGACAGTAGGCTTGGGCGGGTTCTGCGCCGTTGTGGGGGAGCCAGTTCCACCGACTTTCTTCCGAGCAGGACCGTTTTCATCCCAAGAAAGGGACACCAGTGCTGATCGCAGGCTTCCCGGCCGGGCCGTGGGGCACGAACTGCTACGTCGTGGCGACGGCTCCGGGCACGGAGTGCGTCATCATCGACCCGGGCAAGGACGCTGCCCAGGGTGTCGAGCAGGTCGTCCGTGAGCACAACCTGAAGCCCGTCTCGGTGCTCGTGACGCACGGACACGTCGACCACATGTGGTGCGTCGCCCCGGTCGCGGGCACGTACGACGCGACCGCGTACATCCACCCGAAGGACAGGCACCTGCTCGCGAACCCGATGGCGGGGATGTCGGCGGAGACGACCGCGATGCTGCTCGGTGGCAAGTACGAGTTCGCCGAGCCCGACCGCGTCGAGGAGTTGACCGACGCGCAGGTGCTCACCCTGGCCGGGGTCGAGTTCGTCGTGGACCACACCCCCGGTCACACCGAGGGTTCGGTCGTCTTCCGGACGCCGTACGACGACGCGGAGATCGCCGAAGTGATGTTCTCGGGCGACCTGCTGTTCGCCGGCTCGATCGGCCGCACCGACCTGCCCGGCGGGGACCACCCGACGATGCTGCGCAGCCTGCGCGACAAGGTGCTGCCCCTGGCGGACAACATCGTCGTGCTCCCCGGACACGGCGAGCAGACCTCGATCGGCCGTGAGCGGGTCACCAATCCGTTCCTGCTCGACCTGATCGACGACGTCCCGGTCGACCAGGTCACCCGGGGGCTGTGAGGTGGCCAAGCCGACCCCGCTCAGCGGGTACCCCGAACTGCTGCCCGCCCAGCGCTTCGTCGAGACCACGGTGCTCGACACGCTCGCCGGTGTCTTCGAGCTGCACGGGTTCGTCAACATCGAGACCCGCGCCGTCGAGCCCCTGGACCAGTTGCTGCGCAAGGGGGACACCTCCAAGGAGGTCTACCTGCTGCGCCGGCTGCAGGAGGAGGACAACGCCCGGGACTCCGGCATCGGCCTGCACTTCGACCTGACCGTGCCGTTCGCGCGCTACGTCCTGGAGAACTCCGGCAAGCTCGAGTTCCCGTTCCGGCGCTACCAGATCCAGAAGGCCTGGCGCGGCGAACGACCCCAGGACGGCCGGTACCGCGAGTTCACCCAAGCCGACATCGACATCGTGGGCGTCGGGGAGCTGCCACTCCACCACGACCTCGAGATCGCCCGGGTGATGATCGACGCGCTCGACCGGTTGGCCGACCCCCGGTTGATCGGTCTGCCCGGGTTCCGCCTCCAGGTGAACAACCGGAAGCTGATCCAGGGGTTCTACGCAGGCCTGGGCATCGACGACGTCGACGAGACGATGCGGCTGATCGACAAGCTGGACAAGCTCCCGGCCGACGCGGTCCGGACCCAGCTCGTCGAGGCCGGTCTCAGTGACCAGCAGGCCGACAGCTGCCTGGCGCTCGCAGACATCTGCACCGCCGATGACTCGTTCGTCGACCGTGTCCGCGCGCTCGGCGTGGAGCACCCGCTGCTGACCGCCGGGCTCGACGAACTCGCGGCACTGATCCGCGGCTGTGCGGGGCTGACCTCCGACCGGGTCCGGATCGAGGCCGACCTCAAGATCGCCCGCGGGCTCGACTACTACACCGGCACCGTCTTCGAGACCCGTCTGGACGGACACGAGTCGCTCGGCTCGATCTGTTCGGGCGGGCGGTACGACTCCCTGGCCAGCGACGGGAAGACGACGTACCCGGGGGTGGGCATCTCGCTCGGCGTGAGCCGGCTGCTGGTGCCGCTGCTCAACAAGGGCGCCCTGATCGCCGACCGGTCCGTGCCGAGCGTCGTCCTGGTCGCCCTCGCCGACGAGGAGAGCCGTGCGGCCAGTGATGCGCTGGCAACCCAGTTGCGCGCGAACGGCGTGCCCTGTGAAGTGGCAGCAGCACCGCAGAAGTTCGGCAAGCAGATCCGCTACGCCGAGCGACGCGGGATCCCGTACGTGCTGTTCTCGACCGAGGACGGCCCCCAGATGAAGGACATCCGGTCCGGTGACCAGACGCCGGTCGACCCCGCCGCCTGGACCGCTCCGGCCGCCGACCTCCGGCCCGGGATCCTGACCAAGAGTTCGACCACCGAGGAGAAGACCCAGTGATCCGCACCCACGACGCCGGCGCCCTGCGCGCCGAGCACGTCGGCCAGACCGTCACCCTCGCCGGCTGGGTGGCCCGTCGCCGTGATCACGGAGGCGTCGCCTTCATCGACCTCCGTGACGCCAGCGGGTTCGTCCAGGTGGTGATCCGCGACGAGGCCGTCGCGCACAACCTGCGCAACGAGTTCTGCCTGAAGATCGCCGGCGAGGTGGTCGCCCGCAAGGAGGGCGCGCAGAACCCCAACCTGGCCACCGGCGAGATCGAGATCGTCGCCGACGAGGTCGTGGTGCTCAACGAGTCGGCGCCGTTGCCGTTCCCGATCGACGAGCACGTCGAGGTCGGCGAGGAGGCCAGGCTCAAGCACCGCTATCTGGACCTGCGCCGGCCGGGCCCCAACGCCGCCCTGCGGCTGCGCAGCAAGGTCAACAAGGCGGCCCGCGACGTGCTGGACGAGCACGCCTTCGTCGAGGTCGAGACGCCGACGCTGACCCGGTCCACGCCCGAAGGCGCCCGCGACTTCCTGGTGCCCGCCCGGCTTGCCCCCGGCTCCTGGTACGCGCTCCCGCAGAGCCCCCAGCTGTTCAAGCAGCTGCTGATGGTCGGCGGGCTGGAGCGGTACTACCAGATCGCCCGCTGCTACCGGGACGAGGACTTCCGCGCCGACCGGCAGCCGGAGTTCACCCAGCTCGACATCGAGATGAGCTTCGTCGACCAGGACGACGTGCTCGCCCTGATGGAGGACGTCCTGGCCGCCTGGTGGCGGTTGATCGACGTCGAGATCCCGCGGCCGATCCCGCGGATGACCTACGCCGAGGCGATGCGTCGCTTCGGCTCGGACAAGCCGGACCTGCGGATGGGCCAGGAACTGGTCGAGTGCACCGAGTACTTCGCGGACACGACCTTCCGGGTCTTCCAGGCCGAGTACGTCGGCGCGGTGGTGATGCCCGGGGGAGCGAGCCAGCCGCGCAAGAAGCTCGACGCCTGGCAGGAGTGGGCGAAGCAGCGTGGTGCCAAGGGCCTCGCCTACGTCCTCGTCGGCGACGACGGCCAGCTCGGCGGTCCGGTCGCCAAGAACCTCACCGACCCCGAGAAGGCCGGCCTCGCCGCCCACGTCGGCGCCGCGCCCGGCGACTGCATCTTCTTCGCGGCCGGCGCGACCAAGTCGAGCCGGGCGCTGCTCGGCGCCGCCCGGCTGGAGATCGGCCGCCGCGGCGGCCTGATCGACGAGAGCACGTTCGCCTTCACCTGGGTTGTCGACGCGCCGATGTTCGAGCCGAGCTCGGACGCCGTCGCCAGTGGTGACGTCGCGGTCGGCGCCGGAGCGTGGACCGCGGTCCACCATGCCTTCACCGGCCCGAAGCCCGAGTTCGCGGACACGTTCGACACCGACCCGGGTAGTGCGCTCGCGTACGCCTACGACATCGTCTGCAACGGCAACGAGCTCGGCGGCGGGTCGATCCGGATCCACCGCGAGGACATCCAGAAGCGAGTCTTCGCCGTGATGGGCCTCAGTGACGAGGAGGCGCAGGAGAAGTTCGGCTTCCTCCTGGATGCGTTCAAGTTCGGCGCGCCGCCGCACGGTGGCATCGCGGTCGGGATGGACCGGATCTGCGCGCTGCTCGCCGGGAGCGACTCGATCCGGGACGTGATCGCGTTTCCGAAGAGCGGCGGTGGGTACGACCCACTCACGGCGGCCCCCGCCCCGATCACGGCTGCCCAGCGCAAGGAGGCCGGTGTGGATGCAGTCCCGGCCGAAGGATCTCCTGCCGAACAGGCCTGACCCCCGACGACCTCCGTCTGACTCTTGAAATCGGATCGTTACAGGCATGGTGCTTGCAGACGGCCATCGGTCACATAGAGTCGCGATCGACCGTGTGTCTAGACCTGCGAGGTCGGTGACACTCACTCGGACGTGGAAGGGCGGGCATGGCGCCGACGGAACTCGACTTGACGGCCCACGACGGCTCGATGCTCGGCGATTCCCACGGAGCCGGCGAAGTGGAGAGCGGGGCCAGCGTCGCGGGCCGTTCGCCACGTCAACTCGCGGTCGCCCGGTTCCGCAAGGACCGCGGCTCGATGATCGCGCTGAGCATCGTCCTGTTCGTCGTGGTGATGGGCATCCTCGCGCCGTTCCTGGTCAAGCTCGGTGTCCTCGACCCGTACTCGCTCAACCCGGACCTGGTCGATCCCACCAACGGCTCGCTGCCCACCGGTGACCACGGCGGCATCAGCGCGGACCACTGGCTGGGTGTCGAGCCCGGTACCGGTCGGGACCTGCTCTCCCGGTTGATCCTCGGAATCACCTACTCGCTGTTCATCGCGCTGACCGCCTCGCTGCTCACCGTCATCATCGGCGTCGTCCTCGGCATCGTCTCGGGCGCTCGCGGTGGCCGGGTCGACGCGCTGATCGGCCGGGTGATCGACATGACGCTCTCCTTCCCGCAGACGCTGATGCTGCTGGCGCTCTCCGGCGGCTTCATCGTCCTCCTCGTCGATGCGGGAGTGCCCGCGGGCAACCCGGCGAAGGGGCTGTACGTGATCCTGGTGCTCGCCCTCTTCGGCTGGCCCGTGTTCGCACGTCTGGTGCGCGGCCAGGTGCTGACCCTGCGCGAACGCGAGTTCATCGATGCCGCCCGGGTCCTCGGCGCCTCCAAGCGCCGGATCTACTTCAAGGAGATGCTGCCCAACCTGTGGGCGCCGATCCTCGTCTACTTCACCTTGACGATGCCCGCCTACGTCTCGGCCGAGGCCGCACTCAGTTACCTCGGCGTGGGGATCACGGCCCCCACTCCGACGTTGGGCAACATCCTCACCGACTCGGCGAACTACGCCGAGAGCGACTTCGTGTACTTCTTCTTCCCCGCGTTGTTCATCGCCATCATCGTGATCAGTTTCAACCTTCTCGGTGACGGTCTGCGTGACGCCCTCGATCCGAAGTCGGACCAGTGACCAACCGGGTCACGAACCACCCCAGAACCCCGGCCCGAAGCGGTGCCGGAAGTCGCCCTCGTGTGGGTGACGTAGAAAAGGAGATCAGATGACCCTGTATCGAAAGGCGTTCGCGGTGGCTGTTGCCGGCGCTGTCGCATCGGTATCGCTTGCAGCGTGTGGAGGTGGCGGAAGCTCCGACGACTCCAACACCCTGCAGTACATTTCGTTCCGCCCTGCCGAGCACTTCGACCCGCAGCGCGTCTACATCGGTCGCGACATCAGCAACCTCGGTCGCCTCGCGTACCGGAGCCTGGTGGCCAACCCGGTCACCACCGATGTTGCGAAGTCGACCGAACTGATCCCGGACCTCGCCACCGACACCGGCACGGTCACGGACGGCGGTAAGACCTGGGAGTTCACTCTCAAGGACGGCGTCAAGTGGGAGGACGGCAAGGACATCACGTGTGATGACCTGAAGTACGGCGTCTCGCGCACCTTCGCCACCTCGGTGATCACCGGCGGCCCGAACTACATCCTGGGCTACCTGGACATCCCGGTCACGAAGAACGCCGAGGGTCAGGAAGTCTCGCAGTACGAAGGCCCGTACACCGGCAAGGGCCAGGCGCTCTTCGACAAGGCCGTCACCTGCGAAGGCAAGACGATCACGTACCACTTCAAGAAGGCGTTCCCCGACTTCGGTCTGGCGATCGCGGCTCTGCGTGCGTTCGACCCGTACCGCCAGGACAAGGACCAGGGCGAGAAGTCGAACTTCGCTGTCTTCTCGAGCGGCCCGTACAAGCTGGACGGCCTCTGGAAGTCCGGCAAGGGCGGCACGTTCGTCAAGAACACCGCCTGGGACCCGGCCACGGACACCATCCGTAAGCAGAACGTCGACAAGATCGTCTTCACCGAGGGTCTGACCGACGAGACCGTCACGGCTCGCATGATCGCTGACCGCGGCACTGACAAGAACGCGATCACCGACCGCAACATCCTCGCGGCCAGCTACTCCAAGATCACCGGTGCCGTTGCGGACCGTGCGACGCTGAACGACTCGCCGTACGTCTTCTACTTGCTGCCGAACTTCAAGCGGGTCACCAACCCGCAGGTGCGTGAAGCGCTGAAGTACAGCACCGACGTGACCGGCTGGATCACGGCCCAGGGTGGCGACAAGGCCTACCGTCCGGCCGAGTCGATCATCGCCTCGACGCTGGTCGGCGCTCAGCCGAACCCGGCGTTCCAGGACATGAACGACGTCGAGAAGGCCAAGCAGCTGCTCCGCGACTCGGGCGCCACGCTGCCGTACCCGATCAACTACACGTACAACTCCTCGCCGACGGCCGACAAGGCCGCCGCTGCCCTCAAGGCAGGCTGGGAGGCCGCCGGCTTCAAGGTCACCCTGGACCCGCTGGCGGACACGTACTACGACGTCATCAACAAGAAGAACAGCAAGTCCGACGTCGTGATCGCTGGATGGGGTGCTGACTGGCCGTCCATCGGCACGGTGCTGCCGCCGCTGTTCGACGGTCGCCTGAACCTGCAGGGTTCGGACACCAACGGCAACGACTACGGCAACTACAACAGCCCGGTCGTCAACGGCCTGTTCGACAAGGCTGCTGCAGAGGCCACGGTCGAGGGTCAGGCCGGTGTCTACACCGAGGCTGACGTGCAGCTCGGCAAGGACGTGGCCTACATCCCGATCGGTGTCCAGCAGTTCTACCTGCTGCACGGATCGAACGTGGACACGTACATCCAGAACCCGGCAACGAGCATGTTCCCGGACCTGGGTGACATCTCCCTGAAGTGACAACACCTGTTTGACCTGAGTGCCTCCCGGGGACCAACCCCGGGAGGCACTCAGCCAGGACGGGACCGCCGTGATCCGGCGACCCGGCCGGCGCTACGCAGCCCCACAGGGTGCGTGCTGCCACTCCGACACATCCGTCACCGCATGTCCGGTCGTCCCGGTGCTTGACCTGGCGCCGAGAGCCTGAGAGGAAAGCGTCATGTTCGCGTACACCGTTCGACGGTTGATCAGCGGTCTCGTACTGCTGCTCGTGATGACGCTGATCACGTTCGTCCTGTTCTTCTCCTCACCGGTCGACCCGGCCCGTTTCACCTGCGGAAAGAACTGCACCCCGGCGCTCATCGAGCAGAACCGCAAGGCTCTCGGCTACGACGAGCCGGTGCTGGTGCAGTGGGCCGACTTCCTGAAGGGCATCTTCGCCGGGCGTACCTACCCCGACGACGAGGCACTGCAGAAGGCCGCACCGGAGCAGGTGATCGAGTGTCCTGCCCCGTGCCTCGGGTACTCCCCGAAGAGCAACACCCTGGTCCTCGACGAGATCCAGTCCAGAGCGCCCATCTCCGCGTCGCTCGCGATAGCGGCGTTCCTGATGTGGATCATCGGCGGTGTCACCCTCGGTGCCACCGCGGCCTTGCTCAAGGGCACCGTCGTCGACCGGGCCATCGTCGGCATGACGCTCTTCTTCTTCGCCTTCCCGACGTTCTTCATCGGGCTCTTCCTCTATACGTACGTGGCTCTGAAATGGGAGCTGGTGCCATTACCGGTGTACACACCGATAGCCGAGGGCGGGTTCACCGCGTGGTTGACCTGCCTGATCCTCCCGGCGACGACGCTGGCGCTGTTCTACCTCGCCGGCTACGTCCGGATGACGCGCGCGTTCGTGCTGGAGTCGATGGGTGAGGACTATCTGCGCACCGCCAAGGCCAAGGGCCTGGAGAAACGCCGGATCCTCTTCAAACACACGATGCGCGCGGCGCTGACTCCGCTCGTCACTCTCGCCGGCCTCGACCTCGCCTCCCTGCTCGGTGGCGCGATCATCACCGAGACCGTCTTCAACTACCAGGGCCTCGGAGCGCTCGCGGCCGACTCTGCCCGCAACTACGACCTCCCGATGACGGTCGGCATCGTGATCGTGCTGTCCAGCCTGGTGATCGTCTCGAACATCATCGTGGACATCCTGTACGCCTTCATCGACCCGCGGGTCCGGGTCGGCTGAGGCGAGGAGAGAGATGAGCGAGTCCATGAGCACCCACGGCACCGGCACCGCCGACGCCCTCGGCAGCGGCGCGCCGCCGTCCAGCGACACGGTCCTGTCCGTGCGCGATCTGAACGTGCACTTCCCGACCGCCGACGGCCTGGTCCGCGCGGTCGACGGTGTCTCCTACGAGGTGGGCCGCGGCCAGACCCTCGGCATCGTGGGGGAGTCCGGGTCCGGCAAGTCCGTGTCGAGTTCGGCGATCCTCGGCCTGCACCGCGACACCCGCGCCGAGGTCACCGGCGAGATCTGGCTCAACGGCAAGGAACTGCTCACCGCGAGCGACGAGGAGATCCGGAAGCTGCGCGGCCAGGACGTCGCGATGATCTTCCAGGACCCGCTCTCGGCGATGCACCCGTACTACACGGTCGGCAACCAGATCGCCGAGGCGTACGTGGTCCACCACGACGTGAGCAAGAAGGCGGCCAGGGCGCGCACGATCGAGATGCTCGAACGGGTCGGCATCCCGCAACCGGACCGTCGCGTGGACAGTTACCCGCACCAGTTCTCCGGCGGCATGCGGCAGCGCGCGATGATCGCGATGAGCCTGATGAACGACCCGAGCCTGCTGATCGCGGACGAGCCGACCACGGCTCTCGACGTGACCGTCCAGGCGCAGATCCTCGACCTGCTCCAGGACCTGCAGAACGAGTTCCACTCCGCGATCATCATCATCACCCACGACCTGGGGGTCGTCGCCGAGATGGCCGACGACGTCCTGGTGATGTACGCCGGTCGCGCGGTCGAGTACGGACCGTGCAAGGAGATCCTGACCCACCCCGAGATGCCTTACACGTGGGGACTGCTCTCGAGCGTGCCCAATGTCGAGGGCGACACGAACGCCCGGCTGATCCCGATCCCGGGAGCGCCGCCGAGCCTGCTGAACCCGCCTCCTGGCTGTGCCTTCAGCCCGCGGTGCGCGCACCGCGACAAGGTGCCCGGCGGTCGTTGCTTCACCGAGCTGCCGGAGCTGACCCAGGCCCGGTCCGGCGTGTCCCACCTGCGTCGCTGCCACCTGGAGAACCCCGACGAGGTCTACCGCACGGACGTCCTGCCGGAGATCGCCCCGGACCTGGTCGACGATCTCTCCGAGACGCAGGTTCCTCAGCGCGATGCGACCGACGGTACGACCGAGGGGGACTCCGATGACTGATGCCAACGCGATCGTTCTCGGCGACGACGAGGCCCCGGTGGCCACCGCGCACGCGGCGAGCCAGCTGAATCCGGACGCCCGGCCGATCCTCGAGGTCGAGAACCTCCAGATGTACTTCCCGGTGAAGTCCGGCGGGATCATCCGCCGCACCATCGGTCACGTCCAGGCGGTCGACGGGATCTCGTTCTCGGTCGCCGAGGGCAGCTCGCTCGGCCTCGTCGGTGAGTCCGGGTGCGGCAAGTCGACGACCGGCCGCCTGATCACCCGCCTCTACGACCCGACCGACGGCGAGATCAGGTTCGAGGGCAAGGACATCGCCAAGCTGTCCCAGCGCCAGCTGCACCCGCTGCGCCGCGACATCCAGATGATCTTCCAGGACCCGGCCACGTCGCTGAACCCGCGGCACTCCGTGGGCACGATCATCGGGGCGCCGCTGAAGATCCACAAGGTGATCCCCGAGAAGGAGATCATGCCGCGGGTCAAGGAGCTGCTGGAGATCGTCGGGCTCAACCCCGAGCACTACAACCGCTACCCGCACGAGTTCTCCGGCGGTCAGCGCCAGCGCATCGGCATCGCCCGCGCCCTGACCCTGCAGCCGAAGATCCTGGTCGCCGACGAGCCGGTCTCCGCGCTCGACGTGTCGATCCAGGCCCAGGTGATCAACCTGCTGCAGGACCTGCAGCGCGAGTTCAACATCGCGTTCCTGTTCATCGCCCACGACCTGGCGATCGTGCGGCACTTCTGCCCGGAGATCGCGGTGATGTACCTCGGCAAGATCGTCGAGATCGCGGACCGGGACACGCTCTACGGCCGGCCGCACCACCCGTACACCCAGGCGCTGCTCTCCGCGGTGCCCGATGTGCGCCAGGCCGCCGTCGGTGGACGTCGCGAGCGGATCCGGCTCGAGGGCGACGTGCCCAGCCCGATCGACCCGCCGTCGGGTTGCCGTTTCCGGACGCGCTGCTCGTTCGCCCAGGAGATCTGCAGCAAGGTCGAACCACCGCTGCTGCAGATCGGGCCGCGCCACAAGGTCGCCTGCCACTTCGCCGGCGAACTCGGGCAGCACCCGGTCACCCCGGTGACCATGGGCGTCTGCGGCGTCGACGCCCAGGGCAACGCAGTCGCCGGGCAGACGGCCGACATCCAGCTCAACAAGCCCACCTACGACTCGACGTGGCTGGATCTGAGGACAGGCCGGCCCACGGGCGCCTGACCGGCGCCGTCGGAACGTCTGCGCCTACGCCTAGGCTGACTGCGTGGATGACGGACTGTTCGATGCGCCGCTGCGCCCTGCTGTGCCACCGGTCGCCGGCGGCTCGCTGGCCGGGAACACGCACGCGTCCGCACCGCTCGCGGTCCGGATGCGTCCACGGACGCTGGACGAACTGGTCGGTCAGCAGCACCTGCTCGCCGAGGGTTCGCCGCTGCGCCGGTTGATCGAGGGCGATCAGCCGATGTCGCTGCTGCTCTGGGGGCCGCCTGGCACGGGGAAGACGACGATCGCGTCGATCGTGTCGGGCCAGACGGACCGGCTCTTCGTCGAGGTCTCCGCGGTCTCCGCCGGCGTCAAGGAGGTGCGCGCGGCGATCGACGGCGCCAGGGCCCGTCTGGTGGCGACCGGTCAGGAGACGGTCCTCTTCGTCGACGAGGTGCACCGGTTCAGCAAGGCTCAGCAGGACGCTCTCCTGCCCGGCGTCGAGAACCGCTGGGTCACCCTGGTCGCCGCGACCACGGAGAACCCGTTCTTCTCGGTCATCTCCCCGTTGCTCTCCCGGTCGCTGCTCCTGACGCTGGAACCGCTGACCGACGGCGACATCCGCGGAGTGCTTGCCGCGGCCCTGGCGGACGAACGCGGTCTCTCCGGGGCGCTCAAGCTGGACGACGACGCGCTCGACCACCTGGTCCGGCTGGCCGGCGGTGACGCACGCCGGTCGTTGACCTACCTGGAGGCGGCGGCGGGTGCCGCAGTCGCCCAGGGCGCGTCGGTGATCGATCTGGTCAGCACCGAGACCGCGGTCGACCGGGCAGCGGTGCGCTACGACCGGCAGGGCGATCAGCACTACGACGTGATCAGCGCCTTCATCAAGTCCGTTCGGGGATCCGACGTGGACGCGGCGTTGCACTACCTGGCCCGGATGTTCGAGGCGGGTGAGGACCCGCGGTTCATCGCCCGCCGGCTGGTGATCCTGGCCAGTGAGGACGTCGGCCTGGCGCACCCGGCCGGCCTGACCACCGCGATCGCCGCGGCCCAGGCGGTGCAGCTGATCGGGATGCCCGAGGCCCGCCTCAACCTGGCCCAGGCGACGATCGAACTGGCCCTGGCGCCCAAGTCGAACGCGGTGATCACCGCCATCGACGCAGCCAGTGCCGACGTGCGCGCGGGCAAGATCGGGGCGGTGCCGCCGCACCTGCGCGACGCGCACTACTCCGGCTCCAAGAAGCTCGGCCACGGCACGACGTACAAGTACTCCCACGACGAGCCCTTCGGGATCGCCGAACAGCAGTACGCGCCCGACGAACTCCTCGGCACCGAGTACTACCGTCCGACGAATCTGGGGGCCGAAGCCGGCTTCAAGGAACGCTGGGAGCGGATTCGGCGGATGATCCGCGGCAGGTAGGGTTCACGCCTATGGAGAACGCAATCCTGGGAGCCGTGGCCGGAGCACTGATGGTGCTCGCCCTGGTGGTCCTCACGATGGTTCTCCGCCGCAATTCGAACGCAGACCTGATCGGCCAGCTCGAGGCGGCCCAGCGCGAGGCCGACGACCTACGGCTGCGGCTGGACATCGCGCAAGCCCGTCTCGAGGGGCACACCGGCGCCCGCCGCCGCGACGAGCCGGCCAACGAGCCGGCCCACGAGGCGGCCCGAGAGGCGGCCCGAGAGTCGGCACCGTATGTGATCACCGACGTCGGTGCCGAGCCACTGCTGTTCGAGTCCAGGTCCGAGCAGGTCGAGGTGCCGGACCGGCTGGTGCTCTCCGCGACGTTCGGCGCTCCGCTGGTCAAGGTCGCCGCCTTCACGCACGGCGTACGCCGGGCGCTCTCGGCCGAGTCGCGAAACCGGATCCGGTTCCAGATGCGCCAGGAGGTGCGAGCCGCCCGGAAACGCCGCCGGCAGGCGTTCAAGCAGTACCAGCGCGACGTACGCGCTGCCGACCGAGCGAGCGAGGCCGTCTGATGCGGCGGGGATTCTGGTTCGTCGCCGGTGCCGGCGCGGGCGTGTACGTCGTGCTGAAGGCGCGCCGCGCCGCTGAGGCGCTCACCCCGGACGGACTCCGCGACCGGTTGGCCGGGCTCGGCGTCGGCGCGCAGCTGTTCGCCGACGAGGTACGGGTCGGCATGGTCGAGCGCGAGACCGAGTTGCGCGAACGCCTCGGGTACGCGATCGACGGCCCCCTGCAATTGACCGCTGAACACCACGACGGCCTACCCGCCGCCCCCGCCGCCCTGGAAGGGACCCACTGATGCTGAGCTCAGCCGACATCCGCCGCCGCTTCGTCACGCATTTCGAAGCCGCCGGCCACACGGCTGTGCCCTCGGCGCCCCTGCTCGTCGACGACCCGAACCTGCTGTTCGTCAACGCGGGCATGGTCCAGTTCAAGCCGTTCTTCCTGGGCCAGGAGACGCCGCCGTACACCCGGGCGGTGAGCGTGCAGAAGTGCGTGCGCACCCCGGACATCGAGGACGTCGGCAAGACCACCCGGCACGGCACCTTCTTCGAGATGTGCGGCAACTTCTCGTTCGGCGACTACTTCAAGGAAGGCGCCATCGAGCTGGCCTGGGACCTGGTCACCAGGCCGGTCGCCGACGGCGGCTTCGGCCTGGAGGAGTCCAAGCTCTACCCGAGCGTCTACGAGGACGACCCGGAAGCCGTCAACCTGTGGCGCAAGGTCACCGGGCTCCCGGACGACCGGGTCATCCGGCTGGGCAAGAGTGAGAATTACTGGTCGATGGGCATCCCCGGCCCGGGCGGCCCGTGCTCGGAGATCCTCTACGACCGCGGGCCGGCGTACGGCGCCGACGGCGATTTCGGCGCCGAGGACCGGTACCTGGAGATCTGGAACCTGGTCTTCATGCAGGACGAGCTGAGCGCCGTGCGGAGCAAGGTCGACTTCGACATCGCCGGCTCGCTGCCGAAGCAGAACATCGATACCGGCATGGGCCTGGAGCGGGTCGCCTTCCTGCTCCAGGACAAGCCGAACATGTACGAGATCGACGTGATGTTCCCGGTCATCGAGCGGGCCCAGGAGCTCACCGGTCGCCGCTACGGCGCCGACCCCGTCGACGACGTCCGGTTCCGGGTGATCGCCGACCACGTCCGCTCCTCGATGATGCTGATCGGCGACGGTGTCACGCCCGGCAACGAGTCGCGCGGCTACGTGCTGCGCCGGCTGCTGCGCCGTGCGGTCCGCTCGGTGCGCCTGCTCGGGTACGAGGACCGGGCGCTGCCCGAACTGCTCCCGGTCAGCCGTGACCTGATGTCGCCCGGCTACCCCGAACTGCTCAAGGACTGGGACCGGATCGCGCAGGTCGCGTTCGCCGAGGAGGACGCGTTCCGGACCACGCTGAAGACGGGCACCACCATCTTCGACGTCGCCGCGGACGAGGCGAAGAGCGCCGGGCGGGCCTCGCTGTCGGGGGAGAAGGCGTTCGCCCTGCACGACACCTACGGCTTCCCGATCGACCTGACCCTGGAGATGGCCGCGGAGAAGGGCCTCAGCGTCGACGAGGACGGCTTCCGCGCGCTGATGGCCGAACAGCGCTCCCGCGCGAAGGCGGACGCGAAGTCGAAGAAGGGCCAGCACGCCGACACCAGCGTCTACCGCGGGATCCTCGACGCCAACGGGCCCACCGAGTGGCTGGCCTACGAGACGCTGACGACCGAGTCCAGGCCGCTGGCGCTGCTCGCCGGTGGTGCGCCGGTGACGGCCCTGCGCGAGGGCGAGATCGGCGAACTGGTCCTGGACCGGACCCCGTTCTACGCCGAGTCGGGCGGACAGGTGGCCGACGCCGGCACGATCGAGTTCGACGGCGGAGTCCTGGAGGTCCTCGACGTCCAGCGACCTGTGCGCGGCCTGGTCGTGCACCAGGTGCGGGTGACCGAGGGCGAATTCGCCGCGGCCGGCGACCTCCTCGCGAAGGTCGACCCGAACTGGCGCACCGGGGCCCGTCAGGCGCACTCAGGCACCCACGTGGTGCACGCCGCGCTCCGCGAGGTGCTCGGCCCGACGGCGCTGCAGTCCGGCTCGTACAACCGGCCCGGCTACCTGCGTCTGGACTTCGGCTGGACCCAGGCCCTCAGCCCGCAGCAGTACGCCGACCTCGAGGAGGTCGCGAACAACGCGCTCCGCGCGGACCTGCCGGTCGGCTGGGACTACATGACTCTCGACCAGGCCAGGGAGTGGGGTGCGATCGCGCTCTTCGGCGAGACCTACGACGACACCAAGGTGCGCGTCGTCGAGATCGGTGGCCCGTGGTCGCGCGAGCTCTGCGGTGGCACCCACGTCGACCACTCCTCGCAGATCGGCACCATCGTGCTCACCGGCGAGGCCTCGGTCGGCTCGGGCAACCGCCGGATCGAGGCGCTCACCGGTCTCGAGGGCTTCCAGTACCTCGCTCGAGAGCGGGACGTCGTCGCTCAGCTCACCGGCCTGCTCAAGACCCAGCCCGACGACCTGGTCGGGCGGGTCAACGACCTCGTCGAGCGGCTCCGCACCGCTGAGAAGGAGGTCGAGCGGATCCGGCTCAGCCAGCTCCTGGCAGGTGCCGGTCAGCTCGCGGCCGCGGCCGAGGACCTGGGCGGCACGGCGTTCGTCGGCAAGGTCGTCGAGGGCGCCGGCGGCGGTGACGTCCGCACCCTCGCGCTGGACGTCCGCGGCCGGCTCGCTGCCGACCGCGCCGGCGCGGTGGTGGTCATCGGCGTCCAGGACGGCAAACCCGCCGTGGTCGCCGCGGTCAACGACGCGGGCCGTGCGGCCGGCGTCTCGGCCAACAAGCTGGTGCGCGCCGCGACCGAGCTGCTCGGCGGCAAGGGCGGCGGCAAGGACGATGTCGCCCAGGGCGGCGGGACCGACGCCACACGCGTGAACGAGGCGCTGGACGCCGCACGCCGGGCCGTGACGGCGGGCTGATCCGACGACCATGAGCCTGCCCGACCCGTCCGGCGTACGTCTCGGCATCGATCCGGGAGACGCGCGGATCGGTGTGGCCGCTTGTGACCCGTCCGGGATCCTGGCGACCCCGGTCGAGACGGTGACGCGGGCCGCGGAAGGAAGCACGGCAGACCTGGACCGGCTGGCTGCCCTGGTCGAGGAGCTGGGCGCCGTCCTGGTCTACGTCGGGCTCCCGCGCTCGTTGAGCGGGGGCGAAGGGCCCGCGGCCGGTAAGGTGCGGGAGTTCGCTCGGGCGCTGGCCGTGCGGCTCGCTCCGTGTCCGGTCCGCCTCGTCGACGAACGGCTCAGCACGGTGTCGGCCGAAGCGGTCCTGCGGGAGCGTGGCAAGAAAGGCAAGAAGCGCCGGGCCGTGGTCGACCAGGCGGCGGCCGTGGTGATCCTGCAGGGAACGATCGATGCGGAACGTGCACGGGCCATCGTGGTCGGAGAGCTCGTCACCCTCGGAGGAGAAGGAACGCTGTGAGCGACATCGGACTCGGATTCGATCCGCACGAGGACGAACACGCGACCTCGCACCGCCGGGAGCAACCATCGGCCCCGGGGCGTCGCGCTGATCGAGGCAGCCACCACGCCGGGACCGCTTCGCGTCGCGGGCGCGGCTGTCTGCCCGTGCTGATCATCCTCGCGATCATCGCGGCGGGGATCTGGTTCGGCGGCGGCGCCGTGATCGACAAGGTCCAGTCCCTGGTCGGCGTCAGTGCCGACTACCCCGGACCCGGTACCGGCTCGGTGACCGTCGAGGTGCACGAGGGCGACAGCTCGGCCGCGATCGGGAGGACTCTCAAGGAAGCGGGAGTGGTCAAGAGCGTCTCCGCGTTCACCGATGCCGCCATCGCCGACGAACGCTCGCGCAGCATCCAGGTCGGCTACTACGCCCTGAAGAAGGAGATGAAGGCCGAGGACGCGCTCGCCGTGCTGGTCGACCCGAAGAACCTGATCCAGGCGCGGGTGACGATCCCCGAGGGCTCCCGGGTCAAGGACGTGGTCAAGGCGATCACCAAGAACACCGACATCCCCGCCAGGCAGGTCCGCGCCGCGCTCAACGATCCGGGCTCGCTGGGCCTGCCGCCGGCCGCGGGCGGTCAGGTCGAGGGCTACCTGTTCCCGGCGACGTACTCGGTGGTGCCCGGCCAGACCGCCAAGCAGCTCCTGCGGCAGATGGTCGCGAAGTCCAAGCAGGTGATGTCCGAGCTCGACGTCGCCGCGAAGGCGCGAGGGCTCGGCTACACGCCCCAGGAGATCATGACGATCGCCAGCATCCTCGAGTACGAGGGCAGCCGCGGCGAGGACTACCCGAAGATCGCGCAGGCGATCTATAACCGCCTCGACGACGGGATGGCGCTGCAGTCCGACGCGACGGTGGCCTACGCCAACAACCTCTCCGGCACCGTGTACACGACCCAGGCCGAGCGGGAGAAGGACTCTCCGTACAACACCTACAAGTACACCGGTCTGCCACCCGGGCCGATCGGCTCGCCCGGCGAGGCGACGATCAAGGCGGCGCTCAACCCGGAACCGGGACCGTGGCTCTACTGGGTCGTGGTCAACCTGCGCACCGGCGAGACCCGGTTCAATGAGAGTTACTCCGACCATCTCGCCGACGTCGAGGTGTTCCGGGAGTACTGCAAGACCTCTGACGCCTGCTGACGATCCTGAGAGGGGACCGGCCCGATGAACACCCGCTGCGCCGTCCTCGGCTCGCCGATCGCGCACTCGCTCTCGCCCGTTCTGCACCGCGCGGCGTACGTCGAACTCGGTCTCGACTGGGACTACCGGGCGGTCGAGGTGGCCGAGCCGGAGTTGACGGCGTTCGTCGAGGGGCTCGGCCCCGAGTGGCGCGGCCTCTCGCTGACGATGCCGCTGAAGCGCGCGGTCGTGCCGCTGCTCACCGAGGTCGACGCCTGGGCAGCGGTCTCGGGCGCCGCCAACACCGTGGTCCTCGAGGGCGCCCACCGTCGAGGCTTCAACACCGACGTGCCCGGAGCTCTCGCGGCGCTGACCGAACGGTCCTCGGGCCCGTGGACCTCGGCGGTCGTTCTCGGCGGAGGCGCGACGGCAGCCTCGGTGCTGCTCGCGCTGGCCGAACTGGGCTGCTGCCGGGCGACCCTGCTGGTCCGTGACCCGGGTCGTGCCGGCGACACACTGGAGGCCGTACGGCGGCACGCGCCGGCCCTCGCGCTGGAGGTCGGCATCCTCGGCAGTCCGGCCGAGGCGGACGTCCTGGTCTCCACGATCCCCGCGGCGGCGCAGACCCCGGAACTCCTCGACGGCCTGGACGCGAAGGTGGTCTTCGAGGTGCTCTACGACCCGTGGCCGACCCCGCTGGCCATCGCCGCGCAGGGACGCGGCGCCGTGCTGGTCGGCGGCCTGGACCTCCTCGTCCACCAGGCGGCGCTGCAGGTGACCCTGATGACCGGTTCGCCGGGCCCGACCGAGGCGATGCGTCGCGCCGGTGAAGCAGCCTTGCAGGATCCGGCCCGGTGAGCTCCGTCGAGGCCGCCCACCTCGGAGCGGCCGCGCTGGGACTGGTCGTCGGAGGCATCGGCGGGCTCGGGGTCCGACCGCTGATCGCCCGGGTCCCGGAGCCCGTGCCGGAGCCCGAGCCAGAACCCGAGCCAGAACCGGACTCGGAGGCTGAGCCCGATCAGGAGCCACAGGCCGAGCCTGACCCGGCCGAGCCCTCCCCGCCCAAGGAGCTCTACGCCGACATCGCCGCCCGCCCGGGACTGACCAGGAACGCGGTCGTCGTCGGGGCACTGGCCGGCGCGGTGATCGGGGTGAGCATCGGCTGGTCCTGGTCCCTGCTGCTCGTCCTGCCGTTGATCCCGGTCAGCGTCGCGCTCGCCGTGATCGACGCCCGGACCAGGCTGCTCCCGACCCGGCTGGTACTGCCGGCGACCGCGGTGGCGATCGTGCTCGGCACCGTCGTCTCGGCGCTCGCCGACGACTGGCACGCGCTGGTGCGGGCCGGGATCGCGCTCGTCGTGGTCCGCTCGGTGTTCTGGCTGATCTGGTTCATCCGCTCGTCCGGCATGGGGTTCGGGGACGTCCGGCTCTCGGCGATGCTCGGCTTCGTGCTGGGACACCTCGGCTGGGCGCAGGTGGTCGTCGGCATCTACGCGGCGTTCCTCGAATTCGTGATCCCCGGCCTGCTCCTCGCGCTCGTCCACCGGGACAAGGAACGGCTCAAGGCCCGGTTGCCGTTCGGCCCGTTCCTGCTCCTCGGTGCGGTGACCGGGATCGCGTTCGGTCCCGCCATCGCGACCGCGCTGGGTTACTGATCCTCGAGTCTCGGCAACCGGCGGCGTGCGCCGGGCGCAGCGCTCCGCGTGAAAGACTTGCGCCCATGCTCCGTTGGCTCACTGCGGGGGAGTCCCACGGCCCCTCCCTTGTCGCAATCCTCGAAGGTCTGCCCGCGCACGTCCAGGTGACCTCGGCGGACATCGCCGACGCGCTCGCCCGACGGCGGCTCGGCTACGGACGCGGGGCCCGGATGAAGTTCGAGCAGGACGAGGTGACCATCACCGGCGGCGTCCGGCACGGGCTCACCCAGGGTGGTCCGGTCGCGATCCAGGTGGGCAACACCGAATGGCCCAAGTGGGAGACCGTGATGTCCGCGGACCCGGTCGATCCCTCCTTGCTCAAGGAGACCGGTCGCAACGCCGCGCTGACCCGGCCCAGGCCCGGTCACGCCGACCTCGCCGGCATGCAGAAGTACGACTTCGCCGAGGCACGCCCGATCCTGGAGCGCGCCTCCGCCCGCGAGACCGCCGCCCGGGTCGCGCTCGGCCGGGTCGCGACCGCCTTCCTCGACCAGGTCGGCGGGATCAAGGTGCTCTCCCACGTGGTCGAGCTCGGTGGCGTCCCCGCTCCCGCCGGCTCGGTGCCCGCGTTCAGCGATCTGGCGCACCTGGACGCGGACCCGGTCCGCTGCCTGGACCCCGAAGCCTCCGCGGCGATGGTGGCCCGGATCGACCAGGCCCACGAGGACGGCGACACCCTCGGCGGCGTCGTCGAGGTGGTCGTGCACGGCCTCCCGCCAGGGCTCGGCTCGCACGTGCACTGGGACCGCCGCCTCGACGCCAAGCTGGCCGGGGCCCTGATGGGGATCCAGGCGATCAAGGGGGTCGAGGTCGGCGACGGCTTCGACCTGGCCGCGACGCCGGGCTCGCTGGCCCACGACGAGATCGTGAACACCGACGGCCCGCTCCGGCGTACGTCGGGCCGCTCGGGCGGCACCGAAGGCGGCATGTCCACCGGTGAGGTGCTCCGGGTGCGTGCGGCGATGAAGCCGATCGCGACCGTTCCGCGGGCGCTGCGCACCGTCGACGTCGTCACCGGCGAAGCCACGGTGGCGCACCACCAGCGTTCCGACGTCTGCGCCGTCCCCGCGGCCGGCATCGTCGCCGAGGCGATGGTCGCCCTGGTCCTGGCCGACGCGATGCTGGAGAAGTTCGGCGGCGACTCGGTCGGCGAGACCAAGCGCAACCTCGAGGGCTACCTCGCCGCGCTGAGGTACGTGTGAGCGCACCTGTCGGCCCGGTCGTGGTGCTCGTCGGCACGATGGGCGCCGGCAAGACGACCGTCGGCAGGATCGTCGCGGACGCCCTCGGCCTCCCGTTCCTGGACACCGATCACGTCGTCGAGGACCGGGCCGGCAAGCCGGTCGCGGAGATCTTCGTCGACGATGGGGAGGAGACGTTCCGCCGGCTGGAGCACGAAGCCGTCGCTGCAGCGCTGACCGGGCATCCGGGTGTGCTCGCGCTGGGCGGCGGGGCCGTCCTTGATCCGGCGACCCGGGCGCTGCTCGAAGGGCATCGTGTGGTCTTCCTCCGAGTGGGCCTCAGCGACGCCGCGTCGCGGGTGGGCCTCGGTGTGTCGCGGCCGCTGCTGCTCGGGAACGTGCGCGGGCGGATCAAGCAGCTGCTGGACGAACGCACCCCGGTCTACCTCTCGGTCGCGTCGCACACGGTCGAGACCGACGGCCGGTCCGCGCAGGACGTGGCTGACGAGGTGCGGACACTGGTGCAGGATGGTCGGCATGGCTGAGAACACCGCCACCCCGATCGTCGGCGCCGTCCGCCGGATGCACGTCGGCGGCGCGTCGCCGTACGACGTCGTCGTCGGCAACCACGTCCTGGCCGAGGTCGCGACCATGCTGGGGGACCGGCCGCAACGGGTCGCGGTCTGCTACCCCGAACCGCTCGAACACCTCGCGGACCGGGTGATTGCCACTCTGGACGCCTACGAGGTGCTGCGGCTCCGGCTGCCGGACGGCGAGGTGGCGAAGACCGGCGCCGTCGCGATCGACGCGTGGGAGCGGCTCGGCGCTGCCGGGTTCACCCGGTCCGACGCCGTGGTCACGGTCGGCGGGGGAGCGACCACTGACATGGGCGGCTTCATCGCGGCGACCTGGTTGCGCGGCGTCCCGGTGGTGCATGTTCCGACCACGCTCCTGGCCATGGTCGACGCAGCCGTCGGCGGCAAGACCGGGATGAACACCGGAGCCGGCAAGAACCTGGTCGGGTCGTTCCACGAGCCCGCCGGCGTGGTCTGCGACCTCGACGTGCTCGGCACCCTCGCCGAACCCGAACTGATCGCCGGCCTCGGCGAGGTGGTGAAGTGCGGTTTCATCGCCGACCCGGTGATCCTGGACCTGATCGAGGCGTGCCCCGCTGACGCCCTCGAGCCCCGCTCTGCGGAGCTGCGTGAGCTGGTCGAGCGGGCGATCGCGGTGAAGATCGCCGTCGTCGTCGACGACCTCAAAGAGACCGGCGGTGCCGACGGGCACCCCGGTCGCGAGGTCCTCAACTACGGACACACCATGGCGCACGCGATCGAGAAGGCGACGTCGTACCGGGTCCGGCACGGCGAGGCGGTGGCGCTGGGGATGGTCTTCGTCGCCGAACTCGCCCGGCTGGCCGGCCACCTCGACGACGCGACCGCGGCCCGGCACCGCAGCATCCTGGCCTCGGTCGGGCTGCCGGTGCGCTGGTCGGGCGCCACCTTCGAGGAACTGCTCGCCACGATGCGGGTCGACAAGAAGTCCCGCGGCTCGCAACTCCGTTTCGTCGTCCTCGACGGGCTGGGCGAGCCGGTGGTGCTCGCCGATCCCGGGGACGACCTGTTGCGGGCGGCGTACGAGCACCTCACGGGCCCGGTCGAGCCTGTCGTGGCCAAGCCCCTGGGGAGCGAAGCGACCGACCGGAAGACGCGGCGCGCATGAAGCGCGTCCTGGTGCTCAACGGTCCGAACCTCGGCCGGCTCGGGCGCCGCCAACCCGAGATCTACGGCTGGACGAGCCATGCCGAACTCGCCGACCTCTGCGTCGGCTGGGGACGCGACCTCGGCCTGGAGGTCGAGGTGCGCCAGACCAACCACGAGGGCGAGTTGCTCGACTGGCTCAACGACGCAGCGGACGCCGAGACCCCGGTGGTCCTGAACGCCGCGGCCTGGTCGCACTACTCGTACGCGATCTTCGACGCCTGCGCGCAGCTGACGGCGCCCCTGGTCGAGGTGCACATCTCCGACCCCGAGAACCGGCCCGAGGAGTTCCGGCACACCTCCGTGGTGACGCCGCACGCGGCCGCGGTGATCGCCGGCTACGGCATCGACGGCTACCGGATGGCGCTCGAGCACCTCGCCTCCCGCTGAGGGAACCCGTCAGCCGGATGGTTCCACCGGGCCATCGACGCGGCCCGGTGCAACCGCCAGAATCTGCGCATGACGACAACCGAGGCGCCGGAGGCGCCGACCCGCAGTCAGGCGCTCGGTGTCTCCCTCCGGATCGTGGGGGCGGCCGTCCTCGTGGGTGCTGCCACCATCGGGGTGCTCTCCCGGCTGGCGATGCATCTGCTGGCGCGGCTCAACCCGGAGGCCACCGGCCTGACCAGCGACGACGGCTTCGAGATGGGTCGGTTCACCCTCTCCGGGTCGCTGAACCTGATGGTCGTCGGGCTGGCGTTCGGGTTGTTGAGCGGAGTCCTGTACCTGCTGCTCGAACCGCTGCTGATCGGGCCGGGGTGGTTCCGGACCCTCTCCCTCAGCGTCGGCGCCGGCACGGTCGCGGCGACGCAGCTCGTGCACAGCGACGGCGTGGATTTCCGGCTGC
This sequence comes from Marmoricola sp., assembly GCA_036676945.1. Lineage (GTDB taxonomy): Bacteria > Actinomycetota > Actinomycetes > Propionibacteriales > Nocardioidaceae > Marmoricola. The sequence continues at coordinate 45,355 of JAKFBZ010000049.1, forward strand.
TGGAGCCGCTCGCACTCGCGGTGGCGATGTTCGTGCTGCTCCCCATGCTCCACATCGCGCTGGTGGAGCGCTGGGCGGTGCGGATCCGCCGGGTCAACGGCGCGCCGGCCCGCCAGGCGGGGCCGACGATCGGATGGATCCTGCGGGGGTTGCTGGCGGTCTGGTTCGTGTTCGCGGTCGCCTCGGTGATCGGGGACGTGCAGGTGCTCACCGACGTGGCGGGCTAGACTCTCCCGTCGGCTGCTCCACGAAGCGGGCCGACCTCACTCCGCACTCCGATCAAGAAGGCTTCCGCGCGCATGGCAACCACGAACGACCTCAAGAACGGCATGGTTCTCAACATCGACGGGCAGCTCTGGGCCGTCACCGAGTTCCAGCACGTCAAGCCCGGCAAGGGTCCCGCCTTCGTGCGGACCAAGCTGCGCAACGTCGAGTCCGGCAAGAACGTCGACAAGACCTTCAACGCCGGCACCAAGGTCGAGACCGCCAACGTCGACAAGCGGACCATGCAGTACCTGTACAACGACGGCACCTCGTACGTCTTCATGGACACCAGCACCTACGACCAGCTCGAGGTCACCCCGGAGATCGTCGGTGACGCGGTGAACTTCATGCTGGAGAACCAGGAAGCGATCGTCGCCACCAACGACGGCCGGGTCCTGTTCATCGAGCTCCCGGCCTCGGTCGAGCTCGAGATCACCTTCACCGAGCCCGGCCTGGCCGGCGACAGCGCGACCGGCCGCACCAAGCCCGCCACCCTCGAGACCGGCCACGAGATCCAGGTCCCGCTCTTCATCAACCAGGGCGAGAAGGTCAAGGTCGACACCCGCGACTCCTCGTACCTGGGCCGGGTCAAGGGTTGAGTCGGCTGATCACGCGATGAGCGCACGCTCCAAGGCCCGCAAACGGGCCCTCGACCTGATCTTCGCAGCCGAGGCGCGAGGGAAGGTCGCCGGTGACCTGCTCGACGAGCAGATCACGGCAGGGGACATCCCGGCCAACGAGTACACCGTCACGCTGGTCCGGGGCGTCACGGCGAACCGGCCCCGGCTCGACGAGCTGATCACGACCTACTCGCAGGGCTGGACGCTGACGCGGATGCCCGCGGTCGACCGCAACGTCCTTCGCCTGGCCGTGTTCGAGATCCTGTACGTCGAGGACGTCCCCGACGCAGTGGCGATCTCCGAGGCGCTGACGCTGGTGCGCGACCTGTCCACCGACGAGTCGCCCACGTTCGTGCACGGGCTCCTGGGCAACATCGTGCGCGACAAGGACAGCCTCTCCGCTTAACAGGGCGGATCGGCCGGTGACAGCGGGCCGCGGTGCTGCTTGGCTGGGGACATGACCACCCCCATCGAATGCGACGTCGTCGTCATCGGACTCGGGCCGGGCGGCGAGCACGCCGCGATCGTGCTGGCCGGGAAGGGCGTCGACGTCGTCGCGATCGACGAGCGCCTGGTCGGCGGGGAGTGCCCCTACTTCGGGTGCGTCCCGTCCAAGATGATGATCGCCGCGGCGACGCTGGTCCGCGAGGCCGGCCGGATCGACGGGATGGCCGGGTCGGTCGAGACCACCACCGACTGGGGGCCGGTTGCCCGGCGTATCCGTGACGAGGCGACCGACGACTGGGACGACAAGGCGGGTGTCGAGCGGCTCGTCGGCGCCGGTGCGACCTTCGTCCGCGGTCGCGGCCGGATCACCGCCCCGCGCACGGTCACCGTGGACGGCACCTCGTACGTCGCACGCAAGGGGATCATCCTGAACACCGGCACCACCCCGAGCGCCCCGCCGGTGCACGGGCTCGCGGACACGCCGTTCTGGACGAACCGCGAGGTGGTCCGGCTCACCGAGCTGCCCGGGTCGCTGATCGTCCTCGGGGCCGGCCCGATCGGCTGTGAGCTGGCCCAGGTCTTCGCCACCTTCGGGGTGGAGGTCACCGTGATCGAGGTGGCGGAGCGGATCATCGCCGTGGAGGAGCCGGAGGCTTCCGAGATCCTGGCCAAGGCGTTCGCCGCCGACGGCATCGAGGTGATCACGGGCGTGCACATCGACGAGGTCAGTCACGCCGAGGACCGGTTCACGATCGTCCTCGAGGAGGACCGGACGGTCCAGGCCGACCGCCTGCTGGTCGCCGCGGGCAGGCGCAACAACCTCGCGGACCTGGGCCTGGAGCACGTCGGACTGGATCCACTGGCGCGGGCGCTCGAGCCGGACGAGCGGATGCGGGTCGCCGACGGCGTCTGGGCGGTCGGCGACATCACCGGGAAGGGTGCCTTCACCCATGTCTCGATGTACCAGGCCGATGTGGTGATCCGCGATGTCCTCGGCGAGGACGGCCCCTGGGCCGACTACCGCGCGGTCGCCCGGGTCACCTTCACCTCGCCCGAGGTCGCCTCGGTCGGGCTCAGCGAGCAGGCGGCCAGGGACCGGGGCCTCGATGTCCGGGTCGCCACCGGTGACCTCGGGTCTCGTGGCTGGCTCGCCAAGGACGAGGGCATGGTCAAGCTGATCGCCGACCGTCAGCGCGGGGTCCTGGTCGGCGGCTGCGTCGTCGGGGTCCCCGGCGGTGAGGTGATGTCGATGATCGCGACCGCGGTGCACGCCGAGGTCCCGATCAGCACCCTGGCCGGGATGCACTTCGCCTACCCGACCTACCACCGGGCGCTGGAGCCCGTGCTGAAGGACCTGCTCTAGCTCTGGTCTGAACCCTGGGCCGCGGCCTCGAGCTCGTCGAGGGCGTCGGCGGTGTACCGCGCGAGCCGCTGCAGGTGCGGGATCGTGTCGCGGCAGCCGACGAAGCCCAGCGTGACCTTGTCGCCGTACCCGATCAGGGTGACGTTGAGGCCGTACCCGTCGGAGAGGAACGAGACCGGGACCAGGTTCACCAGCTTGGCTCCGGCGAGGTAGAGCGGCTCCTTCGACAGCACCAGGTTGGAGACGACGAAGTTGAACAGCGGCGGCGCCGTGACGACCTTCTGCGAGAACGCGATCGGGAGCAGGCCGGCCAGCGTGAACTGCTGCAGGGCGCCGGGGGAGAGGGCGACCAATTCCTTCTTGCCGCGGGAGGTGACGGCGTTGATCCCCTGGAGCCGCGCGACCGGGTCCTCGACGTCGGTGCCGAGCGGGCAGACGAACCCGGCAGCCGCGTTGATGGTCTCCTCGTCGCGGTCGATGCCGACCGGGACCGAGGCGGTCAGCGTGCGGCTCGGCAGCGCGTCGAGCTCCAGCAGGTAGCGGCGGACCGAGCCGGCGAGCGCGGTCAGCACCACATCGTTGACGGACGTCCCGGTCGCTGTTGCGATCGCCTTCATCCGGTCGAGCCCCAGCTCGGTCGCGGCGATGCGCCTGTTGCGGGTCACCTTCTTGTTGAACGGGGTCCGCGGCGTCCGGAGCGCGCCGAGGACGGCGCTGTTGGCTCCGGTGGCCATCTCGACGATCTTGCCGGCCATCTCGCCGGTGGCGCCGATGCCGTCCATGATCGACCGGGCCAGCCGGATCGCCCGGCGGTCGGCCCGTTCGAGCTCGGCCTTCTGCGGCGACTCCTCGCCGCCCGGTCCGACGTTCCCGGCCGGGTCGGTGCTCAGCCACTGCTTGATCGTCCGCATCGCACCGAGACCGTCGGTGGCGCCGTGGTGGGCCTTGAAGTAGAAGGCGAACCGGTTGCCCTCGAGCCCCTCGATGATGTGCGCCTCCCACAGCGGCTTGGTGAGATCGAGCGGGTGGGAGTGCAGCCGTTCGATCAGCTGGCCGAGCTGCGCATCCGTCCCCGGGCCGGGCAGCGCCGACAACCGGACGTGGTAGCCGGCGTCGGGCTTCACCTTGACCCAGTGCGAGAGCGCGTTGGCCGGCCCGTGGTCGACCACGCTGTCGTAGGGGAACGGGACCCAGTCCAGAGCCGAGAACGCCTGGTGCAGGTCCCGGACGAACCCGGGCCCGGCGCCCTCGGGGAGTTCGAAGATCGCGCCGCAGCCGATGTGCAACGGCGCGCGCGAGGTCTCCATCCGCACGAACATGCTGTCCACCGGGCTGAGCAGCTTCATCGGACTCCCACTGACTGGCCGATCTGGGTCGGTGCACATCGTAGGGGCGCGGGCCGCGGGGCGGGACCTCCGCGAAGGCGGATCGCGGCGAAATCCGCGCGCCCAGGGCGACGTCCCGGAGCCTGCACCGCCGGTCATGGTCCGCTTCGAGGCTGGTAGGCTCGGACTCGTTCGACATCCTTTAAGCACCGTCCTGTGAGGCGGAGAAGGAGGTCAGGCGTGATGACGCCTACCCCGCAGCCGGATCTGGACCCGGCCGACGCCACCGGTGAGTTCCTCCCCGGCGACGCTCCCGGACGCACCGTTCTCGACGCCCGTGACATCACCCGGGCGCTGACCCGTATCTCGCACGAGATCCTCGAGCGGAACAAGGGTGCGAAGGACCTCGTCCTGCTCGGGATCCCGAGCCGCGGTGTCCATCTTGCCCAGCGGATCGCCGCCAAGATCTCCGAGGTCGAGGGCACCGAGGTTCCGGTCGGCTCGCTCGACATCACGATGTACCGCGACGACCTGAGGATGCGGCCGGCGCGGACCCTCGCGCCGACCGAGATCCCGGCCGGCGGCATCGACGACAAGATCGTCGTCCTCGTCGACGACGTCCTCTACTCCGGTCGGACGATCCGGTCCGCCCTCGATGCGATGAACGACATCGGCAGGCCCCAGGCCGTCCGGCTCGCGGTGCTCGTCGACCGCGGCCACCGGGACCTGCCGATCCGCGCCGACTTCGTCGGCAAGAACCTGCCCACCTCCCAGGCCGAGAAGGTGGCGGTCCGACTGAGCGAGTACGACGGGGAGGACTCGGTGACCATCCGATGAAGAAGCACCTGCTCAGCGCGGGCGACCTGACCCGCGACGACGCCGAGCTGATCATCAGCACCGCGAGCGAGCTCCGCGCGCTGGCCGACAGGCCGATCAAGAAGCTGCCGGCCCTGCGCGGTCGCACCGTCGTCAACCTGTTCTTCGAGGACTCGACCCGCACCCGGATGTCCTTCGAAGCGGCCGCGAAGCGCCTGTCCGCCGACGTCATCAACTTCTCCGCCAAGGGCTCCTCGCTCTCCAAGGGGGAGTCGCTGAAGGACACCGCGCTCACCCTCGAGGCGATGGGGGCGGACGCCGTCGTCGTCCGGCACTGGGCCTCAGGCGCGCCGCACAACCTGGCGAACGCCGGCTGGTCCCGCTCCAGCGTGATCAACGCCGGCGACGGCACCCACGAACACCCCACCCAGGCGCTCCTGGACGCGTTCACGATGACCCGGCACCTCGGCGCGGTCGACGGGGCCGGAAAGCCGGGGAGCCTGGACGGTCGCCGGATCGCGATCGTCGGCGACGTGCTGCACAGCCGGGTGGCGCGCTCGAACGCGCTGCTGCTGCAGACGCTCGGCGCCGAGGTCACCCTGGTCGCGCCGCCCACCCTGCTGCCCTACGGCGTCGAGACCTGGGGGGTGCAGACCTCCTACGACATCGACGCGGTGCTGCCGAAAGCCGACGCCGTGATGATGCTCCGCGTCCAGCGCGAGCGGATGAACGACTCCTACTTCCCGAGCGCCCGGGAGTACTCCCGCCGGTACGGGCTCGACGCGCGCCGGATGGCCGTCCTGCAGGACCACACCATCGTGATGCACCCGGGTCCGATGATCCGCGGCATGGAGATCACCGCCGACGTCGCCGACTCCGACCGCTCGGTGATCGTCGAACAGGTGACGAACGGCGTCGCGGTCCGGATGGCCGTGCTCTACCTGCTCCTCGGCGGCTCCGAGCCCGCAGTGAGCACCTCTGACAGCCCCACGACAGAAGAAGGCCCCGCGTGACGAACTACCTCCTGACCGGCGCCCGGATCCTCGGGGCCGACCCGACCGACATCCTGTTGGCCGACGGGGTCGTCGCGGCGATCGGCTCCGGCCTGGACGCCGGCGGTGCCGAGGTCGTCGACGCGACCGGCCTGATCGCCCTTCCGGGCCTGGTGGACCTGCACACACACCTGCGCGAACCGGGCCGTGAGGACGCCGAGACCGTCGAGTCCGGCACCCAGGCCGCCGCGCTGGGCGGCTTCACCGCCGTGCACGCGATGGCCAACACCGACCCGGTCGCGGACACAGCGGGCGTCGTCGAGCAGGTCTGGCGCCTCGGCCGTGAGGCCGGGTACGCCGACGTCTACCCGGTGGGTGCGGTCACTGTCGGCCTTGCCGGCGAGCAGATGGCCGAGATCGGCGCGATGGCCGATTCGGCTGCCCGGGTCCGGGTGTTCTCCGACGACGGCAAGTGCGTGGCCGACCCGGTGATGATGCGCCGGGCACTGGAGTACGTGAAGGCGTTCGATGGTGTCATCGCCCAGCACGCGCAGGAGCCGCGGCTGACCGAGGACGCCCAGATGAACGAGGGCGAGCTCAGCGGCCGCCTCGGCCTGCGCGGCTGGCCGGCCGTCGCCGAAGAGGCGATCATCGCGCGCGACTGCCTGCTGACCGCGCACGTCGGCTCCCGGCTGCACGTCTGCCACGTGTCGACCGCGGGCTCGGTCGAGATCGTCCGCTGGGCCAAGGGCAAGGGCTGGAACGTGACCGCCGAGGCCTGCCCGCACCACCTGCTGCTGACCGACGAGCTCGCGGCCTCCTACGACCCGATCTACAAGGTCAACCCGCCGCTGCGCACCGCGGCGGATGTCGCGGCACTGCGCGCCGGACTGGCCGACGGCACGATCGACATCGTCGCCACCGACCACGCCCCGCACCCGCACGAGGACAAGGACTGCGAGTGGCAGGCCGCGGCGTTCGGGATGCTCGGGCTGGAGACGGCGCTCTCGATCGTCCAGCACACGATGGTCGACACCGGCCTGCTCGACTGGGACGCGGTGGCCGAGCGGCTCTCCTACGCCCCGGCGCGGATCGGCCGGCTCTCGGACCACGGCCGCCCGATCGACGAGGGCGAGCCGGCCAACATCGTCCTGTACGACGCCGCCGCGACCCGGACGATCGAGGCCGCGGAGATGTCCTCGCTCTCGCGGAACACCCCGTACGCCGGGATGGAACTGCCCGGCCGGGTCGTCGCCACGTTCCTGCGCGGCAAGGCGACCGTCCTGGACGGGAAGCTGGCTTGATGGGCTTGTTCTCCAGGAAGGATCCGAAGGTGCCGCCGCTGGTGCCGATCCCGCCGATCCACGACCTGCCGCCGGCGAAACTGCAGGCGAGCGCCCGCTACCTGGGCACCGTCGACAGCTCCGGCGAGAAGGTGATCGGGCAGAGCCTGGCCGCGAAGAGCGCGGCTCGGCTCTCCCTGTCGGCCGAGGCGCTGGACGTGGTCCGGATCGCCGGATCGTTCCGGATCCGGAGCGAGGCCCTGCGGGGCGCGCGGAGTGCCGAGCAGTTCAACGGCAAGCCGGTGCGGGACCTGCTCCTGGTCCGCTGGGCGCACGAGGGCAACGACTGGGAGACCGGGTTCCGGATGGAGGCCGCCCGCAGCGTCCGCGACGCCGCCAAGGCCCAGCTCGGCAACAACGCCAGGACGCCGGTGCGTCCCGAGGTCGACAACTGGGTACGCGCGCTCTCGAAACTTGCACGAACGAAGAAGGAAGACTGATGACTGAAGCGATCCTCGTGCTCGAGGACGGCCGCACCTTCCGCGGTGAGGCGTACGGCGCCGTCGGCGAGACGTTCGGCGAGGCGGTGTTCTCCACCGGCATGACCGGCTACCAGGAGACGCTGACCGACCCGTCGTACCACCGCCAGGTCGTGGTGATGACCGCGCCGCACATCGGCAACACCGGCATGAACGACGAGGACCCGGAATCGCGGAAGATCTGGGTCAGCGGCTACGTCGTGCGCGACCCAGCCCGGATCCCGTCGAACTGGCGGTCGGTCCGGTCCCTGGACGACGAGCTGCGCGAGCAGGGCGTCGTCGGGATCAGCGGCGTCGACACCCGGGCGCTGACCCGGCACCTGCGCGAGCGCGGCGCGATGCGGGTGGGCATCTCCTCGGTCGAGAACGACCCCGACGCGCTGCTGGCCCGGGTCCAGGAAGCCGCTGAGATGGCCGGTTCCGAGCTGTCCGGCGAGGTCACCACCGAGACGGCGTACGTCGTCCCGGCGGTGGGGGAGAAGCTGGCCACGGTCGCAGCGGTCGACCTGGGGATCAAGGCGAACACCCCGCGGATGATGAGCGAGCGGGGCATCGAGGTGCACGTGCTGCCCTCGACGGCCACGATCGACGACGTCCTCGCGGTCCAGCCCGACGGCCTCTTCTTCTCCAACGGGCCGGGCGACCCCGCGGCGACCACCGGTCAGGTCGAGCTCCTCAAGGAGGCGCTCGGCCGCGGACTGCCCTACTTCGGGATCTGCTTCGGCAACCAGCTCTTCGGCCGGGCGCTCGGCTTCGGGACCTACAAGCTCAAGTACGGCCACCGGGGGATCAACCAGCCGGTGATGGACCGCACCACCGGGAAGGTCGAGGTCACCGCGCACAACCACGGGTTCGCGGTGGACGCACCCCTCGAGGGCTCAACGACCACGCCGTACGGCGAGGCGACCGTCAGCCACGTCTGCCTCAACGACGACGTCGTCGAAGGACTCGAGCTGCGTGACGCCGGAGGCGTTCTGAAGGCCTTCTCGGTCCAGTACCACCCGGAGGCCGCGGCCGGTCCGCACGACGCGGCGTACCTGTTCGACCGTTTCCTGAAGCTCATGAGGGGCAACTGACGTGCCGAAGCGCGAAGACATCAAGTCGGTCCTGGTGATCGGCTCCGGGCCGATCATCATCGGCCAGGCCTGCGAGTTCGACTACTCGGGCACCCAGGCGTGCCGGGTGCTCAAGGAGGAGGGCCTGCGGGTCATCCTGGTGAACTCGAACCCGGCGACGATCATGACCGACCCGGAGTTCGCGGACGCGACCTACATCGAGCCGATCACCGTCGAGTTCGTGGAGAAGGTGATCGCCAAGGAGCGCCCCGACGCGCTGCTGGCGACCCTGGGCGGCCAGACCGCGCTCAACTGCGCGATCGGGCTCTCCGAGGCCGGGATCCTCGAGAAGTACGACGTCGAGCTGATCGGCGCCAGCATCGAGGCGATCCACCGCGGTGAGAACCGGGAGATGTTCAACGCGATCGTCGACAAGGTCGGCGGCGAGACCTCCCGCAGCGTCATCTGCCACTCGATGGACGACTGCGAGAAGGCGACCGTCGAGCTCGGCTACCCGGTCGTGGTGCGGCCCTCGTTCACGATGGGCGGCACCGGCTCCGGGATCGCCTATGACGCGGCCGACCTGCAGCGGATCGCCGGCGCGGGCCTGGCCGCCAGCCCGACCACCGAGGTGCTCCTCGAGGAGTCGATCATCGGCTGGAAGGAGTACGAGCTCGAGGTCATGCGGGACACCGCGGACAACGTGGTCATCATCTGCTCGATCGAGAACCTCGACCCGATGGGCGTGCACACCGGCGACTCGATCACCGTCGCGCCCGCGCTGACCCTGACCGACCGGGAGTACCAGCACCTGCGCGACCTGGCGATCGGGATCATCCGGGAGGTCGGCGTCGACACCGGCGGCTGCAACATCCAGTACGCCGTGAACCCCGCCGACGGCCGGGTGATCGTGATCGAGATGAACCCGCGGGTCTCCCGCTCCTCGGCCCTCGCGAGCAAGGCGACCGGCTTCCCGATCGCGAAGATCGCCGCCAAGGTCGCGATCGGCTACACCCTCGACGAGATCCCCAACGACATCACCGCCGAGACCCCGGCGAGCTTCGAGCCGACCCTGGACTACGTGGTCGTGAAGGTGCCCCGGTTCGCGTTCGAGAAGTTCCCCACCGCGGACAAGACGCTGACCACGCACATGAAGTCGGTCGG
>JAKFBZ010000050.1:0-3890 GCA_036676945.1 Marmoricola sp.
CGTCGTCGCCGGTGACGGCCGGCACGCCGGCATCCTGCAGCGCCCGGGCGAGGGCCGGGGCGGCGGCGATCGCCTCCAGGCAGCCCTCGTTGCCGCAGCGGCAGAGCACGCCGTCGGCGCGGACCACCCTGACGTGCCCGAGGTCGCCGGCGGTCCCCTGGGCACCGCGCTGCAGTTCACCGCCGGAGATGAGCCCGGCGCCGATACCGGTCGAGACCTTGATGAACACCAGGTCGTCCACGTCGGGCAGATGAGCGTGCCGCTCACCGAGCGCCATGATGTTCACGTCGTTGTCGATCAGCACCGAGACCGGGTACGCGCGCTGCACGTGCGCCGGTACGTCGAAGCGGTTCCACCCCGGCATGATCGGCGGGTTGATCGCCCGACCGGTCGAGTGCTCCACCGGCCCGGGCAGCCCGATCCCGATCGCGGAGAGTTCGGCGACATCGCGCTCCGCCTCGACCAGCAGGTCTCCGATCACCTGCTCCACCCAGCCGAGGACGTTCTCGGGACCGGTCGCGACGTCGATGTCGGCCCGGCGCTCCACCAGGATCGTCCCGGCGAGGTCCGCCAGGCAGGCAGTGGCGTGGGACGCACCGATGTCGACACCCGCGACCACCTTCGCCCGCGGGTTCAACGCGAGCAGCGACGGCGGCCGTCCCCCGGTCGACACACCGCCGCCGTACGGGGCCACCAGGCCCAGGCGCATCAGCACCTCGATCCGGGCGGCGATCGTCGATCTGGCCATCCCGGAGGCGTCCGCGAGCTGGGCCCGGGTGCGCGGCGTTCCGTCTCTCAGCAGCTCGAAGACGTCGCTCGTACGCATGATCGAAAGTGTTCCACGCGAAGTTCTGTACGTCCAGCAAAGAACTTTTGCCGAGGTCTCGACAAAAGTACGTGAGCGGTGTCACAGTGAACGGGTGCCTCACCAGCAGCCCCTGCTCCGCGTCAGCGGACTCACCAAGAGCTTCGTCGGCCACCGGGTCCTCGACGACGTCAGCCTGGACCTGCTGCCCGGCCAGGTGCTCGGACTGGTCGGCGAGAACGGCGCCGGCAAGTCGACCCTGATGAAGATCCTCGCCGGCGTGCACCAGGCCGACGAGGGCACCGTCGAGCTCGACGGCACGCCCGTCTCCTTCAGTCACCCGGTCCAGGCCCAGCAGGCCGGACTCTCCACCGTGTTCCAGGAGTTCAACCTCCTGCCCGAGCGCACCGTCGCCGAGAACATCTACCTCGGCCGCGAGCCGCGCGGACGCCTCCTGGTCGACACCAAGCAGATGCAGCGCGACACCGACACCCTGCTCGCCGACCTCGGCGTCACCGGCCTGCGCGCCAACCAGTTGGTGCGTTCGCTCAGCGTCGCCGAGCAACAGGTCGTCGAGATCGCCAAGGCGATGAGCTACGACGCCCGGATCATCCAGATGGACGAGCCGACCGCCGCGCTGGCCGAGCACGAGGTCGAACTGCTCTACGGGATCATCCGCCGGCTGACCGCGCGGGGCGTCGGGATCCTCTACGTCTCGCACCGGCTCAAGGAGATCTTCGAGCTCTGCGACACCATCACCGTCCTCAAGGACGGCGCTCAGGTGACCACCCGGGACTCGACCACGCTCGACGACGCGGAGCTGGTCCGGCTGATGGTCGGGCGCTCGATCTCCTCGTTCTTCCCCGACCCGGTGCCCGGTACCGAGGTCGGCGCGCCCCGCCTCGAGCTGCGCGGCGCCGGCAACGGGTACGTCGACGGCATCGACCTCACCCTCCGCGCAGGCGAGGTCCTCGGCATCTCGGGCCTGCAGGGTTCGGGCCGCACCGAGCTCCTCGATGCGATCTTCGGCGTCGACTCCTTCACCCGCGGAGAGATGCTCCTCGACGGGAAGGCGATCCGCACCAAGTCGCCGCGCGGTGCGATCGGGGCCGGCATCGCGATGATCACCGAGGACCGCAAGGCCACCGGCCTCGCGCTGAACCAGACCATCCTGGACAACGCCCTCGGTGTGGTCCGCAGTGTCTTCCCGCGGCGTACCGGCCCGGCCCGCCGCGAGGTGCCCGGCCTGCTCTCCAACCTCGAGGTCTCCGCCCGCGCCCTGGACCAGGAGGTGCAGTTCCTCTCCGGCGGCAACCAGCAGAAGGTCGTCCTCGGCCGCTGGCTGGCCACCAACCCCGGCGTCGTGCTGATGGACGAGCCCACCCGGGGCATCGACGTGGGCGCCAAGCACTCCATCTACGAGCTGATGCGGGCGCTCGCCGCCCAGGGCGTCGCCGTCCTGATGGTCTCCAGCGAGCTCCCCGAGGTCATCGGCATGTCCGACCGGATCCTGGTGATGCGCGACGGGCGCCTCGCGGGTGAGCTTCCGGCCGGCTCCACCGAGGAAGCCGTGCTCGCCCTGGCCACCGGCGTGACGGCGAGGGAGGTCGCATGAAGCCGCAGCGCCTCACCTCGACCGGGATCGTCTACATCGTCCTGGCGGTCGTGATCGTGATCGGCGCGATCCTCACCGGCCTGCACGACCGGAACTTCTTCAGCACCGGCAACATCCGCGCGATCCTCACCTTCACCAGCGTGCTCGGCTTCATCTCCATCGGACAGACGCTGGTGATCCTGGTCGGCAGCCTGGACCTCTCGGTGCCGTTCGTGGCCAGCCTGAGCAGCGTGGTGGCCGGCGGGATCATGGCCGGCCAGTCGGAGAACGTGGCCTCCGCGGTCGCGGTGACGGTGCTGCTCGCCGCCGGCATCGGCCTGGCCAACGGCCTGATCGTCAGCCTGCTCAACGTGCACGGGTTCGTCGCGACCCTCGGCATGGGCCTGATCATCAGCGGCTACCTGGCCACCAACTACCAGGGCAGCTCCGGTTCGGCGCCGCGCTCGTTCCGGCTGATCGGCACCAACCAGATCGGCCCGATCCCGCTCTCGACGCTGATCATGCTCGCCTGCGCGGCCGCGGCGATCGTGATGCTGCGCCGTACCCGGACCGGTCACCACCTGTACGCCGTCGGCGGCAACCGCGAGGTCGCCCGCCTCTCCGGCATCCGTACGTCGGTCCCGGTGATCGTCGCCCACGTGCTCTGCTCGGTCCTCGCCGGACTCGCCGGCCTGTTGCTCCTCGCCCGGCTCAGCGTGGGCAGCCCGACCATCGGCACCCAGGGCGGCTACGACCTGATGTCGATCGCCGCGGTCGTCCTCGGCGGCACCCTGCTCGCCGGAGGCAAGGGCAGCATCGTCGGCACCCTCGGCGGCGTCGCGATCTTCGCGGTGATGGACCAGGTGATGAGCGTGATCGAAGTCGAGTCCTTCCTCCAGGACGTCGTCCGCGGCCTGGTGATCGTCCTCGCCGTCGCCGTCTACGCCCGCCGTGAGATCGAACGCAGACCGGCGCGCTTCGACAGGCCGACCGGCCTGGACGCCGTCCTCCAGGAGGCACGATGACCTCGATCTCGCTCCGGGAGCTCAACCCGCGCGGGGCAGCCCGCCCGGCGATCCCGCTGCACCAGCGCCCCTTGGCGGGCCGGATCCTCGCCGCCATGGCCACCCCCGGCGGCGCGATCTACCTGCTGGCCGCTCTGCTGCTGGTGGCCACCATCATGGCCAACCCGAACTTCGGCGACCCGAGCGTGCTGATCCGCTTCTTCGGCCGGACCGCGCCGATCGCGATCGCCGCGATCGGCCAGTACTACGTGATCGTCTCCGGCGAGTTCGACCTGTCCATGGCCGCGGTGATCTCGATGCAGGTGGTGCTCGCCGGCAACTTCATCGGCGAGGACACCGACCGGATCATCCCGGGCATCCTGCTGATGCTGCTGCTCGGCGCCGGGATCGGCGTGATCAACGGCCTGGCCACGACGGTCCTGCGGGTGCCGAGCTTCATCGTGACCCTCGGCACCATGCTCGCGCT
>JAKFBZ010000051.1:0-76120 GCA_036676945.1 Marmoricola sp.
CCGCACGCCCGCCTCGGCCGCCCGGGCGACGACCTCAGGAGCGGACGGCACGTCGATCACGACGATGTTGGTCGGCACCGAGGCAGGGTCGACACCACACGCCTCGGCGATCAACCGCGCGTGCTCGTGGTCCTCGGCCATCCGGTCGATGTGATGGTCCAAGGCGTAGTGCCCGGCCGCGGCCAGCACCCCGACCTGGCGCATCCCGCCGCCGAGCCGCTTGCGTCGTACCCGCGCCTCGGCGACTGCATCGGCAGACCCGACCATCAGCGAACCGATCGGGGCGCCGAGCCCCTTCGACAGGCAGACCGCCATCACGTCGGCGATCTCGCCGTACGTGGCCAGCGGTGTCCCGGTGGCCACATGCGCGTTCCAGATCCGGGCACCGTCGAGGTGCACGGCGATGCCGGCGTCGTCCGCCCAGGACCGCAGTGCCCGCAGGTCCTCGAGCGGCAGCACCGCTCCCCCGGCGAAGTTGTGGGTGTTCTCCACCGAGACCGCGGTCGTCCGGACGAAGTAGCTGCCCATGTCCGGGGCGAACATGTCGCGGATCGCCGGCAGGTCGATCTGCCCGTCGGGATCGATCCAGGTCCTGCTGGTGATGCCGGTCAGCGCGCCGTGCGCCCCGAGCTCGGCGCGGACGATGTGCGCTCGCGACTCGCAGAGCACCTCCTGCCCGGGGGCGACCACGGAACCCACCGCGAGCACGTTGGCCATCGAGCCCGTCGGCGTGAAGAGTGCGGCTTCCTTGCCGAACAGACCGGCGACCCGTTCCTCGAGCGCGTTCGCCGTCGGGTCCTCGCCGTACACGTCGTCGCCGACCTCGGCTTCGGCCATGGCGCGCCGCATCCCGGGGGTCGGTTTGGTCAGGGTGTCGGAGCGGAGGTCGATCACGGACCGAGACTAGCGAGGAGCTGCGCTCAGGTGATCCTCACGGTCCGGATCGGCAGCCAGGTGCCGCGGATGACGGCGCTCAGATCCCCTGAGCGTCGTCAGGCGTGGTGCATGGCAAGGCGGACGAGCGCGGGCGACCTTCAGCGGAGCGCAGCGGAGCGGTCGTCAAGCGAGGACAACGCAGCCAGGTGCCGCGGATGACGGCGCTCAGGCTTTGCGGAGCATCTCTGCGACCAAGAACGCCAGCTCCAGCGACTGCACCCGGTTCAGGCGCGGGTCGCAGACCGACTCGTAGCGGCCGGCCAGATCAGTCTCGGACAGCTCCTCGCCACCACCGACGCACTCGGTGACGTCGTCACCGGTGAGCTCGATGTGGATGCCGCCGGGCCAGGTGCCGAGCGCGCGATGCACGTCGAAGAAGCCCTGGACCTCGGCGATCACGTCGTCGAAGCGACGGGTCTTGTAGCCCGAGGACGCCTCGTAGGTGTTGCCGTGCATCGGGTCGCAGACCCAGGCGGCGTTGACCCCGGCGGCCTCGACCTTCTCCACCAGCGGAGGGAGCAGGTCGCGGATCTTGCCGGCACCCATCCGGGTGATGAAGGTGAGCCGGCCGGGTTCGTTGTCCGGGCTCAGCCGCTCGGCGAGAGCGATCGCGTCGTCGGCACTGGTCGTCGGACCGAGCTTCACGCCGATCGGGTTGCGGATCTTGCTGAGCAGCTCCACGTGCGCACCGTCGAGCTGTCGGGTGCGCTCGCCGATCCAGACGAAGTGGCCGGAGACGTCGTAGGGCAGCTCGGTGCGCGAGTCGATCCGGGTCATCGCGTGTTCGTACTCGAGGACCAGCGCCTCGTGACTCGAATGCATCTCCACGCGGTGGAACTCGTCCGGGTCCGCGCCGATCGCCTTCATGAAGGTCAACGCCCGGTCGATCTCGTTGGCCATCGCCTCGTAACGACTGCCGACCGCCGATCCGAGGACGAAGTCGGTGTTCCACGCGTGCACCTGGCGCAGGTCGGCGTAACCGCCGGTGGTGAACGCCCGCACGAGGTTCAGCGTCGAGGCGGACGAGTGGTAGACGTCCACGAGCCGCTGCGGGTCGGGGATCCGGGCCGCCTCGGTGAAGTCGAAGCCGTTGACCGCGTCACCGCGGTACGCCGGCAGCGTGACGCCGTCACGGGTCTCGAGGTCGGAGGAGCGCGGCTTGGCGTACTGACCGGCGAACCGGCCGACCTTGACCACCGGCACCGAGGCCGCGTACGTCAGGACGACGGCCATCTGGAGCAGCACCCTGAGCTTGTTGCGCACGTTGTCCGCGGTCGCGCCCTCGAACGTCTCGGCGCAGTCACCACCCTGGAGCAGGAACGACTCGCCCCGGCTGACCGCGGCCAGCTTGTCCTTGAGCTTGTCGCACTCGCCGGCGAAGACCAGCGGCGGGAACGAGCGCAGCTTCGTGACGGCAGCGTCGACCGCGGCGCTGTCGGGGTACGTCGGCTGCTGGGCCGCGCCGCGCGCGTGCAGCTCGGCAAGGGTCGGGATCTGCCCGGTCGAAGAGGGGTCTGGCACCGGACAAGCCTACGTCCCTGGACTCGTGCCCCGCGCGGGCGGGGAGCTGCGGTGGACGAACGTAGGATCGCGGCCATGACGACAGTGGTGCGCGCGAGCGCGTACGGCGGACCCGAGGTCCTGACCCTGACCGAGGTCCCGACCCCGGTCCCGGCACCCGGCGAGGTGCTGGTCTCCGTGCGCGCCGCGGGCGTGAACCAGGCCGACGTGAAGGTGTACTCGGGCATCTGGGGCACCGACCCGGCGAAGCTCCCGATGCCGCTCGGTTTCGAGGTCTCGGGCGTGATCACCGCCGTCGGGGAGGGCGTCACCGCTCACGCCGTCGGGGACGAGGTGATCGCGCATCCCGTCCGCGGGGGCTATGCGACCGAGGTCGTCGCACCGGAGGCCGTGGTGATCGCCAAGCCCGCGGGCCTGGGCTGGGCCGAGGCCAGCGGGCTGATGCTGACCGGCACCGCGGCGGCGCACGCCGTCACCGCGGCGTCCCTCGGCGAGGGCGACACGGTCCTGGTGCACGGCGCGGCCGGCGGGGTCGGCCTGGTCGCGGTGCAGCTCGCGGTCCTGCGCGGTGCGAGGGTCGTCGGCACCGCCGCACCCGAACAGCACCACCTCCTCTCCGACCTCGGTGCGGTCCCGGTCAGCTACGGCGACGGCCTGCTGGAACGGGTCCGCGACGTCGCGCCCGGCGGGGTCGACGCCGCTCTCGACCTGGCCGGCACCGATGAGGCGCTCGACGTCTCGCTGGCGCTGGTCGC
The DNA here is from genome assembly GCA_036676945.1 of Marmoricola sp. Taxonomy (GTDB): domain Bacteria; phylum Actinomycetota; class Actinomycetes; order Propionibacteriales; family Nocardioidaceae; genus Marmoricola. The sequence continues at coordinate 3,213 of JAKFBZ010000051.1, forward strand.
CGACCGGGACCGGATCGCGACGATCGCGAACTTCGACCGCGGCCCTCGTGAGGGCATCCGGGTCCTGGGCGCCGGCGGGGACGAGGGCAAGGAGATCCGTGCGGCCGCCGCCCCGGAGCTCGCCGAGCTCGCAGCCACCGGTCGCCTCCGCGTCTTCGTCGAGGCGACCTACGCGCTCACCGACGTGGTCGCCGCCCACGAACTGCTTGCCGACAGGCGGGCCACCGGGAAGATCGTGCTGCTCCCCTGAGGCACCCGGCTACTCCCCGAGGTGATCGACGTCCTCGAACTCCATCGACACCCCGGAGGCGCGGTTCACGGCCCAGGTGAGCAGCCAGAGCACCACGCCGACGGCGAGCATGCCGGCCGCGATCTTGTACTGGATCATGTCCGCGTCGAGCCGGGCCCACGGACCGAGCAGGTAGAGGCACGCCAGCCCACCGGCGACCGGGACCCAGGTCGGAGCGCGGAACCCGCCCTCGCGCCCGGGGTCGCGCCGCAGGATCAGGACCGACAGGTTCACCACCGAGAAGACCGCCAGTAGCAGGAGGGCGGTCGTCCCGGACAGCGCGGCGACCACGGTGTTCTCGGACTGCACCCGGACGACCGTGATCAGCACCAGCGCGAGCCCGGTGGTGAAGACGATCGCGGTCCACGGTGAGCGTCGGTTCGGGAGCACCCTGCCGAGGCTGCGCGGCAGCACTCCCTGGCGCGACATCCCGTAGACGAGCCGGCTGGCCATCAGCATGTTGATCAGCGCCGTGTTCGCGACCGCGAAGACCGTCATGAACGGGAAGATCTTGTCGATCGGGACGTCCGGAGCGCCGATCCGGACGACGTCGAGCAGGATCCCGGCCTCCGGGTTCTTCGGCGAGGTGATCTCGCCGGCCGGGATCACCGCGACCACGGACACCGCGACGAGCATGTAGATGATCACGGCGATACCCAGTCCGGTGAACATGGCGCGCGGGAAGATCCGCTCCGGGTCCTTGGTCTCCTCGACCATGTTCACCGAGTCCTCGAAGCCCACCATCGAGAAGAAGGCGATCGCCGTGGCGATCGTGACCGCGGCGAACAGGCCCTTGTCGTCGGGGTTCTCGAAGACGGTGATCCGGTCCAGGTCGCCGTCACCGCCGCTGATCGCGACGAAGCCGATCACGATCACGATGGCCAGGGCGGCCATCTCCACCAGCGTGAGCACGACGTTGAACTTCACACTCTCGCCCACACCGCGCAGGTTGACCACGGCCAGCAGGATCATGAAGCCGAGCGCGACCGCGAGGGTGGCACCATCGCTGGTCGGGACCGACTCGATGCCCTCATGGAGACCGAGCAACAGGTTGCTCGCGAGCAGACCCGAGGATGTGGAGGCGCTGGTGATGCCCGAACAGACGACGGTGAAGGCCACCAGGAAGGTGATGAAGTGCACGCCGAACGCCTTGTGGGTGTAGAGCGCGGCACCGGCGGCCTGCGGGTACTTGCAGACCAGTTCGAGATACGAGTACGCCGTCAGCGTGGCCACCGCGAAGGCCACCAGGAACGGGAGCCACGCGATGCCGCCGACCTGTGCCGCGAGCCGTCCGGTCACGGCGTACACGCCCGCGCCCAGGATGTCGCCGACGATGAAGAGCAACAGCAGGCCGGGTCCGAGGACCCGCTTCAGATCGGGCTCCGGCCCGTTGACGTCACCCGCGCCGTCGGGCGCCTTCTCGATCGTGCCGGACATGAGTGCCTCCCGATGTCGGTCGGACCGGACTTCCCGATTGACGCATCCTGCACGCACCCGGCATCCGCCGACAAGGTCAGGATCAGCCGAAGAAGACCTCCGCCTCGGCGTACTCCTCGGGGCTGACCAGTTTGAGTTCGGCCGTGCCCTCACTGAGCGGGACCCGGACGATGTCGGTGCCGCGCAGCGCCATCATCGTCCCGAAGTCGCCGTCGTGGACGGCGCCGATCGCCTGCAGGCCGAACCGGGTCGCGAGCCAGCGGTCGAACGCGGTCGGGGTGCCGCCGCGCTGGATGTGACCGAGCACCACGGCCCGGGCCTCCTTGCCGGTGCGGGTCTCGATCTCGTTCGCCAGGCGTTCGCCGATGCCGCCGAGCCGGACGTGGCCGAAGGCGTCCTTCTCCCCCGAGACCAGGGTCATGTCCCCGCCGGCGACCGGGACGGCGCCCTCGGAGACGACCATGATCACGGCGTACTTGCTCTCGAAGCGCTGCAGCACGTGCTTGCAGACCTCGTCGATGTCGAACGGCCGTTCCGGGATCAGCACGACGTTGGCACCGCCGGCGATCCCGGCGTGCAGCGCGATCCAGCCGGCGTGGCGGCCCATCACCTCGACGACCAGCACCCGGTGGTGGGACTCGGCGGTGGTGTGCAGCCGGTCGATCGCCTCGGACGCGATGTTCACGGCCGTGTCGAACCCGAAGGTGAAGTCGGTGCCGGACAGATCGTTGTCGATCGTCTTGGGGACCCCGACGACGTTGACGCCGAGGTCGTGCAGCTTGGTCGCCACCCCGAGGGTGTCCTCGCCGCCGATGGCGATCAGGGCGTCCACCCCGGCGTCCGCCAGGTTCGCCTTGATCTGCTCGACGCCGCCCTCGACCGCGAACGGGTTGGTCCGCGACGATCCGAGGATCGTCCCGCCCCGCGGCAGGATCCCGCGGACCTGGTCGACGCCCAGCGGCATCGTCAGGCCCTCGAGCGGTCCCTTCCAGCCGTCACGGAACCCGACGAACTCGTCGCCGAACTCCTTGACTCCCTTGCGTACGACCGCACGGATAACGGCATTGAGACCTGGGCAGTCCCCGCCGCCGGTGAGTACTCCGACGCGCACGGCGCCTCCTTCTGCTTGGCAATTGGATCGTTCAAGTAGGCGTGCCCACCTTAATCAACTGGGTAGCCTCGCGCCATGACCTTCTCGATCGTGGGCCGCTCCGACAACGAGACCGACGGGCTGCCGGCCTGGGGCGTGGCGGTCGCCTCCAAGTTCCTGGCCGTCGGCAACGCCGTTCCTGCGGCCGTCGCCGGCGTGGGTGCGCTGGCGACCCAGGCGGACGCCAACGTCGCCTGGAAGGGCATCGGGCTCTCGCTGCTCGACGAGGGCGCCACCGCGGATGTGGCGCTGCAGCGGATGCTCGAGGAGGACGACAAGCGCGACCACCGCCAGATCGGCATCGTCGACGTCGACGGCGGCGCGGGCAGTCACACCGGCTCGGCGTGCCTGGACTGGGCCGGCGGCGTCACCGGCGAGGGCGTCGCCATCCAGGGCAACATCCTGACCGGGCCGGAGGTCGTCGAGGCGATGAGGCTCGCCTGGGAGGCGAGTGCCGGCGAGCCGCTCGCGCGACGACTGCTGGCTGCGCTGAGCGCCGGGGACGAGGCCGGTGGGGACAAGCGCGGCCGTCAGTCGGCCGCCCTGCTGGTGGTCCGCGAGGGCGCCGGGTACGGCGGCGCGGACGACGTCGCGGTCGACCTGCGCGTAGACGACCACGCCGCGCCCGTGACCGAACTCGCCCGCCTGCTCGACCTCAGCGACTTCTTCCTGACCGCCTCGACCGAGGCCGAGCGGATCGAGGTGACACCCGAGCTCGCCGCCGAGCTCGAGGAGCGTGCCGCCGCGGCCGGCCACCCGTCCTTCCTGGCCTGGGTCGGCACCGAGAACTACGAGATGCGTGTCGCCGAGGACGGCTCCTGGGTGGACGAACGCGTGCTGGCGATCCTCCGCGAAACCAGGTGACCCTGGCAGGATGCCGCCATGAGCGCTGAATCCCGCCGGAGCGTCCTGGCCATCGACGCAGGCACCACCGGGGTGACGGCCCTGATCGTCACCCCGGACGGCGCCATCGCGGCGAAGGGGTACCAGGAGTTCGGCCAGCACTTCCCGCAGCCGGGCTGGGTCGAGCATTCGCCGGAGGAGATCTGGCAGGCCACGCTGGAGTCGGCCCGGGCCGCCCTCAGCGCCTGGTCCGGTACGCCGGCGGACCTGGCCGGCATCGGGATCACCAACCAGCGCGAGACCGTCCTGCTCTGGGACCGCGAGACGCTGGGATCGCCGCGACGGGCGATCGTCTGGCAGGACCGGCGTACCGCTGAGATCTGCGAACGGCTGAAGGCCGCCGGCCACGAGGAGCGGGTCGCGGCGCTCACCGGCCTGCGCCTGGACCCGTACTTCTCCGGGACGAAGCTGGCCTGGATCGCCGAGCACGAGCCGCACACCTGGGCCCTGGTCGGCTCCGGCCGGTACGCGATCGGCACCGTCGACTCGTACCTGATCGCCCGGATGACCCGGGGCACCTGGCACATCACCGACGTCTCGAACGCGTCCAGGACGCTCCTGTTCGACCTGGAGGCGGGCGCCTGGTCCGACGAACTCTGCGCGCTCTTCGGGGTCCCGGTCGACGCGCTGCCCGAGGTCGTCGACAACTGGGGCGACCTGGCCCGCACGGACCCGAAAGTCTTCCTCGACCTGGACCTGCCGATCGCCGGGATCGCCGGCGACCAGCAGTCCGCACTGTTCGGGCAGACCTGTTTCGACGTCGGCGACTCCAAGTGCACCTACGGCACCGGGTCGTTCATCCTCACCAACACCGGCCACACCGTCGAGCGCTCGGACGCCGGCCTGCTCTCCACCGCCGCCTGGCGCGATCCCTCGGGTGCGATCACCTACGCGCTGGAGGGCTCGATCTTCGTCACCGGCGCCGCGATCCAGTGGCTGCGTGACGGCCTCCAGATCGTCGACACCGCGGCCGAGACCCAGGCGGTCGCGCAGACCGTCGAGAGCACCGACGGCGTGGTCTTCGTCCCGGCCCTGACCGGCCTGGGCGCCCCGCACTGGGACCCGCACGCTCGCGGGACGATCCTCGGCCTGACCCGCGGCACCCGGCGCGCGCACATCGTCCGGGCGACCCTGGAGGCGATCACCTACGAGGTCCGGGACGTGATCGACACGATGCCCGCGCTAACCTCCGTCGCCGTCGACGGAGGTGCCGCGGCGAACGACTTCCTGTGTCAGCTTCAGGCCGACCTGCTCGGTGTCCCGGTCGAGCGCCCGCGGATCGTCGAGACGACCGGGCTCGGCGCCGCCTTCATGGCCGGCCTCGGCACCGGGGTGTGGGAGACGACCGAGGACCTGCGCGCCTCCTGGCAACTGGACCGAGCCTTCGAACCGGACCCGGCCGCCGCCGAACGGACCGCCGCGGCGTACGCCCTGTGGCAGAAGGCCGTCGAACGCAGCAAGAACTGGGCCGGCTAGGCCTGGTCCTCGAACTCGGTCAGGGCCTCCTCCGCCTCATCGAGGTCGCGGACGGCGTCGGCGACCACGGCGAGCGCGTCCTCGTGCGCGTCGACGGTCTCCTCGAGTTCCTCGTCGAGCTCGTCGACCTCCTCCTCGATCCCGGCCAGGCGGCGGCGCAGCTCGTCGATCTCCCCGGCCAGCTGCAACCGGCGGGCTCGGAACCGCTCGATGCGAGCGGCGAGGTGCTCTGCCTCCTCCTCCGCCGCGGCCCGGGCCAGGGTCGCCTCGTGCACCCGGTCCCGGGCCTTCTCGAACCGGACCGCGTCGTCGTTGACCAGGTGCAGGGCCGGTGGGCCGGTCACAGGCGTCTCGACGGCGGCTGCGCGGTAGCCGAGTGCTTCGGGCACCGCGCACACAGCCCCGACGTCGAGCTCGGAGACGCCGGTCGAGGAGAACGCGGTCACCACCAGCCCGGAACGGAGCACGTCCGCGGCCACGGGATCGAGCATCGCCGCGTTCAGCGTGCCCTCGACCTGGTCCGCGACGGCCTCGGTCAGCCGGACGTCGTGTTCGCGGGCCAGCGTTCGTGCCGTCGAGGTCAGCGCCGCGGTCAGCTGTCGCCGTTGCCGGGTGAGGGCACGCAGTTCCTCGCCGTCGAGAGACGCGGCGGCGGCCCGCAGTCCGGCGGCGAGTTCGAGGACCTGGTCGATCTGCTCGGCCTCGCGGCGGACCAGCAGGTTGATCGCCCAGGCGGCGACAGACGGTTTCTTCAGCGCCTTGACGCGCTTGCCGAACTCCTTGTCCGGACTCGCCTTCGCGGCCAGGTCGCGAGCCGCGGTGAACGCCGACGCGGGACCGGCGTACAACTGGTCGGCGATCTCGACCAGGGCCGGCGTCTCAGCCGAGCTCATCGATCAGCGCTTCCAGTGCGGACCGGCCGGCGCCGGCGCGGATCTCGGCCCGGTCCCCGGCCAGCGCGAGCCGGTGCACCTCCACCCGCAGCGGGCCGGCCACCGCGACGTACACGGTGCCCACCGGCCTGTCGTCCTGCTTCTCCGGACCCGCCACCCCGGTCGTCGCCAGCACCCAGTCCGCACCGAGCAGCGCACGCGCTCCGACCGCCATCTGACTGGCGCAGTCCGCAGAGACCACCTGGCTCGCGGTCACCCCGAGGAGGTCACGTTTGACCGACGTCGCGTAGCTGACCACGCCGCCGACGAAGGTGGCCGAGGCCCCGGGCGTCCCGCTGAGCAGATCGGCGAGGCCGCCTCCGGTCAGGGACTCGGCACAGGCCACGGTCTCGCCTCGCGCCAGCAGTCGCTGGTGCACCTCGGCTGCGAGGGCGACGGTCTCCATGGCCGCACACTAACGCCGGTCGTCCGGGTCCTGTGCCATGGGCGTCCCCGGCCCTGCGGCTGCTGTGAGCGCGGGGTGTGTCCGGCAGCACTCCGCACTGGTCTAACTACGACGACATCGTGGTCCAGACCGGTGATCAGGACCCGCTCAGGACCTGTGGGCTTTCCACGGCGGGCGTCGGACACTGAGACGAGTCACAACTGCGCAAAACGGAGGAACCATGGACGAGACGGACATGGCCGACAGCGGGTCCCAGCCTGCGAGCGGGCAGACGGCAGCAACAGGGATCGAAGCGCCTCCGGCGGCGCCGGTCCCCCAGCAGCGCGAGACCGAGGTCGAGAGCCATTTCTCGACCCCCAGCTGGTTGGACCCGGGCGGCGGCACTGTGGTGCCGCGCGTCGTCCCCACCCAGCCGACCGCCCAGACGGCCGACCCCGTCCCGATGGCGCCGACTCATCCCTACGCCCCCGCCGCGGCGGACAAGCCCTTCATCGAGCAGGGCCACTGGGTCGAGAGCACTCCCCCGCGACGGATCGCCGGAACGGTGCTGGTGCTCTCCCTCGTCGGACTCGTCGGATCCCTGATCGCCGCGATCACCACCCAGTCGGTGATCGCGATCGCGGCAGCAGCGCTCTGTGCCGTGATCGCCGTGGTCTTCCGCAGCGCGCTGATCTCGACCGGGGTCACCACCGTCGACCTCAAGGGTTCCCGGCTGACCGTGTTCCGCGACGGCGTCCATGACGAGTTCAACCTGGTGGACCCGACCCACCCGGTCGAGATCGTCGGCTCCCCCGGCGACCCGGGCTGGCGGGTTCTGCTCGACACGGTGGACGGGCGGACCGTCGAGGTGACGGCGGCCCAGGTCGACGCGGCCGAACTGCATCCGGCGATCGAGCACTACCGGTCGCTCGCCGCTCGCGAGCGCGCCGACCGGGAGCGTCGCTTCAACCGCTGAGGTCAGGCGTCCGCGGTGGTACGGCGGTGCGCTGCCACGTCCCGGGCGAACTCGATGCCCGAGGTGATCGTCAGCGTGACCGCGACAGCCATCAGGACGGCCGACGCGTACCAGACCATGTCGCCGGGCACCTCCCAGACACCGGTCAGCTCACCGAACGGCGCGACGAAGCCGCCGAGAGCCAGGGCCTGGGCCATCGTCTTGACCTTGCCGCTCTGCCGCGCCGGCATCACGACCTGACGGGCGATCGAGAGCCGGGCGATGGTGACCGCCCACTCGCGGACCAGCACGATGATGGTGATCGTCCACCAGAGCCAGGCCGGGAACATCGGGTGGATGATCGCCAGGCCGATGAAGGCCATCCCGGTGATCGCCTTGTCGGCGATCGGGTCGGCGATCTTGCCGAAGTTCGTGATCAGGTTGTGCTTGCGGGCGAGATCGCCGTCGATCTTGTCGGTGATCATCGCGACCACGAAGAGCGCGTAGGCGATCCAGCGCCAGGTGATGTTCTCACCGTGCTCGTAGAGCAGGGCGTAGCCGAAGAACGGGACCATCACGATGCGCAGCGTCGTGAGCGCGTTCGGCACGTTCCAGTTGCTCACCTGCTGCTCGCTCATCGGGTCCTCTCGCCGGCGACCGGACGGGCGATCAGGTCGACGCCGTCGCTGTCCACCACGGTCGCCTCGATCATGTCACCCACCGTCACACCGCCGGTGACCCCGGTCAGGGTGGTCGACCCGTCGACCTCCGGTCCCTGGCAGGCCGCGCGGCCCTCGACGAGCGCCTCGACGGTGTCCACCGACTCGACCAGGACCGTCACCGGCTCGCCGATCCGGGCACGCGCCCGTTCCGCCGAGACCTCCTCGGCCAGCGTGGTCAGGTGCTCGACCCGGGCCGCGATCTCGTCGTCGTCCAGCTTGCCGTCGTACGACTCCGCCTCGGTGCCGTCCTCGTCGGAGTACCCGAAGACACCGATCGCGTCCAGCCGGGCCGCCGCCACGAACTCGCAGAGCGTCTCGAACTCCTCCTCGGTCTCGCCCGGGAACCCGACGATGAAGTTCGACCGGACGCCGGCACGCGGCGCCTGGCGGCGGACGTCCTCGAGCAGGCCGAGGAACGACTCCGGATCGCCGAACCGGCGCATCCGGCGCAGGACCGTCGCTGCCGCGTGCTGGAAGGAGAGGTCGAAGTAGTCGGCGACCCCCGGGGTGGTCGCGATCGCCGTGACCAGACCGGGTCGCGTCTCGGCGGGCTGCAGGTAGGAGACCCGGACCCGCTCGACGCCGTCGATCGCGGCGAGTTCGGGCAGCAGTGTCTCGAGCAGACGCAGGTCGCCGAGATCCTTGCCGTACGAGGTCGAGTTCTCCGAGACCAGGAACAGTTCCTTGACCCCGCTCTCCCCCAGCCAGCGCGCTTCGGCGACGACGTCGGAGGGACGGCGGGAGACGAACGAGCCGCGGAAGCTCGGGATCGCGCAGAACGCACAGCGGCGGTCGCAGCCCGAGGCCAGCTTCAGCGGCGCCATCGGCCCGCCGTCGAGGCGTCGCCGGACGGTCCGCGGGCCGGTCGGCGGGGCCCCGATGCCGATCGTGACGTCGGCCTCGGGCGTGACCATGTCGTGGCCGGGCAGGACGACGTCCGCGGCACCGCGCTCGACAGGACTGATCGGGAGCAGCAGCCGGCGGTCCGAGGGAGTGTGCGCGGCGTGCGCCTCTCCGGCGAGGATCGAACGCAGCTTGGCCCCGATGTCCGGGTAGTCGTCGAAACCGAGGACCGCGTCGGCCTCGGGCAGCGAGGAGGCGAGGTCGGCTCCGTAGCGCTCCGAGAGGCAGCCGACCGCGACCACGGACCGGGTCACGCCGTCCTCCTTGAGGTCGGCCGCGGCGAGCAGGGTGTCGACCGAGTCCTTCTTCGCGGCCTCCACGAAGCCACAGGTGTTGACCACCACGGTCTCCGCGTCGGCCGGGTCGGTGACCAGGAGGAAGCCGTCCGCCTCCAGGCGACCGGCCAACTCCTCGGAATCGACCTCGTTGCGGGCGCAGCCCAGCGTGACCAGGGCGACGGTGTGCGGTGCGGCAGTCATATCCGAAGAAGTATGACCGCCGGGGTGAGGCGGAGCGAAATCAGCCGAACTTCTTGGCGCCCTGAGCTCCCGCGGTGCCGACAGTGCCGAGGGCCTTGCCGTTGACGAACACCGTGACCGCGCCGGCGTTGTCGGCGGAGACCTTGAACGGCGCCAGACCGACGACCTTGCGGTGCTTGCCCAGACCGAGGTCACCGGACCAGAGGATCCGCCCGGTGCGGTCACGCACGATCACGTGAGCGTCCGCGTGGGCCGCGGTCACAGTCATCGGGGTGGTCTTCATCAGCGGCGACGTGATCGGCTGCCGGTTGGCGGTCTGGACGGCGACGTCGCCGGCACCGGGCGCCGCGCTGAGCTGTTCGGTGTCCCCGGCGAAGATGCGTGCCAGGCCCCAGACCATGGTCAGGCAGAGCACGGCGGAGATCAGCAGGCTCCAGCGCGGTCCGCCGAAGGTCGCCCGCATCCCGCTGGACTGACCGGTCGAGAGCTCGGCCTCGAAGACCCGGCGGGCGTTGATCGGACCCTGGGCGTAGCGCTCGTCGTAGGTCGCCATCAGCGGCTCGACACTGAGGCCGAGGATCCGGGCGACCGAGGTGAGGTGTCCGCGTGCGTAGACGTCGCCGCCGCACGGGCCGAAGTCGTCGACCTCCATCGCCTCGAGGACGTGCGGCCGGATCCGGGTCCGGCTGCTGAGTTCCTCGATGCTCATGTCCAGCATCTCGCGGGCGTGCGCGATCTTCGTGCCGATGACCGGGCTCGTCGCCTCGGCGACCGGGTCCGGAGCGTCCGCCCAGTCCGCGGCCGGCAGGTCCGCACCGGCCAGCAGCGCGGCGATCTCACCGGGGCGTCGCTGGCTCGGGACCTCGGGCACGACGACCGTCTCGTCGGTCGCCGCCCCGGTCGTCTCGTCGGCGTCGTCGGGGTCGGCCTCTCGTTCGAGCCGGACCTCGGCCCTGACCGGACGGCGCACCTCGCGCAGCGGCGAGACCGGCGGCGGCAGCGCGATGTCGTCGAGGTCGTCCTCGGGCGGCGGCGGCAGCTCGTCGCTCAGCGTCTCGGGCGCCTCCATCAGCTCGACGTCGAACGGGTCGGGGTCGACGGCCCCGGTGGCCGGCAGCACGGCTTCCATCCCGCCCGCCAGGGTCGTCGTGGTCAGGACGGCGACCGCGTCGTCGTCCGCGGCCGGTGGGGTGACCGCACGGGCACGGGTCGGCACCTCGGCCAGGTTCGCGAGCTGACTCCCGCGCAGGTCCGCGATGTCGACACGCCCGCCCGAGAGCGCCCGGAGATCCCGGGCGAGGTCGGGCGTGTCGGTGAAGGTGGTCATCCCGAGCGGAACACTGAGCGGGGCGTCGTACCAGAGCCGGTTCCAGCGCAGATGCAGGCGGCCGAGCGGGTCCAGCGCGTCGGCGGTGCCGGCGAGGTCACGCGGGACCACCACCAGCCGGCCCTCGCGCAGCGGCGACTCGGCGCGCTCGACGACGACCTGGCGGATCGACCCCCACGGCAGCCCGCGCCACGAGAATCCGAGGCGGAGCCGGATCCCCTGACCGTCCGCCACCAGGACCGGCACCCGCCAGGAAGCGAGCGCGACCAGGTGGGTCGCGGCGAGGAGCAGGAGCAGGAGCCCGAGCGGTCGGTCCATCGCCCACTCCGAGCGCACCAGGAAGGCGAGGCCGATCAAGGCTGCCAGCACCCCGACGACGCCACTGAGCAGGATGTTGCGCCGGATCGCGACCAGGTCGCCGGCGTCGTGGTCGAGGTCGCGGTGTTTGCCGGTGGCGACCGACTCGTCGACCTCTGGTTCGTTTCCTGCGTCCATCTCCGGGGCGTTCGGGTTCGGCGTCACAGCTCCCCCTGCAGTGTCGCGATGACCCCGTCGAGGTCATCAGGCTTGATCAGCACGTCGCGCGCCTTGGAGCCTTCGCTCGGGCCGACCACGCCCCGGCTCTCCATGATGTCCATCAGCCGCCCGGCCTTCGCGAAGCCGACGCGCAGCTTCCGCTGCAGCATCGAGGTCGAGCCGAACTGGGTGGACACGACGAGCTCGATCGCCTGGATGACCAGGTCGAGGTCGTCGCCGATGTCGTCGTCGAGCTCCCGCTTCGACGCCGCCGCGACCGTGACGTCCTCGCGGTAGCTCGGTGCCAGCTGGTCCTTGCACTTCTTCACGATCTGGTGGACCTCGGCCTCGGTGACCCAGCTGCCCTGGACGCGGACCGCCTTCGAGGCGCCCATCGGCAGGAACAGCGCGTCGCCCTGGCCGACCAGCTTCTCCGCGCCCGGCTGGTCGAGGATGACCCGGCTGTCGGCGAGGCTGGAGGTGGCGAACGCCAGCCGGGACGGCACGTTGGCCTTGATCAGGCCGGTGACGACGTCGACCGACGGTCGCTGGGTGGCCAGCACGAGGTGGATGCCGGCCGCCCGGGCGAGCTGAGTGATCCGGACGATCGCGTCCTCGACGTCGCGCGGCGCGACCATCATCAGGTCGGCGAGCTCGTCGACGATCACCAGCAGGTACGGGTACGGCGTGAGCTGGCGCTCGCTGCCGGCCGGCACCGTCACCTTGCCGGCCCGGACCGCCTTGTTGAAGTCGTCGATGTGCCGGAAGCCGAAGTTGGCCAGGTCGTCGTACCGCATGTCCATCTCGCGGACGACCCACTGCAGCGCCTCGGACGCCTTCTTCGGGTTGGTGATGATCGGGGTGATCAGGTGCGGCACGCCCTCGTAGGCGTTCAGTTCGACCCGCTTCGGGTCGACCATGATCATCCGGACCTCGTCGGGCGTGGAGCGCATCAGGATCGAGGTGATCATCGAGTTGATGAAGCTCGACTTGCCCGAGCCGGTGGCGCCGGCGACCAGCAGGTGCGGCATCTTCGCGAGGTTCGCGACCACGAAGCCGCCCTCGACGTCCTTGCCGAGCCCGGCCACCATCGGGTGGTGGTCGCCGCGCGCGGTGTTGGACCGGAGCACGTCGCCGAGGGAGACGATCTCCTTGTCGGTGTTCGGGATCTCGATACCGACCGCGGATTTGCCCGGGATCGGCGACAGGATCCGCACGTCGGCCGAGGCCACCGCGTAGGAGATGTTCTTCGAGATGTTGATGACCTTCTCGACCTTGACGCCGGCGCCGAGTTCGACGACGTACCGGGTCACCGTGGGGCCACGGGTGTACCCGGTGACGGTGGCGTCGATGTCGAACTCCTCGAAGACGCCGGTCAGCCGCTCGACGACCGCGTCCGAGGCGGGCGTGCGCGCCTTGTGCGCACTGCCCGGCTTGAGGATGTCGCTCTCGGGCAGCGTGTAGGTGATGTCACCGGAGAGGCTCAGTTGCTCGACGCGCTGCGGCAGCGGCGTGTGCGGCGGGGGCTCGAGGTCGACGGGCTCGTCGACGACGACGGCCTCGAGCGCCTTCTTGCCGCGCTTGGAGATCTCCCGGTCCTCCAGGACCGGAGAGTCGTACGGGGCATCGCCCATCTCCGGGTCGACCTCGTCGAGGTCTGCCTTCCTGCGGCGGCGCTTCACCGGGACGGTGGCCTCGGTGTCCTCGGGCTCGGCTTCAGCCACGCGGCCGAGCATCCGGTCGCGGGCGTGCCGGAGCCGGGCCGGCACCTGGTAGACCGGCGTGGCGGTCACGACCAGGACGCCGAACAGGGAGAGCAGCACCAGCAGCGGCACCACGACGTACGCCGTGTGCAGCAGGTCGGTGAGCAGCTTGGCGACCACGAAGCCCAGCGCGCCGCCGGCCTTCTGGATGTCGGTGGTGTCGCCGAGCTCGGGCTCGGGCGAGCCGTTCGCGATCTGGATGATGCCCAGGACGCCGAAGAGGAGCGCTCCCCAGCCGACGACCTGACGACCGGCCGGGCCGTTGGCCTCCGGGTCGCGCAGGTTCCGCCACGCGATGTAGACGAGCATCAGCGGCACGAAGTACGCGAGCAGACCCACCGAACCCGCCACCGCGGCGCGGGTCGCGTCGAAGATCCCGCCCGGGACCTGCCACCAGACCGAGGCCGCGACGACGACCGCGAAGGCGATCAGGAACAGACCGGCGCCGTCGCGACGGTGCTCGGGTTCGAGGTCGCGGGCGCCCTGGCCGATCCGGCGGGCACCGCTGCCGATCCCCCCGGCGACGCCGAGCCAGAGGCTCGCGACGCCGTGGCCGAGCGCGCCGAAGGCACGCGAAACTGGACCAGGGCCGTTGCGGACCGCTCGCGGAGCCGGTCGCCGGGCCTTGGTGGCCGACTTCGACTTCGCGGCAGGCTTGCGCTTGCCCTGGCTACCGGACGGCCGGGACCGCGAGGTGGAAGCACCGCTCTTCGAGGTGCTCCTGCTTCGCGACGCCGGCGGGGAAGACGTACGGGTCGCCATGGTCGCAATGTACTCGCTGGCCCCATCCGTCCCATGCGTCACACGCCGGGCGTGTTCGGCGTGGATTTCAGCGGATTCAGCGCCGATCGAGCATGCCGCGCACGTACGCCGCCTGGGCACAGTGCTGGACCATGTCGTCGACGATGCTCACCATCCGCACACCCAGCGTCACCGGCGGGTCCCAGTCGGTGTCGACGACCCGGTCGAGGGCCGCCGGCCCGAGGGAGCCGAGGAAGGCCACCAGCACCGGCTCGACGTCGGCGTAGTACCCGGCGAGGTTCTCGCCACTGGCCCGGACACGGGCGACCTCCTCGGCCGTGTGGCCGTAACCGTGCGCGTCCGGAGGGAACGGCAGCGCGAACCGCTCGTACCAGCCGCCGTCGGTCCAGCGCGTCGGGACTTCGGCGTACAGCGCGCTGTAGTCGTCGGCGACCCGGGTCAGGTGCCAGAGCAGCCACGCGATCGAGTTCGCACCGGGTTCGGGCTGCCAGGCCAGGTCGTCCTCGTCGAGTCCGTCGACGAGACCGGGGACCTGCTCGGTGACCCTGCTGACGGCCTCGGTGTAGATACCTGCGACATCCATGGCGACACTCTGCCGGGGTTCCGTGCCGACCGGAACCGTCGGCGCTACGAGGATCGAACGTCCCCGGGCTCAGACGAAGATCTTGGGTGCCCGGTCCTGGAGCGTCATCGAGCCCCAGAGCAGCACCCGCAACCGGCGGTACGACGCCAGCTGCCGGCGCGCCTCCTCCGGCTTCGCCCGGTCCGCGAAGAGCAGGCCGCGGCCCTGCGGGACGGGCAGACCGTCCACCAGCCACGGCACGTGCGACCCGACCTCGCGGACCGCGTCGGGCGAGACCCAGTTCTCGTGGGAGTAGATCGCCTGGGTGTATCCGTCGATCGCGGCGATCAGGTCGAGGCGGCTCAGCCGGTCCCCGTTCGCACCGAACGTCGACGCGTGCCGGGTCACCCGGGCCGCGGGTTCGGCGACGGTCGGTACCAGCCCGTCGGCCAGCAGGCTGAGCCAGACCAGGTGGTCGGCCAGTGCCTGGCGCCTGGCACCGATCAACCTCTCCCCGTCGGCCAGGACCCTGCGGGCCCGGTAGAGATCTCGGCTTACGGCAGCGGTGGCGCACTCGGTCAGGGTCGTCATGCCCGTCAGGAGCAGCCGCGGGCGCCCCTGATACATCAGATTCCGGTCGCCGCCGGATTGCCACGCATGGGCCGGCCGGCGTCAGCGCGGCGCTCGTTGTCCCGGAACCGCGGCGAGTAGTGCGTGAAGAACGCCTGCGCGACCAGCTCCCGTCGACTGCGGACCCCCATCTTGTCGAAGACCGACTTGAGATGCTCCTGGACCGTGTACCCCGAGACCGAGAGGGTGGACGCGATCCCGGCCGTCGGATGCCCTTGCAGGACGAGGCCGACGACGTCGCGTTCTCGTGCGGTCAGCCCGTGGGCCGACATCACCAGGTCGAAGATCCGCGCCGGGCGGGCGGGCTCGACCAGCACCGCCACCCGCTCCTCCCCCATCAGCCGGGCGGCCGACAACAGCAGCCACGGACCTCCGGGGACCCGCACCCGCGCCTCGGCAGGATTCCCGTCCGACGCGGCACGGGCGACGGCGAGCACGCTCACCGGAGCCGCACGGGTCGGGTCACCCTCGGTCAGCGCGGAGAGCCAGGCCGTGCCGGCCGCGGTCATCGATTCGACCTCACCGTCGGTGCCGACGACCACCAGGCCCGGACCGTCGGGCCAATCGGGCTCCAGCGCCTCGCCGAAGACCAGCGACCGGCGGGCGCCTTCGGCCAGCGCAGTGCTGACCGATGCCAGGAAGCGCTTCTCCTCGGCGTCGAACATCGGACGGTCGGGTTCGCGGTAGAGGCCGAGCGCGCCCCACACCTCTCCCGACCCGGTCCGCAGCCGTAGCAGCAGTTCCTGGTCGCCACCGAGCTCGATGTTCGCCTGCCAGCGCGGCGTCCCGCTCGGGTCCCCGCCGGTCAGCTCGTGCAACGTCGAGATCCCGTCCTGCGAAAGCACCACGTCCCGGATCTGGTTCACGTCGTCGTCGAGGTACTCCGCCTCGAGCCACGCGTCCGGGTAGTCGTCGAGCCCCTCGTGGAAGTGGCTGGTGATCAGGTGCGACGCCGGGTCCAGCGTGTACCAGCACGGCACCCAGTAGTGCGGCACCACCTCCTCGATGCATCCCGCGGCCTCGCGCCAGAACGACGCCAGGTCGCACTGCCGCGACGCCAGTTCGCCGATCCGTTCCTGGACGCGCAGCGCGCGGAGGGACTCCATGCCACTCACGGTAGGCACTGCTTCGGCAGGCGCGTACCCCCACGGATCTGGTATTCCGACCGGTCCCGTCCGGATCTACCGTCCGGGCATGGACATCGACACCGCAGCTCACGCTCCCGCACGCCTGCTCCGACCGTCCGACGGCCTCGTCGAGCCCGGCCCCGGGCAGGTCACCGACCGCTTCATGATCGACGGCCAGGACACCGGGGAGCGGTTCGCTCTCGTCCAGCACCTGTTCGCCGGCAACGCGCTCGCCGCGCCGATGCACCGGCACCACCTCGAGGACGAGTACACCTATGTGCTCCACGGGAGGATCGGAGCGGTCCTCGGCGAGGAGGAGGTCTTCGCCGAGCCCGGAGACCTGCTCTTCAAGCCGCGAGGTCAGTGGCACACCTTCTGGAACGCCGGCCCCGAGCCGGCCTCGGTCCTCGAGCTGATCTCGCCGGCCGGCCTCGAACAGTTCTTCCGCTGGCTCGCCGAACTCGACGAGTTCCCGGATCCTGAGGTCCTGGCCGAGAAGGCCGCGCCTTATCGCTGCGACGTGGACCCGACCGCCACCGAAGCCCTGATGCTCAGGCTCGGGATCGCCGGGTGAGCGCTACATCTCCAGGAAGGTTTCCTCGTTCTCCCGGATCTCCTCCGCCAGCGCCTCGTTGAAGTCCTCGGTCACGGTCGGCTTCGTCGACTTCGGCGCGATCGATCCCCAGGCCTTGTCGATCGCCGCGGAGACGTCGATCAGCCGGGCGGCCTCGATGTGCGGCTTGCTGGTCTCGCGAGCGACGTACTTGGCCACGAAGCGGCGCAGCTCGCCCTCGACGTTGGCCACCCGTTGCATGATCGAGGCGCGGATCCCCTCGGCGGTGACCTGGACCTGGACGTCGGAGGTCCGCGGCGGGTCGATCGAGATGAAGATCCGGACGCGGTCAAGGGCGCGGGCGGTGAGGACCAGCGGCACCAGCAGTTCGGCATGGAAGGTGTGCGTCTCGACCTGAAGGTTGAGCTCGAAGGTCAGCGTCACCGGGAGTTCGACTCGGTACCGTATTTCGGACCCGCCGAGCCGGGTCGCGGTCGCCGCGCCGATCTCGCCGTACGCGCGAACCTTGGCGATCTTGCCGGGGCCGACCCCCATCGGGCCGAAGTCGATCGGCTGGCCGGCGATGTTGTTGACCGCACCGAGGATGCGCTCCTGACTCACCGCCTCGGCGAAGAAGTCGACGCCCCACTGCTCGTAGCTGACGAATTCGGCGTCGCCCACGACCCCGTCCGCCGCCACCTCAGGCCTCCAGGACCACGGGGATGATCATCGGCCGGCGACGGTGCTTGCCGGAGACCCAGCGCCCGACCACGCGGCGGATGTTCTGCTGCAGCTGGTAGGTGTCGTTGACGCCCTCGCCGATCGCCCGGTCCAGCGCGTCGACGATCGGGCCCTTGATCTCGTCGAAGATCACGTCGTCCTCGGCGAAGCCGCGGGCGTGGATCTCGGGGCCGCTGACGACCTTGCCGGTCTGGGTGTCGATCACCACGATCACGGAGATGAAGCCCTCCTCACCGAGGATCCGCCGGTCCTTCAGGTCGCTCTCGGTGATGTCGCCGATCGAGCTGCCGTCCACGAAGACGTAGCCGCAGTCGACCTTGCCGGTGATCGAGGCGCGGCCGTCGACGAGGTCGACCACAAAGCCGTCCTGGGCGACGACGACCCGGTCCGCCGGGACGCCGGTCAGCTTGGCGAGCTCGGCGTTCGCGTGCATGTGCCGGATCTCGCCGTGCACCGGCATCACGTTCTTGGGCTTCACGATGTTGTAGCAGTAGAGGAGCTCGCCGGCGCTCGCGTGACCGGAGACGTGGACCAGGGCGTTGCCCTTGTGCACCACGTTCGCGCCCAGCGCGGTGAGGCCGTTGATCACCCGGTAGACCGCGTTCTCGTTGCCCGGGATCAAGGACGAGGCCAGGACGACGCAGTCGCCCTCCTCGATGGTCACGAAGTTGTGGTTGCGCTGCGCGATCCGGCTGAGCGCCGAGAGCGGCTCGCCCTGGGAACCGGTCGAGATCATCACGACCTTGCCCGCCGGGAGGTCGGCGAGCTCCTTCGGGTCCACCAGCAGCCCGGGCGGGACGTTCAGGTAGCCGAGGTCGCGGGCGATCGCCATGTTGCGGACCATCGAGCGCCCGACGTAGGCCACCTTGCGGCCGTGATCGTGCGCCGCGTCGAGGATCTGCTGCACCCGGTGCACGTGCGAGGCGAAGCACGCGACGATGATCCGCTGGTTGGCGCGGGTGTGGAAGACCCGGTCGAGGACCGGTGAGATGTCCTTCTCCGAGGTGGTGAAGCCGGGCACCTCCGCGTTGGTGGAGTCGGTCAGGAACAGGTCGACCCCGGCCTCGCCGAGCCGGGCGAACGCGCGCAGGTCGGTGATCCGGCCGTCGAGCGGCAGCTGGTCCATCTTGAAGTCACCGGTGTGCAGCACGACGCCGGCGCCGGTGCGGATCGCCACCGCGAGCGCATCCGGGATGGAGTGGTTGACCGCGACGAACTCGAGCTCGAAGGGTCCGAAACTGATCGTCTCGCCCTCGGCGACGATGTGCCGGACGGTGTCCTTGATCCGGTGCTCGCGGAGCTTCGAGTCCAGCAGCGCCAGGGTGAGCTGCGACCCGACCAACGGGATGTCGTGCCGCTCGCGGAGCAGGTACGGCGTGGCGCCGATGTGGTCCTCGTGACCGTGGGTCAGCACGAGGGCGTCGACGTCGTCGAGCCGGTCCCGGATCGAGGCGAAGTCCGGCAGGATCAGGTCGACGCCCGGGTGGTTCTCCTCCGGGAACAGCACCCCGCAGTCGACGATGAGCAGCCGGCCGTCGTACTCGAAGACGGTCATGTTGCGGCCGACCTCGCCGAGACCACCGAGCGCGATGACCCGCAGGCCGCCCTTCGGCAGCGGACCGGGCGCCGAGAGCTCCGGGTGCGCGTGGCTCATCAGTTGTGTTCCGTGACCGGGAGCAGGGACGCGTTGGCCAGGGCTTCGTGGACCGACCCGACCAGTTGCTCGTCGGCCTCGACCAGGGGCAGCCGCACCGTCCGGTTGTCGAGGACGCCCATCAGTTCCAGCGCGGCCTTGGCGGTCATCACCCCCGGCGCATGGTTCATGATCGCGTCGACCACCGGGAGCAGGTCGTTGTAGATCGTGAGCGCCGCGTCCAGGTCACCCGCGTCGACGGCGGCCACCATCGCGGCGTACTGCTTGCCGGCGACGTGGCCGACGACCGAGACCACCCCGCAACCGCCGTGGGTCAGCCAGCCGAGGTTGAGCACGTCGTCGCCGGAGTAGTAGGCGAGCCCGGTCTCGGCCATGATCTTCGCGCCGCGGAACAGGTCGCCGACCGCGCACTTGACCGCGGCGAACTTCTCGTCGCGGGCGACCCGGGCGAAGGTCTCCGGTGCGATCGTCACCCCGGTCCGGCCGGGGATGTCGTAGAGCATGATCGGCAGGTCCGCAGCAGCCGCGACCGCCTCGAAGTGTGCCGCGATCCCGGCCTGGGTCGGCTTGTTGTAGTACGGCGAGACCAGCAGTACGCCGTCGGCGCCCGCCTTCTGCGCCTGTTCGTTGAGTTCGATCGAGTGCTCGGTGTGGTTCGTCCCGACGCCGGCGATGATCGTGGCCCGCTCGCCGACCGCGTCGACCACCGCGCGCAGGATCTCGCCGTCCTCGGCCACCGACGTGGTGGGTGCCTCGCCGGTGGTGCCGCTGACGACGATGCCGTCGTTGCCGTTCTCGACCAGGTGGTGGGCGACCCGCGCGACCCCGTCGAGGTCCACCGACCCGTCTGGCTTGAACGGCGTCACCATCGCGGTGAGGACGCGACCGAACGGGGCAGCAGGCAGAGTCATGGTCCTTAGGTTAGTGCGCGGCCGCGCTGACGGCGCACCGGCTTTCGTCCCACGGTCCACCGAACGCGGCCCGGCGGCCGCTAGCGTCGGGGCGTGACCCGTCGAACGACCTCCCGCAGTCCCCGGAAGATCGCCCTCGTCGCCGCAGTGGCGCTCGTCCTGGGCGGTACCGCCGGGTGCTCCGGCGACGACGACCCGGAGGGTGCCGCGCCCGCGAGCACGCCGTCGACCGAGACCCCCAGCGCGACCCCGAGTCCGTCGGCGACCCCGACCCGCACGTCTCCGACCCCGCCCGCGTCACCGACGCCGGACGACCAGCTGGGTGACGGCGATCCCGAGGACGACGGCGCTCCCGCGACCGCCGGCGGCGGGGTCTGCGGCGACCTGGACCCGGAGGAGGTCGCCGCCGGACTCGGCGAGACTCTGCGCGGGTCGGCGCTCGGCGGCGGCCCTGGCTGCACGTTCGTCTCCCCCGACGGCCGTCGCGTCCAGATCACCGTCGTCGATCGCACGGTCGTTGCCGCCGGCGGCATCGCCGGTGCCAAGGCCGAGGCGACCTCGACCGTCGAGGGCACGCCCGAGGACCTTCCCGACTACGAGGCTGCCTTCGTGGTCACCGGCCCGGTCTTCGGCGGGACCGAGACCCAGGGCGCGGGCGCCGTCCAGGTCGGCGACCGGCTGGTCCTGGTGACCGTCACCCAGCACAAGGCGGTCCCCCGGGCCAGGGTGCGCGGTGCGGTGCTCCAGATCCTGGACGCGATCGCCGACGAGCTCGGCGGCTGAGCCGGCGGTCCACAGGCGATAACCCAGCTCCGCGGCCGTCGTTGGAGGACTATGCGCCTCCTCGCCAGGTACGCCTTCGCAGTTCTCCTCGCCCTCGGCCTCGTCGCCGTTACCGGACTCACCACGGCGCCCGCGACCGCGGCACCGCCGCATCCGACGACATGGCAGCCCGGGCCGGAGCTCTACGACATCGTGGTCACCGCTGACATCCCGATCAGGATGCGCGATGGCCGGGTGCTTCGCGGGGCCGTGCACGCTCCCGCACTGCCCGGCACCACCACGCCGGCCGAGGGACCGTTCCCGGTGATCCTGGTGCAGACGCCGTACGGCAAGAGCGTCGACGGCTCGGTCAACGGCTACCTGGTCAAGCGCGGCTACATCGTGCTGATCGTCGACGTCGCCGGCACCGGGGGTTCGGAGGGGCAGTCGATGCTCTTCGGCGACACCGAGGCCAAGGACGGAGCCGAACTCGTCGACTACGGCGCGGCCCTCCCCCGTTCCACCGGGGAGGTCGGCCTGCTCGGCCTTTCCTACCTCGGTATCGACCAGATGTTCACCGCGGCCGAGGTGGGCCCGGACTCCCCGCTGAAGGCCATCTTCCCGATCGCGACGGCGGCCGACCCTTACCGGGACCTGTTCGTCAGCGGCGGGCTGGTCAACATGGAGTCGTCACTGGGCCTGATCGCCGGCTATTTCGGGCTGCGCACCTTCACACCGTTCGCCGAGCGCTGGACCGATCCGATCGACGCTCTGCGTCTCGCGACGGAGCACGGGCTGGCCGGGATCCCGTTCGAGCTCCGGACCGGGCTCGATGCCCTGTTCCAGCAGGGCCGGGTCTACGACTCGCCGTACTGGCAGGAGCGGGCGCCTCAGCGCGTCCTCGACAGGATCGTCGCCAACGGTGTACCCGCGTTCATCGTGGGCGGACAGTTCGACGTGTTCCAGCGCGGTGAGCCGTTCCTCTACAGCGGGCTGCAGAACGCCTGGGCCGGTCGCCCGGTGACCGCGCCGATGCTCCCGGACCAGGCGGTGACGTCGCGCTACCAGCTGCTCTGGGGACCGTGGGACCACGGCAACCAGGGCGAGGGCCTCGACCTCGGCGGCCTGGACCTCAACGGCCTCGAACTCGCCTGGTTCGATCACTGGCTCAAGGGCGTCGACACCGGCATCACCGACACCGACACTCCGATGCGGGTCATCGAGCCGGGCGGCGACAGTTACCAGGTCGCGTCCTACCCGGCCGAGAACGCCGGGCTCCGGCGGCTCTACCTGGCTCCCCAGCAGACGCTCCAGCCGACCGCGCCGACAGCCGCGACAGGAACCGCGAAGGTCTACTACAAGGGCCTTTCGCTGCTCTGCTCGATGTCGATCAATCAGTGGGGAGCCGGCCTGTTCCGCCCGCTGCTGCAGTACTGCGACAGCGCCAACCAGCTCCTGGACCTGCTCAACCCCGGGGACGCCGCGTTCGACACGGCCCCGCTGACCGCGCCGCTCCGGCTCTCCGGGCCGATCGGGCTGACCCTGCGGCTGACCTCGAACCGGCCGGAGACGATGATCGTCAGCGAGCTGTGGGACGTCGCGCCGGACGGGTCCCGGCAGCTGATAACCGGCGGCGGCCAGCTCGGCAGCCTTCGCGCCGTCGACCCCGCACGCAGCTGGCCCTCGACCGGCGGGTCATGGCTGTACCCGCATCACCCCTACACCCAGGCGTCCGCGGTCCCGGTCCCGACCAACCAGGTCAGCCGCCAGGACATCGAGATCCGACCGTCGTTCGTGACCGTCCCGGCCGGGCACCGGCTTCGACTTGTCCTCAAGACCGGCGACACCCCGCACCTGTTGCCGCCGCCGATGAAGCAGGCCGAGCTCCTGCTCGGGATCTACGGCATCCAGACAAACGCCGCGAACCCGTCGCACCTGGACCTCTGGGTGCGCTGAACCTCGGGGCTGATCCTTCCCTCCTGATCCATAGCCCACTTGGGCCATGCAGGACCGCGGCGGTGTTTGCAAACATCGACGTCATGAAGCGCTTGGTGGTCTGCTGCGACGGAACCTGGAACAGGCCGGACAACCAGACCATCACCAACGTCGAGAAGATCGCACGGACGGTGCAGAGCGACCACCGTGCCACCGGTGGCGCCTACCAGCTCGTGTACTACGTCAGCGGGGTCGGCGCCGGGAGCTACAAGGCCGACCGGATCCTGGGCGGCGCGTTCGGGTTCGGGCTGTTCCACAACGTCATCGCCTGTTACCGCTTCCTCGCCCAGAACTACGAACCCGGCGACGAGATCTTCATCCTCGGCTTCAGCCGCGGCGCTTACACGGCGCGCTCGGTGGCCGGCATGGTCGGGCGCGTCGGCCTGCTCACCAAGGCGTCCCTCGTCGAGGAGCGACTGCCCGAGGCGGTCCACCGGTACCAGCGGACGGACCTGCCCTCCGGCGCCTTCGGGGCGAGTGTCGACGAGTTCAAGCACGACCACTGCCACGCCGCCAAGGTGGCCTTCCTCGGCGTCTTCGACACCGTGGGCGCCCTCGGCGTACCGGGCTTCATGCGGCTCGCGCCGCGGTTCCACGACGTCCAGCTGAGCGGCCAGGTCCTGCGCGCCCGGCACGCGCTCGCCGTGGACGAGACCAGGGTGAAGTTCGCGCCGTCGTTCTGGGAGGCCCCCGCTGAGCCTCCGGGCGCTCCGACCGAGGACGAGCGGGTCAAGCAGGTCTGGTTCGAGGGGGCGCACTCCGACGTCGGCGGCGGCTACCGCGAGACCGGCCTGTCGGACACGGCGCTGCTGTGGATGGCACGCGAGGCTCATGCCGCCGGCCTGGTCTTCGACGTGCCGCTGCTGACCCACTACGTCGACAGCGGGTCCGACCCGATCCGGCACAACCCGGTCAGCGCGATGTTCAAGGTCGACAACGCGATCCTCCGGGCGAAGATGAAGCTCACCGGCAAGGACCGCGACGGCGCGTTCAGCGGCGGCCTGCGACGCCTCACCAACGAGCGCGCCCTGTCCGTGCGGGTCGCCAGCAGCGCAGTCACCCACTTCCAGGAGAGCGGCTACGAGCCGGCCAACCTCAAGGCGTTCGCGGAGACGACCAACGGGTTCGACGGCATCGTCGAGCCGGTGACCTCGCTTCCGGAGCGCGGCGTCGACTTCAGCGTCCTCGGCAGCCCGCCGACCGCGGTCGACAGCTGACCGCGCCGCCTCCTCAGGCCCGTTCGAGCCAGACGAACTCGAAGCCGACCTCGCCGCCGAGGTGCGGTTCGCGCCGGGTCTCGATCCACTCGGTTCGCTCGAAGTCCGGGTAGCGCGTGTCCCCGACCGGACTGAGGTGCACCTCGGTCAGGACCTGGTGGGTCGCGCGGGCCATCGCCGCCGCGTAGACGGCCGAGCCGCCCACGACGAACACCTCGCCCGGCATCCCGGCCGCCAGGTCGAGCGCCTCGTCGAGGCCGGACGCGACCAGGACGCCCGCGTAGCCCTCGCCCGGCGGCCAGGAGGCGTCCCGGGTGAGGACGATCGTGGTCCTGCCGGGAAGGGCCATGCCGATCGACTCGAACGTCGCCCGCCCCATCAGCAGGACGCCGCCCATGGTCAGTTCCTTGAAGTGCGCGAAGTCCGCGGGGATCCGCCACGGGATCCCGCCGTCGGCTCCGATCACACCGTTGTCGGCCACCGCCGCGACGAGAGTGAGGGTCGGCGCCGTCATACGGCGATCGGTGCCTTGATGCCCGGGTGCGGGTCGTAGCCCTCGATCTCGATGTGCTCGAGGTCGAACGCGTCCAGCGCGGTCACCGACGGGTCGAGCCGGAGCGTCGGCAGCGGCCGCGGCTCACGGGTCAGCTGCAACCGGGCCTGGTCGAGGTGGTTGCTGTAGAGGTGCGCGTCGCCGAGGGTGTGCACGAAGTCGCCGACCTCGAGGCCGACCACCTGGGCGACCATGTGGGTCAGCAGCGCGTACGACGCGATGTTGAACGGCACTCCGAGGAACACGTCGCCGGAGCGCTGGTAGAGCTGGCAGGAGAGCTTCCCCGGGCCGTCGGCCTGCGGGGCCACGTAGAACTGGAACATCGTGTGACACGGAGCGAGCGCCATCTCCGGGATGTCGGCGACGTTCCAGGCCGAGACGATGTGCCGGCGGGAGTCCGGGTCGCGGCGCAGCGACTCGACGATCTGGGCGATCTGGTCGACGTGCCGGCCGTCGGGGGTCGGCCAGGAGCGCCACTGGTAGCCGTAGACCGGTCCGAGGTCGCCGTTCTCGTCGGCCCACTCGTCCCAGATGCTGACGCCGCGGTCCTGCAGCCACTTCACGTTGGTGTCGCCGCGGAGGAACCAGAGCAGCTCCGCGAAGACCGACCGGGTGTGCACCTTCTTGGTGGTGACCAGCGGGAAGCCCTCGGCCAGGTCGAAGCGCATCTGGTGACCGAAGACGCTCAGCGTGCCGGTGCCGGTGCGGTCGGTCTTCTCGACGCCGGTGTCCAGGATCCGTTGCACCAGGTCGAGATACGTCTGCATGCGCACAACTTACCGCCGCCCTCCCCCGGCGTCCGGAAAGGCAGCGGCGTGGTGGACGGGTCGCGTGACACACTCGGGCCGTGATCCTGGGATTGGTGGCGGCCCTGCTCGCTGCCGTCCTCTTCGGCGTCATCGCCGTGGTGCAGGCAGCGGTGATCAGGCGGCACGGCATGTTCTCGCCGATGATGGGCGGCGTCCTGGTCGCGTACCTGATCGGCTGGCTGCTCCACCTGGTCGCGATCGACCAGCTCCCGCTGTACCTGGCCCAGGTCGGGATCGCCGTGTCCCTGGTGGTGACCGCGCTGGTGGCCTCCTTCGTCATGGGCGAGCCGCTGCGCACCGAGCACTGGGTGGCGGTGGCCGGGATGACCGTCGGCCTCGGGGTGCTGGCAGTCGCCTCCGGCTCGGTGGGCCACTCCGAGTTCAGCACCACGACGACCGTCGTGCTCTACGCACTGCTCGCCGTCAACTGCGTGCTGGGCTGGCTCGCCTATCAGTGGAACGGCCCCGCGAGCGGCGTACTCCTCGGCATCCTGGCGGGCCTGGCCTACAGCGGGTCGCCGGTGGCGACCCGGGTCCTCACCGACATCAGCGTGGACCCGGCGACGATCCTGCCGGCGGCGAGCATCGGCCTCTACGGAGCGCTCGGCTTCGTCCTGTACTCCGAGGCGATGAAGCGCACCTCGGTCACCGCGGCGACCGCGCCGGTGGTGCTGCTGCAGACAGTGATCCCGGCAGTGGTCGGACTGATCGTGTTCGACGACACCGTGCGGGAGGGATGGTGGCCGATGGCGCTGGTCGCGTTCGGCGTCTCACTGGTCTCCAGCATCGTGCTCTGCGGCGCCGAGGCCCGCATCGAACTGCTCGACCCCGACAACGCGGAGCTCGATCAGGCGTCGTAGTCCAGCCGCAGTCGCTCGCTGGTCGGCCTCGCCTGGCAGGTGAGCACGTACCCGGCCTCGACCTCGTCCGGCTCGAGCGCCCAGGACGCGTCCATCACGACCTCGCCCTCGACCACCCGGGCCCGGCAGGTCCCGCAGACCCCGCCCTTGCAGGCGTACGGCGCATCGCCGCGCACCCGCAGCAGGGCGTCGAGCACCACCTCCCCCGGCTGGACGGTGATCTCGCCGGTGCGCCCGCCCAGGCGGACCTCGGTGGTCGTGCCCGCCGCCGGGGTGCGGGCGGTGATGCTCGGGGCGGTGGCCTCGGCATGGAACAGCTCGGTGTGCACCGCGGTCGGCTGCACGCCGTCCTCGACCAGGACTGCGCGGATCCCGGTCACCAGGGCCTGGGGCCCGCAGAGGAACCAGCCGTCGACGCCCTCGCCGAGCAGCCGGTCCCGGATCTCCCGGAACCGGGTCGCGTCGAGCCGACCGGAGAGCAGTTCGCTCTCCTGGGCCTCGCGGGTCAGGACATGGACGAGCTGCAGCCTGGTCGGGTGGACGTCCTTGAGGTCGGCGAGTTCGTCGAGGAACATCACCCCGGCCTGGACGCGGTTGACCACGACCAGCCCGACCTCGGCCACCCCGGGATCGGCCAGGGCGGCACGTGCCAGGGCGAGGACGGGGGTGATGCCGGAGCCGGCGGCCACGAACGCAGGGCGGCGCAGACCCGGCAGCGCCGCACCGAAGCGGCCGGCCGGCGTCATCACCTCGACCGGGTCGCCGACCCCCAGACCGGCGAGTGCCACGTCCGAGAACCGGCCTCCGGGCAACCGGCGCACCCCGATCCGCAGGTCAGCCCCGGGTGCCGAACAGATCGAGTAGGACCGTCGTACGTCGTCACCGGGCACCCGGACGGCGACATGCTGGCCGGGAGTCCAGGCGTACGCCGCGTTCAGCTCCGGCGGCACCGAGAAGGAGACCGCGACGGCGTCGTCGGTGAGTTCCTCGATCGCCGAGACGGGCAGCGCGTGGAACCCGGGCGCGACCGCGTCGACGGCCGGTGCGGCGCTGGTCATCCGTGCTCCTTGAAGCGGTCGAACGGCTCGGCACACGACCGGCAGACCCAGAGCGCCTTGCAGGCCGTGGAGCCGAACCGGCTCAGCTCGCGCGTGTCCAGCGAGCCGCACTGCGGACAGCGGACGCTCAGTGCGATCGCGACCGGGCCGTCGGTCCGGGACACGGGGCCCGGCGGTGCGATCCCGTGCGCGGCCAGTGCGGCCCGACCCGCCGGAGTGATCGCGTCGGTCGTCCAGGCGGGAGCCAGCAGGGTCGTGACCTCGACGGTCATCGGAGCGAGGGCGGCGGCGATGTCGTCGCGGATGGCGTCCATCGCCGGACAGCCCGAGTACGTCGGGGTGATCGTGACCCGGACGACGCCGTCGACGAGCTCGACGCCGCGAAGGATGCCGAGATCGCCGATCGTCACCATCGGCAGCTCGGGGTCGAGGACGCCGGCGACGCGGTCGTGGATCTCGGCGAGTCCGTCGAGCTCCGGCCTCGATGAGTCCAGGGTCGTCACCATGACGCCCCCGGGTGCTCCCTGGCGACCAGCTGCAGCTCGGTGAGGAGTTCGGTGAGGGCCGGAGTGTGCTGCCCGCGCCGGCCGTCGATGACGGCCGGGTCCGGGTCGGTGACCGGTCCGGGGACGGCGAGGGTCGCATCGGTGAGCACGGCTCCGAGCCATGCCCGCGCCGGCGCCTCGAGCGCGGCGAGGTCGATCGGGTCTGCCGTGGTGACCGGAGCGAACAGGCCCGCGAACCACGGCCACTCGCTCGCCAGGGCGGCCTCGGTCCGGCGTCGCGACTCCGGCGTGCCGTCGCCGAGCCGGACGACCCAGAGCCGGGCGTGGTCGCGGTGGTAGCGCACCTCCGGGACGGCCTTGGCCGCGATCGCGGCGAGTGTCGGGTCGGGGCCGTCGCGCAGCGCGCCGTACAGCTCGTACTGGTACGCCGAGAGCAGCAGTTGCCGCACCATCGTCACCGCGAAGTCGCCGTTCTCGCGCTCGAGGAGGACCACGTTGCGGAACGCGCCCGCGTCCCGGAGGTAGGCGAGGTCGTCCTCGGTCCGCGGCGGGTCCTGCAACGACCCCGCATAGGCGAGCAGCGTGCGCGCCTGGCCGAGGAGGTCGAGCGCGATGTTCGCGAGCGCGACGTCCTCCTCGATCGAGGGCGCCCGGGCGATCCATTCGATGAGCCGCTGGGAGGCGACCAGCGCGTCGTCGCCCAGCGCGAGCGCGACGTCGGCGGCTGTCGTCCGCCTCGGCTCGGCGAGGGTGCCGGACTCAGATCTGGAGGTCATCGGGAACCTCGTAGAAGGTCGGGTGCCGGTAGACCTTGTCCGCGGCCGGGGCGAAGAACGGGTCACTCTCCTCCGGGCTGGTCGCGGTGATCCCCGAGGCCGGGACGACCCAGATCGAGACGCCCTCCGACCGGCGGGTGTAGACGTCGCGGGCGTTGCGCAGTGCCGATTCGGCGTCGGCCGCGTGCAGCGACCCGGCGTGCACGTGCGCGAGTCCGCGCCGTGGCCGGACGAAGACCTCCCAGAGCGGGTCGGAAGTCATCACGCCACCTCTCTCGCCGCGG
Source organism: Marmoricola sp. (assembly GCA_036676945.1). Lineage (GTDB taxonomy): Bacteria > Actinomycetota > Actinomycetes > Propionibacteriales > Nocardioidaceae > Marmoricola. The sequence continues at coordinate 32,210 of JAKFBZ010000051.1, forward strand.
CGTGCTTCGCGGCGTGGGCCGCAGCGGCCTCGCGCACCCAGGCGCCGTCCTCGTGCGCGGCCACGCGGTGCCCGATGCGCTCGGCGTTGCAGGGACCGTCACCGCGGAGCACCGCGGTGAGCTCGGAGAAGTCGATCGCACCGAAGTCCCAGGATCCGCGGTCCTCGTTCCAGCTCAGTTCCGGGTCCGGCAGCGTCAGGCCGAGCTCCTCGGCCTGCGGGACGGCCTGGTCGACGAACCGCTGACGCAGGGTGTCGTTGGAGAACCGCTTGATCCCCCAGGCGGTGGAGCGGGCGCTGTGCGGCGAGGCGTCGTCGGGAGGCCCGAACATCATCAGCGAGGGCCACCACCAGCGATCGACCGCGTCCTGCGCCATCGCGTGCTGGGCCGGCGTCCCCCGGCTCAGCGTGTGCAGCAGCTCGAAGCCCTGGCGCTGGTGGAAGGACTCCTCCTTGCAGATCCGCACCATCGCGCGGGCGTACGGGCCGTAGGAGCAACGGCACAGCGGGACCTGGTTGACGATCGCGGCGCCGTCGACCAACCAGCCGATCGCGCCGATGTCGGCCCAGGTCAGGGTCGGGTAGTTGAAGATCGAGGAGTAGCGCTGCCGACCGGTGTGCAGAGCGTCCAGCAGGTCCTCCCGGGCGACGCCGAGGGTCTCCGCCGCGGCGTACAGGTAGAGGCCGTGACCGGCCTCGTCCTGGACCTTGGCCACCAGGATCGCCTTGCGGCGCAGGCTGGGCGCACGCGTCATCCAGAGGCCCTCGGGCTGCATGCCGATGATCTCGCTGTGAGCGTGCTGGGCGATCTGCCGGACCAGGCTCGCCCGGTAGTCGTCAGGCATCTCGTCGCGGGGCTCCACCCGCTCCTGGGCGGCGAGGATGGATTCGAAGGTCGTCACAGGGCCAGCGTACGTCGCAATGTTACAGAATGCACGTTGCAGGACGGTTGGGCTGTAACACGTCGGCCGGCCTGCTTGGATGGCCCGGTGAGTGATGTCTCCTGTCGTGTCGCCTGGGCCGACGACGCCCCCGCGATCGCCGCGGTCCAGATCCGCGCCTGGCGCGAGTCCTACGCCGAGGTACTGCCCGCAGACCTGCTGGCGGCGATGAGCGTCGAGGAGGTCTCCGCCGGCTGGCACGCCTCGCTGCAGGCGCCCCCGGACGCGCGCAACCGGGTCCTGGTCTCCCTGGAGCGCAACCTGGTCACGGGGTTCGCCGTGACCGGCCCGAGCGCGGACCCGGACCGCGACCCAGTCTCCGACGGAGAGATCACCGACCTGACCGTCGACCCGCACAAGCGCGGTGCCGGGCACGGGTCGCGGCTGATGCAGGCGTGCGTGGACACCCTCAAGGCCGATCGCTTCGTCCGGGCCGTCACCTGGCTCGGCGCCACCGACGACGACACCCGGTCGTTCCTGACCGCGGCGGGCTGGGAGCCCGACGGCGCCCACCGCACCCTGGACCTCACCGGCGACGGGAGCGTCACGGTCAAGCAGATCCGGTTGCACACGGATCTCGGATGACCCCGGAGAAGACCCCGGAGAAGACCCCGGAGCCACCGCCCATCGACCCCGACCGGCGTCGCGAGATCGTCCGCGACTCCCTCGCGGTGGCGGTCGCGACCGGCGCCTACGGCATCTCGTTCGGAGCGATCGGGGTCAGCAGCGGCCTGAACGTGGCCCAGACCTGCGCCCTGTCGCTGCTGGTGTTCACCGGCGCCTCCCAGTTCGCGCTGGTCGGCGTGATCGCTGCCGGCGGTACGCCGCTGGTCGGCGCCGCCTCGGGTCTCCTGCTCGGCGTGCGCAACGCGCTCTACGGCCTCCGCCTCGCCCCACTGCTCGACTGGCGGGGCGCCCGCCGTGCAGGTGCCGCCCACCTGCTGATCGACGAGTCCGCCGCGATGAGCGTCACCCGGGAGACGACCGCGGAGGCGCGGGTCGGGTTCCTCACCACCGGGGTGGGGATCTTCGTGCTCTGGAACCTGGCCACGCTGATCGGCGCGATCGCCGGCGAGAGCATCGGCGACCCGCGCGCGTACGGCCTCGACGCCGCCGTCGGCGGCGCCTTCCTGGCCCTGCTCTGGCCCCGGCTGGACAGCCCGACGCACCGAGCCACCGCGGTCATCGCGGCCGCCGTGGCGCTGGCGCTCATCCCGCTCACACCGGCCGGCACCCCGGTGCTCGCGGCGGCGGTCGTCGCGCTCGGTCTTGCTCTGCGCGGATCCGGCCCGGGCGGATCGGGCGCCGGCCGATGATCTGGGTCGCCGTGATCAGCTGCGGGATCGGCTGCTACCTGCTCAAGCTCGCCGGCCTGTCGATCCCGTCCCGGGTCCTGGAACGGCCACTGGTGCAACGCGTCGCCGACCTGCTGCCGGTCGCCCTGCTCGCGGCGCTGATCACCGTCCAGGTCTTCTCCGGCGGCGACGGCGCGCATCCGCGGATCGTGATCGACGCACGCCTGGCAGGACTCGCGGCCGCTGTGGTCGCACTGCTGCTGCGGGCGCCGTTCCTGGTCGTCGTGATCGTCGCCGCGGCGACGGCTGCGCTGATCCGGACGGTCTGACGCCGGATCAGCGCAGCCGTGCGTCAGCCGACGCTCACCGCGCTCCAGGCGGCGGCGACGGTGTTGTACTGCGCACTGCCGGCGCCGTACAGGTCACGGGCAGCGTTGAGAGTGGCGGTGCGCGCACCGGCGTAGTTGGTGCTCGACGTCATGTAGACCGTCAGCGCCCGGTACCAGATCCGCATCGCCGCGTCCCGGCCGATGCCGGTCACGCTCGAGCCGTTGCACGTCGTGCTGTTGTGGGCGACCCCGCCGAACGACTTCGCCCCCGAGCCCTCCGCGAGCAGGTAGTAGAAGTGGTTGCCCACGCCCGAGGAGTAGTGCACGTCGAGGTTCTTGACCGTGCTCGACCAGCAGTTCACCGACTTGCCGTCCGCGGCGGGGTTGTCCATCCGGCGCAGACCGAGGTGGTTGCGCAGGTCGAACTCCTCGCCGATCAGGTAGTCGCCCGGGTCGTTGCCGTTGGCGGCGTAGAACTCGACCATCGTCCCGAAGATGTCGGAGGTGGCTTCGTTCAAGCCGCCGGACTCCCCGGAGTAGGTCAGGCCGGCGCTGTTCTCGGTGACACCGTGCGACATCTCGTGGCCGGCGACGTCGAGGGAGGTGAGCGGACCGTAGTTGGTGCCGTCGCCGTCGCCGTACGTCATCTTGGTGCCGTCCCAGAAGGCGTTGACGTACTTGTTGCCGTAGTGGACCCGGTTGTAGGAACCGGCGCCGTTGTCGAAGATCCCGTTGCGGCCGAAGGTGGTCTTGTAGAAGTCCCAGGTCACGTTCGTGCCGTACTGGGCGTCGACCGCCGCTGACTCGCGCGAGCTGGTCGCGCCGTTGCCGAAGCTGGTGTCCGGGCTGGTGAACAGCGTGCCTGCCGAGCAGCCGATGCCGAGCAGGGTGCACAGACCGCCGTCGCTCTTGTTGCCCATGTCGGTCGTGTAGGTGTTGCCGCGGGTCGGATCCTTGAGCTGGTACGTCGACCCCGACTGGGTCAGCTGCAACGGGACCGTGCCGCCGTACAGCGACTGGCCGGAGCCGTCCGCGGTCTGGATCTGCTCTTCGGTGCGCACGACCCGTCCGGTCCGCGCGTCGACGTACGTCGCCAGCCGGCTCGGGGTGCCGTCCTTCTGGACGCCGTTGGTCAGGACTTCGTAGGCGAGCCGCGGCCTGGCGCCGGTGGCGTCCACGACCAGTCGCCGGGAGTCCGCCTGCCGCGCTTCGGCCGCACGGGCGGCTGCGGCGGTCGGGGTGGTGCTCAGGGTGAGCTCGGAGCGCAGCGTCTGGCTGGACCCGGCCCAGGCGCCCTTGACCCGGTGGACCACGAGGTCTCCGCCGAGGACCTCGAGGCCGCGATAGGTCCGGTGCAGCCGGACGTGCGTGCTGCCGTCGGCGTCGACGACGGTGCCGGCGGCCTTGAACTGCTGGCCGGCGCCGAACGCCGTCGCAGCGGGGTGCGACTTCGCGGCCGCGATCGCGGCCTCGGCCCGGGTGAGGGTCGTGTTGTCGGCCGCTCCGACGGCCGGCGCCTGGGTGAGCGCCGGGACCGCGGCGAACGCGGCTGCCGTCGCCGCGAGCGCGGCAAGGCGTGCTGGGTTGCGCATGGTGTTCCTCTCCGAGATGGGTGCAGACCGGATAGGTCTGGGGTCACCCTCCACCGGGACTTACGGAACTGGAAACCGGGAATCAGTGCGCTGCAGGAACCTGCAGATCGGGCACCGGACCGGCCGGCGCGCGGCGTCAGTCCAGGTCGAGGAAGGCTTCGAGCCCCACGGTGAGGCCGGGGGTGCTCCCGATCCGGCGCAGACCGAGCAGGACGCCGGGCATGAACGAGACCCGGTCGAGCGAGTCGTGCCGGATGGTCAGCGTCTCCCCCGGACCACCGAGGACGACCTCCTGGTGCGCGACCAGGCCGCGGATCCGCATCCCGTGCACGTGGATGCCGTCGACCTCGGCGCCACGGGCGCCGTCCAGTCCGGTCGAGGTGGCGTCCGGTGGAGCGCCGAGACCGGCCTCGCGGCGAGCGGCGGCGATCTTCTCGGCCGTACGGCGAGCGGTACCCGAGGGCGCGTCGGCCTTGTCCGGGTGGTGCAGCTCCATGATCTCGACCGACTCGAAGTACTTCGCCGCCTGGGCCGAGAACTGCATCATCAGGATCGCGCCGATCGAGAAGTTCGGCGCGATCAGCACTCCGACCTTCTTCCCGTCGAGCTGGGCGCGCAGCGCGGCCAGCCGGTCGTCGTCGAACCCGGTGGTACCGACGACGGCGTCGATGTCGTGGTCGATGCAGAACGCGAGGTTGCCCATCACCGCATCGGGGTGGGTGAAGTCGACGATCGCCTCGGCGCCCGCGTCGACCAGCGCGTCGAGCGTGTCCCCGACGTCCAACGACGCGACCAGACGCATGTCCGCCGCCTCGTCGACCGCGCGACAGACCTCGCGCCCGACCTTGCCCTGGGCGCCCAGGACGCCGACCTTCAGCTCGCTCACGGACTCAGCCTAGTGATGGCGGACAGTCAGAACCCGCCCGTCTCGCCCACTCAGCGTCGCGAGGCGTGGTGCATGGCAAGGCGGAGGAGGGAAGGCGACCTTCAGCGGAGCGCAGCGGAGCGGTCGTCGACCGACGACAACGCAGCCAGGTGCCGCGTTTCGCGACGCTGAGTTACGACATTCCGCCGTCGTGGGCCAACACGCAGCCGGTGATCATCCGGGCTTCCTTCGAAGCCAGGTAGACGATCGAGGAACCGAGCTCCGCGGGGCTGATCGCCTTGCCGGGGAGCATCATCATCAGCCGGTCCATCACCCGCGGGTCCAGGTCCGGCGGGAACATCTCTGCGACCTGGGAGACGATCGGGGTGTCCACGGTGCCGGGGCAGACCGCGTTCACACGGATGTTCTCGGGCGAGAGCTCCAGTGCCAGCGAGCGGGTGAGCTGGGTCAGGCCGCCCTTGGCTGCCGAGTACGCCACCGTGTAGGCCTGCGGCACCCGTCCTGCGACCGAGGAGACGTTGACGATGTTGCCGCCGCACGCGCGCAGGTAGGGCAGCGCGGCCTGCATCGTCATGAACGGACCCTTGAGGTCGATCGTGTGCACCCGGTCCCACTCGGCGTCGGTGATCTTGTCGAAGCGACCGAACTGGACGACGCCGGCGACGTTGGCCAGCACGTCGATCCGCCCGTGCGCGTCACCGGCGGTGCTGATCGCCGCCTCGACCGAGGCACGGTCGCCGACGTTGCACTCCAGGTAGGTGACGCCGTCCGGCACGGTCGGCGAGATGTCCAGGCCGTAGACGATGTCGCCGAGGTCGCGGAAGAGTTCGGCGGTGGCGTGGCCGATGCCGGAGGCGGCTCCGGTGATGACGATGACGCGCTGGGACATCAGCTAGCTCCTGGGTCGCGGGTGAGGCGGACACGGTGTCCGTTGCGACCCTACTAGGAAACTAGAACGTGTTCTAGCATTCGGCAGGCCGAGTCAGCGGCCGGGCTACTTCGGGCCGACGACCGCGAGCGTCTCCGGGCGACGGAAGAGGTCCGCGGCCAGGGTCTGGACGTCCTCCACCGTAACCGCGTCGAGCCGGGCGAGCACCTCGTCCAGGGAGAGCAATCGCTCCTGGAAGAGCTCGACCTCGCCGAGGCGGGTCATCCGGGAGCCGGTGTCCTCCAGCGAGAGGACCAGTCCCCCGCGCATCTGCCCGCGGCCCCGGTCGAGCTCGTCGGCAGCCAGACCGGACTCGACGACCCGGGCGAGCTCGGCACGGACCACATCGAGCACCTCGGGCGCCTTGCTGGGCAGCGAGCCCACCGAGACGCCGACCATCCCCGCGTCGGAGTAGCTGGTTGCGAAGGAATAGACCGAGTAGGCCAGGCCGCGGCGTTCGCGGACCTCCTGGAACAGCCGCGACGACGACCCGCCGCCGAACGCTGCGTTGAGAACCCCCAGCGCGTACCGGCGCGGGTCGGAGCGGGTCAGACCACGCATGCCCAGGACCAGGTTGACCTGCTCGAAGGGCCGCGTCGTGTGGACGTCGCCGGCCTTGGTCGAGCGCGGCGTGACGGCCAGCCGGGGCGGCAGCGCCCTGGCCTCGTCGTCGGCGAGGAAGTCGTTGCGCGCGAACGCCTTGCGGACCAGCTTCACCACCTCGCCGTGGGTGATGTTGCCGGCGACCGCGACGGTCATCGCGGGAGCGGTGTAGCGGCTGCGGTAGTAGCGGTCGATCTGGCTGCGGGTGAGCGCCTTGATCGAATCGGCCGTCCCGGCGATCGGGCGCGCCAGCGGCGTACCGGCCCACGCTTTGGCGGCGAAGAGGTTGTGCACCACGTCGTCCGGGTCGTCGTCGTGCATGGCGATCTCGTCGAGGATCACCTCGCGCTCGGCCTCGACGTCCTCGGGGGTGATCAGCGACGCGGTGAGCATGTCGCCCAGGACGTCGATCGCCATCGGCAGGTCCTCGTCGAGGACCCGCGCGTGGTAGCAGGTGTACTCACGGGCCGTGTAGGCGTTGAACTCGCCGCCGACCGCATCGAGGGACGAGGAGATGTCCATCGCCGACCGGGTCGGGGTGCCCTTGAAGAGCAGATGCTCCAGGAAGTGCGAGGCGCCGTTGAGTGTCGGCGACTCGTCGCGCGAGCCGACCCCGACGAAAACCCCGATGGCCGCAGAGCGGACACCGGGGACGTGCTCGGTCACGACCCGCAGCCCTCCTCGAAGGACGGTCCTACGGACCCCTTCGATGAGGGTGCGGGTCGTGCCGGGCTTCTGTTCTGCTGCGAGCGTCACGCTTCGCTGGACTCCACCGCGTCCTCGGCGGCGTCATCGGCGGAAGCGTCGTTGCCCTCGATGTACGGGACCAGCGACAGCTTGCCGCGGTCGTCGATCTCGGCGATCTGGACCTGGATCTTCTGGCCCACCGAGACGACGTCCTCGACGTTGTCGACGCGCTTGCCACCGGCGAGGTCACGCAGCTTGCTGATGTGCAGCAGGCCGTCCTTGCCCGGGAGGAGCGAGACGAAGGCGCCGAAGTTGGTCGTCTTCACCACGGTGCCGAGGTAGCGCTCGCCGACCTCGGGCATCGTCGGGTTGGCGATCGCGTTGACCGCGGCACGCGCGGCCTCGGCGGCTTCGCCGTTGGTGGCGCCGATGTACACGGTGCCGTCGTCCTCGATCGACAGGGTCGCGCCCGTGTCGTCCTGGATCTGGTTGATGACCTTGCCCTTGGGCCCGATGACCTCACCGATCTTGTCGACCGGCACCCGCACCGTGATGATCCGCGGAGCGTGGATCGACATCTCCTCGGGGCCGTCGATGGCCTCGGCCATCACCTCGAGGATCGCCAGCCGTGCGTCGCGCGCCTGGGTCAGCGCACCGGCCAGCACGTCGGCGGGGATGCCGTCGAGCTTGGTGTCGAGCTGCAGGGCCGTGACGAACTGCTTGGTGCCGGCGACCTTGAAGTCCATGTCACCGAACGCGTCCTCGGCGCCGAGGATGTCGGTCAGCGCGACGTACTCGGTCTTGCCGTCGACCTCGTCGGAGATCAGACCCATCGCGATACCGGCGACCGGAGCCTTGAGCGGCACACCGGCCTGGAGCAGCGACAGCGTCGAGGCGCAGACCGAGCCCATCGAGGTGGACCCGTTGGAGCCCATCGCCTCGGAGAGCTGACGGATCGCGTACGGGAACTCCTCACGCGTCGGCAGCACGGGCAGCAGGGCGCGGCGCGCGAGCGCACCGTGACCGACCTCGCGGCGCTTCGGCGAACCGACCCGACCGGTCTCACCGGTGGAGAACGGCGGGAAGATGTACTTGTGCATGTACCGGCGGTACTTCTCCGGGGAGAGACCGTCGAGCTGCTGCTCGAGCTTGAGCATGTCCAGCGTGGTGACACCCAGGATCTGGGTCTCGCCGCGCTCGAACAGCGCCGAACCGTGCACGCGGGGCAGGACCTCGACCTCGGCGGACAGGGTCCGGATGTCGGTGAGGCCACGGCCGTCGATGCGGATCTTGTCGCGGAGCACCCGCTGGCGGACCAGCGACTTGTTCAGCGAGCGGAACGCCGCGCCGATCTCCTTCTCGCGACCCTCGAACTGACCGGCGAGCTGCTCGAGCACCGACGCCTTGATGTCGTCGAGCTTCTCCTCGCGCTCCTGCTTGCCGGCGATGGTGAGCGCGGCAGCGGTCTCGTCCTTGGCAGCGGCCTCGACGGCGGCGTACACGTCGTCCTCGTAGTCGAGGAAGATCGGGAACTCCTGGACCGGCTTGGCGGCCTGCTTGGCCAGCTCGGCCTGAGCGTCGCACAGCTGCTTGATGAACGGCTTGGCCGCTTCCAGACCGCTGGCCACGACCTCTTCGGTCGGCGCGACGGCGCCGCCCTCGACGAGCTCGATCGTGCGCTCGGTGGCCTCGGCCTCGACCATCATGATCGCGACGTCACCGGTGTCGGTGACCCGACCGGCGACGACCATGTCGAACACGGCGTTCTCGGTCTGGCTGTGCGACGGGAAGGCGACCCACTGACCCTCGATGAGGGCGACGCGGGTGGCACCGACCGGGCCGGAGAACGGCAGGCCGGAGAGCTGCGTCGAAGCGGACGCGGCGTTGATCGCGAGGACGTCGTACTGCATGTCCGGGTTGAGCGCCATCACCGTGATGACGACCTGGACCTCGTTGCGCAGACCCTTCTTGAAGGTCGGGCGCAGCGGGCGGTCGATCAGGCGGCAGGCGAGGATCGCGTCCTCGCCCGGACGGCCTTCACTGCGGAAGAACGAGCCGGGGATGCGACCCGCGGCGTACATCCGCTCCTCGACGTCGATCGTCAGCGGGAAGAAGTCGAAGTGGTCCTTGGGCTGCTTGCCGGCGGTGGTCGCCGACAGGAGCATGGTGTCCTCGTCGAGGTACGCGGTGACCGCGCCAGCTGCCTGGCGAGCCAGGAGGCCGGTCTCGAACTTGATGGTGCGGGTGCCGAACTTGCCGTTGTCCAGAACGGTTTCGACGGCGGAAATGACGGGTCCCTCGTTCAAAGGGGTTCCCTTTCTCTTCGCGGAGCGATCCGCGAGCCCATGTTTAGCCCGCAAGGGCTACGAGTGAGGCACTGCCTACGCCCTCGAGTGAGGGTGGGTGGCCGGTCTTCGATCGAGGCCCGCGGGATCCGACAGCCGTTGAGCCTGTCGAAAACCCCGAAAGCCACTACCGAGGACCGGGCCGGCGATCGCGGGCCGCTCCTGTGTATGGATTCTCTTCAGTTGTGATTCAGGTGCAAGATAAGCGACACGGCGGCCCGCCCGGAAGGCGAACCGCCGTGGAGTTCATCGACGCAGGCCGAGGCGCTGCACGATCGAACGGTAACGCTCGATGTCGGTCTTCTCGAGGTAGTTGAGAAGGCGACGACGCTGGCCGACCAGCAGCAGCAGTCCACGACGGCTGTGGTGGTCGTGCTTGTGGGTCTTGAGGTGCTCGGTCAGGTGGGAGATGCGGTGCGACAGCAGCGCGATCTGCACCTCCGGGGAGCCGGTGTCACCCTCAACGGTGGCGTACTCGGCGATGATCTTCTTCTTGGTCTCCGCGTCGGTACCGATGGACACGTGGACTCCCTTCATATATTCGCTGCGCGGCGCGCCGGGGCATGTCCCTCCGGGCACTGGATTCCGCGGCCGTCAGACGGCAACGCCCAAGACTATCAGCGCCTCGGGCGTTGCCGAAATCGACCATTTGCGCAGGTCAGCGAGCTCCGGTGCTGATCCCGGGAAGGGAGACCCGGGGAACCACCGGCTGCGGGAAGGCTCCGATCCGCGGCCGCTCCTCCTCGGTGAAGGCGGTCGGCGAGAGCTCCTCGGAGCTCTGGATCCGGCTCGGCAGCGGGAACACGTTGAACAACTGGGTCGCGCCGTTGGTCCACGGGTAGAAGATCCGCGGAAGTTGCGGCTGCGAGGGGTCGATCAGGTTGCCGTTCTCGTCGATCGGGTTGCCGTTGTCGTCGATCAGGAGCTCTTCGTACTCGGGCTGGGTGATCACGTTGATCGGCTCGCCCACCTGGTCGAACAGCTGGACCCCGACCAGCGGCCTGCCCTGGGCGTCGTACGGATAGATGTTGGAGACCCAGATGCCGTCTCGGTACAGACCCGCCTGGCGACCGTCGTTCGCGTTCTCCGTGCCCGCGTTCACGCCCTGGGCGAACCCGCTCTCGTAGCCGCGGTCGTAGCGGTGCGACACCTCGTCGGTCACGGCCGACACCGCGTAGACGAGCCCGATCACCGCAGCGGTGTTGAGCACCAGCAGGCTGAGCCGGTAACCGGGGTGGCGTGGATTGCCACGCCAGACCTTGCCGGCTCCGAGCAGCACACTGGCGAGCACGACGAGCAGCAACGGGAGCGTGCCCAGGTCCCCGATCTCGGGGAACAGCCTGGCCTGGTAGACGCCGGTCAGCTCGTCGAGCGCCTGGACCGCGACCCAGCCGCGCAGCACCCACCAGACCGGTCGCAGCCACGCGAGCACGGCCCCGAGATCGCCCGGGACCGCGTCGACGAGCCTGTCGAACCGGGCACGACTCGCGTCGAGGAGGTCCGTGACGACGGCGCCTGCAGCGCGGCGCCGGACGGCCGACTGGTCCTGAGCCGGCTCCAGCCCGGCCGCCTGGCGCAGCTCGGCGGCGTACGCAGCCGGGTCGCCGAGCGCCGCCGCGCCCTGCTCCGTGACCAGTTCGTCGAGATCGGCCTCGAGCCCGTCGAGGATCTCGCGCTGCTCCTCGGGGTCGAGGTCGGCCAGGTGGGTCCGGACGGCGGAGACGAACTCGGCCACCTCCGGTGCGATGTCGAGCGTGCTCATGCGGGCACCCCTTCCAGGATGGTGGTCACGGTGGTGGCGAAGCTGTTCCAGTCGTCGCGCTGCCGCTTGAGCTGCTCGCGACCCGTCGGCGTGATGCCGTAGTACTTGCGATGGGGTCCGGACTCGCTGGGGACGACGTACGACGTCAGCGCGCCGGCCGAGTAGAGCCGCCGCAGCGTCCCGTAGACCGACGCGTCGCCGACGTCGGAGAGTCCCCCGTCGCGCAGACGACGCACGATGTCGTAGCCGTAGCCGTCCTCGCCGTCGACGACGGCCAGCACCGTCAGGTCGAGGACTCCTTTGAGGAGTTGGGTGGTATCCATGTTCAGACAGTACTGCGTATTACGCACTACCGTCGATCACGGAGGACCGTCGGCGTGTCGGAACTCTGGCGCCCCCGCTCCCCCGATGTGAAGATGACCGGCATGGAACTCTCCCAGGACCTGAACCGCGTCGTCCGGTCGCTGCCCATCATCGGAGCCGGGAACCCGGTGGGGCCCGACTTCACCGGCACACGCCTCGGGGTCTGCAATCTCTGTGAAGCCATCTGCGGCCTGGAGATCACCGTCGACAACGGCGAGATCACCGGGATCCGCGGCAACGACGCGGACCCGCTCTCACGCGGACACCTGTGCCCGAAGGGCGTCGCGCTCGCCGACGTCTACAACGACCCGGACCGGATCCGGCGGCCGATCCGGCGTACCGGCCGCGGCGCGGACGCCGTCTGGACCGAGATCAGCTGGGACGAGGCCCTGGACGCGGTCGCTGACAACTTCGCCGCCGCGATCAACAAGGACAAGGACGCGCTGGGCATCTACCTCGGCAACCCGAACGCGCACTCGCTCGGTGCGATGACGCACGGGTTCGAGATGATCAAGACGTTCAAGACGCGCAACAAGTTCTCCGCGTCCTCGGTCGACCAGATCCCGCACATGTTCGTCGGGATGCTGCAGTTCGGCCACCAACTGCTGCTCCCGGTGCCGGACATCGACCGGACCCAGTACCTGCTCGTCTTCGGCGCCAACCCGATGGCGTCGAACGGCTCGCTGTGGACCGTGCCGGACTTCCCGAACCGGGTCCGCGAGCTCAAGGCGCGCGGCGGCAAGCTGGTCGTCTTCGACCCCCGGCGCACCGAGACCGCGAAGGTCGCCACCGAGCACCAGTTCGTGCGCCCGGCCAGCGACGCTGTCGTGCTGATGGCGATGGTGAACACCCTGCTCGAGGAGGGGTTGACCTCGCCGGCGGCGTACCTGGACAACCTCGACAAGCTCCGCGACGCGATCGCCGATTTCACCCCCGAGTACGCCGCTTCGGTCAGCGGCGTCCCGGCCGACGACATCCGCCGGATCGCCCGCGAGTTCGCAGGCGCCGAGAGCGCCGCGGCGTACGGACGGATGGGACTGTCGACGCAGGGGTTCGGCTCGATCGCCCAGTGGGCGATCAACCTGATGAACATGCTCACCGGCAACCTCGACCGTGAGGGCGGCGCGCTGTTCAGCGAGCCCGCGATCGACGTCCTCACCAACGGGCTGCTCGGAAAGGGTCACTACGACGTCTGGCAGAGCCGGGTCCGGGGCGCACCCGAGTTCGGCGGCGAGCTTCCCGTTTCGGTCTTCAGCGAGGAGATCGAGACGCCGGGCGAGGGCCAGATCAAGGCGGTGCTCACCATCGCCGGCAACCCGGCGCTGTCCACCCCCGACGGTCGCCGGCTCGCAAACGCCTTCGAGACGCTGGACTTCATGGCCAGCGTCGACTTCTACCTGAACGAGACCACCCGGCACGCCGACGTGATCCTGCCGCCGACCAGCCATCTGGAACGCGACCACTACGACCTCGCCCTGCAGCTGTTCAACACCCGCAACACCGCCCGGTTCACCCCGGGTCTGTACGAGAAGCCCGCAGGCGCGATGCACGACTGGGAGATCTTCCGCGAGATCGCGTCCCGCACGAACGCGCGCCTGCACAAGAAGAAGCCGCTGGCCAAGCGCGTCGTCGAGCGGGCGCGGATGGCGATGAGCCCGACCGCGATCGTCACGCTGCTGCTGATCACCGGCCGCAGGACCACCATGGGCGCGCTGCGCAAGAACCCGGCCGGCGTCGACCTGGGTCCGCTGCGCCCGACACTGCCGGGCCGCCTCCAGACCAAGAACAAGCGCATCGACCTGGCCCCGGCACCGTTGGTCGCCGACCTGGACCGGCTTCGCACCGCGCTCCCCGTCCCGGCCGAGGGCGAGCTGGTGCTGATCGGGCGCCGGCACAAGTCCGACTGCAACTCCTGGATGCACAACTCCGAGCGGCTCACCCGCGGCAAGGCCCGGCACCAGTTGCTGATGAACCCGGCGGACCTCGAAGCGCGCGGCATCACCGACGGCGACCGGGTCCGGGTGACCTCCCGGGTCGGCTCGGTCGAGGTGGAGGTCGTCGGCGCCGACGACATGATGCGCGGCGTCGTCTCGCTGCCGCACGGCTACGGCCACCAGGTCGAAGGCACCCGGCTGGGGCACGCGAGCACCGTCGCCGGCGTCTCGATCAATGACCTCACCGACCCCGAGCGCCTGGACGTCTCCGGCAACGCCGCCTTGAGCGGCGTACCGGTGACCGTCGAGGCGCTGGTCGTGGCCGCGGTCTAGAGGCTGGCGACGAGAACGCTCAGGACCGCGATCTCGACGAGTTCCGAGCACGCGCCCATCACGTCCCCGGTGACCCCGCCGAGGCGGCGCTTCGCGGTCCACGCGACCAGACCGACCACCACGGCGGCGGCCGCGACGCTCGCCGCGTAGTCCGAGGCGGACGGCACCAGGCAGAAGAAGGCGATCATCGCCCCGAGGACGAGCGCCGCGGCCGCCCGGGGCTGGCTCGGGTGTGAGTTCAGCGCCTCGCCGGCACCCGGCTTCGCCTGTGCGTAGGGCAGCATGACCGCGAGCAGTGGTCCCGCCGCCCGGGACAGCGCTCCGGCTGCCACCGAGAACAACAGCGCATCCTTCGTCCCGGCCAGCGCGGCGAGCGCACTGACCCGGATGAGCAGGTCGAGCAGGAGCGCGGTCCCGCCGTAGGTGCCGATGGTGTGGTCCCGCATGATCCGCAGCCGGTCCTCCGGGGTGCGCCCCCCGAACCCGTCGGCGCAGTCGGCCAGGCCGTCGAGGTGCAACGCCCCGGTCACCGCCGCTCCGGCGGCGACCGCCAGAACTGCTGCCAGCGTCGGCGGCAGGTCGTCGCCGAGCAGCCAGGCCAGTCCCCCGGTGAGGGCGCCGATCGCACCGCCCACGACCGGGAAGAGCACCGAGCCGCGGGCGACGTCGCGGCCGTCCAGCGCGACCAGGCGCCCGAAGGGGAGCACGGTCAGGAAACTGAAGGCGGCCACCACGGCGCGGCCGGCGGCGGTCACCGGGTTCACAGGCCCAGGATCTCCCGGGTCCTGACGACGTCGCCCTTCATCGTCTCGACCAGCGCGTCGACTCCCTCGAACGCGACCATCCCGCGGATCCGGGCGACGAAGGAGACCTCGACCGGGACGTCGTACAGCTCCAGGTCATCGCGGTCGAGCACGTAGGCCTCGACCCGGCGTTCGCGCTCACCGGCGAAGGTCGGGTTCGTCCCGACCGAGATCGCCGCCGGGAGCGGGCCGGCACCGGGCTCGTCCAGGCGGCGCAGCCATCCGGCGTACACGCCGTCGGCGGGAACCGCGACGGCGCCGACCGGGACGTTGGCGGTCGGGAAGCCCAGGTCCCGGCCGCGCTGGTCGCCACGGACGACGTGGCCGACCACCGAGTACGGCCGCCCGAGCGCTTCGGCGGCACCCTCGACGTCGCCGGCGACCAGGCACGTGCGCACGTACGTCGACGACCAGACCTGCGGCCCACCGTCCAGTGCGATGCCTTCGACCGTGAAGTCGTGCGCCGCGCCGGCCGCGTTCAGCGTGCCGACGTCCCCGGCGGCCTTGTTGCCGAACCGGAAGTTGGCGCCGACGACGACCGCACGGGCGTGCAGCGCGTCGACGAGGACGCGCTCGATGAACTCCTCGGGCGACCAGGCCGCGATCTCCCGCGAGAACGGGATCGCGAGCACGTCGTGCGCCCCGGCCTGTTGCAGCAGGACGCACCGGCTGTCCACGTCGGAGAGCATCAGCGGCGCGTGGTCCGGGCGGAGGACAGCCATCGGGTGCGGGTCGAAGGTGATGGCGACCAACCGGACCCCGGCCGCGTCCGCGACCTCCCGCGCACGGCCGATCACGTGCTGGTGGCCGAGGTGGACCCCGTCGAAGTTGCCGATGACCACAACGGTGCGGCCCAGATCGGCCGGCACCTCGGTCAGGGAACGCCACACACGCACGGGCTGAGACTACTCAGTGAGTTCGCGAGTGGTGACGACGGCGTCGAGGTTGATCGGTCCGTAGACGTGCGGGAACGAGTCATCCGCCTCGGGCACGAACTCCACGCGCAGGTCGGCGGTGAGGCGGGCCGGGTCGATCGTCAGCAGGATCAGCGGCTCGGTGACGTCGGCGTAGAACCGCTCGCGGACCACCGGCCACTGGTCGGCGCGGGAGGCGTGGATGAAGCCTTCCTGCTCGAGCGTCACCCCGCGGGTGGAGATCCGGTAGTCACCGGTCGCCCGGGCCGCCTCCCAGTCGGAGGAGAGCGCCAGGTGGTAGATCGGCTCGCTCATACGAACACCGCCACCGGGCGAGCCAGGTCGCCGCCCTTCTCGTAGAGCGCCAGGAACTCGCCGTCCGGGGCGAACACCGCGACCGGTCCGTCGACGGGGAGGTCCAGCGGGAGCTTGCGCCCGACCCGGACGAGCGCGGCCTGGACGTCGTCGAGGTCGAAGGAGACGAAGCTGCGCCGGGCGGCGTCAGCGATCGGCAGCACTCCGAAGGCGTCCGCGAGCTCGTCGAGGGTGCGCGCGGCGTCGAGGGTGAACTCGCCGACCGCCGTACGACGGAGCGAGATCAGGTGTCCCCCGACCCCGAGGGCGTCGCCCAGGTCACGCGCGATGGCGCGGATGTAGGTGCCGCTGGAACAGCGCACCGCGACCTCGACGTCGATGAAGGCGTCGTTGCGTTGGATGGAACCGACGGTGATGGCGTCCACCCGCACGCGGCGCGGCTCGAGCTTG
Organism: Marmoricola sp.; assembly: GCA_036676945.1. Lineage (GTDB taxonomy): Bacteria > Actinomycetota > Actinomycetes > Propionibacteriales > Nocardioidaceae > Marmoricola. Next base: position 48,689 of record JAKFBZ010000051.1, read on the forward strand.
ACGTCCTCGCCGGCGCGCACCCTTTCGTAGGCGCGACGACCGTCGACCTTGATCGCCGAGACGGCGGACGGTCGCTGGTCGATCTCGCCGACCTGTGCTGCGAGACCGTCCCGGATCGCGTCGTCGGTCACGCCTTCGACCGACGCCGTGGCGAGGACCTCGCCCTCACTGTCGTCGGTGGTCGTGCTCGCGCCGAGCCGGATCACGGCCTGGTAACCCTTGTCGGTCAGCAGCAGATGGCCGAGCAGACGGGTCGCCCGCTCGATGCCGACCACCAGGACACCGGTGGCCATCGGGTCCAGCGTGCCGGCATGGCCGACCTTGCGGGTCCCCGCGAGCCGGCGCACCCGGGCGACGACGTCATGGGAGGTGATCCCGGCGGGCTTGTCGACGACGACCAGACCACCCGGACCGGGAGCCGGTCGAGCGCTCACTTGTCCTCGTCGCCGGAACCGGGCTCCGTCTCGGACTCATCCGAGTCGAGGTCGTCCTCGTCCTCACGCGGCTTCTTGTACGGGTCGGCCTCGCCGGCGTACGTCGCGCCGGTGGCCGCACGCGCGACCTCGGCGTCGATCGCCCGCGCCTTCTCGAGCACGTCGTCGATGTGCCGCGCGTTCTCGGGCAGCGCATCGTGGAAGAACTCGATGCTCGGCGCGTGCCGCATACCGAGCTGCTTGGCCACCTCGGACCGGATCAGGCCCTTGGCCGACTCCAGCGCCGCAGCGGTCCCCGCGAGGTCCGCCTCACCGGTCTGCCCGTCGAGCGACATCGCGGTGTAGAAGACGCTCGCCTGCTGGGTGTCGCCGGTGACGCGTACGTCGGTCACCGTGACGAACCCGAGTCGCGGGTCCTTGATCCGTCGCTCCAGCATCTCGGCGACGATCACCTGGATCCGGTCCGCGATCTTGCGGACCCGGGGGTTTGCCATGTCTTCTCCCTCTCGACGCAGGTTCCCTGGGTACCCAGGGGAACCTGCTGGAACACGCGAAACTTCGGTGGTTCGGTGAGGGTTTCACCGGGTGACCAGGGAAACCCTCACCGTCCGATGTCAGGCGCGCGGGATCTCCTTCATCTCGTACGCCTCCACGACATCGCCTTCCTTGATGTCGTTGAAGCCCTTGATGACCAGACCGCACTCGAAGCCCTCGCGGACCTCGGAGGCGTCGTCCTTCTCGCGCTTGAGCGAGGCGAGGTCGGCCGTCTCGACGATGACTGCACCGTCGCGGATCAGGCGCACCTTGGCGTTGCGACGCAGCAGGCCACTGGTGACCATGCAGCCCGCGATGTTGCCGATCTTGGACGAGCGGAAGATCGCGCGGATCTCCGCCTGGCCGAGGACCTGCTCTTCGTACTCGGGCTTGAGCATGCCCTTGAGGGCTGCCTCGATCTCCTCGATGGCCTGGTAGATGACCGAGTAGTACCGGATCTCCACGCCTTCCTTCTCGGCCATCTCGGTCGCCTTGCCCTGCGGGCGGACGTTGAAGCCGATGATGATCGCGTCGGAGGCGGCCGCGAGGTCGACATTGGTCTCGGTGATCGCACCGACACCGCGGTCGATGACCCGCAGGCTGACCTCGTCGCCGACGTCGATCTTGGCGAGCGAGTCCTCGAGCGCCTCGACCGAACCGGACACGTCGCCCTTGAGGATGAGGTTGAGCTCCTGGCTCTCGCCCTTCTCCATCGATGCCATGAAGTCTTCGAGGCTGCGACGCACGCGACGCTTGGCCTGCATGGCGGCACGCTCGCGTGCCTCCCGCTTCTCGGCGATCTGACGAGCCATCCGGTCGTCCTCGACCACGATGAAGTTCTGACCCGCTCCGGGGACCCCGGAGAGACCCAGCACCATCGCCGGGCGCGACGGGTCGGCTTCCTCGATGTTCTCGCCGTGCTCGTCGAGCATCGCGCGGACGCGGCCGAAGGCCGGACCGGCGACGATCGAGTCGCCGACGCGGAGCGTTCCGCGCTGGACGAGGATCGTGGCGACCGGACCGCGACCGCGGTCCAGGTGTGCCTCGACGACCAGACCCTGAGCGTCCTGCTCCGGGTTCGCACGCAGGTCGAGGGACGCGTCAGCGGTGACGACGATCGCCTCGAGCAGCTTGTCGAGGTTGAGGTTCGCCTTCGCCGAGACGTCGACGAAGATCGCGTCGCCGCCGTACTCCTCGGGGACCAGGCCGTACTCGGTCAGCTGACCGCGCACCTTGGTCGGGTCCGAGTCCGGCTTGTCGATCTTGTTGACCGCGACCACGATCGGGACACCGGCAGCCTTGGCGTGGTTGAGCGCCTCGACCGTCTGCGGCATCACGCCGTCGTCGGCCGCGACCACCAGGACCGCGATGTCGGTCGCCTGGGCACCACGTGCACGCATGGCGGTGAACGCCTCGTGACCCGGGGTGTCGATGAAGGTGATCCGGCGGTCGTTGCCCTCGACCTCGGTGTGCACCTGGTACGCACCGATGTGCTGGGTGATCCCGCCGGCCTCCTTGTCCACGACGTTCGCGTCGCGCAGGGCGTCGAGGAGCTTGGTCTTACCGTGGTCGACGTGACCCATCACGGTCACGACCGGCGGCCGGATGACGAGGTCGGCCTCCTCGCCCTCGTCGGTCCCGAACTCGAGGTCGAACGACTCGAGCAGCTCGCGGTCCTCGTCCTCCGGGGAGACGACCTCGACGATGTAGTTGAGCTCCTCACCGAGCAGCTCCAGCGTCGCGTCGTTGACCGACTCGGTCGCTGTCACCATCTCGCCGAGCGAGAACAGCATCTGGACCAGCGAAGCCGGGTCGACGTTGACCTTCTCGGCGAAGTCGGTCAGCGAGGAACCGCGGGCCAGACGAACGGTCTCGCCGTTGCCCTTGCGGACGCGGATGCCGCCAATGGTCGGGGCTTCCATCTGCTCGAACTCTTGACGACGAGCGCGCTTCGACTTGCGTCCACGACGTGAGGGGCCGCCGGGGCGACCGAACGCACCCTGGGTGCTGCCGCGCTGACCGGGACGGCCACCGCCACCGGGACGACCACCGGGGCCACCACCGGGACCGCCACCACCGGGCGCACCGCCGGGTCCGCCACCGAAGCCGCCACGGCCGGGCGCACCGGCACCCGGGCGACCAGCGCCCGGACCACCGGGTCCACGACCGGCACCGGGGCCGCCGGGACCGCGGCCGCCAGGACCGCCGGCTCCACCGGGACCACCCGGACGCGGACGTGCACCGCCGGGGCCGCCACCGAAGGCGGCCGGGGACTTCGGCATCATCGCCGGGTTCGGACGCGGCATCCCGGGACGACCGGCCGGAGCACCGGCAGCGGGAGCACCCGGAGCGGCGCCGTCGCGCGGCGGCTGAGCGGCCGGACGACGACCCATGCCCTGGGTCGAGGAGAACGGGTTGTTGCCCGGACGCGGAGCGCCGGGGCGAGCCGTCGGCGGCTTCGGGGCCGCCGGAGCGTCAGCAGCGGCAGCCGGTGCCTCGTCGGCAGGCGGCTCAGGAGCTGCCGGAGTCTCCTCGACGACCGGCGCCTCGGCGACGGGCTCGGCGACGGGCTCCTCGGCAGCCGGCTTCGACCGGGGACCGGGGCGCGGGGCGGTCGACGGCGCCTCGGCGGCCGGGGCCTCCTCGACGACCGGCGCCTCGGCGGCCGGCTCCTCGGCGGGAGCGGCGGCAGCCTTCTTCGCGGGCGCCTTCTTGGCAGCCTTCTTGGCTTCCGTCGCTTCCTTGCGGGCGAGCAGTTCTGCGCCGTGCTTGTCCTTGAAACGCTGGACGACGGGCGGCTCGACGCCGGACGACGCCGCCTTGACGAACTCCCCCATGTCCGTCAGAAGCGTGAGGACTTCCTTGCTGGGGACGCCATATTCCTTGGCGAGTTCACTTACTCGGACCTTGGCCACGTGTTTCCTCCTGGTCCGAGCGGGATGCTGCGGACCGTTAGTTGATGTACAAGCTCATCGGAAAGTACTCATCGAGTGCTCATGAGCTGGTGCTCCAGTTCCTTGTCGTACTTACTCGGTCTCTGACAGCGTGAGATGCGCTTGCAACTCCTCCGTGCCCGGTGCCTGCGCGCCGCTCCTCAGTCGAAGAGCGCGAGCGAAAGCACGGCGACGCACGGCAAGTTCCAGGCACGCGTCCGTGGGGTGCAGATGCGCCCCGCGACCCGGTGCGGAGCCAGCCGGGTCCGGTACGACGGCCGTGTGGCCGTCAGCGCCGGTCCGGAGGGTCACCCGCAGCAACTCACTTTTGGCGGCTCGCTCACGACAACCGACACAGGTCCGGACAGGGCCCGGGGCCTGAGAGTCGTCGTGGGGAGTCACCAGCAGATGAGTCTAGCCCGTTCGCGCCGTGAAGCCGAACTCACTCCTCCGGCGAGGCACCGCCTTCGTCCGAGCGGATGTCGATCCGCCAGCCGGTCAGCCGGGCGGCCAGACGCGCGTTCTGACCTTCCTTGCCGATGGCCAGCGACAACTGGAAGTCGGGCACGACCACCCGCGCCGAGCGGGCAGCCTCGTCGACCACGGTCACGCTGCTGACTCGCGCCGGGCTGAGCGCGTTGCCGACCATCTGTGCCGGGTCGTCCGACCAGTCCACGATGTCGATCTTCTCGCCGTGCAGTTCGTTCATCACGTTGCGCACCCGCTGGCCCATCGGACCGATGCACGAACCCTTGGCGTTGACACCGGAGACGTTGGTCTTGACCGCGATCTTGGTGCGGTGGCCGGCCTCGCGGGCGATCGCGGTGATCTCCACCGTCCCGTCGGCGATCTCGGGGACCTCGAGCGCGAAGAGCTTCTTGACCAGGCTCGGGTGGGTGCGCGAGAGCATCACCTGCGGTCCGCGCATGCCCTTGCGGACGCTGACGACCAGGCACTTGATCCTGGTGCCGTGCGAGTAGTCCTCCCCCGGCACCTGCTCGCCGGCCGGGAGCAGCGCCTCGAGTTTGCCCAGGTCCACCATCACGTCGTTCGGGTCCCGGCCCTGCTGGATCAGCCCGGAGACGATGTCCCCCTCTTTGCCGGAGAACTCGCCGAACTTCATCTCGTCCTCGGCGTCGCGCAGGCGCTGAAGCATGATCTGCTTCGCCGTCGTCGCCGCGATCCGGCCGAAGTCCGCGGGCGTGTCGTCGAACTCCTCGCCCTCCGGGCTGCCGTCCTCGGCGGAGTCGCGGGCGAGCACCACGACGTGGCCGGACTTGCGGTCCAGGCTCACCCGCGCGTGCTCGAGCGCGCCCGGCGTCTTGTGGTACGCGGTGAGCAGGGCCTGCTCGATCGCCTCGACGAGGACGTCGAAGGAGATCTCCTTCTCGCGCTCCAGCATCCTCAGGATGCTCAGGTCGATGTCCATGTCAGTCCTCTCGCTCGTCGTCTTCGGGTGCTTCGTCGTCGACGGCGGCGTCGTCGGTGGCGGCGCGCGGGATCGGCTTGAACTCGATCTGCACCTTCGCCTTCTTGACCTCGGCGTAGACGACCCGCGCCTCGGTGCCGTCCACGTCGAGCACGGCGCTCTCGTCGTCGCTCTCGCGGATCCGGCCCACGATCGCCCCTGTATCGGACGTTTTGGCTCCGGCGAACACCACCTTCACCAGGCGGCCGGCGTTGCGGCGCCAGTGCCGCGGCAGCGTGAGCGGCCGGTCGACACCCGGCGAGGAGACCTCGAGGGTGTACGGGGTCTGGCCCATCAGATCCGAGTCGTCGAGCTGCTCGGAGACGGCCTTGGTCGCGGCGGCGATGTCGTCCATGTCGACCCCGCCGTCCTTATCGACGGCGACGCGCAGCACGGAGTGTTTGCCGGCCTTGGTGAGTTCCACCGCCTCGAGATCGAGACCGAGCGCCTCGACGGACGGCGCCAGCACCCCTGCCAGGCGGTCGGTGATCTCGGGCGTGCTCAACGCGACCTCCTGCTGTGATGTTGTGGTGGAGCAAGCCTAGCGCCATCGGGCCAGCCCGGCTCCCAGGCACACGCCGGGCACGCGGCGGCACGGTGGCCTACGATGCGCCGTGATGGAGGCCGAACACACCCGCTTGCGCGACCCCGCCGTTTCCCGGCGCGGCTTCGTCGGCGGCGGCGCCGCGGTCACGGCCGGACTGGCACTCGCCGCCAGTGGTTGTGCGCTGAACAATCCCTTCGACAGCACCCCCACCCCGGCGAAGGAGGCCGTGCCCGACCTGGCTCCGGACGTGGCCGTCGCGGTCCTCGCCGCCTCCTCGATCGAGGAGGCCCAGCGGGTGGTCGACGCGGCGATCGGCGCCTACCCGGGTCTGGCGACCAGGCTGCAACCGCTGCAGGCGATGCACGCCGCGCACCTGCAGGCGCTGGAGGAGGCGATCCCGGACGGGGTCGACACCGGTGCGACCGGTGAACCGCCGGCCCGCCAGCCGAGCCGTGCCACCGAGCTCGCCCGCGTGGTCGGCACCGAGCGCGAGCTCCACGACAACCTGACCGCGCTCGCGCTCCGCGCCGAGAGCGGCCTGTTCGCGCGACTGCTCGGCAGCATGGTGGCGTCCGTCTCCCAGCACCTGGCGGTGCTCGCCCGATGAGTACGACGACGAGCCTGATGAGCCCGGTCGACGCCCTCCAGGCGGCGCTCGCCGGGGAGCACGCCGCGACGTACTGCTACGGCGTGATCGGCGCCCGGACGTCCCTCTCGGCCCAGCCGGGGCTCTACGCGACCGTGCTGGACGGGTTCAGGGTGCACCGCAAACGACGCGACCAGCTCACCGCCATGATCACCGCCCGCGGCGCCGTCGCGGTGGCGGCCGAGGTCGACTACGAGGTCCCGGGCGGACTGGAGACGACCGCACAACTGAACAATGCGGCGCTCCAGGTGGAGCACCGCATTGCCAGGACCTTCGGCCAACTTATCGAGAACACCGCCGGCGCTGAGCGCCGATGGGCCCTTGTCGCTCTCGACCAGACGGCCGTCCGTCAAGTGGGGCTCCGAGGAACTCCCGAGATGTTCCCCGGTACCACGACCTGATCTTGTCGCCTCATGGGCCGACGCGGAACAACGTCAACGCTTCGTGTTCATGCACTGCACAACCCGGCAACAATTGACGGGATCTGGGCGAGCTCGTGGGCCACTGCGTCCGGCACTCCCTCAGTGTGGCCGACCTGCTCCGCGGGGATGACGCTGTGCGGGACGTGGATCGCCTTGAGCCCGGCGTTCTGTGCTCCCCAGACGTCGTCGAACAGGCGGTCGCCGACGTACACGCAGCGCGCCGGGTCGGTGGCTCCGACCGCTGCCATCGCCGCCTCGAAGGCCCGCGGTGACGGCTTCGTCCACGAGATCTCGCTGCTGTAGACGTCACCGTCGAGGAGGTCCAGGACGCCGTCACGGCGGAACCAGCCCTGGTGCCACGACCGGGGCCAGATCGTGTTGGAGAGCACCCCGATCTTGATGCCCTGCTCGCGCAGAGCGGTCCACATCGGCCGGACCTGCGGGTCGGTGAGCGTGTGCGGCTCCCAGAACTCGTAGTACGCGGTCAACAGGTCCGGGTCGTGCCCGAGGCCGGCGACCTCGAACAGGTCATCGAGGGTCGCGCTGCGCTGCTCGTCCCGGCTCCAGCCCCAGACGATGCTCCCGGCTTCGTGCAGCCGGGCGGCGTGGGCCTGTACGTCGGCGGCGGCCTTCTCGTCCGCCGTACCGCCCTCCGCCGAGGCGACGACCGCCTCGGCCAGGGCCAGCGACTCGGCGTGGAAGTCGATGTCGTGCCAGGCGGTCAACGTGCCGCCCCAGTCGAAGATGACGGCCTCGATGTCTGCTCGGGTGCTCACCGCGCGAACCTATCCGGACGCACCGCCGCCCGGCAGCCGGTTATTTCGTGCTCCGGCGCCGGGCGGTGGTGGGTGACTCAGAGCCGGTACGCCGTCCACATCTGGTCCATCCGGGTCGACTGACCCGGGCTGAACTCGAAGTAGCAGGCGTCGTAGCTGTAATCCATGTAGTTGTGGATCGGGTCGAGCCCGCCACCCGCGCACGAGTCGCGGCCGGTCGGGCAGCCGGTGCTCGGCGACGCCTGCGGCGCGGTGTCGGAGACCGAGTCGCCCGGAGCGTTACAGCCGCCCTGGAACGTGTGGTAGAGCCCGAGCCAGTGCCCGGCCTCGTGGGTCGCGGTCTCACCGAGGTTGTAGTTGGCCGCACTCCCGCCCGGGAAGGAGCTGTACTGCACCCGGATGCCGTCGATCGCGGGGTTCGCCGCGTAGTCCCACGGGAACGTGGCGATGCCCAGGTACTTGAAGTCGACCACCCAGATGTTCAGTGCGTTCTTGCCGCCCTGACGGGTCTGGGCGCGGTACGTCGTGCTCTGCCGGTCGGTGTGCCAGGTGTTGTTGGCGATCCGGTTGGTGCCGGCGAGGCTGAACTGGATCCCGGTGTTCGTGCCGGTGCCGTTGACGTCGTGGCCGGAGTAGGTCTGGTTCAGCACGGCGATCTGCTGCGCGATCTGGGTGTCGCTCACGTTCCCGGCACCGTTGGTGGCCGTCATCACGTGCACGTAGACCGGGATGTTGCTCTTGGGGCCGCCGGTGCCGGTGCCGCCACCGCCGCCACCAGGAGGCTGCGGCTTCCGCCCGTTGCGGGCTGCCAGGATCGCGGCCGTCTTCTTCTCGATCGCGCGCTGCTGCTTCGCGGTGATCTCGCGGTGGTCGTGTGCGCGAGCGTTGGTCCCGCCGCGGGCCGCGGCTCCGGCGTCGGCGGGCTCGAAGCACCCGGCGCCGTCCTCGGCGGCGACGGCGACCGCGATGGTCGGCGTGAGCGACGAGCCGGCGAGCGCGAAGGCCGCGCCGAGAGCGAGTGCCGTCCTGGTCAGTGTCCGGTTCACAATATTCCTCCGTTTGGCCGAGTTCTGCGGAGCATAAGCACCGAACGGAGCATAAGCACCGAAAGCCTTCCGGGGGAATGGGCCGAGAGGCTCACCTTTGTGCGGAGCGAGTCCGTGCAAGTGCCGCCGGCGTGACTCAGCCGCGGACCAGGGCGACCAGATGGGCGGCAGCATCGGCCACCGCGACCTCGGTCCGTTCGCCGGTACGGCGGTCCTTGACCTCGACGGTGCCGTCGGCCAGCCCGCGGCCGACGGTCACGATCGTCGGCACGCCGATCAGCTCGGCGTCCTTGAACTTCACCCCGGGGCTGATCTTGCCGGCACGGTCGTCATAGAGGACGTCGACGCCCGCCGCGCTCAGCTCGTCGGAGAGCGCCTGCGCTGCGGCGAAGACGGCGTCCTCCTTGCCGGCCGCCACGATGTGCACGTCCGCCGGCGCGATCTCGCGCGGCCAGACCAGACCGATGTCGTCGTTGTTGCCCTCGGCGATCGCGGCGACGGCGCGCGAGACGCCGATGCCGTAGGAGCCCATCGTGACGACCACGAGCTTGCCGTTCTCGTCGAGCACCTTCAGGTCGAGCGCCTCGGCGTACTTGCGGCCGAGCTGGAAGATGTGTCCCATCTCGATGCCGCGCGCGGACTCCAGGGTGCCGTCGCGTCCCTCGACCGCGCACTGCGGGCAGGTGTCGCCGTCGCGGACCTCGGCCGCCTCGATGGTGCCGTCGGCGGTGAAGTCCCGGCCGGCCACCAGGTCGATCACGTGGCTGCCCGCGACGTCGGCACCGGTGACCCAGGCCGTGCCCTCGGAGACCCGCGGGTCGACCAGGTAGCGGATGCCCGACGACGACTCCTCGCCCAGCGCACCGGGCCCGATGTAGCCCTTCACCAGCGCCGGGTGCTTCCTCAGCTCGGCGTCGTCCATCGGCTCGACCTCGATCGGCTCGAGCTGACCCTCCAGGCGCTTCTGGTCCACCTCGCGGTCACCGGGCAGCCCGATCGCCAGCGGCTCGCGGGTGCCGTCGGGGTGCTTGAGCAGCACCAGCACGTTCTTCAACGTGTCCGAGGCGGCCCACGGCCGGTCGTCGCGCGGGAACTTCTCGTTGAGGTGGTCGACCAGGGTGTCGATGGTCGGCGTGTCCGGCGTCTGCTCGGCGTGCGCGGCGGGCACGTCGTCGTACCCCACCGGTGCCGGCACGGGCACCTGGACGGCTTCCACGTTGGCGGCGTAGTCGCAGGTGGTGCAGCGGACGTAGGTGTCCTCACCGACGTCGGCCTTGGCCAGGAATTCCTCGGACTTCGAGCCGCCCATCGCCCCGGCGGTCGCCTTGACGATCACGTAGTCGAAGCCGAGCCGGTCGAAGGTCTTGATGTACGCCGCGCGGTGGGCGGCGTACGAGGCGTCCAGGCCCTCGTCGGTGGTGTCGAAGGAGTAGGAGTCCTTCATGATGAACTCGCGGCCGCGCAGGATGCCGGCGCGGGGACGCGCCTCGTCGCGGTACTTGGTCTGGATCTGGTAGAGCCAGACCGGCAGGTCCTTGTAGGAGGAGTACAGGTCCTTCACCACCAGGGTGAACATCTCCTCGTGCGTCGGACCGAGCAGGTAGTCGCCGTCTTTGCGGTCCTTGAGCCGGAAGATGCCGTCGCCGTAGTCGGTCCAGCGGCCGGTGGCCTCGTAGGGCTCGCGCGGCAGCAGCGCCGGGAACTGGAGTTCCTGGGCGCCCATCGCGTTCATCTCCTCGCGGATGATGTCCTCGACGTTGCGCAGCACCCGCAGGCCCAGCGGCAGCCAGGTGTAGATGCCGGGCGCGGCCCGACGGATGTAGCCGGCACGGACGAGCAGTCGGTGGCTCGGCACCTCGGCGTCCGCCGGATCGTCCCGAAGGGTCCGCACGAACAGGGTCGACATCCGCAAGATCATGGGGTGAGGCTATCTGCGACCTTCGTACGGCCGCGAAGGGGATTCGGCGCTCAGGCCCCCGCACGACCTGACATCATCCGCGCATGCATCGTGGACGTCTGCTCGCAGTCAGCTCTCTCCTTGTCGTCGTTGCCGCATGCGGCGAGACCGAGGACACGGCTTCACCTCCCCCTTCGAGCGCGTCTGCGACCCCGGCCGCAGCACCGTTCGACCTCGAGGCGGCGGTGGACCGGCTCGGATTCGCGAAGACCGCTCACTACCGAAGCACCGTGTCGTACGGCTCGGAAGCAGTCGAGGAGACCGGCAGCTACAACCTCGGTAACCAGCGCTACGAGACGACCAAGAGTGCCCGCAGCCCCGAGGGCGAGGCCTTCACGCTCCGCGTACGGCGCCTCACCAACGGCGACACCTACATCCAGCGGGTCCAGGGCAGCGAGGCGCCGAGCTGCTGGGCCCACTCCACCGCGGAGGGACTATCGGAGTTCAGCGCCGAGAACACCGGCCAGCCCGCCACTCAATCTCCTGTCCCCGGCGCCATCCTCGGGCTGATGAGCGTGGAGACGGACGGCGCAACCCGCAGCGGGAAGCAGGTCCGCGCAGAGGTGGACGCGTACTTGGGTCTCGTTCAGCTCGGCGTCAGCAACCGAACCATGTTCCCCCTCGAGAAAGAACTGGAGGGCCACCTCGTACCCGTGGTCGTCGAACTCGACAGTGAACGCGACGACGCAGAGATCGTCGGAGCAACCGTCTCCGGCCGGGCGGTCCTTGCCGCGCTGGGCCGAGAAGGGGTCGAGCTGGATCGGACGATGGAACAGGGCTTGGAGCTGGTCGAGACCAGGCTCGAGCTCTCCTCCATCGGCGAACCGGTGACGATCGCTCCGCCCCTGCCGGACGAGGTCGTTCCGATCGGCGCGGACTGGGCGTCGTGCACGTTGCGTTGACTCAGGCCCGGCCGGCGCGCAGCGCGCCACGGATCATCGGGAACTGCAGCGGCAACCGGGCCAGCGTGACCGCCTTGAACGCGTTGTTGTCAGTGTCCTGGGCGTCCATCGCCATCTTCACGTTGCCGGGGAAAACGGCGACCAGCAGCGCGGCACTGGCCAGGCCTGCGAGCTTGCGGGTCGGCGGCAGCATCATCCCGACGGCGCAGGCGAGCTCGGCGATACCGGACCCGAGGATCATCTCGCGGTGCGCCGGCACCCACGACGGCATCAGCGGCTCGAAGACCTCGGGCTTGACGAGGTGGACGGTGCCGGAGGCGAGGAAGGCACCGATGACGATCTTGGCATCGCGACGCAGCGGGGCGGTCATGAGCCGACACTAACGACAGCGGTCAAGACCGGGCCCGGCGACCCGGCTCAGAACATCAGGGTCGAGAAGGTCCCGGTCTGGCGGAAGCCGACCCGTTCGTACGCCGTCCGGGCGGCGAGGTTGTGCGCGTTCACGTACAGCGCCGCGGTCGGTGCGATCTCGCGCAACGTCGTACGCACGACCGTCGCCATCCCGCGGGTGCAGAGACCTTCGCCGCGTCGCTCGGGGTCCACATAGACGCCCTGGATCTGGGCCGCGTACGGGGTGGCGCAGGCGACCTCGGCCTTGAAGACGACCTTGCCGTCCTCGATCCGCGCGAACGACCAGCCGCGGTTCACCAGCTGGGAGACCCTGGCCCGGTACAGGTTGCGGCCGCCGTCGACCTCGGGCGAGACGCCGACCTCCTCGGTGTACATGGCCACGCACGAGGGATAGAGCGCGTCCAGGTCCTCTTGCGTCGTACGGCGCACCAGCGGGTCCGGTTCGATCAGCGGGTCGTCGTCGATCTGCAGGTGCGGCTGGTCCCAGCGTTCGTCGCGCGGCGGGCCCCAGTCCTCGGCCAGCTCGCCCCACAGCGTCTCGACGGCCACGCGCGGACCGACGATCGTCGAGCTCACCCGCCGCTGGCGCAGCGCTTTGCGGGCGAACGCAGAACACGCTTCCGGCGTCGCCCGGACCGGGACCAGGTTGGCTCCGACGTGGCACATCGAGACGAGTTCGCCGTCCTCGACGTACCCCCACATCTGTCCGCCGAGCCAGCGCTGGTCGAGCTGGGTGATCCGGCTGCGGTACTCCGCGAACACGTTCGTCACCGGATCGGTCGCGAGCAGCTCCAGCGCCTCCGGGAGATCCGCCGGCCCGAGCACGCGCACTCCGGCCGAGCTCGGGCCCGGCGCGTCCGTGTGCAGATGAGTGGAAGCGACCACGAGCCGACTCTAGGACATGTCGGAGGGACCACATCCCCCGTCGCGTGCCGCTACGGTGAGCGCATGCGAGGTCCGGCTCACCCACGGGCGCGCGCCGGGGCCCCGTTCCTGCCGGTGCTGCTGCTCTGCGCCGGCCTGGTGGCGGGCGGCTGCGGCGGGTCCTCGCCGAAGGACGCCGAACCGACCGCGCAGTCGGCCTCGGAGTGCAAGGACCAATGGCACGAGGTCGCGGAGAGCGTCATCGGGCTCGATCAGGACCCCGAGCCCTCGGCCCTCGCCTCGCGGTGGACCAGCGTGATCGCGACGATCGACTACTACGAGAACCGCGACCAGACCGAGGACTGCCAGCAGACCGTCGAGAACCAGATCAAGGCGATCACCTCGCTACGGCTGTTCACCGAGAAGCTGCGTCCGTACGACATGAGCTACCAGCTCCGCCAGGCCCAGCCCGCGATCGACCTGTACCTGCACGACCCGCTGCCGGCACCCGCACGCAACGAGAACGGCGCCCTGGTCCGGCCGCCCACCAAGGCCGCTGTGGTCGCGGCGTACCGGGTCCTGATGCGTCAGGCGGCCGCCGCCGACGCCGACCTGGACCTCGGCTGGGCGCAGATGGCCTCGGTCGATCTGGAGGACGTCACGGCCCTCCGTGCCGCGCTCACCGACCTGGACACCCTCGCCCAGGACAGCGTCGCGTGGCAGCGCAGCGAGGCGGCACTCCAGATCCTGGTGGCCGCGATCAGGGCCCAGGAGGGGACGGCCGGACAGCCGGCCGCGAGCCCCAGCCCCTGAGGGTCAGGAGACGGTGACCTCGGCGCTGGCTCCCTCGACGGGCTCCATCTCCTCGGCGAGCCGGAGGGCTTCCTCGATCAGCGTCTCGACGATCTGCGACTCGAGCACGGTCTTGACGACCTCGCCCTTCACGAAGATCTGGCCCTTGCCGTTGCCCGACGCGACACCGAGATCGGCCTCACGGGCCTCCCCCGGTCCGTTGACGACGCAGCCCATGACGGCCACGCGCAGCGGGACCTCCATGCCCTCGAGGCCCTTGGTGACCTTCTCCGCCAGCGAGTAGACGTCGACCTGCGCACGACCGCAGGACGGGCAGGAGACGATCTCGAGCTTCCGGGGCCGCAGGTTGAGCGACTGCAGGATCTGGATGCCGACCTTCACCTCTTCGACCGGCGGGGCCGAGAGCGAGACCCGGATGGTGTCGCCGATGCCCTGGGACAGCAGCGCGCCGAAGGCGGTCGCGGACTTGATCGTGCCCTGGAACGCGGGTCCGGCCTCGGTGACACCGAGGTGCAGGGGCCAGTCGCCGGCTTCGGCGAGGAGCTCGTAGGCCCGGACCATCACGACCGGGTCGTTGTGCTTGACCGAGATCTTGAAGTCGCGGAAGCCGTGCTCCTCGAAGAGCGACGCCTCCCACTTGGCTGACTCGACGAGCGCCTCCGGGGTGGCCTTGCCGTACTTCGCCAGCAGGCGCGGGTCCAGCGACCCGGCGTTGACACCGATCCGGATCGACGTCCCGTGGTCGGTGGCCGCGGCGGCGATCTCCTTGATCTGGTCGTCGAACTTCTTGATGTTGCCCGGGTTGACCCGGACCGCGGCGCAGCCGGCCTCGATCGCGGCGAACACGTACTTGGGCTGGAAGTGGATGTCGGCGATCACCGGGATCTGAGAGTGCTGCGCGATCTCCGGCAGCGCCGCGGCGTCGTCCTGGGACGGACACGCCACCCGGACGATGTCGCAGCCGGCGGCGGTGAGCTCGGCGATCTGCTGGAGAGTGGCGTTCACGTCGGAGGTGAGCGTCGTGGTCATCGACTGGACCGAGACCGGCGACTCGCTGCCCACCCCGACCTTGCCGACCTTGATCTGGCGCGTCGTACGACGGGGCGCAAGGACCGGCGGCGGTGCTGCGGGCATGCCGAGGGAAACCGATGTCATGGCATCAGGGTATCCGGCTGTACTGAGCCGGCTGACGCTCAGGCCACGGGGGCGACGATGTCGGCATAGACCAGGATCACCGTCATCATCAGGAGCAGTCCTGCGGTCACGTAGGCGACCGGCAGCATCCGGGCCACGTCGAAGTAGCCGGGATCGGGCTGGCCGCGCAGCCGGGCCCAGCCGCGTCGCATCGCCTCGTAGAGCGCGCCGGCGATGTGGCCGCCGTCCAGCGGGAGCAGCGGCACGAAGTTGAACATGCCGAGGAACAGGTTGACCCCGGCCAGCAGGCTGATCACGAAGGCCACCTTGTCGCCGGTGACGATCTTGTCGTCGGAGGTGACCTCACCGGCCACCCGGCTGACCCCGACCACGCTCATCGGGCTCTCCGGGTCGCGCTCCTCGAGCCCGAGAGCCGCCTGGGCCACGTCCCAGAGGCGGACCGGGAGGTGTGCCAGCGCTTCGACCGTGTCGACGGTGTAGCCACCCATCTGACCCAGGGTGTAGACCGGCCCCTTCGAGATCATCTCCTCGGTGGGCACGATGCCGAGGTAGCCGACGTTCACCGAGGCAGCCGAGCCGTCGAGGGACGGGAGCTCGTTCACCGCGGTCGTCGCGGAGAGGATCTGCTCTTCGCCGTCGCGTACGACGGTGATGAACACCTTGTCGTCGCCGTTCGCCCGGATCAGCTTCTGCAGCTGGTCGTAGGAGGTGACCTTCGTCGACCCGAAGGCCACGATCTCGTCACCCTCGCGGATCCCCGCCGCCCGGCTGGGGGCAGCCGGGTCCGCGTCGGTGCACTCGCGCGGCTTCTCGTCGGCACGCACGGCCACCACGCAGTCGGCGACGGTCCCGACGGTCGTGGTCGGCTCCGGCACCCCGTGGAACCAGAACAGCGCGCAGAAGAGGAAGAACGCGATCGCCAGGTTCACTGTGGGGCCGCCGGCCATCACGATGACCTTCTTCCACCAGGCGAGCTCGTAGAACATGTGCCCCTGGTCGCGGGGCTCGATGAGCTCGGCCTCGGCGGCGCGCGCGTCCGAGATCAGCCGGCTGAACGGGCCGGGCGCGGCGACCTTGTCAGCGCGCGGGTCGTGCGGCGGCAGCATCCCGATGATCTTGACGAAGCCGCCGAGCGGGAACGCCTTGAGGCCGTACTCGGTGCCGTTGCGGTGCGTCGACCAGACCGTCTTGCCGAAGCCGACGAAGAACTGAGGCACCCGGACACCGAAGTGACGAGCGGGGAACATGTGACCGCACTCGTGCAGCCCGATCGAGATGGCCAGGCCGAGCATGATCGCCACAACGCCGACGATGAAGAGCAGGACGGTCATCGGGTGGTCTTCTCCAGGATGCGGTGTGCCTCGGCGCGTGCCCAGGCGTCGGCGGCGAGGACGTCGTCGACGGTGAGTTCTGTACCTGCCGAGCCTACGTCGTGAGCGGTGAGAGCGTGCTCATTCAGGACTGCTGCGATCAGGTCGACGATCTCCACGAACCGCAGCCGCCCGTCGCGGAACGCCGCCACGCACTCCTCGTTCGCCGCGTTGTAGACCGCCGGCGCGGTCCCGCCGCGGGCGCCGGCCTCGCGGGCCAGCCGCACCGACGGGAACGCCTCGTCGTCGAGCGGGAAGAATTCCCAGGTCTGCGCCGAGGTCCAGTCGACGGCCGGGGCGACGTCGTCGAGCCGGTCGGGCCAGGCCATGCCGAGCGCGATCGGGATCAGCATCGTGGGAGGCGAGGCCTGGGCGATGGTCGAACCGTCGGCGAACTCGACCATCGAGTGCACCACCGACGTCGGGTGCACCACCACGTCGATGCGGTCGAACGGGATGTCGAAGAGCAGGTGTGCCTCGATCACCTCGAGGCCCTTGTTGACCAGGGTGGCGGAGTTGATGGTCACCACCGGCCCCATGTCCCAGGTCGGGTGCGCCAGCGCCTCGGCGACGGTGACCTCGCCGAGTTCGTCGCGGGACCGGCCTCGGAACGGTCCCCCGCTCGCGGTCAGCACCAGTTTCCGGACCTCGCCGGACGATCCCGACCGCAGGCACTGCGCCAGCGCGCTGTGCTCGCTGTCGACCGGCACGATCTGGCCGGGCCTGGCGCGGGAGGTGACCACCGAGCCGCCCATGATCAGCGACTCCTTGTTGGCCAGCGCGAGGGTGTTGCCGGCGTCGAGTGCAGCGATGGTCGGACGCAATCCGACGGCGCCGGTGATCCCGTTGAGGACGACGTCCGTGCTCATCGAGGCGGCCTCGACCGAGGCCTGCTCCCCGAGGCCGGAGAACAGGCCCGGGTACGCCGCGGTGAACTCGGCGACCTGCGCGTCGTACAGATCGCGGTTCGACCCTCCCGCGGTCAGTCCGACGACGCGGAAACGGTCCGGGTTGGCGCGCACGACGTCCAGCGCCTGGGTTCCGATCGAACCGGTCGAACCCAGGACCACGACGTCACGACGAGAGGAGGACACCCGGCCATCCTCCCAGTCGGGTGGTTCAGCGCGGGAACTGGCTGTTGAGCACTTCCTCCCCGCCGAACGACTCGAACCGGATCAGCCTGCCGTCCGCGTCGTACTCGAGGATGTCGACCGACCGGCTCGCTTCACCGGCGAGTTCGACGTCGCTGAGTACGACGACCTTGTTGCCTTCGGCGATGAACTCCGTCGGCGTGGTGCTGAAGCCCTTCTCCACCAGCTTCATCCAGAAGGCGCCCACGTCGTCCTTGCCACGGTAGGTGCCGGTGACGGAACTGTTCCCGCCGACCACCCACTCGATGTCGTCGGAGATGTCCTTCATCGCACCCTCGGGGTCCATCGCGGCGAAGGCCTGGTACCCGTTGATCGCTGCCTGCTTGTTGACCGTCGCTTCCATTCGGATCTCCTTTGTCCCTCCCTGGTTCCGAAACTAGGACGGGGTTCCGGGGGTCGCAAGACACGAACGGGTCATCGCGGGACTGGAGACACGCGCTAGACGCTGATCGCCACGTACTTGGTGTCGAGGTACTCAGCGATCCCCTCGTTGCCGCCCTCGCGACCGGTGCCGGACTGCTTCACGCCACCGAACGGCGCTCCGGCGTTGGAGACGATGCCCTGGTTGAGGCCGATCATCCCGGTCTCGAGCGCCTCGCAGACCCGGAAGGCCCGCTGAAGGTCGCGGGTGAAGACATAGGCGACCAGGCCGTACTCGGTGCGGTTCGCCGCGGCGATCGCCTCTTCGTCGGTGCTGAAGGTCGCGATCGGCGCGACGGGGCCGAAGATCTCCTCGGCGAGCACGTTCGCGTCGGCGGTCACCCCGGTCAGTACCGTGGGCGTGAAGAAGTAGCCGGCGCCGTCGCCCTTCGTGCCACCGGTCAGCGCGGTGGCGCCCTTGGCTACCGCGTCCTCGACCAGCTCGGCGACCTTGCTCTGCTGGGTCTCGTCGATCAGCGGCCCGACGTCGGTGCCGTCCTCGGTGCCACGGCCGACGGTGAGCGAGCCCATCCGGGCGGCGAGCTTGGACGCGAACTCGTCGGCCACCGACTCGTGCACGTGGAAGCGGTTCGCCGAGGTGCAGGCCTCGCCCATGTTGCGCATCTTGGCGAGCATCGCGCCGTCCACCGCGGCGTCGAGGTCGGCGTCGGCGAAGACCAGGAACGGCGCGTTGCCGCCGAGTTCCATCGAGACCCGGAGCACCTGGTCGGCCGCCTGGGCGATCAGCTTCTTGCCGACCTGGGTGGACCCGGTGAAGCTCAGCTTGCGCAGCCGCGGGTCGCTGATGATCGGGGCCGAGACCTCGCCCGAACGCATCGCGGTGATCACGTTGAGGACACCCGGCGGCAGGCCGCATTCCTCCAGCACCTTCGCCAGCGCGAGCATCGACAGCGGCGTCTGGTGGGCGGGCTTCACCACCATCGTGCAGCCGGCCGCGATCGCCGGGCCGATCTTGCGGGTGCCCATCGCGTTCGGGAAGTTCCACGGCGTGATGAAGTAGCAGGGTCCGACCGGCTGGCGCATCACCAGCACCCGGCTGGCCCCGTTGCCGGTCGTCTTGTAGTAACCGTCGAGGCGGAGCGCCTCGCCGGAGAACCAGCGGAAGAACTCCGCGGCGTACGCGATCTCGCCCTTCGACTCCGCAACCGCCTTGCCCATCTCCAGGGTCATCAACAGGGCGAGCTCCTCGGAGCGCTCGCCGAGCGCGAGGAAGGCGCGGTGCAGGATCTCGGATCGCTCGTTGGGCGGGGTGGCGGCCCAGCCGGGCTGTGCCGCCACCGCGGCGTCGAGGGCCGCGATCGCGTCCTCCGGGGTGGCGTCCGCGACCTCGCAGAGCGCGAGCCCGGTGGCCGGGTCCTCGACCTCGAACCTCGCCCCGCCGGTGGCGTCGCGCCACTCCCCGCCGATCAACAACTGCTTCGGTACGGCGTCCAGGACGGACCGCTCGGTCGGCGCGCTGCTCATGGTGTTCCTCCCCTTCGAAGCTTCTCCCAGGCAGCCTAGAGTCACGGCGTGCGCATCGTCAGCCTGCTCCCGTCCACGACCGAGATCCTGTTCGCGATCGGCGCCGGGGACGACGTCGTCGGGGTGACCTTCGAGTGCGACTTCCCGGCCGCCGCGCGGGAGCGGACGATCGTCTCCACCTCCGCGATGCCCGAGGGGCTGACCCCGGCGGAGATCGATGACTTCGTCGTCGCCGCGATGGCGCGCGGCGACGATCTGTACCACCTGGACGAGGGCGCGCTCGCGGGCCTGGACGCCGACCTGGTCGTCACGCAGGACCTGTGCGCGGTCTGCGCGGTCGACGTCTCGGTCGTCGACGACGCGCTCGCGCATCTCGGCTGCACCGCCGAGGTCCTGACCATCGACCCGCACACGCTCGACGAGGTCTTCGAGTCGATCGTGCTCCTCGGGGCCGCCACCGGCCACGAGGACGAGGCCCGGGCGCTGGTCGCCGACCAGCGCCGTCGCCTCACCGCCGTGGCCGAGCGGGTCGCGGGGCTGCCCCGCCCGCGGGTGATGTTCCTGGAGTGGACCGAGCCGCCGTTCGCGCCGGGGCACTGGATCCCGGAGATGGTCACGATCGCCGGCGGCCTGCCGGTGCTCGCCCGCGGCGGTGAGAAGTCCGAGCGGGTCACCTGGGAGCAGATCCAGGCCGCGGACCCC
Source organism: Marmoricola sp. (assembly GCA_036676945.1). Taxonomy (GTDB): domain Bacteria; phylum Actinomycetota; class Actinomycetes; order Propionibacteriales; family Nocardioidaceae; genus Marmoricola. The sequence continues at coordinate 68,725 of JAKFBZ010000051.1, forward strand.
GACGTGTTCGTGGTCGCGCCGTGCGGCTTCGACCGGGACGGATGCGCCGAACTGGCGGCCGAACTCGGATCCGCGGGCGTGCTTCCGGACGGCGTACCGGTGCACGCGGTGGACGCGAATGCGTCCTGGGCCCGCCCCGGCACCCGCCTGGTCGACGGGGTCGAGGAGCTGGCTCACCTCCTGCATCCGGCTGTCTGAGGTTTCGCGGCAGGCGCCGGGGCGCCTACACCTCAACCACCGGGCGGCAGAAAACCCGTTGCATCACGTCGCGGGGCGCTGGCATCCTCGGACGCGTTCCGCGGGCACTGGTCCGCGACCGGAGAGAGGAGAGGTGACATGCAGATCACGGCCGTTGGCGTGCTCGCAGCCCGCCGCCCCTCCTCACATCTTCGGAGACAACGTGAACTCGCACGACTCCGCCTCACTCGAGGCTGACTTCTTCACCTTCGATTACCAGCTGATCGACGACCCGGACGAGGGTCAACGCTTCACCCGCTACTGGGACCTCGAGCCGCTGCAGCGCGGACCCCAGCCGGTCCCCGACTGGCTGGTCACCGATCGTGCCGCGCTCGAGGCCGACCTCGGCATCCTGAAGACCGGCAAGGAAGCCGACGTCTTCCTGCTCGAACGCGCCGTCCCCGGCACCGAGGGTGTCGTCCTCGCGGCCAAGCGCTACCGCAGCACCGACCACCGCACCTTCCATCGCAACGCCGGGTACACCGAGGGCCGACGGATCAAGGACTCGCGCGAGGCCCGCGCGATCGCCAAGAAGTCGGCGTTCGGCCGGGAGGCCGCCGCAGGTCAGTGGGCCTGGGCGGAGTGGGAGTCCCTGCAGCGCTGCTACGACGCGGGCGTGCCGGTCCCCTACCCGGTGCAGATCGACGGCACCGAGATCCTGATGGAACTGGTCACCCACGACGGCAACGCGGCGCCACGCCTGGTCGCCACCCGCCCCGCGCCCGATCTGCTGGCGGACTGGTTCGACCAGTTGCGGAACGCGATGGTGGCGATGGCGGCACGAGGCTTCGCCCACGGCGACCTCTCGCCGTACAACATCCTGGCGGCGGGCGAGCGGCTGGTGATCATCGACCTGCCGCAGATGGTCGACCTGGTCGCCAACCCGCAGGGCGCCGACTTCCTGCTGCGCGACTGCCACAACGTCTGCAGCTGGTTCGTACGGCGCGGCCTCGCGGTCGACGAGCAGGACCTGTTCGGGGAGCTGATGGCCTCCGCCTGGTGACCGGCGCTCAGCCGGCGGCCGTGACCGGGGCCGGCGTGGCGAGGCGCCGGTAGTGCTCGACCAGGGTCTCGTTCACCGCGGCCCAGGAGCGGTCCCGGACGCCGGCGTACGCCTCCAGGCCCATCGACGACCGGGTACGGCGGTCGGCGACCAGCGTCTCGAGGTGGCCGTAGAGGTCGCAGCCGTTGCCGGGTTCGAAGAGCAGACCGTTGACCCCGGGGCGGACCAGGTCACGCAGACCGCCGGCGTCGGGCGCGACCACCGGGACCCCGGAGGCGAGTGCCTCCTGGGCGGACTGGCAGAAGGTCTCGGTGCTGCCGGTGTGCACGAAGACGTCGAAGGACGCCACGATCCTGCCGAGGTCCGCACCGTGACGGACGCCGAGGAAGGCGGCTCGCGGGAGCAGGGCCCGCAGTCGCGGCTCCTCCGGCCCGCCGCCGACCAGGACCAGGCGGTGGCCGGGCAGGTGCTCGACGGCACGGAGCAGGTCGAGTTCCTTCTCGGCGGCCAGCCGGCCGACGTACCCGACGAGCACCTCGCCGGGTTCGGCACCGATCTCCGCGCGGAGCGCGTCGGTGCGGTGGCTCGGGTGGAACTGGGCGGTGTCGACGCCGCGAGGCCAGATCGCCAGGTTCGCGATGCCGAGGCCGGCGAGCTGGTCGTGACTGGCCCTCGAAGGCACCAGGTTCAGGTCGGCGGGTCCGTGGATGCTGGTGGTGAGCTTGCGCATCAGCGCGGTCGCGCCCGGGAACGGGTAGCGGGCGGCGAAACCGATCAGGTCGGTCTGGTAGACCGCGGCGACCGGTACGCCGGCGGTGCGGGCGACCTGGCCGGCAGTGCGCCCGAGCATCGCCGGAGAGGCCAGGTGCACGACGTCGGGCGCGATCTCGTCGATCAGCTTGCGCATCGTGTACCGGCTTGCCATCCCGACCGGGAAGTCCTTGTACGTCGGCATCGCGATCGACGCGGACCGCACGATCCGGGCGCCGGCGTACTCCTCGGGGCCGCTGGGTGCGATCAGCACCGCCTCGTGGCCGGAGGCGGCCAGGTGGTCCAGGACGCGTCGTACCGAGTTGGTCACCCCGTTGACCTGGGGCAGGAACGACTCGGTGACGACCAGCACCCGCAGGGAGGACCGCGGGGCGAGGGACTGAGGGCGGATCGTGCGCAGCACTGCACTCATGGCCACGACGCTACGAAGCCGTCCGGAACGGACGGCGAGGCTCAGGCCTCGTGTCGATGAACGCCTGATGGCCGTGCGGGCGCGTAGTTTCACTGCGTGGACCTGCACGAGATCGAGTCGCTGCCCGCGTTCGACGCCTTCATGGCCCGGGGCGGGCGCACCCTGCATCGTTGCCATCTCCAGTCGATCGACCTGCGGGACCGGGCCGAGGAGCTGGCGGCGCTCGAGGTCCGCGGTGCCGTCTTCCTCGGCTGCGCCTTCGTCGCGGGCCTCGGGCCCGGTTCGGAGGCCGACGTCCGCGCGCGCGGCGGCCTGATCTTCCCGACGGTGCCGGACGTCCCGTTCGACCCGTACCGGGCACGGCTCTACACCCCTGAGGACCTGTACGACGGCCTGGACCGGGGCTACGCGACGACCCCGGACGCGCGCGCCTACGCCTGGTCGCGCGCACCGCGCTCCCTGGACCGGACCCTGGCCGCGGCGCTGCACGACCACTCGATCGACGACGCCCTGGAGGAGTTCGTCGAGGGCCGTTCCCTGGTCGGCGTCCTCGGCGGCCACGCACTGCTCCGCAGCGATCCCGACTACCGGGCCGCAGCGGTCCTCGGCCGCAGCCTGGCCCGCCTCGGCCCGCAGGCGTGCACCGTGGCGAGCGGCGGCGGACCGGGCGCGATGGAGGCCGCCAACCTCGGGGCCTGGCTCGCGACCGCACCCGACGACGCCTTGGACGACACCCTGGCACTGCTCGCCCGGGCTCCGGATTTCCGTGCCGGGATCGGCGCCTGGGCCCAGGCTGCCTTCGAGGTGAGGTCGCGATGGCCGGACGGTGCGACCTCGTTGGGCATCCCGACCTGGTACTACGGGCACGAGCCTCCGAACGCGTTCGCCTCGGCGGTGGCGAAGTACTTCAGCAACGCGCAGCGGGAGGATGTGCTGCTCCGGGTCTGCCGCGGCGGGCTGGTCTTCCTGCCGGGCGCCGCCGGGACCGTGCAGGAGATCTTCCAGGCGGCGTGTGCGAACTACTACGCCGAGGCTGCCCAGGTCGTCCCGATGGTGCTGGTCGGCCGCGAGCACTGGACCGACCGACTGGCTGTCTGGGGCCTACTCGACGGGCTCGGGGCCGGCCGGCCGTTCGGAGCGGCCCTGCATCTCGTCGACGACCCGGAGCAGGTCGTGCCCCTTCTCGTAGATCTGGGCGGCCACCGGGGGTAGGTCGTCGTCGTCCAGCGGACGGCGCAGCACCCATGGCTCGAGCCGTCGGTAACCCTTCACCGACACCCGGCGCATCCGGCGCAGCTTGAAGTCCGGATCGTCCTCGATCGCCTCGGCCAGCTCCTTGTCGATCAGCGCCCGTCCGGGGCGGGCGACCGAGGTGAGTCTCGAGGCGAGGTTCACGGTGGGGCCGAAGACGTCGCCGAGACGGTTCAGCACGGGCCCCCACGCGACCCCGACGCGCAGCTGCGGGAAGTCCTCGTCGTCGAGGTGCCCTTCGACCAGTTCGAGCGCGATGTGCGCCGCGTCCGCCGCGGTGTCGGCAGCGAACAGGATCTCGTCGCCGATGGTCTTGATGATGCGTCCGTGGTGCGCGGTGACGATGGACAGCGTCCGCGCCTCGAATCCCTCGACCAGCCGGGCCAGCTCCTCCTGCGACAACGACCGGGTCTGCCGGGTGTAGCCGACGATGTCGGCGAAGCCGATCGCCGTGCTGACCCCGTCCTCGTCCTCGATCGGCGGCGCCAGCAGCAGCCGCGACGCGGCACTGAGGACGTGCCGGCGCCAGACGTAGCGCTGCACCTTGTCGATCAGCGGGATGATCTCGTCGACGACGGCGCCGAGCTCCTCGGCGTCGAGCGTGCTCGGGTCGATGGTGTTGCCGAGCATGGTCAGCTGCCACTCGGCCAGCCGGGCGTAGCTGCGACCGAGCGTGCGGATCAGCGCCGCCTCGTCCTCGACGGCGATGATGCCGAGCTCGTGCATCCGCTGGGTCAGCCGCATCGCCTCCAGGTCGGCGTCGGTGAAGGCGACCTCGTCGTCACCGACCGCGGTGAAACCGAGCGAGCGCCAGCGCAGCTTGGCCACGTCCCTGCTGATGCCGACCTCGTCGGCCAGCTGCTGACCGGTGTACTTCGGAGCACCGCCGAGCAGGCGGGACTCCAGCAGTTCGACGATCTGCTGCGGGTCGAGCGGCTGGGGATCGGACGGTGCGGGCACGGAGCAGTCAGCTCAGACGATCGGCGTCCAGGCGCTCGGCGGCGGTGGCGCGGATCGCATCGCCGAAGGCCGGCACCTGCTCGAGCAGCGACTCCACGGCCTCGCGGGTGAAGTGGATGACCTCCAGCGGCGTCAGGCTGACCACGCTCGCGGTCCGGAGCTTGTGCTCGACGATCGAGACCTCGCCGATCACGTCGCCCGGGCCCAGGCGGGCCACCTCCGCGCCGCCCTTGCGGATCGAGACCTCGCCGTCGACGATCAGGTACGCCTTGTCGGCGGGGGTCTTCTCGGCGATCAGCGCCCAGTCCGCGGGGAGGTGCACGTGCCGGCCGGCCGCGATGACCGCGGCGAGATCCTTGTCGCTCAGCGCCTCCAGGCGGTTCAGTCTCGCGAGCTGTTCGGGCTTCGGCGCGTCCGCCATCGTCGTACTCCTCCACTCCGGCCCCAGCGGGGCCCCGCGTGGCATCCTCTCCTCTGCGTGCACGGGTGTCCACCGAAACGCGCCAGACCGGGGCACGGGAGCCCGAACCGGCTGAAATCGGCCCGATTATCGGAGATGTCCAGACCACAAACGTGACCGCGACCACATCCGGTCGTTGTCACCCGCATGGAGCTCACCCGACGTAACCTCCTGCGCTCAGCCGCAGTCGTTTCGGGCGCCGCGGCGCTCAGCCCCGTCCTCGGCTCGCTGAGCCAGGCGGCGGTCGCCTCCTCCGGCGCCGCCGGGACGACCCTCGCCAGGACCTTCACCCGCGGTACGCCGAACGCGAAGGGCTACGCGAAGGTCATCGAGGCCGCTGGTGAGGCGCACACGGTGCGCACCGATCTCGGCATCGCCGCAGCCGCCGACCGCGAAGCGTGCCGGACCTCACTGCTGGCGTTCGCCCAGTTCAGCGACGTGCACGTCGTCGACCACCAGTCCCCCGGCCGGGTGGAGTGGCTGGACCGCTTCGAGGACCCGAACGCGCTCGGCCTGAACCCGGGACTGCTCTCCTCGTCGTACCGGCCGCACGAGATGCTCACCGCCCAGGTGATGGACGCGATGGTGCGCGCGGTCAACGACATCGGCACCGGCCCGGTGACCGGCCTGCCGCTGGCCTTCATGATCCAGACCGGCGACAACTCCGACAACTGCCAGAAGAACGAGATCCGCTGGAACATCGACATCCTGGACGGCAAGGCGGGTGTGCGCCCCGACAGCGGGAGCTACTCCAAGTACGAGGGTGTCGCGGACAACAACAGCCTGTACTACGACACGCACTACTACCACCCGGAGGGCACGCCGCCGCTCAAGGTGGACGACAAGCTCCGCAAGAACCACGGCTTCCCGAAGGTCCCCGGCCTGCTGAACGCCGCCCGTCGGCCGTTCGACGCCGCCGGCATCAACATCCCCTGGTACACCTGCTTCGGCAACCACGACGGTCTGATCCAGGGCAACTTCCCGGCCAAGAGCACCCAGCTCGACCTGCTCTGCACCGGTGCGCTCAAGATCATCACCGCGCCTCCCGGCCTGAGCCAGAGCGACGTGATCAACGCGCTCGCCGAGCAGAAGCTGGACGACCTGATCTCCAGCCTCAACCTGCTCCCCGGCGTCCGGATCGTCACGCCCGACCCGAACCGCAAGACCCTCAAGCGCGGCGAGGTCGTCGCCGAGCACTTCAACACCCCGGCCAGCCCCGGTCCGGTGGGCCATGGCTTCACTGCCGAGAACAAGGCCAAGGGGACGGCGTACTACTACTTCGACCAGGGCGACTTCCGGTTCGTGGTGATGGACTCGGTCAACCCGAACGGGTACGCCGACGGGTCCTTGGACACGCCCCAGTTCAACTGGCTCAAGGCGACCATCGGAGCATCGGCCGGCAAGGCCGTGCTGGTCTTCAGCCACCACACCTCGGACACCATGAGCAACCCGCTGGTGCTCACCGGGCTGGACCCGAACACCCGGGTCCTCGGCCCCGAGGTGACCAGCTACCTGCTCAGCCAGCCGCGTGTGATCGCGTGGGTCAACGGGCACACCCACGACAACCGGATCACCGCCCACAAGCGCGCCGACGGCACCGGCGGCTTCTGGGAGATCAACACCGCCTCGCACATCGATTTCCCGCAGCAGGCGCGTCTGATCGAGATCGTCGACAACGCCGACGACACCCTGTCGATCTTCACCACGATCATCGATCACGCCGGCGCCACCGACTACGCCGGCGACCTCAGCACGACGGTCGCTCTCGCCGGTCTCTCCCGTGAACTGGCCGCGAACGACCCGCAGACGAACCTGGCCGCGCACAGCGGCACCCTGCAGACCCGCAACACCGAACTGCTGCTGGCGACGCCGCCGGAGCTGCGCGGGCGTGCCTGCGCGACGGTGACCTCGGCAGCGCCGCCTGCCGAAGCCGGGCTCGGCATCGCCGGGGTGGCGACCGGCCTGGCTCTCGCCGGTGCCGGGATCGCCACGACCAGGCGGGCGCGCGCCGGCGCCGAGTCGCTCGAGCAGGAGACCGTCGACGCCTGAGCGACGTCAGCACAACCTTCTCAGTGGGGCGGATCCGGGAGACCGGGTCCGCCCTCGCTGCTGTGGCAGCGGCTAGATGTGATGTCCAGGCAGGTTGTTGAGTCTGCTAACGGGCGTGCCGCCGATCGCTGAGTGGATCCGGTGATGATTGTAGAAGTGGATCCAGGCTGGCAGGGTTGCTCGGCGTTCGGACTCTGAGTCGTAAAACCGGGCATAGGCCCAGCCGTCGGCGAGGGTGCGGTGGAAGCGCTCG
>JAKFBZ010000052.1:0-47091 GCA_036676945.1 Marmoricola sp.
TGCCGGTCGAGGTAGAGCAGCGATCCCTCCAGTCGCAGCACACCGAGCGTCGTCAACGGGCTCGCCGCGACCGCACTCGTCCAGGACGGCTGGGTCGGCCAAGGCAGCTCGAGGGTCGCGTCGACGGGCAGGTCCGCGATCGTGTCCAGGTCGACGCAGACGGCTCCGGCACGGGCCGCGCGGACTGTCAGCGCCACCGCGAGAGCGACCGAGGGATCGTCGTCCTCACCGAGCGCGGCGAGGCGGGACGCGACGTGCACGTCAGCCGTCTCGATCACCCCGGCACGGTTGAACACGGCCAGCAGCGGATCGGCGCGACGCGCCACGCGGCGGTCGTAGTCACCCAGGATCGTCGGCTCGGTCATGCCACCTCCCCGTCGAGCAGCGCGGAGAGTTCGACGACCAGCGCTGCCGGCGGCTTCCACGAGAACACCCCGCACGGCACGCCGTCGACGACCGGGGTGTGCGCACCGACCATCCCGCGCAGGTACAGATAGAGGACGCCGCCGAGGTGGACCTCGGGGTCGTAGCCGGCGATCCGCCAGCGCAGGAACCGGTGCAGGACGACCGAGTAGAGCAGCGCCTGCAACGGGTAGTGCGAGTGGAGCATCGCGTCCGCGACCTTCGCCGGGGTGTAGTCCAGAGCGGTCAGGCTCCGACCGGGCTCACCGAGCGTGTTGGTCTTGTAGTCGACCACGACGTACCGGTCCGCGGCCCCGCGCACCCGCAGGACCACGTCGATCGACCCGCTCAGGTAGCCGCGCAGCACCTGTTCGCCGAGGACGGTGTCGTCGAGCTTCGCCGCGTACCGGTGGATCGGGTCGTCGGCCGGCAGGTGGCGCCGGAGCGCTGCGGCGAAGGCGCCCAGAGGCACCGAGGGAGCGGCGCCGCTCAGGTCACCGCCGCCCATCGGGAACTCGAAGTCCAGCTCGCGGAGCCGGTCCTCCAGGCCGATGTCGGCCAGGGACAGGTTGTCGGCGAGCGGGCCCAGGGGTGTGTACTGCATCGGCAGCATCGCGTCGGCGAGCTCTTCACTGGTCGCCGGGACCGACCACCAGCGCCGTTCCTCCTCGACCCGCGTCAGGAGTTCGGCGCGCAGGTCGGGCGCCTTCGGGTCGGCGTGTTCGAGCACCGCGTGCACCAGCGACCCGAACGTCGCTCCGGCCGTCAGCCCGTCCATCGGCGAGACCAGCGACGCGTCGGTCTCCGTCGCCGGGGGCAGGTCGGCGATCTGCTCATCGGGCTCGGCCGCGTGCTCGTCGTCGACGCCTCGGTTCTCGGGCTCGCTCTGCGCCGGGGGACCGGAAGCCTCGTCCACCCTGATCAGCCCGCTGTACGACGTACGCCGCCACGCGGTGTCCAGGTCCCGGGTGAACAGGCGCGCGTCGAGCACCGGCGCCGTCCCGGTGAGATCCACCGTCTCGCTGCCGATGACACTCGGCTCGAGCCGGAACGCCCCCAGTCCGGCCCAGCGTCGCAGCACCTCGTCGACCTCGTCGTCGGTGGCGCCGAAGCTCGCCCGGTCCGGCACTGCCGGTTCGTCGGCGGCGCGGTCGAACAGGAGGCGGGTCAGCGCCCCGTTCGGGGCGTTGTAGGTCGGGGCCCACCACGCGGTGACCTGGGACCTCGCCCGGGTCAGCGCGACGTACGCGAGGCGGAGCTCCTCCTGAGCCTCTTCGCGTCGCGCCGCCGCCTTCGCCGCCGGTGAGTCGGCGACGTCCAGGCAGCGCTTGCCGTCCTCGTGATAGGCGTGCACCGTCGGCCAGTCCTTCACCGCGCGGTCGAAGAGTTGCGGCAGGTACACCACCGGGTACTCCAGCCCCTTGGAGCCGTGGATCGTGACGAACTGGACCGCCTTCGCGTCCACGTCGAGCCGGCGCCGCCGCGAGTCGTTGCGGTTGCCTTCCTCGATCGCCTCCCGCAGCCAGACCACCAGGCCGGCGACACCCAGCCGTTGCTCGGTGCCCGCGCGGTGCAGGAGCTGTCCGACGTGGGTCAGGTCGGTGAGCAACCGCTCGCCACTGTCGAGTGCGAGCACCCGGGCGGCGAGCCCGCCGGCCAGGGCGGCGCTGTGCACGGCCGCGACGCCCCTCGAACGGAGCAGGTCGAGCCAGCTGCGGACCCGCTCGGCGAGCTCGTCGGTCAGGTCACCGTCGTCGGCGAGGAGGTCGTCCGCGGTGGTGGCGAAGAACGGCGTCAGGGCGGCCGCCCTGATCCGGCCCGGCAGCTGCGGCTTCTCCAGAGCCGCGAGCAGCCGCATCCAGTGCGCCGCGGCCGGACTGGTCATCACGCTCTCGGCGGCGTTGATCACCGAGGGGATGCCGAGCTTGCTCAGCTCGGCCTTGATCCGCGGAGCGTCGTCCTTCACCGAGTGCAGCAGGATCGCGATGTCCCCCGCGTCGAGCGGGCGCGACGGCTCACCGTGCGGGAGGTTGCTCAGCACCGGAGCCTCGTTCAGCTGCCGGGCGATGTCGGCGGCGAGGTCGCGCGCGATGTGGTCGCGCACCTTGCCGATGTTGATGGTCCCCGACTTGGTCAGGGAGAACCCGTCACGCCGTACCTGACGCAACCGGACACCGCCGCCGATCGAGAGCGACGAGGTCCTCCGGTTCGCGGTGATCGGGTGCACGCTGATCCGGCTGTCGCCGAGCTCGGCCCGGCGGGTGAGGACCTGCAGGGCATCCACGACGGCGGGATCGCTGCGGTAGTTCTTGTCGAGCGTCCAGGTCGGCCGGTCTGTCACCGCCGCCAGGTACGTCGGGGTGTCTCCCCCGCGGAACGCGTAGATCGCCTGCTTCGGGTCACCGATCAGGACCAGCCGGGTCGTCTCGGAGAACGCGTCCCGCAGCACCGCCCACTGCACCGGGTCGGTGTCCTGGAACTCGTCGACCAGGACGACGCCCCAGCGCGAGCGCATCCGCTCGGCGGCAGGGGATCCGGCCGGGGCGACCGCCGATGCGAGCCGGGCCAGCATGTCGTCGAACGTGAAGATCCGCGAGACCCGCTTGCGGTGGTCGATCTCGGTCCGGACCGCGTCGACGAAGTCGACCATCGCCGCGGCCGCCGGGTCGGCGCTGTTGAGCGGGCGGAGGTCGGCGTGCCGGTTGTCGACCGCCTGCCGGGCCGCGTTGCGCGCGGGACGGAACTCGATCGGCGGGTCTGTCGGCAGCTCGGCGAACCGGGCGAGGTACTGGTCGTCGACCACCTCGTCGCGGAGGTCGCCGATGTCCTCACGAAGCACCTCGCCGGTGTCGCTGTCGCCGGCCACACCGAGCGAGCGGAGCACGGTGTTGCAGAACTCGTGGGTGGTCGCGATGGTCGCGGCGTCGTAGTTCGCGATCGCGTCGAGGAGGCGACGCCGGCGTACGGCGATCGCCGCGTCGTCGAGCGGGCTGCCGTCGGCGTCACGGGTCAGGACTGCGATCTCCGCCGCCGCGAGGCGCGCGTGCTCCGGATCCGCGAGGTCGTCGGCCGCCTGGACGAAGGCGAGCCGGACCCGGTCGCGCAGCTCCTGGGTCGCCGCCCGGCTGAAGGTGATCACCAGCAGCTGGTCGAGGTCGACGATGCCCTCCGCGACGTACCGGGTCGCCAGCGCGGCGACCGTGTGCGTCTTGCCGGTGCCTGCACTGGCCTCCAGGACCGTGGTCCCATGTCCGGGGAGCGGGCCGGCGAGGTCGAACGGATCCGGATCCATCACTCCACCTCCACCAGCAGAGCGGGCGCCCAGAGCCGGACGGCGAGTTCGCCGAGGAGGTGGTCGGCGCCCGGGCCGGTGGCGGGCTCCGCGGTGACGTCGGTCCAGGACGGGCGCCGTCCCCAGGCCGTCACCATCTCGATGCTCGCGCTGTCCTTGCGCCACTGGTCACCGAGGTCCCGTTCGACCATCCAGCGCGGGCGCGAGGACGAGGCCGTGCGTGCGCACAGGCGCGAGGTCTCGGCGGCGAGCGGAAGGACCCGCGACAGCGCCAGGTCGTAGAGGCCGACGAGGTCCTGGAGCACCGGCAGCGGTTCGGCCACGACGCCGTACGTCGCCCGCGCCGGCGCATCACCTTGTGCCGCGCGGCCGATGACGCGTGCGACCCAGTCGCCCGGCCCGTTGGCGCTCAGGGCCACCAGGCTGATCCAGGCCTCCAGCCGCTGACGGGCGCCGAGCCGTGAGAAGCCGACCCTGATCAGGCGGTTGTCGTAGAGACCGGCCACGGTCCCGACGAGGCGACGATCGCCGCCCAGGTCGATCTCGAGGTCACGCGCCTTGGCGGCCACGCCCTGGGTCGACGCCGCGAACTGCTCCGTCAGCGGACCGGCGGCGGCCACCACCTCACCGGTGCGCCGCCAGCCGTAGCGGCCGGGCGGCATCGTGCCGCGACGCCACTCCGCCTGCATCGCATCGGCGGGCGAGCGGCCGGCGTTCAGCTCGCGCAGGATGCGGTCGCCCACCTGCCACCGGGCCAGTCCGCCGAGCTCCACCGGGATGGAGTCGCTGAGCTCGTCCTCCTCGCGGGGAAGCTCGATCTCCAGGCGGCGACGCAGGAACCCGGCGACCGGGCTGCTCAGCACGGTGATCAGGTCGGCGACGTCGACGTCGCCGACCGGGGCAGGGCCGGGCCGCAGATCGGCCAGGACGGGGACCTGCTCGCGGACGCCGGCGGCGGCCCGAGCGGCCCGGGCCGCGTCGGGGTCGAAGGAGAACGGGGGCCTCTCGGTCACGGTCAGGTACTCGGGATGGAAAGCCTGCGACCGGTGGGCGCGGACCACCGTTTCGGCGGTGGTCGCGTCGACGACGTCGAGGAACTCGCGCAGGGGCACGCTGGGCGGGCGCTCCTGCCCGGTCGCCTCGCTGAACCCGGTGTAGGTGATCACCAAGGTGTCGGTGGCGGCGAGGATCGCGTCCAGGAACAGCTGCCGGTCCTGGCTGCGCAGGTCCCGCTCACCGATCCGGGGCTGCCGGGCCAGGGCGTCGTCGCCGTCCAAAGACCCGCCGCGCGGGAAGACCCCGTCGTCGAGACCGAGCAGACAGACGACCCGGTGCGGGACCGAGCGCATCGGGGTCATCGTGCAGACGGTCAGGGTGCCGGTCCGGAAGCTCGCCCGCGTCGGGCGCCCGGCCAGTTGCCGGTGCAGCAGCGCCCGTACGTCGGGCAGCCGGAGCATGATCCCGGCGCCGGCGTCGCGACCGAGGACGGCGAGCTCACGTCGTACCTGGGCGAGCTGCCACTCCTCCCCGTGCGGGACGTCGGCGAGCTGCTCGACGCCGTCACTGAGCAGGTCGAGCCAGTGGTCGACCTCGTGCGCACCGTGCAGCTCTCCGGTCAGCGACTCCAGCCGGTCGATCGCCTCCGCGAACCTGCCGACCAGGCTGATGTCGGTGGTCGAGACGTCGTCCAGCGGAAGGGTCGGGCCGAGCCAGAGGGCCGAGTCGTCCGAGAGCGCCACACCGGCGAGCACCCGGTCGAGTCCGAAGCGCCAGGTGTTCTGGGTGAACGGTCCGAGGCCGAAGCGCTCCCGGCCCCGGGCGTCCCACGCCCAGCGGATCCCGGCGGAGGCGACCCAGTCGGTCATCGTCTCCAGATCGGACTCGCTGAACCCGAACCGGCGACGGACCGGGTCGGTCGCGAGCAGGTCGAGGACCCGGCTCGCCTCGGCACGGCCGTCAGCGAGGTCGAGCAACGCCGAGAGGACAGCCAGCAGCGGGTTGGTCTGGGTCGGGGAGCGGTCCGCCAGCATCACGCGGAGCTGGTGTCCCGGATGCGACCCGGCGACGGCGTCGCCCAGGCCGAACGCCCCGCTGATCAGCGGGGCGTACTCGTCGATGTCCGGGCACATCACCAGGATGTCGCGCGGCTCCAGTGTCGGGTCGTCCGCGAGGAGACCGAGGACGACCTCCCGCAGCACCTCCACCTGGCGCGCCGGGCCGTGGCAGGCGTGCACCTGGACCGAACCGTCGACCAGCCCGCTCTGCTGCGGCTCCCGGTTGGCGGCGATGTCGTCCTGGAGCCGGCCCAGCACGGTGGCCGGACGTGCGGGTGACGGAGCCGCGGGAGCTTCGGTGATCCCCGCGGAGAGCAGGATGGTCTGGCCCTCGCGCACGTCGCGCCCCATCGCCGCGAGCAGCGGATGTGCGATCTCCACGTGGCTCTGGTCGTCCTTGCGCCAGCCGGCGGGCAGCTGACCGCGCAGGCTCTGCCACAGAGCGTCGGAGGGATGCGGGAGCCAGAGATGGACGTCGCGGTGCTCACCCAGGGCCGAGAGCAGTTCGGCCTCGCTGGTGCTGATCCGGGTGTGCCCGAACAAGGAGAGTCGCTCCGGGAGCGCCAGCTCGGCCGACCCGTCGCGCAGCGCCGCCACAGCCGCGGCCTGGCGCGCGACCGGACTCGGCCGGCCCACCCGGGCCACGGTCCGCCGCCACAGTTCGGGCTGCCAGCGCAGGTCGTCGAGCAGGTCCCCGGACCCGCCGTTGCCGAACCCGCCCGCTTCCCAGTCGACGAGCATGGCCGGGCGGTGCACGGCGTAGTCGGCGAAGATCCCGGCGAGGCGCCTTGCGACCGCGAGCCGTCGCCCCCGGCGCAGCTCGGCCTCCTTGGGGTCACGCTCGGCGTGGCCGAGATGGTCGGCGAGGACCTTGGCCCACGGCTCGTCCATCACCTCGTCGATGGTGCGCAGCAGCGGCCACATCAGCGCGGACGGACTCCACGGATCCTCGTCACGGGTCCCGAGGATCTCCGCGATCAGCGAGTGCGGCGAGCTGAACTCGACCCCGGCGCAGACCCCGTCCTCGCGACCCGGGGCGGTGCCGAGGCGGTGCGAGAGCCGCTGGGAGAGCCAGCGCTCGATGCCGCGGGCGCCGACGATGACCAGCTCGCTCGCGAACGGGTCCGGCAACGGCGTGCGCAACAGCTCCGCGAGCCCCTCCGCCAGGAGGTCGGCCCGTTCAGCCCGATGCACCGTGAACGCCACGCGGTGAGCCTAGGGGTAGGACCCGACACGGCCGGGCTCAGCCGTTGAGCAGATCCTCGAAGTCGCCCATCGCGGCGAGGTCGCGGTCGAACTGGTCCTGCTTGGCGACGTGGCCGCGAGCCGCGACCAGGTCGGCCAGCTCCCCGGCCGCACGCTCGACGCGGCGGCGCAGACCCGCACTGCCGCCGGCCGCGCCCCAGTCCTCGCTGGCGGCGAAGACCCCCGTCGGAACGACGACGGCGTGCAGGTAGGTGAAGAGCGGGCGCAGCGCGTGGTCGAGGACCAGCGAGTGCCGGGCGGTCCCCGCCGTGGCCGCGACCAGGACCGGCGTCCCGTCCAGGGCGCCCTGCTCGAGCACGTCGAAGAACGTCTTGAACAGGCCGCTGTACGACGCGCTGAACACCGGCGTCACCGCGATCACCGCGTCCGCTTCGGCAACGGTCTGCAACACGCCACCCAGCTCACCGGCGGCGAAGCCGGTGAGCAGGTGGTCGGTGAGCGCGTGCGCGAGCGGGCGGAGTTCGACCACCTCGACCTCGGCCTCCGAGCCCCGGACGAGCAGCGCGTCCCGGGTCGCTGTCCCGAGCAGGTCGGCCAGCAGCCGGGTCGACGACGGGTCGGAGAGGCCGGCGCTGACGACCGCGATCTTGTAGGTCATGAGGTGATCCCTTCGGGAGCGACGACGTCGTTGTCATGGGTGCGGAGCTCGGCGACGACCTCGCCGAGCAGGTCGAGCTGCTTGAGGACCGCGTCGAGCGGCAGACCGGCGTGGTCCACCAGGAACAGCTGGCGCTGGTAGTTGCCGGCGTACTCCTTGAAGGAGAGCGTCCGCTCGACGACCTGCTGCGGCGAGCCGACGGTCAGCGGCGTCTGCTCCATGAACTCCTCGAGCGACGGACCGTGGCCGTAGACCGGCGCGTTGTCGAAGTACGGCCGGAACTCCTTGACCGCCTGCTGGCTGTCCTTGGCCATGTAGACCTGGCCGCCGAGACCGACGATGGCGTCCTCGGCCTTGCCGTGCCCGTAGTGCTCGAACCGGGCCCGGTAGAGGGCGACCATCCGCGCCGTGTGGGAGGCGGGCCAGAAGATGTGGTTGGAGAAGAAACCGTCGCCGTAGTACGCCGCCTGCTCGGCGATCTCAGGACTGCGGATCGATCCGTGCCAGACGAACGGCGGGTTGCCGTCGAGCGGGCGCGGCGTCGAGGTGAACCCCTGCAGCGGTGTGCGGAACTTGCCCTCCCAGTCGACGTTCTCCTCGCGCCACAGCCGGCGCAGCAGCGCGTAGTTCTCGATCGCCAGCGGGATGCCTTCGCGGATGTCCTTGCCGAACCACGGGTAGACCGGGCCGGTGTTGCCGCGGCCGAGCATCAGGTCCATCCGGCCGTCGGCGAGGTGCTGGAGGTAGGCGTAGTCCTGGGCGATCCGCACCGGGTCGTTGGTGGTGATCAGCGTCGTGGACGTGGACAGCTTGATCCGCTCGGTCTTCGCGGCGATGTGCGCCAGCAGCACCGGCGGGTTCGCCGGAGCCGCGAACGGCGGGTTGTGGTGCTCGCCGGTCGCGAAGACGTCGAGGCCGATCTCCTCGGCCTTGAGCGCGATCGCGACCGTGTTCTTGATCCGCTCGTTCTCGGTCGGGGTACGTCCGGTGGTCGGATCCGTGGTGACGTCGCCGACCGTGAAGATGCCGTACTCCATGTGATGCCTCCTGGGCTAGGTAGTTGATTCTTCAACAAGCATGGAGCCCTGTCCATTCCTGAGCGCGTAACCGGTCTCGCAAAGGCGTCGTTGAGACACCATGCGCTTCCTCCCGCCCCGCCGTGTCGCTCCGCTCGCAGCGCTCGCGCTGGCGCTCGGAGCGCTCGCAACGGCCGGACTCGGCAGCACCGCCACCGCCGCCCTGTCGTACACCGTCACCACTCTGCACTTCAAGGTGAAGGTCGGCCCGGGGGCGACCAAGACGTGCGACATCGTCGGCGACCTCTACCTCCCCAGGACGGCCAGCCGGACGAACCGGGTCCCGGCGATCCTGACGACCAACGGCTTCGGCGGCTCCAAGGACGACCAGGCCGGCATCGGCCGCGCGTTCTCAGCCCGCGGCTACGCGGTCCTCACCTACTCGGGCCTCGGCTTCGGCGGCTCCGGCTGCCAGATCACCCTCGACGACCCCGACTGGGACGGTGTCGCCGGCAGGCAACTGATCAGCTACCTCGGCGGCGCGGGCGGGATCGCGTTCACCGACGCCCGGCACACCAAGCCGGCGCCGGCGCTCAGGGTCGTGCGGCACGACCGCCTCGCGCACAACGGCAAGCGCCTCGCCAACGACCCCCGGGTCGGGATGGTCGGCGGCTCGTACGGCGGCCAGATCCAGTTCGCGGTCGCGTCGATGGACCCCCGCCTCGACACCATCGTCCCGATCATCACCTGGAGCGACCTCTCCTACTCCCTGGGTCCGAACAACACCGGCCAGACGGCCGGGGTGAGCACCGCCGTCCCGGGAGCCACCAAGCTCACCTGGGGGCTCGGGTTCTCCGTCCTGGGGATGCTCAACGGCGTCCTGAACGCCCAGACCGACCCGATGCGGCTGATCCCGTGCCCCAATTTCGCGGCCTTCGTGTGCCCGGCTCTGGTGACTGCCGGGACGCTCGGTTACTTCGACCCGGTCTCCACCTCGAAGCTGCGGCACGCCTCGGTGGCGTCGTACCGCAAGAGGATCCGGATCCCCACGCTGCTGATCCAGGGACAGAACGACACCCTGTTCAACATCAACGAGGGTGTCGCCAACTACCGCGCTCTGCAGGCCCAGGGCACCGAGGTGAAGATGATCTGGCAGTGGTGGGGGCACTCGCTCAGCACCCCGGCACCCGGCGAGATCGACCTGGCTCACCCCAACCCGAGGACCCAGTACGAGACCGGCCGGATCGCGGACTGGTTCGCCCACTACCTCAAAGACCGCCGCGTCGGCACCGGTCCGGAGTTCGCGTACTTCCGCAACTGGGTCGGCTACACGGGCAACGCGTCCCCGGCGTACGCGACCTCGCCGCGTTTCCCGGTGGGCGCGGCCAAGCGCTTCTACCTCTCCGGCAGGGGGCTGCGCACGACCTCGACCGGCCTGGTGAAGGGGAGCCAGAGCCTCCTCACCGCGCCGGCCGGCCTGCCGACCAACCTCACCGCCCTCGACGCGGTCTCCTACTTCGCCCAGCTCTCGGTGCCGGAGGTCGACCTGCCGGGGACCACCGCCAGCTGGGACTCGGCCGCCCTGGCCAGGCGGATCAACGTCGTCGGCTCGCCCCGGCTGACCCTCAAGGTCTCCTCGCCGACAGCCGCGGCCGGACAGGCGCTGGGCCCGCTGGGCAAGCTGGTCCTCTTCATCCGGCTCCAGGACGTCGGACCCAACGGCAAGGCGACGGACATCCGCAACCTGACCGCGCCGGTACGGGTCCCGGACGTCACCAAGCCGTTCACCGTCACCCTGCCGGGCTTCGTGCACCGGTTCGCGCCGGGTCACCGGATCAGGCTGGTCGTGGCGGCCAGTTCGCTGAACTACCGCGGCGGCGCGGGCGCCAATATCGTGACCATCACCACCGGTGGTGCTGGTCAGTCACTCACACTGCCGGTCGTCGACTGACGTCGGAACGGGGGCTATCGGAATGGACAGGTTCAGGCTTCGCGGATCCCGTGACGTTCCCAGAATCGGAGCAACGGGGCGGGCGCCCACCAGTTCCATCGTCCGAGCAGCTTCATCGTTGCGGGTACCAGGAGCGCACGGACGATGGTCGCGTCGATCAACAGTGCGACCAGCATGCCGACGCCGATCATCTTCATGAACACGATGCCGCTCGTGGAGAAGCCGCCGATGACGACCGCGAGCAGCAGCGCTGCCGAGGTGATGATCTTCCCGGTCTTCTGAACCCCGACCGCGACGGCGTTGGTGTTCCGCGCCGTCGGATCCGGCTCGGAGTCGTGGGTCCGGTCCCACTCCTCGCGGATCCGGCTGAGCAGGAAGACCTCGTAGTCCATCGACAGGCCGACGAGGATCGCCAGCATGAAGATCGGCTGGGTCGCGTCCAGGAACCCCGTCGAGGTGTAGCCGAGGAAGCCCTCCAGACGTCCGTCGGCGAAGATCCAGGTGATCACGCCGAACGAGGCGCTGATCGACAGGATGTTCATCAGCACCGCCTTGATCGGCAGCACCACCGAGCCGAAGGCGAGGAACAGCAGCACCAGCATCGCCGCGATGATGATGCCTGCCATCCACGGCAGGTGTGACTTGATCGAGGAGAGCAGGTCGACGGTGTCTGCGGAGAGGCCGCCGATCAGCACGTGGTCACCACCGGGCCCCTCGACGGCACGCAGGTCCTCCACGACGACACGGGAGGCTTCCGTCTGGCTGTTGCCGGCCCAGGTCGCCCGGAGCAGGGTCGTCCCGCCCTCGGTCTCGACCGGACGGACGTCGAGGACCTTGTCGACCTGCTTGGCTTCGTCGACGTACGCCGCGACGGCACCCTCGTCCGCGGTCTCGAGCAGGATGTTCGCGGTCGACTTCTCCTGACCGAACTGGTCGTTGAGCTTGACCGCGGCGACGTGCGCCTCGTGGTCCGGCGGCAGGACCCGGTAGTCGACCGAGCCCCACTTCACGCCGAGGAACGGTGAGGCCATCAGCAGCAGCCCGCCGACGACGAGAACCATCACCAGTACGGGTCGCCGCATCACGCCGTGGGCCAGCTTGGCCCAGGCGCCGTGCTCGGTGTCGACGGAGACGGGCCTGCCGCGGCGCCAGGGCAGCCGGCCGGCGTCGATGCGACGACCGAGGAGGAGGAGCACCGCGGGCAGGATCGTCAGCGCCGTGACGACGCCGACGAGCACGGCCGCGATGCCGCCGTACCCGAGACTGCGCAGGAAGTTCTGCGGGAAGACCAGCAGCGCCGACATCGAGACGGCGACCGTGAACCCCGAGAAGAGCACCGTGCGGCCGGCGGTGAGCATGGTCGTCTTCATCGCCGCCTTGGTCGCGTCCGGGTCGTCGTCGGCGTACAGCGCCAGCTCCTCGCGGAACCGGCTGACGATGAAGAGCGCGTAGTCGATCGCCAGGCCCATGCCGAGCAGGGTGATGACGTTGATCGAGAAGATCGAGACCTCTCCGAAGAGCGTCAGGAGCCGGACCATGGCCAGCGCGCCGAGCACGGAGATCGCTCCGACCATCACCGGCATCGCCGCAGCCACCAGGCTGCCGAAGATCAGCAGCGACAGGATCAGCACGATCGGCAGCGTGATCGCCTCGGCACGCGCCAGGTCCTCACTGACCGTCTCGTTCACGCCGGTGTAGACGGCCCACGGGCCGGCCAGGTCGACCTCCAGGTCGCCGCCGACCTCCTTCAGCGCAGGCAGCAGCACGTCGTTGCTGTCCGCCTGGTCGTTCTGCGTCTCGCCGGCGAGCGAGACGAGCACCTGGACGGCGTGGCCGTCGGTGCTCACCATGCCCGGGTCGCCGGTGTCCCACGCCGTCAGCACCGAGGTGGTGACCCCGTCCGGGATCGCGGCCAGGGTCCTGTCGACCTCTGCCTTGAAGGCCGGGTCGGTCGCCGTCAGCGTCTCGCTCCGGTACAGGGCGACCACGTCGATGTTCTTGTTGCCGAAGACCTCCTGCTCACGCACGAGCTCCTTGGACGAGTCGGTGCCCGGGTCGTCGAACCCGCCCTGACCCAGCGAGTCGAAGACGCCCAGCCCGTACGACGCCGCCGCGATCGTGACGAGGATGCCCGTGACGAGCACGAACTTCGCCCGGGCGAGCAGGACCTTGATCCAGCGGTTCAACATGACGACTCCTGGGTCATCGAAACGATGTTTACACCGTTTACTGTAAACGGTGTAAACTACTGATTGTCAAGTCCGTTCCTCGAAAGGACCCGATGAACGCCCAGGCCCTCACCCGGCAGCAGAGTCACGCCGCGACCACCGCCCGCATCGTCAGCGCTGCCCGGCACTTGTTGGTCAACCGTGGCGAGGTGACGCTGCGAGCCGTGGCGCGCGAGCTGGGCATGACGGCGCCCGCCCTCTACCGGTACGCCGCCAGCCACGAGGACCTGGTCCGGATGGTCGCGATCGCGATCGACGCCGACGTGGCCACCCGGATCACAGCGGCCGCCGACGAGCAGCCGGCGGACGACCCGGCTGCGCGCCTGATCGGCGCCACCGTCGAGTTCAGGCAGTGGGCGCTCGGCAATCGCGAGGAGTTCGCGCTGGTCTTCACCAACGTGGACGTCGACTGCATCGACGAGGTCAGTTCACCCGGGACCGGGATGATCTTCTCGGCGCTGTTGTTCGCCCTCTGGGAGAAGTACCAGTTCCCGATCCCGTCGCTGGGCGACCTGGATCCTGGCCTGGCCGAGATCCTTCGCGACCCGCAGGTGCCGGCCGACCTCACCGACGTGCCCGAGGAGATCCGCGGCCTGGTCTGGATCCTGGAGCGCGCGTGGTCCCGGCTCTACGGCACCGTGACGCTGGAGGTGTTCCGGCACATCGACCCGCGGATCGTCGACGAGGCGCACCTGTTCCGGGCGATGATCGAGGACCAGGCCGGTCCCCTCGGTCTCAGCGACGAACTGCCCCGACTACGAGCGCTCATCACCGGTCTGCTCGCGCGCTGACCGGGCCGGTCAGCGCTTCTGGAACAGGCCCATCAGGTTGCCCTCGACGTCCTTGAAGTACGCCGCGTAGCCCATCTCGCCGACGTTCTGACGACCGAGCACCACCATGCCGCCGAGCGACTCCACCTTCGCGACCGCGGCATCGATGTCATCGACGTCGATCGTGATCACCGGGCGGTCGGTGGGTGACTCGCGCTTGAGCATCCCGCCACCGATGTAACCGCCCTCGGACGGGAACCCGTCGTCATCGGTCGGCCCGGTCCGGACGATCGCGTAGTGCATGTCCGGGATCTCCTGGATGTCCCACCCGAACGCCTCGGCGTAGAACTTCCGGGCCCGGTCGCCGTCGTCGTAGGGGATCTCGAAGTGCACGACACGTCCAGTCATGAGGCCAGCCTAGCGGGGTCCCTGGTCGCCCCCGGTCGGTGAAAGGCAGGCTCAGCCGGTGCTCGGCCCGAGGGCATAGTGAGCGACTGCCGGTCGTCCGGCGAGGTACGGCGTGATCTCGGCCCGCCACGCGGCGAAGAGCTCAGACTTCACGAAGCCGTCGACATGGCATTCGACCGAGTCCCACCCGACCAGCAGCACGTAGGCCTCAGCATCCTCGATCTGGTGCAGCAGGCGAGCCCAGCGGAATCCGGCGGCCTGCTCGAGCACGAGGAGCCCGCGGCCCAGCGCCGCCTCGAACTCGTCCTGATGCTCCAGCGCGATCGTCAGCGTCGCCTGTTCGACCACGCCGTCCTGGTCGGCCGGGAGCGCGCTCACGACAGTGCCGGTCCGGTCGAAGCCTCGACCTGCTCGCGGGTGACCCCGGGCGCGAGCTCGACCAGCTCGAGCCCGTCTGGCCGTACGTCGATGACGCACAGATCGGTGATGATCCGGTCGACGACGCCACGCCCCGTGTAGGGAAGCGAGCACTCCTCGACGACTTTCAGGCTTCCGTCCTTGGCGACGTGCTCCATCAGGACGATGACGCGCTTGGCTCCGTGGACGAGGTCCATCGCACCGCCCATTCCCTTGACCATCTTGCCGGGAACCATCCAGTTGGCGATGTCACCGGATCGGCTGACCTGCATGGCACCGAGGATCGCCGCATCGATCTTGCCGCCGCGAATCATGCCGAAGGACGTCGCGGAATCGAAGAACGACGCCCCTCGCAAGGTGGTGACGGTCTCCTTCCCGGCGTTGATCAGGTCGGGATCGACCTGGTCCTCCAGCGGGTAGGGACCGGTGCCCAGGATGCCGTTCTCCGACTGCAGGACGAGCTCGACGCCGTCCGGTACGAAGTTCGGCACCAGCGTCGGCAGGCCGATCCCCAGGTTGACGTACGAACCGTCGGACAGTTCCGAAGCCGCACGGGCCGCCATCTCTTCACGGGTCCACGACATCTCAGGCACCGATCCGCACTGTGCGCTTCTCGATGCGCTTGTCAGCCACCTGCGCCGGAGAGAGGGCGACGACCCGCTGCACGAAGACCCCCGGCGTGTGGATCGCGTCCGGATCGAGCTCTCCCGGCTCCACCAGCTCCTCGACCTCCGCGATCGTGGTCCGTCCGCACATCGCCGCGAGGGGATTGAAGTTCCGCGCCGACTTCCGGAAGACGAGGTTCCCGTGCCGGTCCCCCTTCCAAGCCCGGACCAGGCCGAAGTCGCAGGTGATCCCGACCTCCAGGACGAACTCCTGGCCGCCGAACTCACGGACCTCCTTGGGCGGGGACGCGAGGGCGACACCTCCGTCGGCGGCGTACCGCCAGGGCAGTCCGCCGTCGGCGACCTGCGTACCCACTCCGGTCGCGGTGAAGAACGCGGCGATGCCCGAGCCGCCGGCACGCATCCGCTCGGCGAGGGTGCCCTGGGGCGTCAGCTCCACTTCGAGCTCGCCGGAGAGGTACTGCCGTGCGAACTCCTTGTTCTCGCCGACGTAGCTGGCAACCATCCGGCGGATCCGTCCGGCGCTGAGCAGCTTGCCCAGCCCCCAGTCGTCGACACCGCAGTTGTTCGACACGACCTCGAGCTCGTCGGTGCCGGTTTCGAGCAGCGCGTCGATCAGCGCCGACGGGATGCCGCCCAGCCCGAACCCTCCTGCAGCCACCGATGCGCCCTTGGGAATGTCCGCGACTGCGGCATGCGCGTTCGCCACGACCTTGTCCATCAGAACTGCCTTCCGTTGTTCGATTCGATGACGTGCCCGGCCGGCCTCGACGAGGGACCTTCGGCACCGGTTCCGGTTGCTCGCTCCGCGCTAGGATCGAGGTTCTGAAGATCCGATCCGTCCGAACGCAGTGAGAGATGCAGGCTTCCAACTCCACGATCCAGCTGCGCCACCTTGCGTCGTTCGTGGTGACCGCGGAGGAGCTCCACTTCACACGAGCGGCGGCGCGCCTGCATGTCGCCCAGCAGACGCTCAGCCAGCAGATCCGACAGCTCGAGGTCGCACTGGGGATCCCGCTTCTCGACCGCAGCACCCGGAAGGTCGAGCTCACCGAGGCCGGCGCGGCCTTCTACAAGCGGAGCATCCAGATCCTCGACGCCTTCGAGGCGGCGTTCATCGAGGCCAACCGGGCGCACAGCGGTGAGACCGGCAGCATCCGACTCGCCTTCACCCCGTCGTTCACCGACCAGGCCGCCGAGATCAGGACCTTGGTGGCTGAGCGCCACCCGGGGATCAAGTTCTCGCTGGTGGAGTGCTGGACCGAACAGGCCCTGCAGGGCACCCTGAACGGGACCTACCACGCCGCGATCATCCATGGGGAGCAGGAGGCGCCGGGTCTGACATCCCGCCAGATCGGTGCCACCGAGGTCGGAGTCGTACTCGGCGCCTCGGACCCGCTGGCCGCAGCGGAGGTCGTCGAGAAGGAGCGCCTGAGCGAACACACCCTCGCACTGTGGCCGCGTGAGCTCTCGCCGCACATGTACGCGAGCATCACGGCGCTCTTCGAGGGTCACTTCGAAAGCGGGAACCTCTACGAGTTCGAGACCTTCGCCCGTGGGCTCTTCCTGGACGACGAACGCGCGGCGCAGCTCATCGTCAGCACCAAGGCCTTCACCCCGGCCGTGCAGCACCAGGTCCGGCTCACCGATCCGCTGTTCGTGTGGCGACCGATGTCCCCGCGCGGTGAGATGCCCGCTCAACTCGTGCACCGGGCGGACACCGTGGGGGATGCGTCCTCGGTCACCTTGGTCCTGGACGCGTCGGACGAGCTGTGGGGTCCCGCGGGTCCCTAGCTCCGGCCGGCTTCTGACCACGCGGTTCACCGCGCGACCGGCTCCGGGACGTTCAACTCGCCGTCGGCGTACGCCTCACGCAGCGCCCGCTTGTTGAACTTGCCCACCCCGGTGCGCGGGATCTCCAGGACGAAGACGAACTGCTCGGGGACCCACCAGCGGGCGACCCGGCTGCTCAGGTGCTCACGGAGCTCGGCGGAGGTGACCGACCCGCCGGCCTTGACGACCACACACGCAAGGGGCCGCTCGTCCCAGCGGGCGTCCGGCACCGGGATCACAGCCACGCTCTCCACCGCGGGGTGCGAGAGCAGTTCGTTCTCGAGCGCGACCGAACTGATCCACTCACCACCGGACTTGATCACGTCCTTGGCACGGTCGACGATCCGGAGGTAGCCGTCCGCGGAGATCGTCGCGACGTCACCGGTGCGGAGCCAGCCGTCGTTGAAACGCTCCTCGCCCGAGTCGTCGTCGAAGTAGGCGGAGGCGACCCAGGGCCCGCGGACCTCGAGCTCACCCCTCGCTTCACCATCGTGCTGCGCGAGCTCCCCCTCCGCGTCGATCAGCCGGAGTTCGACCCACGGAACGGCTCGGCCCTGGGTGACCCGGTACGGCCAGACGTCCTCGCCCACAACGCCGCCGGGAGGCCGGGAGACCGTGCAGACCGGACTGGTCTCGGTCATTCCCCAGGCCTGGTAGATCTCGACGCCATGGCGTTCGGAGTAGGCGCGCATCAGGGTCTCCGAGATGGCCGACCCCCCGCTGAAGCATTCGCGCAAGGTGGAGAGGTCCGCGCCGGCTGCGTCGAGGTGACCGAGGAGGTCGGAGTACACCGTCGGGACGCCGCCCATGACCGTCGCCCGCTGCGTCTCGATCAGCCCGGCGATCGTCGCCGGCCGCAGGTCACGACCCGGCAGGATCAGATCCGCATCGGCGAGGATCGCAGCGAAGGGGAGCCCCCAGGCATTCACATGGAACATCGGCACCACGACCAGGACACGGTCAGAACGACGCAGCCCGAACGAGTCCGCGGCGAGCAGCCCCGACCCGTGGAGAGCGATCGAGCGCTGGCTGTACAGGACGCCCTTCGGGTTACCAGTCGTCCCGGAGGTGTAGCAGAGGGCAGCTGCCTGCGACTCCCGAAGACGCGGGAACTCGAAGTCGTCGTCCGGCGCCTCGGCCATCAGGTCCTCGAAGCTGGTCACGCCCGGCAGCGCCGAGGTGTCCACCCCGTCGGCGTCCCCGCAGATCACCACATGCTCGAGCTTCGGTAGCCGTCCGACCAGCGGCGCCAGTGTTCCCACCAGGTCGGGCGACACGAAGATCACCCGGTCGCCGGCATGATCGATGACGTATGCGAGCTGTTCCTCGAACAACCGCACGTTGACGGTGTGCAGCACTGCGCCGTACGACGGGATCGCGATGAAGAGCTCGAGGTGCTCCACCGTGTTCCACGTGAAGGTCCCGACGCGCTCCCCCTCGACGACGCCCAGGGACCGAAGCGCGTGCGCGATCCGGTGGACCCGTCGCGCGACGGTCCGGTACGGAACCGGCTCGATCACGCCGTCCGGGTCGTTGCGCTCGGGGGAGATCACGGACCCGGTGTTGGTGCTCAGCCGGGCCCGGACGTGTCCGACTGTGAGCCCGTAGTCATCCTGCATCAGTCCGTCGAGCGTGCTCATTTCGCCGTCCAACCACCGTCGACGACGACCGCGGCGCCGGTCATGAAACTGGCGTCGTCGCTGGCGAGGAAGAGGCCGACGCTGACGACTTCCTCGGGCCGGCCGAACCGTCCGACCAGATGGCCGTTGGCCAGGTCGTCCCAGACGGCCTTGGCCATCTCGTCCGGCATGGTGGCCACGAAGTTGCGCGGCATCTGGGTGTCGATCGCCCCGGGGCAGATCGCGTTGACCCGGATCCGCGGGGCCAGGTCGATCGCACACGTCTTGGTGAACAGCACCACCGCTCCTTTGGCCGAGCAGTACGCGGACATCCCTGCCTGGCCGGCGATCCCGCCGGCAGAGGCGACGTTGACGATCGAGCTGCCGTCCGGCATGAGACCCGCCAGTTCCCTGGTCATCAGGAAGGTGCCCTTGGCGACCACGTCATGCACCCGGTCCCAGTCCTCCTCGGTGGTGTCGAGGACGTGTTTGCCGAGCACGACGCCGGCGTTGTTGTAGAGGACGTCGAGGTGGCCGTGCCTGTCCTTCACCGTCGCAGCGAGCCGGCGGACGCTGTCGCCACTGGTGACATCCACCGGGACGAACCTGAAGTCGTAGCCGTCACCGGTCAGCTCCGCCTCGAGCTTCTCGCCCGCCTCCTGGTCGATGTCGGCGCCGATGACGACGGCGCCGTTCTCACAGAAGGTCCGGCAGGCCAGACTGCCCATCCCGCCGGTGGCGCCGGTGACGACCGCGATCTTTCCTTCGAGTTTCATCGCGCGGTCCATCCGCCGTCGACGACCATCGCCGAGCCGGTCACGAACGAAGCCGCATCCGAGAGCAGCCAGGCCACAGCCTCACCGATCTCCTGGGGCTGACCCAGGCGCCCGATCGGTGCCAGCGAGTTCAGCACGTCGAAGATGGCATCCGGAGCTCCGGGAGAGAGCGTCTCGGCCTGCTCCTCGACCATCGGCGTGAGGATCGCTCCGGGACACACCGCGTTGATCCTGACGCCGGCGGCCGCCGACTCGATCGCTCCTGCTTTGGTGAGGCCGATCACGGCGTGCTTGGTGGCGACATAGCCGGCTGCCTGCGGGAACGCGACCAGTCCGAACGTGGAGGCGGTGTTGACGATCGCCCCCGTGCCCAGCGGCAGCATGTGCCGCAGCTCTGCCCGCATGCACAGGAACACCCCGCGAAGGTTGATGCTGATGATCTTGTCGAACCCGTCCGTCGGGTAGTCGGCGAGGTCGACCAGCGGTCCGCCGATGCCCGCGTTGTTGTGGGCGCAGTCGAGCGCGCCGTACTGGGCCAGGGTTCCGGCGATCAGCTTGTCGACCTGTTCCTCGGAGGAGACGTCGGCGGCGATGAAGTGCGCCTCACCGCCCGCTCCGGTGATGATGTCGACCGTCTCGCGGCCGCCCTCCTCATTGACGTCGGAGACGACGACGGCAGCGCCCTCGCGCGCCAGCGTCGCCGCGCTCTTCCGTCCGATACCGGACCCGGCACCCGTGACGAGTGCGATCTTTCCGCTCAGAGTGGTCATCGCGCCGTCCACCCGCCGTCCACTGCCAGAGCCGCACCGTTGATGAAGGTCGAGTCGTCACTCGCCAGGAACAGCGCGACAGCGACGACCTCCTCGGGACGACCGACCCGGCCGAGCAGGTGCTCGTCGGCGAGGCTCTGCCAGACCGCGGGCTGGTCCTCGGCCGGGAGCGACTCGACGATGTTGCGTGGCATCGGGGTGTCGATGGCGCCGGGACAGATCGCGTTGACGCGAACCGAGGGCGCCAGGTCGACAGCGACTGCCTTCGTCAGGTTGACGATGCCGCCCTTCGCGGCGCAGTAGGCCGCCTCGTTCGCACCGCCGACCAGTCCGAGCGACGAGCCCATGTTGATGATCGAGCCACCTTCGCCCATCAGCGGCGAGAGCTCCCGGATCATGTAGAAGGTCCCCTTCAGCGAGACGTCCACCACCAGGTCCCACTCCTCGTCGGTGGTGTCCTGGACCGACTTGAAGACCAGCACGCCGGCGTTGTTGTGCAGTACGTCGAGCCGGCCGTGGCGCTCGCGCACCAGGGCCGCGAGCCCGCGGGCCGTCGACGACTGGGTGATGTCGCCGGCCACGAAGCTGAAGTCGTGACCGTCACCGGTCAGCTCGGCCTCGAGCTTCTCGCCGGCCTCCGCATCCAGGTCGGTGCCGATCACGACAGCGCCGTTCTCGCAGTAGGTCCGCGCGGTCACCCGGCCGAGGCCGCCGGTGACTCCGCTGAGGACGATGATCTTTCCGTTGAGCTTCATGCCTGCTTCTCCTTGATCTCGTCGGCCAGGCTGAACTGCGCCATCGCAGTCAGTCCGTCCAGGGGGCTTGCGAAGGTGGGACCGTCTCCGAGCTGCTCGTAGACGGCGCCGAAGTTGACGACGAGCCGCTCGGACTCGCCCCACTCCGGCCAGTAGTTGTGGGCACGCACGTGTTCCGCTGCCTCCCAGGGGGTCAGCCCCTTGGCGCGCAGCTCGCCGCCGAGCTCGACGAGCGTCTCGAAGTAGCTCTTGAGGTTGCGGACGTCGTCGTTGGTCGCCAGCGGCCCGTGGCCGGGCACGATCGTCTCGGCGTCCCAGCCGAGGATCAGGTCGCAGGCGGCGATCCAGCGCGACGGCGGCCCGGCCCAGATCACCGGGTGTGATCCGTTGAAGAGGATGTCGCCGGCGAAGACCACGTTGTCCTCCGGCACGTAGGCGATCACGTCACCCGGCGTGTGCGCCGGGCCGACCTGGACGAGACGGACCCGCTTGCTGCCCACGCTGACGGTGATCTCGCCGGTGAAGGTCTCGGTGGGGAGCACCAGTTCGATGTCGTCGAACGTGAACTCCCCGAAGTTCCGCTTCAGGAAGATGCCCAGATCGCCCAGGTCGCCGGCGTTGTCCAGGAGCTCGACGAAGGTGCTCGGCTGGACTCCGGTCGCCATCTCGTGGGCCGCAGCAGCCGAGGCGATGATCCGCGCCCCCGGGACCAGCTGGTTGCCGTGGGTGTGGTCCCCGTCGTTGTGGGTGTTGATCAGAGTCTCGATCCGCTGTGCTGCCGGCGTCGCGGCGTTGAGCGCCGCGAGCATCCGCCGGGTGAGGCGCAGGTCGAAGAGCGTGTCGACCAGCAGCGACACCCCTTCGGAGGTCACCAGGCCGGCATTGCTCCAACCCCACGAACCTCCTTCCTGGAGGTAGGCGTAGTTGCCGGAGCCGAGTTCGACGAGTCTGCCGTCGTTGTTGAGGTCGTTCATCGGGTCACCTTGTTCCTGAGCGTTCCAATGCGCTCGATCTCGAGTTCGACGACGTCCCCGTCATCGAGGAACCGTCCTTGTTCCAGTCCGCACCCGGTTCCGACCGTTCCGGAGCCGAGGACCTCGCCTGGATGCAAGGTCTCGGACTGGGAGATGAAGGCGATGACTTCGGACCAGTTGAACTGCATGCCGCCACTGGACCCGGTCCCCCACTGCTCGCCGTTGACGCGAGCGGTCATCGTGAGGTCGTACGGATCGCCGATCTCGTCGGCGGTCACGATCCACGGGCCGAGGACGTTGCCGGTGTCGAAGTCCTTGCCCTTGCACGGACCCATCCCGACAGGCGCCATCCGCAACTGCATGTCCCGGGCGGAGACGTCGTTGAAGATCGTGTACCCGAAGACGTGGTCGAGCGCGTCGTCGGTCGAGATGTCCCGTCCGGAACGCCCGATGATGCAGGCCATCTCGAGCTCGAAGTCGAGCATCCCGGTGTAGCCGGGCCGCACGATGTCGGTCTCGTGGCCGATCACCGTCGACGGATTGGCCCGGTAGTAGGTCGGGAAGTCGTACCAGGCGGGTGGCACCGGGCGCTCGTTGCCGGTGAGCCGCGCTTCCGCCGCCAGGCAGTTGACCACGTGCTTCTCGAACAGGAGGAAGTCGCGGATCTGACGCGGGCGCGGTAGCGGAGCCGCCAACCGGACGGCCTCGAGGTCGAGGACCTCGTCACCGTCGGCCAGCGTCGTCAGATCGCCCAGAAGGCTCAGTCCGGCAGCTCCGGACTCGATGAGCGCCTGCATGTCGGCCAGATCCGCGGAGAGCTCGCCCCTGGTGCGGAGATGGGTCTGTTGGGGGTCGGTGATCACGCCCCGGTCGGTGTCGACGACACCGACCCGCTCTCGGTCTTCCTTGATGAAGGTTGCGAGCTTCACGATGTGGCTCCCTCGGTGCTGGGTTGGGTTCGGGTGGTCAATGGGCGGGTGAACGGCCGGATCACGCGAGCGCGTCGACCTCGGCGCGCGCCGGCTGACGGGCGTTGACCCAGCCGCGGGCACGGGCACCCCGCAGCAGATGAGGGGCCGAGAGGATGGCGATCGCGGCGAGAAGCGCGCCGGTGATCAGGTCGGAGGCGTAGGACGGTGCCGCGACGACCACGAGCGTCTCCCGCAGCAGTGCCAGCGAGAGCACCCCGGCGGCGACACCCAGGGCGGTGCCCTGTCCGCCGGAAAGCGCGACCCCGCCGATCAGTGCCGCTGTCACGGCGAACACCAGGCTCGGGAAGCCGCCGTACGCCGGGCTGGCGCTCGCCAGGCTGTAGCCGAGCAAGGCTCCGGGGAGCGCGGCGAGCATCGCGGCGACCACGAAGGTGCCGATGACCAGGCGACTCACCCGGAGTCCGGCAACCCGGCTCGCGCGCCGGTCACCTCCGACGGCACGCAGGTCCCGCCCCCAGCGGGTGAACCGCAGAACGAGGCCGACGACGACGAACAGAGCGATGGCGATCATGCTCCGGTTGGACAGCACGGTGGCGACCACCTCGTCGAGAGCGAACCCGACGTCGTAGTTCTGGTAAGCGATGCTGGCGTTGTCGGAGATCACCACGATCAGTCCGCTGACCGCGATGAAGGACCCGAGCGTGACCGAGACCGAGTTCAACTGACCGAAGGTGACGAGCAGTCCGTTCACCAGGCCCACCAGCGCCGCGACCGCGAGCGCGATCAGGATGCCGAGGACCGGTGACTCCGTACCGGTCTTGACGGCGACCATCGCCCCGAGTCCGTAGAGCGCGGCGAGGGAGAGATCGAACTCACCGGCGATCATGAGCAGCGCCAGTCCCAGCGCCAGCGGCGCATAGGTGGCGAACGACTGCCCGACGTTGTAGAGGTTGATGCTGGAGACCACGTGCCCCGTGATCGCCGGAACGATCGCGAAGCACGCGCTGAAGACGAGCAGCAGGACGTACGGCGACGCAGTGGCGACGGAGACCGTGCCACGACTGGGGATCTTCATCGCGACTCCTCCTTTCGGCTGGTGGCGAAGACGAACGCGATGACCAGGAGGCCGGTCGCGAGGAGCTGGATTCCGGCGGAGTAGCCGCGCAGCAGCAGCAGATCGGCGGTGGTGGCGATCACCAGGACGCCGATCACCGTGCGCGGGATCGAACCTCGGCCGCCGGCGATGGCGGTTCCTCCGACGACCGCGGCAGCGATCGCGTCGAAGGTCAGCGTGCTCATGCCGTTGATGGAGGCGGTGCCGATCGAGGCGGCCTGCAGGATGCCGGCGAAGGCGGTGCAGGCGCCGGCGATCGCGAACGCGATCACGGTGGTGGCCACGACCGGCAGGCCGGCGGCGTACGCAGCCGGTCCGCTCTGCCCGAGGAAGTAGACACTGCGGCCCCAGGCGGTCCGGGTGAGCAGGAGATGCACGCAGACGGCGGTGATGACCAGCAGGTAGACACCCACGGGGACACCCAGCACGGTGTCCGCGAGGAACCTGTGGGCGGTGAAGTCAGCGGGGATCCGGACGCTGCTGCCGTCTGTGATCATCGTGGCGACCGCGACCTGGAGCGAGCCGAACCCGATCGTGGTGATGATCGGGTTCGCACCCCAGGCGCCGATCGCGAAGCCCTGCAACGCGAAGACGAGGCCGCCGACGGCGAACGCGACGATCAGCGCGACGCCGACACCGCTGTCGAGCGCGGAGATGAAGACCATGGCACTGCCGGCGGCGGTCACGCCCGTCGACATGGAGAACAGGCTGCCGCTGAGCATGATCACGGTGGCGCCGATCGCCGCGAAGCCGGTCACCGCGATCGCCGCCAGGATGGCCCGGGCGTTGTCCACCGTGGCGAAGCCGTCGGTGGTCAGCATGCCGAGCACGAGCAGGACACCGAGTCCGCCGGCGGTCACGGCCATCCGTTTGTTGTCGAGCAGTCGCTCGGTCCAGCGACGCGGTGCGTCCGGTTCCGGCGGAGCGACCGCGGGCGTGGGCTGCAGGGTGATGTCAGACATGAGAGGCCCCCCGGGCGCCGGCGTTGGCCATCTCGTGCAGGACTTCGTCCGCGGTGACCTCGGAATGTGCGTGAGCTCCGACCTTCCCGCCGGCTGCCATCGTGACGATGGTGTCGGCGAGGTCGAACAGTTCGTCGATCTCGGTCGAGGCGAAGACGACGATGCAGCCGCGTGCGGCCGCGTCCTTCAGGAGACGGTGGATGTCGGCCCGGCCGGCGACGTCGACTCCTCGGGTCGGTTCATCGAGCAGGAGCACCCGGGGCGTGGACTCGTCGAGCGAGCGGCCGATCAGAACCTTCTGCTGGTTGCCGCCGCTGAGGTCGCCGACAGCCGCGTTCATCTTCGTTCGCGGCACTCCGACCAGGGCTGCGCGTTCGTCGGACAGCTGTCGCTGGCGGCGACCGCTCAGCACCCCGAACCGGGAGAGCACTTTGAGGCTGGTGGCGGTGATGTTCCTGCGGACCGAGTCGGCGAGGAAGAGCCCTTCGCCGCGCCGGTCTCCTGGAACGAACCGGATGCCGGCGTTGCGGGCACGGGCCGGGGACCCGAGGGGCGACCGGCCGGCGATGCCGACCGTGCCACGGGCTTCCGGCACCAGCCCGCCGAGCGCCCGGACGACGTCGTCGGCGCCGGAGCCGACCTGGCCGGCGAGTCCGATGATCTGCCCCGAGGTCGCCGACAGGTCGAAGGGGCGGAGCCTGCCCGGGATCTCGAGCCCGCGGACGTCGAGTTCCAGCGTTCCCTGGTCACGCTGGCTGTTCGAACGGGTGGCGCTCGACTCGACGACGCCGGCCTCGCCGAGGATCAGCTGGACAAGGCGTTCACGGTCGAGCTGGGTCACGTCGTGCGCGCCGCGGATCAGGCCGTCACCGAAGACGACCACCCGGTCGCAGAGGTCGAGCACCTCGCCGAGGCGGTGTGAGACATAGAGGACCGTCCGGCCCTGTGCCCTCATCTGCCGCACGGCCGCGAAGACCCGGGCGATCTCGGCGTTGGAGAGGGTCGCGGTGGGTTCGTCGAGGATGAGGAGCTGCGCGTCCCGGGCCAGCACCCGCCCGATCTCGACGAGCTGGCGTTCGCCGATCCGCAGGTTACGCAACGGGGTGGACGCATCGAGATGGCCGAGGCCGAGCTGTTCGAGGATCTCGTTGCAACGAGCGCGTCGCGCCTTGGCCCCGCCGATCAGGGGGACGTCACGGTGACCGAGGTAGATGTTCTCCTCGAGCGACAGCTGCGGGACCAGGGCGAGCTCCTGGTCCACGATCGCGATCCCGGCCCGCTGCCCGTCGAGCGTGCTGGCGAACTGGACTGTCTCGCCGTGCACCTCGAGCTCACCGGCGTCGGGGCGCTCGAGCCCGGTCAGGAGCTTGACGAAGGTGCTCTTGCCGGCGCCGTTCTGTCCGCAGATCCCGACGATCTCGCCAGGGGCGATGCTGACCGACACCCCCCGCAGAGCCTGGACGGCGCCGTAGGTCCTGGTGAGGCCGGTGGCCCTGACCAGGGGGGCTCGGTCCGAGCCCCCCTGGTCGGCAGAGGCGGGCCGGAAGGGGCCCTGCAATGCCTGGTCAGTACTCACATCGACTGCCCTCTTCGATGTTGGCGAGGGTCACCTTGTACTGCGGGGTGAACTGGTCCTTCTCCTGCTTCTCACCACTCAGCAGCTTCAGGACCGCGTCGGCGGCAGCGTTGGCCTCGTCCTGCGGGCCTTCGGTGCCGGTGCCGAACATCTCGTCGGCGCGGATCGCCGCGGGACCGGCGGGCGAGCAGTTCGCGGAGGAGACGATGATGCCCTTGTCCTTGACGCCGAGCTTCTCGCCGGCCTGCTTCACTGCCTGGATCGATCCGGAGGCCATGTAGTCGGCCTGGGCGTAGATGCCCTGGATGCCGCCCTTCGAGGCGTACTGGGCGAGGAGCTGCTGGGTCAGGCGCTGGGTCTTGGCCGGGTCCCAGGTGCCGTCCTCGACCGCGACCAGCTTGTACTCGGGGTTCTTCGCCAGGGTCTCCTCGAAGGAGGCCTGGGTGGTGGTCACGACGCCGTGTCCGGCGGGGCCGGTTATGGCGATGACGTTGCCCGAGTCGTGCCCGGCAGCCTGCAGGCCCTCGACCAGCGCCTCGGCGGCGAACTGGCCCATCTGCTTGGTGCCGGCGAGCATGTTCACGTCAATGCCCTCCTGAGCAGCTTCGGGAAGCGCCCCCACCACATTGACGACCGGGATGCCGGCCCGCTTGGCGCGCAGGACGCCGGGAACGGCGCCGTTCGGGTCCGAGGCGCCGATGATGATCACGTCGGGCTTCTGCGCGATCAGCTGGTCGACGTGCTGGTTGTCCTCGGCCTGGTTGAACTCCGAGGTCAGCACGGTGACCTCGACGCCTTCGGCCTCGAGCCGGTCCTTCACTGTCTTGACGTAGGCCGCACACCAGGCGTTGCTCTCGGCACAGAACTGGAGGCCGACCTTCTTACCTTCCGGGGAACCGCTGGTCCCGGTGCTGTTGCCTCCGGAGTCACTGCCGCAACCGGCGGCGGTGAAGACCAGGGCGGTGGCCGCGAGGGCGGTGAGGACTTTCGATCGTGCGTTCATGGATGACTCCTGTTGTTTTCGGATAGGTCGAGACAGCCGCAGGACGAGGGCGTGCCGCGGTAGAGCCAGGTGCCGTCAGGCGTGGCTGTGGTGGGTGGGAGCTGGGTTCGGGTCACCGGCGGGATCGCCACCGGTGACCTCCGTCAGCGATGGACCGCGAAGTCGGAGACGACTCGCTTGCTCATGGACTCGCGGAAGGTACGTGCCGACCACGGGTAGAGGGACGGGGTTCCCGAGACGTCCTGGTACCAGCTGACGCAGTCGCCGCCCCAGGTCGTCTCCTTGATCTTGATGCGCTGCTCCGCAGTGAAGCGGTCGACCGCCTCGGTGGTGGGTTCGGCGGTCTCGTACTCGCCGCGTGCCCAGGCCTCGATCCAGCGGATCGCGTACTGGCTCTGGTGCTCCCCGGAGATGACGAAGGAGAAGTGGCCGAACGGGCTGTGCGGGCCGCCCAGCATGAAGAAGTTCGGGAACCCGTCGAGTGCCACCGACTCGTACGTCCGGTAGCCGTCCTTCCAGAGGTCGGCGACGGTGGCGCCGTCACGGCCGACCAGGTCGAGGCGGCGGATGAACGCGTTGGCGTCGTACCCGGTCGCGACGATCAGCAGGTCCAGCTCGTGCAGGGTCCCGTCCGCGGTCCGCACTCCTTCGGGAACCACTTCGGTGATCCCGTCCCGGACGAGGCGCGCGTTCGGCTTCTGGATCGACTCGTAGTACTCCGACGAGACGATCAGCCTGCGGCAGCCCGGCGGGTAGTCGGGCGTGAGCTGGGCACGGAGCTCGGGATCCGGGACCGCTGCGGCGAGGAAGTCACGCGGCATCTGGACGAAGGCGTCCTGGCCGGGGCCCGGTTCGGTGAAGCCTTCACCGAAAGCGTCCTGCGCCTTCTCGTAGAACTTGAACGTCTTGCCGGCAAGGCCGGGGATGAAGCGCTGCGCGGCCTTCCACAACGGGTGGTAGGGCTTCTTGTCCATCGGCACCATCCACTGCGGGGTACGCATGAAGTGGACGAGCTCGCTGACGTCGTCGGTGATCTCACCGACCACCTGCGTGCCGGACGACCCGTTCCCGATCACACCGACTCGTTTGCCGGCCCACGTCGTCGAGGGGTCCCACGCCGCGGTGTGGACGACCTTGCCCTTGAAGGTGTCGAGTCCCTTGATGTCCGGGTAGGTCGGGTAGTGCAGGAACCCGACGGCGGTGATCACGAAGTCGAAGGTCCCCAGGAACCGGTCCTCGGACCACAGCTTCCAGGCGTCGTCCTCCCAGTGCGCCGCGGTGACCGGGGTCTCGTACTGGAGCCAGTCCGACATCCGCTCCTTGCGGGCCACCTTCTCGATGTAGGCCTGGATCTCCGGACCGGGGGAGAAGGTCTTCGACCAGCTCGGGTTGGGCGCGAACGTGTAGGAGTAGTAGCGAGACGGGATGTCGCAGGACAGGCCCGGGTACCGGTTGTCCCTCCAGGTGCCGCCGACGTTGCTCCCCTTCTCGAAGATCTGGAAGCCGTTGAAGCCGGCCCGCTTGAGCCGGATACCCAGGCCCAGGCCGGAGAAGCCGGCGCCGATGACGGCGATCCGAGGCTGGCGCACGATCCCGGTCCCTCGCTGGGCGGCACGACTTCCGGTGTGCTCTCGGACCTGTGACTGCGTCATGGCTTCTCCTTGGTGAGTGGCACCCCGAAGATTCTTGGTGACGGGGCTCACAAACGAAGTTAGGCCGGTTTTCCGCGGGGGTCCAACAGGACTTCAGGACCGATTAACCACGATCTGATGTTGACCCGAAAAGGGCCTCTGACCTGCGGAGACGCTGTCCCGATGAGAGCGAATTCCAGTCTCCGGCCGGGCGACGGGTCAGCCGAGTGCGGCAGCGGCGGCACGGCCGGCAGTCCGACCGGAGAAGATGCAGCCGCCGAGGAAGGTCCCTTCGAGCGCGTTGTAGCCGTGGACGCCCCCGCCGCCGAACCCGGCCACTTCGCCTGCGGCGTACACGCCGGGGAGCGGGGTGCCGTCCGGCTGCAGGACCCGGGCGTCGAGGTCGGTGTGCAGACCGCCGAGAGTCTTGCGGGTCAGGATGTTGAGGCGTACGGCGATCAGCGGGCCGTTCTTCGGGTCGAGGAACTTGTGCGGTGAGGCGACCCGGATGAGCTTGTCCCCGCGATAGTTCCGCATCCCCCGCAGGAAGGTGATCTGGACGTCCTTCGAGAAGGCGTTGTCGAGCTCACGGTCGCGCTCGGTGATCGTCTTGCGGAGCGAGTCGACGGTGATCAGCGACGAGTCGGTGACCCGGTTCATCCCGGCGACCAGGTCCTCGAGGGTGTCCGCGACGACGAAGTCCTCGCCGTGCTGCTTGAACGCCTCGACCGGACCGGGCGCTCCGGGGCGGACCCGGGAGAGCAGGAGCTTGATGTCCTTGCCGGTCAGGTCCGGGTTCTGCTCCGAGCCGGAGAGAGCGAACTCCTTCTCGATCACCTTCTGGGTGAGGACGAACCAGGAGTAGTCGTAGCCGGTGCGCATGATCGCGCCCAGGGTGCCGAGGGTGTCGAAGCCCGGCAGGTACGGCGCCGGGAACCGGTCGCCGGTCGCGGAGAGCCAGAGAGACGACGGACCGGGCAGGATCCGGATGCCGTGGTTCTCCCAGATCGGGTCCCAGTTCCTCAGGCCCTCGGTGTAGTGCCACATCCGGTCCGGGTTGATGATCTCACCGCCGGCGGCCTCGGTGATGAACTGCATCCGCCCGTCGACGTGCGCGGGTACGCCGGCGACCATCGTCTTCGGCGGCTGGCCGAGACGGTCGACCGGCCACTGCTTGCGGACCTGGTCGTGGTTGCCGCCGATCCCGCCCGAGGTGACGATCACAGCCTGGGCGGCATACTCGAAGTCGCCGACGGCCGTGCGGTTGGACGCCTTGCCGCGGTCCATGGTGTCGGGCGCGAGCAGGGTGCCGCGGACACCGGTGACGACGCCGCCGGTCTTCACCAGGTCGTCGACCTGGTGGCGGTGCCGGATCTCGACGAGGCCGTTGCCGACGGCCTCCCGCACCCGGCGCTCGAACGGCGCCACCACGCCGGGGCCGGTGCCCCAGGTCAGGTGGAACCGCGGGACCGAGTTGCCGTGCCCGCCGGCGAGACCGCCGCCGCGCTCGGCCCAGCCGACGACCGGGAAGATCCGCAGCCCCTGGTCGTAGAGCCACTGCCGCTTCTCGCCGGCCGCGAAGTCGACGTACGCCTCGGCCCACTTGCGCGGCCAGTGGTCGGACTCGCGGTCGAACTGGGCGCTGCCCATCCAGTCCTGGAGCGCGAGGTCGTGGGAGTCCTTGATGCCCATCCGGCGCTGCTCGGGGGTGTCCACCAGGAACAGCCCGCCGAGCGACCAGAACGCCTGGCCTCCCAGGCTCTGCTCGGGCTCCTGGTCCAGCAGCAGCACCTTCTTGCCCGCGTCGGCGAGCTCAGCGGTGGCGACGAGCCCGGCCAGGCCGGCTCCGATCACGATGACGTCAGCGTCCATGACCAGAGAGTTACACATTTCTGATGTGTCCTACAAGTGACACATCCTGTAAGTGTCCTCACACGGGATAGGGTGCATCCATGGCCAGCCCCGAGGACGCGTACGCAGCGGCCACCCGCACCTACCTGGCCGGACAACGCCTCGACATGCGCGAGCTCGCGGGTGAGCTCGCGGTCTCCCGCAACACCCTGTACCGCTGGACCGGGGACCGCGACCGGCTGTTGCAGGACGTGATCTGGGCACTCAGCGAACGCGCGATCGCCGACATCTGGGCGGCGACCGCCCGGCGCCGGGGCGCGAGCCGGTTGCTCGAGACGCTGCGCCGGTACCTGGAGACGATCGTGGCCTCCGAGGCGCTCCACGCCCTGCTCCGCAACGAGACGTACGCCGCCCTGCGGCTGCTCACTGCCCGGGGTCCTTTCCAGGACCGCCTCGTCGCGAAGGTCCGCAGCCTTCTCGATGAGGAGGCGGCACGCGGCACCTTCGTCCCCCGCGGCGACACCGGCCTGCTCGCCTACGCGATCGTGCGGCTGATCGAGGGGTTCGTGTACAACGACGTGATCGTGCAGCGCGAGACCGGGGTCGACGAGGCACTGGCAGTCATCGGGCTGCTCCTCGACTGACGGTGACCTCCTAGGCTGCAGTCATGTCGTCGAACGCCCCGGTCGCAGCGCTGCTCCGTGACCCCGCCCATCAGGTCTCGTCGCGGGCGCCGGGTATCTGGGCGCTGGGTGCCGTGGTCCGCAGCGTCCTGCTCGCCGCCGCTGCTGTCGCCGCCCACTTCATCTGGGACCTCGATCTGGCCTGGTGGGTCTGGGTCGCGTACGTCCTGGTCGCGACCGCGTACTGCGTGCTGATGCCGATCTACCGCTACCGGGTGCACCGATGGGAGAGCACGGCGACGGCGGTCTACACCCAGCGCGGCTGGCTGAGCCGGGAACGCCGGATCGCGCCGATGTCCCGGGTGCAGACCGTGGACCTGGATCAGACAGCGGTGATGCGGTTGTTCGGACTCGCCTCGGTGACGGTGACCACCGCGTCGGCCGCCGGCCCGCTCAAGATCGAGGACCTCGACCGCGAGGTCGCCGAGCACCTCGTCGAGGAACTGACCCGGCGTACCGAGGCCGAGGCAGGCGACGCCACGTGAGCGAACTCGAGCGCGACGCCGACTGGCGCCGCCTCGACCTGCGGATGCTGCTCGTGCACCCGGTCAACGAACTGATCCGGTTCCTGCCGTTGCTGATCGGCATCTTCGTGCTCGGGTCCGGCGACGAGGGCAGTCCGTGGCGGTTCCTCGGCGTCGCGATCCCGATCGCGATCGGGGTGGTCCGGTTCCTCAGCACCCGCTTCCGGATCACGAGCGGCCAGATCGAACTCCGCCGCGGTTTGCTGGGTCGTAGCGTGCTGACGGCGCCGATCGACCGCGTCCGCACCGTCGAGCTCACCGCCTCGCCGATCCACCGGGTGCTCCGCCTGGAGAAGGTCGAGATCGGCACCGGGAGCGCGAGCCGCACCGGAGACGGGCGCGTCGTCCTCGACTCGCTCGGCACGGGCGAGGCTCACCGGCTGCGGCAGGACCTGCTGCACCGCGCGAGCGGCGCCGAGGCTGCCGACGTCCCCGCCGGAACACCTCCGGTCCCGGCCGCCGCGGAGGAGACGGTCATCGTCCGGCTGGACCCGAGCTGGGTCCGCTACGCACCGCTCACCACGTCCGGTCTCGTCATCGCGCTCGCCGCGCTGGCCGCGTCGAGCCAGTTCCTCGGCGACCTGGCGGTCAGCGCACTGGACTCGACCCACCTTGACGAGGACGTCGAAGCACTCCCGCTCGCCGTGACCATCCCGGCCGGGATC
The DNA here is from genome assembly GCA_036676945.1 of Marmoricola sp. Classification (GTDB taxonomy): domain Bacteria; phylum Actinomycetota; class Actinomycetes; order Propionibacteriales; family Nocardioidaceae; genus Marmoricola. The sequence continues at coordinate 32,697 of JAKFBZ010000052.1, forward strand.
CTGTCGTTCCTGGTGGTGATCTCGGTGCTCTCGATCATCGGCTACCTGCTGGGGAACTGGGGATTCACCCTGACCCGCAACCAGCAGGGGCGTACCTACCACGTACGCCGCGGCGCGCTCACGACCCGGGAGACGAGCATCGACCTCGACCGTCTGCGCGGCGTCGAGGTGTACGAGCCTCTCGGGCTTCGGCTCGCGGGCGGCGGCCGCCTGAACGCGATCGTCACCGGTCTCGACCGCGGCGCCCGGGGACGGGCACCGATGGTGCCGGCGGCTCCTCGCGCGGTCGTGCTCGGTGTCGGTGAGGCCGTTGTCGCAGAGAGGGCCGCGCTGCACGGACCGCTGGTGCAGCACGGACCGGCGGCGCAGCGGCGGCGCCTGATCCGTGGGGTCGTCCCGCTCGCACTGGTGCCCGCACTCGCACTGCTGGCGGTGCTCCTGGACGACCTGCCCGCCTGGTGGCTGCTGGTCACGCTGCCGCTGCCGGTGGCCGGCTTCTTCCTCGGCCGGGACCGCTACGCCCGGCTCGGCCACACCCTGACCCCGTCGTACGTGGTGGTCCGCTGGGGTTCGCTGCGCGGACGCCGGGACGTGCTGCAACGCACCGGGATCATCGGCTGGAACATCCAGCAGAGCTGGTTCCAGCGGCGAGCGGGACTGGTCAGCCTGACCGCGACGACCGCTGCCGGTGAGCAGTCCTACGAGATCATGGACCTCGAGGAGGCGGTGGCGGTGTCGCTCGCAGCGACTGCCGTGCCGGGGCTGGTCGAGCAGTTCCTGGCGTGAGCGCGGCCGTCACCGCATCCCGACAGGCTCGATGAACGCTCTGCGGGCCCGTCTCAGATCAGCTTCTTGAACACCGGCATCGGCGCGTGCTTCATCACGAAGCCCAGCGGGGTCCACGGCCAGGCCGGGACAGCAGCCGACGCCTTCTCCTTCTCGATCGCACCGACCATCGCGGTGACGCCCTTCTCCGTGGACGCCATCAGCGGCGTCGACTGAGCCACCTTCTCGTTCATCTCCGAGGCGATGTAGCCCGGGTAGAGGACGGTCACCTTGATCGGCTTGCCGTGGAGCTCCGCGCGCAGGCCCTCGGCCAGGTGCGCGACGCCGGCCTTGGTGGCGGCGTACGTCGTCAGCGTCTTGGGCATCCCGCGGACGGCCGACAGCGACGAGATCATCACGAAGTGGCCGGCGTTCTGCGCGCGGAAGATCTCCATCGCCGCCTCCGACTGGCACAGCGCCGCGACGAAGTTGGTCATCGCGGTCTGCTTGTTGGCGTCGTACCGGCCGGTGCCGAGCGGCGCGCCCTTCCCGAGACCGGCGTTGATGATGATCCGGTCGATCGTGCCGAAGTCGGCGGCGAACGCGCGGAACACCTCGAAGACCTGGTCGTCGTCCGTCACGTCGAGGGCACGGAGCTCGACCCGGCGCCCCGGGTCGGCCGCGAGGATCTCGGCCTTCAGCGCGTCGAGCTTCTCGGTACGCCGGGCGCAGAGCGCGAGGTCGTAGCCGAGCGCCGCGAACTGGCGCGCCATCTCGGCTCCGAGCCCGCTGCTCGCCCCGGTGATCAGGATCGTCTTGGCCATGGCGCCCATCCAACCGCACCGGCGGAGTGGCGGACAGGTCGCGGGTCCATGAGAGACAGTGGTGCCGTGATCGTGCAGACCAAAGTGGTGGGCGAGCGGTCCGCGCTCGACGACGTGGCGTTGGCGGTACCGGACGGCGACCACGCCTGGCGTGACCTGCTCGACGTCCTGGTGCGCTCCGAACTCGAGCGCGCGCGGGCCGACCGCCACGAGGCCGCCCGGCGGGTGCTCCGGGTGCTGACGCCGGCAGATCTCGCCCGCGGCACCGAGAGCGGGCGCTACGGGAGCGAGGGCCGGGACCTGCCGCCGCTGCCCGACCACGCGTCCGCACTCGAGCGCGCCGTCGAGGCCTTCGGGGACGGTCTCTACTTCGTCTTCGTCGACGAGCACCAGGTGGAGAGCCTGGACGAGGTCGTCACCGTCCGGGCCGACACGCGGCTGCGCCTGGTCCGCCTGGTCGCTCTCGCCGGGGGCTGACCGGTGCTGTCCCCGGAGGAGGCCGCGCGACGGCTGGAGGGCTTCCGCGCACGCGAGCCCGAACACGGCCTGAGAGTGCCGACCCTGCTCGCCGGCCCGCTGGCCTTCGAGGTGGGGCAGACCTTCGCGGACCGCGACCGCCCGGTGCAGCCGGTGGCGGCGAAGCTCGACGCGCTCCCCGAGCGGAAGCTCGCCAAGGTCTTCCGGGCGTTCGCGCCCGAGGCCGCCGCGGACATCGCCCGGTGGTGGATCTGGGCGCGGGCGACGCCGTACCAGTCGGGCTGGGACCGGCGCGGATACCGCTCGCCCCGTCCCGAGCACTCCGCCGAGGCGCGGTGGCACGACCTCTTCGCGCTCCTCACCCTCGCCCAGCGGTACCCGCAGCCGGTCCGCTGGCACGCCGACTGGGCCGTGCACCTCGGCTACTACGCCAGGACCGGCGGGCTGCTCGCGGCGGCCATCGACGCCGGCGACCACGCAGTCCGGGACGCCCTCCTCGACTCGGTCAACGGCCGGTCGGAGATCGGCGGCCCCAATGAGAACGCGTACGTCGCCCTGCTGGCCTGCGCCGACCCCGCCTGCTGGGAGGCTGTCGCGGAGAACCTCCGTGGCGCGCAGCGTTCCGAGGGCCTGCGCCAGACGATCCTCGAATCGGTCGACCTCGCCCACCCCGGGGCGCTGGCCCGGATCATCGACGCCGTCGTCGAGCACGACCTGGTCCGGTTCGCCGCGACCGTGCGCGCGGCCGGCGTCTGGGTCGGCGAGGAGTTCGAGGTCCGGCAGTCCGCGGAGATCGGCCGCAACCTGGTGCTGCTCCGTGATTTCCTGACCCGGCCCCCAGCCGTGCGCGACCTCGCGAACGCCCCCGGTCCGGCGGCCTTCCTGGGCCTGTGGGCGCTGGCGTACAGCGACGCGACGGCCGCGATCCCCGTCGCCGGGGCGCTGCTCCAGCACCCGGAGCCGACGCACCGGCTCGCGGCGGCCCGACTGCTCGCCGACCTCGCCCTGCCCGAGGCGCTCGACCTGCTCGGGGTCGCACTGGCCGATCCCGATCCGGCGGTGTACGCCGCGGCCGTCAGCGCCTGGCCGGTCCAGCACTACTACGTGAAGACGATCGGGGCCGACCTTCCGGCGTCCGTGCGCGCCGCACTGGCCGATCGGGTGCGCACCCTGGGCAAGGCCACGGAGGTGAGTACGGCGATCTGCGGTGGAAAGCGGACCGTCCAGATCGGCTCGTCCCTCGCTGCCGACGTACTCGTCTGCTACTCGCCACTGGCCGACCTCAGCCCCGACCTGGTCAAGGCGGCCAGTGCCGTCGGCCGCTACAACGCTGTCGTCCGCTGGGCCGAGCAGAAGCCCCCACGACGCGACGTCCTCTACCCGTTCCTCCTCGACGCGTCGTCGCAGATCCGCGGCGTCGTCGCAGGCGTGCTGTCCGGGCTCGGAGCGCCGACCCGGTCCGAGGCCGAGCTCCTCGAGAACGCGCTGCGCCGCTCGGCCGCCGACCTCCGCTCCACCGCCCTCGGCCTCCTGCGGACACAGCCGGCAGAAGCAGTGGCGGCCAGCATCGAGCGCCTGAGCGCCGGGAACGCCGAACAGCAACGGGCGGGCGAGGAGCTCGCTCGAGCCACCGGAACGGACACCGCCGACACACCGGGGACGTCGTCCGGAACGGCTGCCCCGGACACCATCCCCGTGACCCTGCGCTTCGGCGCGGACGATCGGACCCCGGCGGTCCGCCCTGGCGCGGTTCCCTCCGGCTACTTCGACGGCTACCACCAGGGCGCGGCCCGCGCGTGGACCTCGTTGAGCGCCTGGCTCGCCGAGCACGCGGACACCGAGGTGCGCACCGAGTGGGGCGAGGTCCAGCTCCTCGCCAACGTGCGCTGGATCAACGGCACCAGCGACGGCCTTCCGCTCCCCGAGGTGATGGAACCGTGGTGGGAGCGGACGAAGGACAGCCTGACCGACGGCGGCCTCGAAGTTGCACTCCTCGCCGTCCGGGGAGTCGACCACGCGTCGTGGATGAACCGGGCGAACCAGCGGGTCGTCGGAGCCCTCCCGGCGACCCCCGGCGACGACCCGTCCCTGCGCAACAGCCTCCTCTGGCACGTCGCGCGGCACGCCTGGCGTCCGTCCTGGACCGGCCCGGTCCTCTCCCAGCTCGAGCTCTACGCGGCGGAACTGCCACTCGATGAGCTCGACGGGGTGCCGGCGTACCGGCGCAAACGGGGGCGGCCGGTCGAGCAGGACCAGTGGGGCAACCTCACGAACGAGCCGGACGCGCGGTCGCTGGTCAACCTGCGCGACCTGTCGACCGTCTTCGAACAGGCCCAGCGAGCGGGTGACCTCGACCAGTACCTCCCGCGGATCTGGCGCCTCGCCCGCTTCTTCGACGAGCCGGAGGGAACCTTCGACATCTTCGACGGACCCCGCGTCGCGGACGAGCGTCGTACCTACATCGGCCAGACCGTGCTGGTGCGCCACGTCCCGGACCAGGCGTTCCGGCTCCCGCCGCCGGGGGCTCTCGTCGTGGCTGCGTACGACGGCGGCGTCGCCACCCGCGCCGACCTCGTCGAGGCACTGCTCGAGCTCGAGGGCCGCAGCGGCGGTTACTGGGGCAACCACGGCCTGCTCTCACAGCTGACCTCGCTGCGCCCCCCGGAATGGGGTCGTTCCCCCGCTGTCACCGCGGTGGTGGACGAGGTCCGCGACGCCCTGGTGGAGGCGCAACTGAATCGCGGCGATCTGCCGACCGTCTTGTCCCCGACCGCACGGATGCTGCGTTCGGCGTACGGCGCGGAAGGTCTGCTGCGCGCGGTCACGGCGCTCGGCAAGCGACCGTTCGCCCGCGGCTACGCCTGGACCGACAGCCGGGACAGCGCGCTGTCGCACCTGATCCGGATCCACCAGCCCACCCCCACCGACAGCGTCGAGGAGTTCGGCCGTCTCGCCGGCAAGCTCGGTGAGAAGCGCCTGGTCGAGGTCGCGGTCTACGCCCCGCAGTGGGCCGCACTGGTGGGTGGGCACCTGGACTGGCCGGGACTCGAGTCCGCCGTCTGGTGGGTGCACGCGCACACCAATGACAACTCGTGGTCCGTGGACCAGGAGATCCGCGCCCAGTGGGCCAGCGAGGTGAGCAGGCGCACACCGCTCGAGCCCGACGACCTGGTCCGCGGTGCCGCGGATGTCGCGTGGTTCGGCGCGGTGATCGACGACCTCGGCGAGGACCGCTTCGATCAGGTCCTGGCCGCGGCCAAGTACGCCTCGTCAGCGGGCGGGCACAAGCGCGCCGTTCTGTTCGCGGACGCCTTGCGCGGACGCGTGCCCGCAGGCGACCTCGTCGAGCGGATCACCGGCAAGAGGCACCAGGACTCGGTCCGCGCCCTGGGCCTGGTACCTCTGCCCGCCGGCGATGAAGCGGTGCTGCTCGAGCGCTACGAGTTCCTCCGGGGGTTCGTCGCCGGCGACCGCAGCTCGGGCTCCCAGCGACGGGCGTCGGAGACCACCGCGGTCGAGGTCGGGCTCGAGAACCTGGCCCGGACCGCGGGGTTCCGCGACCCGCAACGGCTCATCTGGGCGATGGAGGCGGACGCCGTCCGCGACCTCGCCGACGGCCCGCTGGAGGCTGCCGACGGCGACCTGGTCGTCACCCTGCGGATCGACGAGCGCGGCGCCCCCGAGATCGCCGTCCGGCGCGGCGACAAGACGCTCAAGGCCGTGCCCGCGAAGAGCGCCAAGGTGCCCGCGATCGCCGCGCTGCGCGAGCGCGCCACCACGCTGCGCGCCCAGACGGCCCGGATGCGCAGGTCTCTGGAGAGCTCCTGCGTCACCGGGGAGGAGTTCACGCCCGACGAGCTCGGCGACCTGCTGAGGCACCCGGTGCTGGCCCCCATGCTGCGCGACCTGGTCCTGGTCCGGGCCGACGGTGTCGCCGGGAACCTGGCCGCCGACGGCACCGGGCTGGTCGGTCCGGGCGGTGAGGCACGCGGCTGGGGTGGTGGCTCGCTGCGGATCGCACACCCGGTCGACCTGCTGGCCTCGGACGAGTGGCCCGAGCTCCAGCACGCTGCGATGCAGGGCCAGGTGCGCCAACCCTTCCGGCAGCTCTTCCGCGAGCTCTACACCCCGACCGAGTCCGAGCGCGCCGACGACGGCCGACGCTCCCGGCGGTACGCCGGCCACCAACTCGCGGCGCGCCAGGCCGGCGGGATCTTCACCTCGCGCGGCTGGGTCGCGGACTTCGAGCAGGGCTTCTCCCGGACCTTCCACAGCGAGCGGATCACCGCGTGGTGCAGCCTGCTGGAGGGCTGGGGAACGCCGGCGGAAGTCGAGGACGCGACCGTCGAGGACGTGACGTTCCACCGTGGGGGACAGGCATTGCTCCTCGACGAGGTGCCGCCGCGGATCTTCAGCGAGGTCATGCGCGACCTCGACCTGGTCGTCTCCGTCGCCCATTCCGGCGGGTTCATCCCCGAGACGAGCGAGTCGTCGCTGGAGATGCGGGCCCGGCTCGTCGAGGAGACCGCGGACCTGCTCGGACTGCGCAACGTGGAGACCACCGGCCACCACGCACGGATCCGCGGCGGGCTGGGCAGCTACTCGGTCCATCTCGGTTCGGGTGTCGTGCACCTGGTCCCGGGCAACGCGATCTGCATCATCCCGGTCAGCGCCCAGCACCGCGGCCGGATCTTCCTCCCCTTCGCCGACGACGACCCCCGCACGGCCGAGGTCATCTCGAAGGTCGTCCTGCTGGCCCGCGACGACAAGATCAGCGACCCGACGATCCTGGAGCAGATCGCGTCGACCGGCCGGAGCTAGCGGTAGGACAGCGTGCCGGGCACGACATCGAGGTGGGACTGCTCGTTGAAACTCAACAGGTTGACCCCGCGGGAACCGGTGACCAGGCGGCTCAGACCGGAGTTGACCGACATCCGGTTCAGCCGGGTCCAGAGCTCCGGTGAGCCGCCGGCGGACAGGACCGAGGCGACCGCCCACGCCACCGGGCCACCCGAGGTGAAGACGGCGACCGTGCCGGTGGACGCCAGCGCGGCGGTCCGGTCGAGAGCGGCTGAGACGCGATCGGTGAACGCCGCGAACGTCTCCTGCTCCCCCGCGGCTACGCCGGAGGACCGGTCGTCCCCTGCGATCCAGGCCGCGGTGGCTTCCTCGAACCAGCGCTGGAACTCGGCCTTCGTCGGCTCCGGGCCGGCGTGCTCGGTCGGGTGCGCGGCCAGGACGGCGAGGAAGTCGAACTCGTCCCAGCCCTGGTCGACGACGAGCTCGCCGACGTCCCACCCGGCGGCGGCCGCACAGGTCTCGGCGGTCTCACGGTGCCGGCGCATCGCTCCCCCGACGACGGTGTCGACGACGATCCCGCGCGCGGCGAGCGCCACGCCCAGGAGCCGGGACTGCTCGAAACCGAGCGGCGAGAGCGCGTCGTAGTCCGCGGAACCGAACGACGCCTGGCCGTGCCGGACGAGCAGGAGCTGACCCATCAGCCGATGATCCGCAGGCAGCGGTCCTCGTAGTACGGCATCGCCTGCCCGAAGGCCGCGTACATCGGGTTGGTGGTCTGGCCGTGGTAGTAGCGGTAGTAGATCTGCTGGGCGATCACCGCGAACCGGAAGAGCCCGTAGACCTCGTAGAACTTCCATTCCTCGGGGCTGACACGGAACCCCATCTGCGCGCAGTAGTACTCCGCGAACTCGGCCCGGTCGAACATCCCCGGCAGGTTGCTCGGCTGCCGCCGGACGAGCTGGAAGCCCTCGTCATCGGCGTCGGTGACCCAGTAGGCGAGGTTCCCGCCGAGGTCCATCAACGGGTCGCCGAGGGTCGCCATCTCCCAGTCCAGGACGCCGAGGATCCGGGCGGGTCCGCCGTTCAGGATCTCCGGGTCGAGGACGACGTTGTCGAAGCGGTAGTCGTTGTGGATCACGCAATTGGCGACGTCGGCGGGCATCCGCTCGGCCAGCCAGCTCATCACCCCCTCGAAGCTGGGGGCGTCCTCGGTGATCGCGTTGCGGTAGCGGCCCGACCAACCGGTGATCTGGCGCTCGACGTACCCGCTGCCCTTGCCGATCGCGGCGATGTCGGGACGGGTGGTGTCGACCCGGTGCAGCTTGATCAGGGTGTCGACGAAGGTGCGGCACAGGTCGCCCGCGGCTGCTTCGTCGAGGTCGAGTCCCGGAGGCAGGTCCCGGCGCGGGATCAGACCGTCGAGCCGCTCCATCACGTAGAAGTCGGAGCCGATCACCGCGTCATCGGTGCAGAAGGCGACCATGTCCGGGACCAGACCGAACGGCTCCTTCAGTGCCGACTGGATCCGGTACTCGCGCCCCATGTCGTGCGCTCCGGCCGCCTTCTTGCCGGCCGGGGGCCGGCGCAGGATCAGGTCGTCGGTCGCGGTGCGCAGCGAGTAGGTCAGGTTGGAGGCCCCGCCGCCGAACTGCTGGACTGCGATGTCGCCGTCCAGCACCCGTCCCTGGGTCGCGAGCCAGCCCCGGACCGCCTCGACGTCGAACGCGTCCTCGTCCCGGACCTGCGAGGCCCCTTCGATCTCACCGTTCGTTGAGCCAGTCGAAACCACGCTTCACTCCATCGCATTCAGTCGGGCGGCCTGCTTGCGCATCACCGCGTCGTACGCCGCCCGGTCGGCGACCTTCAGCCCGTACGCCGCCTTCGCCGCCTCGTCGGGAAGGATCAACTCCTCGCCGTCGGCCAGCCCCTGGAGCACAGCCGCTGCGATGTCGTCGGCACTGACCGGCGAGTTCGCCACCAGCGCACCGATCACGGCGCCGACCGCGGTGTCACTGCCCTGCATGTTCTCGACCAGCGGCGTCTGGAAGTACGACGGGCAGACCACCGACACCTTGATCCCGTACTCGGCGAGCTCGTGGCCCATCGTCTCGGAGAAGGCGACCACGGCGGCCTTCACCGCGTTGTAGGACGCCATCCCGGCGGGGTGCACCAGGCCGGCGAGCGAGGCGGTGTTCACGATCGTCCCGGAGCCCTGGCGTTTCATCGTGGGCACGAAGGCACGGGTGCCACGGACGACACCGAAGAGGTTGATCTCAGTGATCCACTGCCACTCGTCAAGGCCGGCCACGTCGATCCGACCGCCGCCGGCGACGCCTGCGTTGTTGAAGAGGAGGTCGAGGCCTCCCCACTCACGGTCGACCCAGGCGACGGCATCGGACCAGTCCTGGTCGGAGCGCACGTCCAGGGTCAGGTACCCGACGCCGTCGATGGGTTCGTCGGGCAGGTTCATGTCTGCGCTGAGCACCTGGTCGCCACGAGCGATCAGCGCCCGGCAGAGCGCGGCGCCGAGTCCGGAGGCGCCGCCGGTGACCAGCGAGCGGGTCGGGACCTCGCCGGCGTCGTACAGCGGGGTCGCCGAGACGACCGGCGCGTTGGCCTCGTCGGTGCGCTCGGTCATCGGTACTTGCCGATCTCGATGCGCGCCACCACGTTGCGGTGCACCTCGTCCGGTCCGTCGGCCAGGCGCAGGGCCCGGGCATTGGTCCACATCGCGGAGAGCGGCGAGTCCTGGGACATGCCGCCGCCACCGTGCAGCTGGATCGCCATGTCCACGATCTGCTGGGTGATGTTCGGGACGATCACCTTGATCTGGCTCACCTCCGACAGCGCGTTGAGCGGCCCGCCGACGTCGAGCTTCCAGGCGGCGTTGAGGACCAGCAACCGGGCCTGGTCGATCGCGATCCGGGCGTCGGCGATCCGCTCCATGTTGCCGCCGAGCTTCACCAGGGGCTTTCCGAACGCCGTCCGGGAGATACCCCGCTTGACCGCCAGTTCGAGGGCCACCTCGGCCTGGCCGATCAGCCGCATGCAGTGGTGGATGCGTCCCGGCCCGAGGCGGCCCTGGGCGATCTCGAAGGCGCGTCCCTCGCCGAGCAGGATGTTCGCCTTCGGCACCCGGACGTCGGTGAAGGAGACCTCACCGTGGCCGACCGGTTCGTCGTACACGTGGTTCGTGGAGAGCAGCCGCTCGACCTTCACCCCCGGGGTGTCCATCGGCACCAGCACCATCGTGTGCCGGTGGTGGCGGTCCGCCTCAGGGTCCCCGAGCCCCATGAAGATCATGACCTTGCAGTCGGGGTGGCCGACGCCGGTGGAGAACCACTTGCGGCCGTTGATGACCACCTCGTCACCGTCGACGACCGCGGTGGCCGCCATGTTGGTGGCATCGGAGGAGGCGACCCCGGGCTCGGTCATCCCGAAGGCGGACCGGATCCGGCCGTCGAGCAGCGGCTCGAGCCACTCCTGCTTCTGCTCGTCGGTGCCGTACTTGAGCAGCACCTCCATGTTCCCGGTGTCGGGTGCGTTGCAGTTGAAGACGTACGGCGCCAGGAACGTCGCCCGGCCCATGATCTCGGCCAGCGGGGCGTAGTCGCTGTTGCTCAGCCCGGCGGAGCCATGGGTGCCGTACTGCTCGGCGTACGGCTGGTCGTGGCCGACCGGGAGGAAGAGGTTCCACAGCCCCTGGGCGCGCGCCTTCGCACGGAGTTCCCCCAGGATCGGCGATTCCGCCCAGGTGCCCGCCTCGCGGGCCGCGGCCACGTCACGGTGGTAGTCGGCCTGGACCGGTTCGACCTCGTCGGTGACGAAGGCGGAGAGCAGGGCGGCGAGCTCGGCGGCGCGTGGAGACGGGCTGAAATCCATGACGGTGACAGTAGTCCTGTCACTGTTGCGGGTGCGACCCCGCGTCCGTCACCGCACCGTCACCCGCTCGATGAGCGCCGACAGGTCAGTCGCAGGCGGACGCGATCTTGACGCCGTTCGGTGCCGGGACCATTCCGGGAGTGAAGTTGAAGCGACCGTTGCCGTCCTGCCCCTTCGCGGTGCGGATGTCGGCGGTCACGGTCATCTCCTGTCCGGGTTTCAACGCGAGCGGGAGGAACGCCACCTGGCGGCCCTCGTGCTGGTCCGCCGTCACCGAGTGGGTCTCGCCGTCGACCTTGAGCCCGGTGATCTCGCCCCCGCGCGGCGCGTAGATGCGCAGATTGGCGGCGATGGTGCCGCGTGGAGCGAAGCTCCCGTCGCCGAGGACCCAGACCGGGAGGCCGGCGAAGTCAGCGGGCACCGTCGAGGTGAGCGCCAGGGAGGCGCGCAGGTCCTGGGAACGGTCCTTGCGGCAGTCGACGGCCGAGACCGCGCTCCGGTACTGCAAGTAGTAGTCGACCTTCCCGGCCACGGCGTCGTTGAGGTACATCCCGACCTCGGGAGTCTCCGGGAGCGTGCCGTTCAGCTCGCCGCCGACCGCGGTCCCGGTGAGCCGCTGCTGCTCGGTCGGGTGCGCCGACCACATCAGCACCCGGTGCTGGCCGGCCGCCTGGGCGATGCCCTTGATCGACTGCTGCTGGTTGCCCTGACCTGCCATGACCGAGTCGAACACCTTGCGGGCCACGGCCTCGAAGAAGTTGTCCTGAGCCACCGGGTCCGGGAGCGCCTTGTAGGTCTGGTTGAGCAGCGTCGCAGCCACATTGCCGGCGTTGAGGGTGATCGTGGGGGTGACCTGCACCGGCCCGGTCCCGCTCATCAGACCGGCGAGCGCGATCGGGTCGATCGAGACGACGCCGTCGATCTTGCCGCCCTGACGGCGCTCGACCATCGTCTTGGCGATCTGCGCCGCTTCGGGGAAGTCGGGGGTGAAGTTCAGGTCCCGGAAGTCGGTGGTCATGGTGGTGCCGTACTGCGCCTCGGTGTCCTTGGGCAGCTTGACCACGGGTGCTGAGAAGCCGCCCCGGTTGATCTCGGTGGCCGAACCCTGCCAGCCCATCGTGACCTGGCCCTTGTCGGCGCGCAGCAGGGCCAGCGATCCGGGCAGGCCACCGGTGGAGCGGAGCTCGGCCGGGTTCTGGATCATCAACAGGTAGGTGCGCGCTCCTTGCTCACCGAGCATGTCCGGAAGCAGGTCGAAGGCGGTCGCCGTCGCGTTGGCCGCCGAACGGGCGCTCTCCACCTGGTCCTGGAGATCGCCGACGAGGTCGTTGAACGGGAAGGTCAGCTGGTCGGCACGGACGTCGTCGAGGTCGGACGCGGCCTGCTCGATCGAGCCCGCAGCACGCGTCACCGCCGGGGAGAGCTCCTTGACCGCCGTCAGGTCGAAGTGGCCCTGGTCAGGGCGGAAGCGACCTTCGTCGACGGCACGGCTCAAGGCGAGCGCCACCGGCGCGTTGTCCTCGGTGGCCGTGTCGAGCACCGCCGCGACCGTCTGGACCGCTCCGACGTTGCGGCCGACGTACGGGACACGCTTGCCCAGGTCCCAGAGAAGCCCGTCGGTCGCGGTGTGCGCCTGGTGGGTGTTCTCCCGGAGCGCCTGCAGCTCCTGGGCCGCCCCGTCGAAGTCTCCGGCCCGGATCAGCGCCTGGACCCGGTCAGCCTGCTCCCGGGCGTCGAGCAACGCCCGGGAGGCCGTGATCGCCTGCCACGCAAAGATCCCGACCGCCACGAGGGCGAGCAGGATCAGTGCGAAGCCGATCTTCCGGCGCTTTGACCCGAGGAGAGATTCACTGCCCACGAGGGGCAGTCTCAGGCCTGCCCGGTGACAATGTCGGCGTCCTCAGCACGTCGGCGCGCCACGGTGACCGCGGTTGCGCCGGCGAGAAGGAGGCCGAGACCACCGAGCAGGAAGAGGATGTTCGGCCCACCGGTGTTCGGCAGGTCGGCGCCGTTGTCCGGCGGAGCGGTCGCGCTCCCGCGCGGGAGGACGGTGATCATGATGGTCCGCTCCCACACGGCCGAAGGCGCCGCGGCACGCGCTGCGCGCTGGGCGGTCGGGTCGGCGTAGGTGCAGGTGCCGTGCAACGGGATCTTGGTGATCTTCGTCACAGGAGGCGCGGTGTAGGTCGTGGAGAACGGCGAGCCGGACGAACCGGCGCCGTTGCGCACGACGCCGTTCCACTCGAGGTTCCAGGCGCAGTTCACGTTGGACGTGCCCGTCGCCGTGAAGTTCTCGCCGCCGTAGAGGACCTGGCGGTTCACGGTCAGGTCAATAGTCACGTCGGGGTAGGCCTGCGCGGCAGGCGCCAGCCCCACGGTCGTGAGCAGCGCAATCAGCGCTACCACGCACGAAGCGAGCAACTTCTTCATAGTCGAACTCCCAGAAACGTCGACATGAGGTGCCAGGGGGCCACCCCGAGGTGCCAGTGACGGCAAAAGACCCAACGACGGTTCCGCTGCGAAGTTACGCATCGCCACAGAAAGGACCTTCCGGCGTTTTCGAGCATCTGTTCGAATGGCGGGGTCCTCAAGCTATTCACAGGTCGATGCGGCAGGCTTACCCCGGGTTCGCGCCCTGGCGGACCGAATCAACGCAACGGAGATCTCATGAAGAAGGCGGTTCTAGCTGCCGTCGCAGTCCTGCTCCTGCTCGCGGTCTCCGCGTGCGGGTCGGACTCGAGTGACAAGCCCAAGCTCACTGCAGAAGAGAAGAAGATCGCGGCGAACATCGCGAAGTCCTTCAGCGCTGACTCCTCCGGCGCGCTGAACGCCGCCGAGGCCAAGTGCTTCGCCGACGACTTCGTCGGGACCGTCGGCGCCAAGAAGCTGAAGGCGGCCAAGCTGATCGACGCCAAGGGCGCGCTGAACCAGTCCGAGGCGAAGTTCGACAAGGCGCTCGCCACCGACTTCGCCGAGTCGTTCCTCGGCTGCGTGGACTACCAGAAGAAGCAGGCGCAGGTCATCGCGAAGTCCGACGCGAAGATCGACGCCGCCAAGCTGGAGGCCTGCCTCGCCAAGGAGATGCCGGAGAGCTACGTGACGAAGCTGATCGTGTCGTCGTACACGCAGACGGCCGAGAGCACCACGCTGCTCAACGAGAGCACCAAGAAGCTCGAGAGCTGCAAGACCGAGGCGACGGCCAAGAACTAGGTCCGCCGTACGTCCTGTCTCGACAGGCTCGACCCCTGGTGGTCGGGCCTGTCGGTTCAATTCCGGCCGGGTCAGGTCAGGTCAGGTCGAGACGACCGCGATCACCCGCGCCCGCGTCGGCGGATCCGCCCAGGCCCGGGCGGTACGGGTCAGCCGGTACCCGGACCAGCAGAGCAGCGGCACCGCGAGGATGACGGCGGCCCGCCAGTCGACGGCGTACGCGGTCGCCGAGAAGAGCAGTCCCAGGAACGTCGTCGAGAGCGCCAGCCGGGCGCTGTAGCCGACCATCACCACCGGGGGTGCGGGGGTGGCCCGGGCGCTGCGCATCTCGGAGGCGAACGGCCGGCGTACCGACCAGGCCATCGATGAGCCGGTCACGTGCAGGCAGACGACGACGGTGGCGGCCACCACCGAGGCGAGTTCGGCCGAGGTCGGCG